>NZ_JACXAB010000039.1 GCF_014699075.1 Microvirga sp. | reverse complement strand
AGCTGGGCTCTTCACTTTTACGTATAGATGAGATGCGCCTTTGTTGTCTCAGGTGGCGGATCCCTGCCAGTGAGCCAGGGTACCGATCCTCCACGTTGGCATGATGACGTTCGATCACGACAACCGCTTCATGGCTGCCGAGTGGTACACACAGGTGGCACTAGTCGCAGCCAGGCGCGGCGACTGCAAACCACGCTCTCGCGTACAATCGTTTCAGTCTATCCATTCGAAATGCACCGCCGCATGACCCGTGCGAGCCGTTGCGAAAATGCTCTCGCGTCGGCCGGCAATTCCCCGTCCAGAATCCGGGCCTCGTCCAGCAGGAGATGGGCCGCGTCTTCACGAAGTGTCTGTTCGGCATCTCCGAGATCTGCTAGGGCGACAATGAGGTCATGGCGCGGGTTGATCTCTAGGATGGGTTTTGCTGCCGATCCCAGCTGTCCTGCTCGAGCCAGGAGCCGCTCCAGTTGGCGGTCCATGCCAGTCTCGGGTGCCACGAGGCAGGCGGCGCTTTCCGTCAGCCGCACGGAGGCGCGCACATCGGCCACGGCCTCGCCTAGGGTAGCCTTCACGGATTGGATGAAGCCCGTCACCGCCTCCGTTGCCGGCGCGCCCGCATTCTCCTGGGCCTCGGTCAGCGGGATCTGCGCCAGGTCGGCACCGCCCTGGGTTACTGACTTGAACGGCTTGCCCTCGTAATCGACGCCAGCCGTGACCCAGAAACTGTCGACCGGATCGGGCAGCAGCAGCACCTCGATGCCGCGGGCCCGGAAGCCTTCGAGCTGCGGCGAGGCCTCGAGCCGGGCGAGATCCGTACCCGTCACGTAGTAGATCGCCGTCTGGTTCTCCCTGAGGGAGCCGACATAATCCTTGAGCGAGCGCCACCCGCCACCGGACCCGGTGGTCTTGAACCGGCCCAGTCCCAGCAACGTCGAGCGCCGCTCGAAATCCTCGTAGAGCCCTTCCTTCAGCACCGGGCCGAAGGTCTCCCACACCTTGGTGTAGGTCTCCGCATCGTTCTGTGCGAGCTTCTCGAGTTCACTGAGCACGCGATTGGTCACACCCTTCTTGATGGCGGCCAGAAGCGGGCTCTCCTGGATCATCTCGCGCGAGACGTTGAGCGGCAGGTCAGCCGAGTCGACGAGCCCGCGCACGAAGCGCAGGTAGCGTGGCAGGAGCTCGGCTTCATCGGTGATGAAGACCCGCTTCACGTAAAGCTTCATCCGCCCGTGACGGTCGGGATCGAACAGGTCGAACGGCGTGGAGCCCGGCACGAAGGCAAGCGCCGTGTATTCGTGGCGGCCCTCGGCCCGGAAATGCACCGTCAGCGCCGGCTCGTCGAACTGGCCGGCCACGCTGCGGTAGAAGTCGGTGTAGTCCTCGGGCGTGATCCCGGAGCGCGGCTTCACCCACAGAGCAGCGCCGTCGGCGACCTCCTGCGGCTCCGCTCCGGGCTTCTCGACAAGGGAGATCGGCACCGGAACGTGGCCCGACTGCTCCTTCACGATGCGCTCGAGCCGGTACCGCTCCGTGTAGGAGGTGGCACCCTCCATCAGATGGAGGATCACTCGCGTGCCGCGGGCGGGCGCCTCATCGAGTGCTGCGGGCGCGACCGTATAGGAGCCTTGGCCGTCGGACGACCAGAGCGTCGCCTCCTCACTGCCAGCTCGGCGTGAGACGACGTCGACCCGGTCGGCCACCATGAAGGCGGAGTAGAAGCCGACGCCAAACTGCCCGATGAGCTGGGCTCCCTCGCCGCCCTGGGCGGCCTGGATCCGGTCCATGAAAGCCTTGGTGCCCGAGCGGGCAATGGTGCCGAGCGCCTCAATCATCTCGTCCCGGCTCATGCCGATGCCGTTGTCCTCCACCGTCAGGTGGCGGTTGTCGGCATCGATCAGCAGCGTGATCCGAGCCTTGGGGTCATCGCCGAGCAGGGCAGGGTTGGCGATCGCCTCGTAGCGCAGCTTCTCGCAGGCATCGGCCCCGTTCGAGATCAACTCGCGCAGAAAGACGTCCTTGTCGGAATAGACCGAGTGCACCATCAGGTGCAGCAGCTTGGCGACATCGGCCTCGAACGTGTGGCTCTCAGGGGCGGGAGTGGTGTCAGCAGTCGTCATGGCGTGAGATGAACCTTGTTGCTCCGGCGGGCGATGAGATGGCAGCGCACAACCAAGATTTCAAGGCTGAAAGTCTCGGGTGAGGGCAGCCGTGTTCGGATCTAGCAGGTGCCGCTTAGCGTGCCGACCGAAACCTCTCGAAGGCAGTAATCTTCTGGGTGTAAGGCTCGACCTCACGCCGGTAAACCTCGCGCCGAAGAAACGTGAGCTCCGCCTCGCCGGCCTCCTCATCAACCTCCACCCACCACGATTTTGGGCGTCCGTTGGTCCCGTCATTCCACCGATAGCCTCGCGCCTTCAGCACGTCCTTCATGTCGAACGGGGTGCTCTCCGCCCAGATGCGTAGGAGCGACTTCCGGGCCGAGGCCAGCAGGTGCTTGAAAGGGAGACCAGCCTCCGGCGGCAGGGGAGAAGCCAACACCTCAAGCAGGGCATGGCAGTCCTCCACTGCGCGGTGCCCCTGGTGGAACCAGCCACACTGCGTCAGGAGATAGCCCAGCTTCGATCCCTCGAAGCCGAACCCGCTCCAGGAGATCTCGGAATGAGAGCAGGCCCAGGCCTTGACCTGAAAGTCCTTGGACAGGCGCTCACAAAAGGGCCGATCAAAGCGAGCATTGTGCGCGATGATCAACTCCGCTGGCGCGATGAACTTCTCCACTGCCTCAAGATCAAGCAGTTGGCCGGCGACCATGTCAGGCGTGATCCCGGTCAGGCGGGTGATCTCAGGACTGATAGTTACGCTCGGCTCACGCAGCGCATTGAACGTTCCGATCACATCACTGATCCGGCCTTCATGATCATAGGTGAAGGCAATCATGCCGAGTTCGATGACCTCGTCCCTCGTATGATCGAGACCTGTGGTTTCGGTGTCGAGGATGACGGCGATCTTCTCATCCTGGCGAGCGGTGCGTGACGCGACGATGGGGCGTGGTGTCAATCGACGCAGAACGCGGTAGTCACCTGTGGCCTCCAGCATCCGGGCGGCGGTCTCAAGGTTAGGGGCTCTGAACGACTCGCTGCGATGCTTGGCTTTAATGACAATGTCACTGGCGGGACCCGTCTCGATCGGACCCGGCGGTGCGTCGTAGTCTAAGAAAAAGTCAGCTTGGCCCCGCATTCCCACACCTTCCGCCTGCCAACAGGACAGGCCCACGCGTGGGGCCCAGCGGGGCAGACTAGAGGGTGCGGGTCGCCAGATCGTTAATGCACAAGGTATCCGGGAGGGAGCAGAACCGTGGAGCGGGTAGTCTGCTCCCATGCGTGTGGGCAGATCAGTTATACAAGATTGCAATGGGAGTGCCTTGAACCCAGTCTGGATTGACAGTCTGACTCTTGTTTTCTGAAGCGCCTCATACGATTTCACGTGGTCCTAATGGTGAGCCTGGACCATGACAATTCATTTTCCCTTCGATAACACCTACGCGCGCCTGCCTGATCGGTTCTATGCGCGCATTGAACCCGAAGCCGTCATAGCTCCGAGGCTCATCCGGCTGAACCGGGACCTTGCGTTGCACCTCGGCCTCGACCCTGATCACCTCTCCAGCCCTGATGGAGTTGAGCTTTTGTCCGGCAACCGCGTTCCGGATGCGGCAGAGCCGATCGCCATGGCCTATGCCGGGCACCAGTTTGGGCAATTCGTGCCGCAGCTCGGCGATGGTCGTGCCATCCTCCTCGGTGAAGTGGTCGACCAAAATGGCATCCGTCGGGACATTCAGCTCAAAGGCTCAGGTCCGACACCCTTCTCGCGCCGCGGCGATGGGCGGGCGGCGCTGGGGCCTGTCCTGCGTGAGTATCTCCTCAGCGAGGCAATGGCCGCGCTTGGGCTGCCGACAACGCGTGCACTCGCCGCGGTGTTAACCGGGGAGATCGTTGTCCGGGAGACGCCACTTCCCGGTGCGGTTCTCACCCGGGTGGCGTCGAGCCATATTCGGGTCGGCACGTTCCAGTTCTTTGCAGCCCGGCAGGATACGGAAGGGCTACGCCTCCTTGCCGACTACGTCATCGGCCGACACTACCCGCACGCTGCCGAAAGCGACCATCCCTACCGCGCTTTCCTCGACCAGGTGATCGCCGCCCAGGCCGACCTCATTGCCCGTTGGCTGCACATCGGCTTCATCCATGGAGTCATGAACACCGACAACATGTCCATCGCCGGCGAGACGATCGATTATGGCCCGTGTGCCTTCATGGATGCCTACGATCCGGCGACAGTCTTCAGCTCCATCGACCGGCAGGGCCGCTATGCCTATGGCAACCAGCCGCGCATCGGCCTCTGGAATTTGACGCGACTTGCCGAGACGCTTCTGCCGCTTCTGTCTGAAGACGAGGAGAAGGCCGTGGCTGAAGCGAGCGAGGCGCTCGAAGCTTTCGCGGGCAAGTTCGAGGCGGCCTATCACGCGGGGCTCAAGCGCAAGCTCGGGCTGATGACGGAGCGAGAGGAAGATCTGACACTTGCCGGGGATCTCCTGAAGGCGATGGCTGAGAACCAGGCTGACTTCACCCTGACCTTCCGGCGGCTGAGCGATGCTGCCGCTGGTCTTGAGGGAGACGAGGCCGTCCGAAACCTCTTCATCAATCCACTTGCTTATGATGCTTGGGCCACCCGTTGGCGCGAGCGGTTGAGCCTTGAACCGCAAGGTGGTGTCAGGCGCCAAGCTGCCATGCGCGCGGTTAACCCAGCCTTTATCCCGCGCAATCATCGCGTGGAGGCGATGATACAAGCTGCGGTGGAGCAGGGCGACTTTGCTCCGTTCGAGGAGCTTCTGATGGTCCTCTCGCGTCCCTATGAGGACCAGCCAGCGTTCGCCCACTATTCCGAACCACCGGAACCACACCAGCGCGTCTATCGGACATTCTGCGGGACGTAACGCCAGACGGCCGCCTCAGTTGCTTCGCACCTGGGTTGTTCACCACATCTGGTGCTGCACTTCCAGCGTCCGACGAGGAACTCCCCTGGACCCCTATGTCTCTCCACGGCTCTTACCTCCGCCCAGCGGCCATTCTGCTGGCTCAACTGAGGAACGGCGGCACGCCTGAAATGTCAGCTAGCCGGGGCAGCCAAATGTCGGAACATATGTTGGCGTGCTTCATCGTCCATCTCAGCTTTGAAGCTGTGCCGCTCCTTCAGCGCGGCAGCCGTCTGAGCGGCCGGGCGAGCGCTGATCTCGTCAAAGAGACGCTTGAGGTTCGGGAAGTCGTCCCATGCGTTCTCGCCCAGGATGAAGGGCACCATGCGCGCCCATCCCCATAGGGCCATGTCAACGATGGTGTAGGTCTCTCGCACCATGTAGCGCTGCCCGGATAGATGGGCATCAATGACACCGTAGTGCCGCTTCGCTTCGTACAGATAACGATTGACGGCGTAATCCTTGGGCTCAGGGGCAAAGTGCTTGAAATGCACGGCTTGGCCTGAGAATGGGCCGACGCCCGTTGCAATGAACATCAGCCACGAGAGAAGCTCACCCCGCGCAATCGGTGTGCTGTCAGGCAGAAACTGCCCCGTCCTCTCCGCAAGATAGAGCAGGATCGCGTTCGAGTCGAAGACCCTTGCGCCGGTATCCTGATCGATGATCACAGGCACCTTGCCATTTGGATTGATGGCCAGAAAGTCCGGCTGGTGCTGCTCGCCTTTACGGGTATCCACGGGCTTGAGTTCATACGGGAGGTTCATCTCCTCCAGGCACAGCGCCACCTTCATCGGGTTGGGGGCAAGGTTGTAGTAGAATGTAATCAAAGGAGAGCTCCAGCAGCAGGGGCGATGTCGCATAGGTTCGGACGAGTCGCGTTGCGGTATGCCGTGCAATCGCAGCGCGACTCTTCAGGGAGGATTTTAGAGCGGCGAGAGGACGTGGATCACGCGGTCTTCAATCATGTCAGCCGTCCGCTCAGTATAGGCCTGCATGTGCGGGGCGGCTGCGTGCGCTTTGAGCGCTTCAGGGCTCGCCCATTTCTCGACCACGACAAAGGTGTCCGGCCCAAGTTCGGTTTGGGATGGTCCGAATGCCGGAAGATCGGCAACGGGAACGTACTCGATGCAACCCTCTTCGGCATGAACGGCCGGCATGTTCGCTTGGAACTCCCGGAGCACGGTTTCGCGCATACCGGGCTTTACAGTGATATAGGCCAGAACGTGCAGCATGTATGATCTCCTGATCGCCAATTGTTAGGCACAGCTCGGCGGCACTGCAAGCTCCTCATTCTGGATGCAAGACCTGTGACTCTCGCGTTAATTTCGGGGGTCGAGATGCATCAACCTGTCCTGAGGTCCAGGCGCCTTGGCCGCATCTCAAGAGGCTGATGGGAGATCGGGCCAATGCCGCCGAGGGGAGCCCAGTGGGGCCACCGAGCCTCGGGCCCCCAGCGCCACTGGGCGTGTGCGGTTAAGCCGATCTCCCTTCCCTGTTCCGGGATATTGATGCCAATTGGCAACTTATAAGCGGCGCTCTGGCCTGCCCAGTCTTCGGGCTGATACCGGATCTCCCGATTGCAATGGGGACAGCGCGACGCGAGAACTTTTCTGAAGCGCCATGGACTCTCTGCGAGATCAGGAAGAGCCGCCTGAGCCTTTGCATAGGCGTCTGCATAGCCGTGCATCGCTTGGACCACCTCAAGTTCAAGAGGTCTCCCATGTGGCGCCTCAGCCCTGTAGGCCAGGAGAACTCTTTTTCGGCAGGTGCGGTGCCAACATTTGTCCTCACGAAGAACAAGTGTGATGATCCCGTGCTGACCATTCCCATACCACTGAAGCTGCCCGGTGAGGGCACCGGTCACAAAATCAGAGATGCTGAGCGACAGGCCATCGACAAGCACATGCGCTCCCGGTTGGCCATCCTGATCCTTCCAGGTTGTGGTCTTGAAAGCCGGGAGATGTGGGTCAGGCCTAAGCCAATAATGATGCAGGGCCGCAGGCTCATGAGCGACCAGCCAGAGAGCGCGAACGCCTGAAGCCACATAACGCTCTTGCCGCTGGCGGTAGGCTTCCTCGCCCTGGAGCTGAACCTGAGCTTCAATGGCGACGGTCCAGGGTCTTCCAGGCCGGCGGCACAGGACATCGGCCCGCCAATCCTGACCATCGTGTGTCGTCCCAGATTGCTCCGGCAGGGCGTCCCAACCCGCGGCTCGGGCTCCAATCAGGCTTTGGGCTTTGATGTAAAGGTGGAGGTCGCTTTCCCTTGCTCCCTCGGGCACCCGCCCAGGAGAATGGGCGAAGAAGCGTGTTCCAAGACGCGATGTCTTGGGGATAGCCCGCCCTTTCCCATATGGCATCCACGCATCTCGATTTCGCGCTGATCGCAATTGCTCCCATTCATCATCAGTCATCAGTGGAGCAATAAGCGGCTCTCCTGCGTGGGTATATGCGAGCAGCGGCATGGTCTAACTTAGATTATCTCGAGATTCGCGTATGGTGTTGGAACCCCACACCTCGAACGCGTCATGACAAAGGAAGTTTGATCTGTCGATCAGTAGGCAGCTAACCATTCCCGCAGTTTCGTCCAGCGCCTCTTCATCTGCCCGCCTCTAACTGCAATCCCGACAGCTTTCTTCTGGCCCACCAGCACCACGAGCCGCTTGCCTCGTGTGACCCCCGTGTAGAGCAGATTGCGAGCCAGCATCGTGAAGTGCTGCGTTACGACTGGGATGATGACGGCGGGATATTCCGAGCCCTGCGACTTGTGAATGGTGGTAGCGTAAGCGGGGACGAGGGTGTCGAGTTCACCAAATGGGTAGGACACTTCTCGGCCATCAAAGGAGGCAATCAGCGCCCCTTCCTCATCATCGATCCTGACTACCGTGCCCAAGTCGCCGTTGAAGACCTCCCGGTCATAGTCGTTCTGGGTTTCCATCACCCGATCACCCGGCGAGAAGCGCCAGCCAAACCGCTCTACCTTGGACGACGGATTGGGATTAAGCACCTCTTGCAGCTGGATGTTGAGATTGCGAGCGCCCAGCAACCCTCGGTTCATCGGGCAGAGCACCTGGATGTCCTTCATCGGATCGAGCCCGAACCTACGCGGCATGCGCTCCTTGATCATCTGAATGATTTTCGGCACACCCTCCTCGGGATCGGCGATCTCGACGAAGTAGAAGTCAGTCTCCTCGCCGGCCTTTGGCACCTCGGGCATCTGACCCTTGTTGATCCGGTGAGCATTCACCACAATCCGGCTCTCGGCCGCCTGCCGGAAGACCTCGGTCAGACGGGCGACCGGGATGCGCTCCGAGGCGATAGTATCCGCCAGCACCTGCCCCGAGCCAACCGACGGCAACTGATCCACGTCGCCCACCAGCAGCAGACCCGCCTGAGTTGGGATGGCCTTGGTGAGGGCGTTCATCAGCGGCACATCGACCATGGAGGTCTCGTCCACCACCAGCAGATCGCAGTCGAGCGGGTTCTCCTCATTGCGTGAGAAGCCACCGTGTTTTGGATCAATCTCGAGGAGGCGGTGGATGGTCTTGGCTTCCAGACCGGTCTGCTCGGTCATGCGCTTAGCCGCGCGTCCTGTGGGTGCTGCCAACGCGACGCGAACGCCTTTGGCGACGAGCAGACGCAAGATCGTGTCGAGCAGGGTTGTCTTGCCGACACCAGGACCACCTGTAACCACAGTCATCTTGGAGCCGAGCACAAGCTTCAGAGCCTCGCGCTGCGAGGCAGCCAGGGTCTTGCCCGTGCGGCCTTCAACCCACGGAATGGCCTTGTCGAGGTCGATCTCGGGCCAGGGTGATGGACCAGACGCTCGCTCAACCAACCGGGCGGCAATCGCCTGCTCGGCCAAGTACAGCCCCTTGAGGAAGAGGCAGGTCTCATCCCCAATGGTGTCGGAGATGACGTCGCCTTTAGACAGCTCCTCGACGATGGCTGTACGAATCAGGGCCTCATCCACTTCGAGGAGTTGCTCGGCCAGCCGGGTGAGAGCATTGACCGGCAAAGAGCAATGCCCCTCGTCCGTCGCCGTCTGGAGCGCGAACGAGATACCAGCCCGGATGCGCTGAGGGGCAGTCTTTTCCATCCCGAGCTTGGCTGCGATGGCATCCGCTGTCTTGAAGCCGATGCCGCGCACATCCTTCGCCAATCGGTACGGGTCCTCGGTCATGACCTGAATGGCCTCAAAGCCGTAGGTCTTGAAGATGCGCACTGCCCGAGCGGTACCGACGCCGTGGGCGTGAAGGAAGATCATGATATCCCGCACCGCCTTCTGCTCGGCCCAACCCGCCACGATGCGGGAGGCCCGCATCGGGCCGATTCCAGGCACCTCGGTCAGGCGCTCAGGGGCGGCCTCGATGATCTCAAAGGTGTCTACGCCGAAGACAGCGACAATCCGCTTGGCCATGGCCGGTCCGATGCCGCGCATCTGGCCTGAGGCTAGGTACTTCTCGATGCCCTCAACACCAGTCGGCGGCGTGGTCTTGAGCACCTCGGCCTTGAACTGAAGCCCATGGGTGCGGTCGCTGATCCAAATGCCACTCGCGGTGATCCACTCCCCAGCAGAAATCGCAGGCGTATGGCCTACGACAGTCACAAGGTCACGCTTGCCCCGTGTATGGACCTTAAGGACAGCAAAGCCATTTTCGGCATTGTGGAAGGTGACGCGCTCCACCGATCCTGCGAGCGTCTCGAGAACCGGCCTCTGATCAACTTGTGAGGGGCGAATCATCTGGTTCATGGTGCCTGCCAGGGAACGCTCCTAGCCTCTCCGACTGTATCACTGGATGGCACCACTGACGAGGATGCTCTCCTTCTGTAGCTCCAGATGTTCTGGGTTTGTTTCAGGGCTTTTTTGCGGCGATTCGGATTAACTCGGCTCCCCCGGTGGCAATCTTCCGATTTGGTTGTCGTGCTGGCTATGCAAGCTCCAATCCCGAGCATTCAGAGGGTTCTGCCCGGTTTCCACAGCCGAAAAGAAAGATGGTTAACGATCGGGTAGCGAAGCGGTACTCAGGGGCTGGCTGCTGATTAGGAGGTGAGGATGGACAACGGGCCCGATGGTGGCAAACGACCTTCACCAGTGTCCGACATCGAACTCCTGCGCCGGATCGGGCAGGATCTCCGCTCCATTTACGCGGACGTGATCAGGCAGCCTCTGCCACAGCGCATTCAAGCAACTCTGGCCCTCATCGATCGGGAGCAGAGGCTTGGTCAACAGTTGCCTCGGACGCTGCCGCACTGACGAAGGGTGGTGCTGTTCGCAAGACCACCTTGCCCGTGGTTTCGCCCGACTCCAAGGCTTGATGAGCTTGAGCCACATCTGCCAGTGCAAAGGATCGGACTTTTGGTGCTTGTATGATCCCTGCCTCTAACCAGGTGGTAAGGTCGTTGACAGCGGCGTGCAGCAGGTCAGAGCGGGCAAAGAGAAATGATAGATTGAACGCTACCACACCTTTGTTCTCGCTTGTCATCGACAAAGGATTGAAGCGCGGCATCCTCAGCATCCCGAGGGTCGCTTTAAGGTAGTTGATGCGTCCACCCTGTTTGGGCAACAAAGTATGGAAGCCATAGACCAACAGCTTACCCGTGGGCTTCAGATGAGCGTAGCTCTGCGCCAGGGTTTCAGGGCCGTTCGCGTCAAAGACCAAGTCGTAGCCTTCAGGACATAGGCGCTTGGCCTCATCCCAGAGCGACTGAGTGGATTTGTCGATCACGGCGTCTGCGCCGAGTTGGCGCACATACTCGACCTTGTGACTTCTCCCCACCACACCAGTCACGTGCAGATTGTGCAACTTGCATAGTTGGACAAGCGCTGAGCCTACTCCGCCGCCAGCTGAATGCACGAGCACTCTCATGCCGGGCCGGATCACCACGTTCTGCAGCAAGCCATGATATGCGGTGAGGTGGACGGCCAAGAAACCAGCGGCGGCCTCAAAGTCCAGAGTCTGAGGCTTAGGCCACACCAGATCTGCCGAAGCACACACGTGCGTGGAGTAGCCGTTGAAGAGAGTGACACCAAAAACGGGATCGCCGGGCTTCACATGCTTGACCTCACGGCCAACGTCCTCCACCCAGCCTGAATATTCGAAGCCAGGGGTGATCGGCCAGCCCACGAACCGGCGCGCGGACTCGTACACGCCCCAACGAACACAGATGTCAGCATAGTTCACACCCACTGCCTCGGTCCGGATCAGGACGTCTGGATGGCCAGGTTTGGGCACGGGATGAGTTTCGAGCTTCAGCTGCTCGTAACCGCCGGCTTTGTGGATGACCACTTTATGCATGGATCCTGACGGCATCGCATTTTCCGCCTACAGCTTCGCCCTGAAATGTCTGCACTTCCGCTGAAGCCACTTACTATGGGCGCCGGCGCAAAGCCCCGACGATCGGCCCCATGGGCATCAGTGTGTCCATCCTCTGCAATGAAGGGGCATAAAGGCTGGAGACACTTCCATCCAAGAACAGAGCATTCGCACAGCCCAGCTCGTCCCGGAACAAGCGAGCGAATTTGCTAAACGTGACCGGGTCTTCTGAAATCGCAAACACGACCGTGTCTTGGCCTTTCACGCCAACGCCGTTCCGGATCTTTCGTGAGGTGCTTTGCTCTGAAAACTGAGGGTGGATTTGCCCGTTGATGACGAGCATCGGGCCCGATTGCGTCGCGAAATCTGGCCTGATTTTCCGCTTCAGATAGGTTCCTGTCTCGATCACGCCTACCTGACGGCCTTCGACATAAAAGATGCCGTTGGGCTTGAGGTGGAAGTTTCCGGGGCCGCTCCTTGTGTTGGCCACCTTCAGTTCTTTTCCGTTTTCGACGTAAAGTCCTACGGGCGAGCGGTCCTCATGGTACATGCCTGCATTCATCGCGACAGCAAGGCGTGAACCCTCCGGCGTCCCTCTCAACCGATCAAACGAGCCAAGGACCTCCCCATCCGGCCCGCGCCAGAACAGCCTGACCTCGTATTGTCGGAGATCCACCGTGCAAACCACGAAGGTGCTGTCAGCATATTGGACTGGCCGGCACGGATTGCTGTCCGGCTGAGCCGCTGCTCTGCTGGCAGGCAGCCCAAGAGAGACAGAGATCGTGAACAGGATGATGGCTATTCGGGAGAACGATCGGCCCAGCGTGAAGATGATAGGTTTCATGTGCAACTTTGACCCTTTCAGCGTCCGAGATATCGTTCCTGCAGGTGGGTGGAGTGCGCCCTTTGGAGTGGGCAGTGATCATGCCGCGGGATTGACCGTCTGCCGGGCGTGTTGATCCTCAAACTGCTTCGGGCTCAAATAGCCGAGGGCCGAGTGGAGCCTCCGACTGTTATAGACCTCCTCGATAAAGCGCGGAAGGTCCTCGGCTACATCCTCAAAGGTCTCGTAGGCCATTGGGTAGACCGCCTCCACCTTGAGCGTCTTCATGAAGCTTTCCGCCTTGGCGTTGTCGTACGGATCGCGCCGGCCCATCGAGCCGACGAGACCAGCGCCATCCAGAGCCTCGCGATAGATCTCGGCCGCATATTGCGAGCCTCTGTCGGAGTGATGGATGCATCCAGGCGGAGGGTGTCGCTCGGCGATGGCAGCTTTGAGTGCCGCCAGCGTCAGGCGGGCGCTAATCGACCGGCTGAGCGCATAGCCCACCACCCGGCGTGACCAGGCGTCGAGAATGATTGCCACATAAACGAAGCCTGTCGTGATGGCGACGTAGGTGATGTCCGCCACCCAGAGCTGATTGGGGCCGCCTACCACCCGATCAGCAGCCCGGTTCGGGAAGATCGGGCCGTCATGATTGCTGTCCGTGGTGGCCACGAAGCGGCGGCGCATGCGTGGCTGCAGATCATGCTCGCGCATCAGGCGGCGGATCTTCTTGTGGTTCACTACCATGCCGGCCTGCCGCAGAGCCGCGCCCACACGCCGGTAGCCATACCTTTCGAACTCATCGCAGATGGCGGCAATGGCCTCGACAATCGCTGTGTCGTCGGCGGGAGCCGTCGGCTCGTCGTAGTAGGTGGAGCGGGGCAGGCCCATCAGTCGGCATCCCTGTGAGACGGATAGACCATGGGGCCGGTGATGGTGGATGTAGGCCCGCTTCTCTGCCGGGGTGCGTGCTTCAGAGCCCCCTTTAGAAACTCGAGTTCAAGAGCCTGTTTGCCAACCAGCCGCTCAAGGGCGGCCATCCGCGCCTCGTACTCCTGGAGCAATGCGGCCGTGTCCTCATCGAGGGCGCCGGCCTCGTACTTCCGGACCCAGATCCGGATCAGGTTGCGCGACAGGTCATGGCGCTTGGCCAGGCTGTGCAGGGGCTCGCCGGCGAGGTAGTCCTGTGCAACCTGCCGTTTGAAGTCGATGCTGTGGGTGCGGTTCTTCACCATGGGCATCAGTCTCCGAAAGCCTGGCAGACCCAGTCAACTCCTCCGTGCGTATCTGTCCACCTCAAGGGGCGCACTCCCAATTTGGGAAAAGTTTGACCCTGCCGGGTTTAGTCTTCCGACAATCTGCGATGCGCTTGATCATCCAGAAGTTCTCAAACTACTTGGCGCCGAAGGTGATTTGCCCGTTCCTCCATCGCAGGGTCCCATCTTGGCCCCTTCTGCTGAGGCTCGGCAGAACTCTATCCAGAAACTTCGATCGCGGTTTGATGAGGTAGAAAAGCGAGTGAAGAAGGATGCTACGCTGCTCAAAATTCGCAACTACCGCAATAAGTATGCTGCACATCCAATCATTTATACGCGGGAGGAGCGAAGTCAAAAGTCAGAATTTGAGAACCCATACTACGGCGAGGTCAGCGAACTTATTTCCGCAGCATCAAGTGTAATTATTGATCTTGAGATCGCGGCTCTCGGATACACATATGATTACAATAAGATGAAGGAGATTAGCATGGTCGCACCTTATAGGTTCTACTCTGGCGTCAGCTACTCATCTGACTTAGCCGATCAGATCCTCGCGAGAGGACCTCAGCATCAGCAAATCGCCGACGACACTGATATCGAGGATCTATGAACCTTCTCTTTAACGCCCCCATTATACTTTCGCATGTCCTGCTCCCTGTACTTCGGTGTCAACGCGAGCCTGGAAGCTTTACAATACTAGGAACGAATATCCTCTTGCGGCCTTTCCTAGGAAATTAACTTAGTGAGGCCTGCATGACGCCACATCAAGTCGATTGCATAGCGAAGGCGTTCTTCGAGGTAGAGTTTGCTACAAGGTGGAATGACGCCCCTAGTGACGTGCAGGAGCAGTTCAGGACTCTTGCATTGGCGGCGGCTGTGCTTCTCCATGGCCGGCAGGGACGGCGAATAGATTGAGGTAGGGAAGGCACTACGAATCCCTATTCCCATTATTTAGCCGGTGAGACCAAGGACACTAAAGACTGCGGGGACATCCAAATTTTTAGTCAGCTTGGCATTCACATTTTTGCCTCAAAACGCGAGCCATTCTGGTCAGCACTTTACGTTGCATGCTGGGTCAAAGGGGATGTCCCATGGCCGCCAATCCTGACCGTAACGCTAAACACAAGGAAGCGGTGCGCCTCTCGCGGGCATACCGGCGCCTCCCTATTGGGGTGATTTTCCTGGGATCGCTGCTCCTGACGGGCGTGGCTTCAGCCGGGTCAATGATATTAAGCCTAGGCTCGGTCCATCTGGTCCCCTAACGTTTCTGCCCTCGCCATATAGAGGTGCTCTCTATGGCTGAAGTCGACCTGTTGTTCTGGCCCTTGCTGGTAATCTTGGTTGCCGCTCTCGGAACATTTCTCGCCCTTTTGCGGTGAATGACTGGGCACATGAAGCGCTTGCGTGGCGAAGCAGGACTAAGTTGCTTGTCCAGCTTTCGATAGTGTCGGCAAGCCCTATTTAAACAGAAGTAATTGCCATTCCCCAATGTCGCCCCATAAATGGCTTCGCTTTAGGGGCACCTCAAATATGAAGACTGCAGCAGAGTACAAAAAGCACGCTGAGGAATGCCGGGTCCTCGCCCGGCAAATGCCTGCAGGAGAGCAGCGCGATCAGCTTCTGGAGATGGCGCGAACCTGAGACAATCTGGCTTTGGAGCGGGAGAGGCTGCTCCACAACCATCCTGAACTCGATACCTCGAAGAACCTGCCCAAGGCTCGCGCACCATCATAGTCACGCCTGGGGCCATACAGTTGGTAGGTCAGAGGGCTGAGAACCATGACACCCATGATCTAGGATAGGAGTGTTCCGGCAGGTGCTTCCTCGAAGCAGCGGCACAGGTGTTTCTCGCAGCCGAATTTAGCTTCAATCAGGACTTGAGACGCCTTTTTCTCAGCGCACCGGGTCTCAACCATCTCCCAGACAAGCAACTCCGCCGAGGACCGTTCGGCGAAGCCTCCAACAAAATCATCGTTGCAATATATCAGCCAGCCGAGATTGCTGCCGACAATTTTGTAAGTGGCGTGAGATGTCCGCGCAGATGGTCTAAGATCTTGGGAGAACGGCAGGCGGAAAACCACCTCGCCGGTCTCATTCTCGACCTCAACGGCGCAGTCCTGTGGATCATAGCCTTGGGCTATGAACACATGGTTGAAGTCTCGGGCACCCTGCACCACTGCACGGCAGGCAGTCTCCACATCCGGGTAATCGAGGCCGCACTGGTCGTAACTCATACCTCCATCTTTGCAGCGGATGTGAAAGTAGAAGCGAGGCATGGTGTCCTCCAGATGTAACCAGTAAACTGTAAAGTCCCTATGGCGGAAGAGTTCCGGCGACCAATTTCGCATAAAACCTAGTATGGAAGGGCATGGGGAGCGACGCAAAATTTTCCTGAGAATCTGCGCGAGCAAAAGAAAAGCGCCCTCTCTTGTGAGGGGCGCTCTGAGGTCCGGCCCGTAGGGGCAAATATAACAAAGCCGGTACAGTCCATGTACTCAGTCAAACCTCATCCGTCTGTCGTATAGCCGACATAAGTAACAGGAAATCTGCTCATAAATTTTCATTGTTAATAGGATAAGCATTCCAATCTGAGCTTATATGCTTGTTGTAGACCTCCGGCGAGGGATCTTTTTTGTTATGTCAGCATTACAGGATCAGCACAGGATCAGCGGGCGACCAAGATGCAGATCTCTTGGGATGACGTGAACCATACAGAGAAACCGGGTCCCCATTTCATTGCAAGACTCGGGCTAGACGTCTTCATCTCGGAAGAAGCCATCACGAGATGGAAAGCTGATCCGCAGTGCCATCACAGCGTCGTCTCTATCTCGACTGCTCGAGGAAAGCTGTACAGCCTTGGGCCTTGCGAGCCATTCCAGGAGGATTAGACGACACGGGCAAAGGAAAGGCCTCCTCATCCGCAACGGCCAAGGGGCGAAGAGGCCTGTATCTCAAGAGGTTTCCAAGCGTCAGAAGGATGACTTCCTTCACGACCCCAACTCACGCGACCCGGCCTTGTTTCAGCTTTGCGCAAGAAAAAAGCCCCTGACGCGAGAATGCCTGAAGGGGCTTGAAGTTTGGCGAAGGCAAGGGTTACGAGGCCTTCGGTACTAATAACGGATCAGGACCAAGGTTTATTCCATCGCCTCTCCGGGCCAGCATTTCAGAAGAGTGGGTCTTCCAGCACATCCGTAGCCAGCCCTATCCTCTGATCAATCCCGCAGACTAAGGTAATTAAGGCCCTCCGCTGTAGCGGCGAGGTTCGCTCCGTCGACTTTGCCTTGCTCTTTCGAGTCCGGCATGGCCACTGTCCTGTGAAACCTTCGGCACATGTGCCGAAGGTCGTTCTTTGACGGCGCTGAGAGGATTAGTGCGGGCTAGAACAACTGCGTTGCGCCGGACCCCGATCCCCTCTTCCGTTTCTGGACTCGCCGTCTAGCCCTCGTGAAAACTGCCCGGCTATTCCTGCGGCGTTGCGTGAGACACCGCGGGATTCCTGAATGTGTCGCCGCCCTCGCGGCGGTTCATGCCTTCCCAGATCCGGCATTTATTGGCTGAGAAGATCTCGCTGTTGACGCCGATTTGGTACGCTTCAAGCCGCGCCTTCAGGTCGCCACGTTCAAGGCCTGAAAGATCATGCTCAATAGTGTATTCGCGCCGTCCCTCAGCGCTTAGCTACGCAAGCCGCAACTGTGCTTCCACACGGCCCGCCCATGGTGCAAAGCAGTTCTGCCGCAACGCGCGAGACTCTTCCGTGAGCGAACCGTAACTCGCGTTTTTGCCGAGGCCCACGACGGACAGGGGCACACCATAGATGCGCGCAACGTCTTCGAGGGACAGCACGCGCGCTTCATGAAACTGCTGTTCACGGCCTGGGGCTGCAAGCAGTTTGGCCTTCAAGCCTGCCTCTAAAAGCAGCGAGGGAGTTCCTCGGCCCATGTTGCGCAACCGCTGACGGCTGTTCGGTGCCGAGGTGTTCCCACCGCTGCGGACGGTTCAGGAAATGCTGTCGGAGGAAGGCTTTGATGTAGGCATTACCGGTCCGATCGCGTCCTCGATCGAGCTGATGTGTGCGAAACGTTCTTCCAGCGAGTGGTAAGTCTGCATTTCGGTGTAAACGCCGTCCTTGGCCCCGATCCCGCTGGTTCTGCGGGGAGCTAAGTGATCCTGCAGTCAGCCTAGGGAAAGCACCGGGACTGTTACTGTCTGGTAGGATTTGTGGTTCTGGAATGCCCTTATTCCGGCTGCTTGTGGATCGGGTCGACCCAGTAAACCTCCTCCGGCTTTTCGACAGGATCCACGTCTGTGATGTTTACAACGACGGCCTCGTTATCGCTGCGCACGAGAACGCATTCGAGGGGCTCATCCGGACTGGCGTTGATCTCCTGATGAGGCACGAAGGGCGGCACATAGATGAAGTCGCCAGGTCCAGCCTCCGCAACGAACTCCAACCGCTCACCCCATCGCATGCGAGCTTTGCCTCGCACGACATAGATGACGCTCTCCAACTCACCGTGGTGGTGAACTCCAGTCTTGGCATTTGGCTGGATCGACACCGTGCCGGCCCATATCTTCTGTGCTCCAACCCGCGCATGGTTGATCGCAGCCTGCCGAAACATGCCCGGGGTCTGAGCGGTGTTCGGGTCGAGGCGGTCACCTTTGATCACTTGAACGCCGTGGTGTTTCCAGTGTTCGTGCTGATCAGGGGAGTTGTCTTGATCGTCGTCTGTCATGGCGCCCTCCCGGAGCGATGGCTTCCATCCTTGTTCTGGGACCAGACCCCACGGCGGCGGTTAGGTGGCTCGACGAGTAAGCCCTGGACCCCCATCTTAATGGGATGGTCGCTCCAGTGTTCCCCTCCAGCCGCTCGCTGCGTGAGCGGGTTGGCGCCTTACGTCACCTTCCGTCTCTGTTCCGTCTGGTCTGGCAGGCCAGCCCTGCTCTTACAGCGGCAAGTCTCGGGCTGCGACTGACGCGTTCAATCCTCCCTCTTATGATACTTTATATCGGAAAGCTCATCATTGATGAGGTGGTGGCCCAGACACAGCTCGCCTCACCGGGGGCAAATCTCAGCGATTGGATCGGGAGCGGCCGCCTTGATTTTCTCGGTGGGCTGCTCGTTTTGGAGCTGGCCCTCGCGATCATCGCTGATCTCTTAGGGCGGGCTAGCTCCCTCGTCGACAGCCTCTTATCTGAGCGCTACAGCAACTTCGCCAGTGTGCGTCTGATGGAGCATGCGACGACTCTGGATCTTGAGCAGTTCGAGAGCAGTGATCAGCAGGACCGACTGGAACGGGCTCGCCGCCAGGTCACTGGGCGAACCACTCTCCTGACCCAGATCTTCGGGCAGGCACAGGATGGGCTCACCGTCCTTTCACTCGCTGCCGGCCTGCTCGTCTATGCGCCTTGGCTCATCGTCCTGATCATCCTTGCTCTCCTGCCGGCCTTTGTTGGTGAGGTGCATTTCAACGCGCAGGGCTATCGGCTCAACTACTTTCGCACCCCGGAGCGACGTCAGCTCGACTACATCCGTTATCTCGGCTCGAGCGTCGAAACCGCGAAGGAGGTCAAGCTCTTCGGTCTTAACGCCTTTCTGGTCGAGCGCTTCAAAGGCTTTGCTGATCGGATGTATGCGGACAACCGGCGGCTTGCGATCTGCAGGGCCGCATGGGGCACGCTCTTCGCCACGCTCGCGTCATGTGCCTATTATCTGGCCTATGCTCTGATTGTGTGGCGAACCGTCCGGGGCGAGTTCAGCATCGGTGACTTGACGTTTCTGTCCGGCTCCTTCCTGCGGCTGCGGGGGCTGCTAGAGGGATTGCTTCTGGGGTTTTCCCAGATCGCCGGGCAGGCGCTGTACCTGGAGGATCTGTTCTCATTCTTCGATGTCCGTCCAAGCATCGCGTCACCGGCAAATCCACGACCCTTTCCGCATCCGCTGCGGTTGGGGATCGTGTTTGAGAACGTAGGCTTCCGGTATCCAGATTCAGATCACTGGGCTGTCCGCCACCTGAGCTTGACGCTGACAGCCGGCGAGGTCGTAGCTTTGGTTGGGGAGAACGGAGCCGGCAAAACCACGATCGTGAAGCTCCTTGCCCGGCTCTACGATCCGACAGAGGGACGGATCCTTCTCGATGGCTATGACCTGCGTGAATATGATCTGGCGGATCTGCGACGCCACATTGGCGTGATCTTTCAGGATTTCGTGCGGTTTCACTTCACGGCCGGCGAGAACATCGGAGCAGGTCGCATCGAGGCCACCGATGATCGCAACCGGATCCAGCAGGCGGCGGAGCGCAGCCTCGCCGATCAAATTATCCAACGCCTACCCCAAGGATATGACCAGCCGCTCGGCAAGCGATTCCACGGGGGGGCGGATCTCTCCGGAGGTGAATGGCAGAAGATCGCCATCGCGCGCGCCTACATGCGGGATGCCGAGGTGCTCATCCTGGATGAGCCGACCGCCGCTCTCGATGCCCGGTCGGAGTACGAGGTCTTCCAGCGCTTCCGGGATCTGAGTTTGGGCAAGACCGCCATTCTGATCTCGCACCGGTTCTCGACCGTGCGGATGGCCGACCGCATCCTTGTCCTCGAGAATGGGCAGGTCGTGGAGGCTGGCTCACACGAACAGCTCGTTGCATCAGGCGGTCGCTACGCCGAACTCTTTGAATTACAGGCGTCGGGCTATCGATGAGGGCACCCTGAAATTATGAGATCTGGCTTGTTCGGGGTAACGGAAGGTAGATCGTCTACAAGAATGCGATCCGGGCTAGCCACCCAGCAGAGCCTGTCCAGTTGATAGATCCAGCATCATTCCGGTGGGGGGCCCCTTCCTAGGCTCTGTTGATCATGCGGCTTGGATTATCCTGAAGCCCTGCTCGATCAATCTGTGCTTTCCGCCTTTTGCTGCGATGGGTTACAGTGGATGTGCCATCTCGACCCGACAGGAGCCCGCATGAAGAAGGCGCGCAAGCTCTATGAAAGCCCAAGCGGTGACCGCTGGTATCTGATCCGAGATCCTTCGGGGGCTTTGTTCGTCCGCCACGAAGCCAATGTCGCTTCCGGAGGGCAGGTGGAACATGAAGATATCGCGGCTTTCCTGGGGCGGGGCGCAGGGCCGGAACAGCAGGAACTGCTGCGTCTGATCGGCACCCTCGTCGAGGAGCACCCCGCAAACGGGTAACCCGGTTTACGAAAGCGGCGGCCCGACGAGTTCTATCCCGAATTGACGGCAGGCACGCGCAAGGGCCTCAGCTTGCTCAGGCGTCGGTGGACCGGATGGATCAGGCAGCCCCTGCCATTCAGCAGGACGGCCAAAGGCGCGGATGAAGGTCTCGAATTGGCCTCGGGTGATGGTGAGCATGCGGGCCTCAGCCGACTCCACCCTGTAAGTGTGAGGAATGCCTTTGGGAGTGAGCAGCGTTTCTCCAGTGCTGGCGCGGTGCTCCTGATCTCCGACCTGGTAGCGCACCTCACCTTCAAGCACGTGGAAGATTTCATCCTCGTCATGATGGATATGCAGCGGCGGAGAGTCCCCCTGTGAGGCTCGGTGCTCAAGCACTGAGATGCCGTCCGAACCATCCCGTGACGAAATACGGATCGTGACGTAGGTATTGAGGAACCAGAGGCTTCGATGATCTGTGGCAGCGCCGTTCATGCCTGTGCCCTCCCGCAACATATTGGAGAGCCGAGCGTACCGGTACTTTGATGATGAACAAGAGGAATTCTGGAGATCAGCCGGTGCGCTGCTTCCGGTACGAGCTCTTGACTGCAATCTTGCCATTGCGGAAGGTGAAGACATCGCAGCCTTGAACCTCCACATGAGCGCCGTCAGGCCCGGTGGCCGTGAACACCCACTCGGAGACGCCCCGATCTCCAGCAATGAAGTGCTTAGGATCATTCCACCGGGCATCCGGAAAGGTTGCAAAGACCTCCTCAATTCCACGGCGGACATCAGCCTGACCTGTAAAGATCGTCCCCTTCACGTCAGGACCACGGCTGGCCTCGAACACGCAGTCTTCCGTCATCATCGACAGGATCGCATCCGGGTCATGCCGGTTCCAGGCTGCCGCAAAATCCTCAAGGACGGAAATGGAAACAGCGTCTTCCATCAGGTCTCCCCTCCTGACTCGTGCGATGCACCGGGTCAGTAGACGATGCTGCGGTCGCACTCCATCACCAGCCGCACGAGCATAGGTGGGCTGGCCTTCTCGTGAGAGACACCTTGAAGGTCCGCATCGCTGACACCCCGCGCCGCACAGGACCCAGCCGAGAGATACAGCCGGCCACCTCCGGCGATCACCTTGTCGAAATGCTCCCGAAAGGCACCTGTACCAAGCCCGACGAGGCCGGTGCGCGTGGGTTCGCGGATGAGTTGAACCGCATCACCTGCCAGGAACATGTGAACCTGATGCCCTGCCTCGACGGCTGCTGCCGCGACGAAGAAGGCGAGTGCAGCCTTAGTGGGGTTTTCAGGCCCGCAGGTGACATGGACAAGAAGGCTGGACATGACCACCTCCGACGAACGTAGAACGAGAGAGCAGGACTATGCTCCTCGTCAGGCCGTACGCCAACGTGACGATTCTACTATTTCGGATGAGATGAGCCGGGAGCCGTAAACCCGCCTTGGTCGCTCAAAGATCTTGACGTGAGTACCTGCTCAACCCACGCTGGGACGACCTCGCTGGCTGGCCCATACCGTCCCTCATCGAACTGGCGGGCGTTATCCGAGGGCTCCAGATTGATCTCGCAGGTGCGGATGCCATGTCCCCGTGCCTCCGACACAAACCCTGCTGCCGGGTAGACGGAGCCCGAAGTGCCGATTGCAACAAACAGGTCTGCCCCGAGCAGAGCGTCATAGATCGCATCCATCTCCAGCGGCATCTCGCCAAACCAGACTACGTGAGGTCTCAACCCTCCGGAATAGCGGCAGGACGGGCAAGGGATCTCGACGCTCAAGTCCTCGTGCCAAGGCATTGTCTCACCACAGGCTGTGCAACGGGCTTTGAGCAGTTCGCCATGCATATGCACGACCCGCTGCGAGCCCGCTCGCTCGTGAAGATCGTCGATGTTCTGGGTACACAGAAACAGGCTACCGCCGCGCTCGGCCAGACCGGCCTCCAAGCGGGCAAGGGCCCGGTGAGCGGCGTTGGGCTCTGCCGACAGGAGGTTCTGGCGGCGCATGTTGTAGAAGGCATGCACCTCGTCCGGACTGTGAGCGAATGCCTCTGGTGTGGCGAGCTTCATCGGGTCAAAGCGGGACCACAGCCCATCCTTATCCCGAAAGGTGCCCAGGCCGCTTTCGGCTGACGCGCCAGCTCCGGTCAGTGCAAAGATCTTCATAGTTTCTCCCAGGAGTTCGAGCACGAGCTACCTTGGTGTTCTGAGCCCGGCCGCCTGTTGCAACAAGACCGGCTGTGGCCACCAACCCCTCGTTGGTAGCCTCTGCCAGGAGCCTCCCGTCGAACTCACAGCCTGGGGTCATGCCCCAGGAGATCGGCCGTCCCATGAGGCTCGAACAGCTTGGGGACAGGCTCTGTCCGATCTTCAAACGCATGCAATATGCCGCGCATAGCGTCTCGGGTGAATCGTCCATAACCGAAGAAGGTTGGCATCTATCCGTCCCGGCTCAATGCGTTCGGATGAGCCGCAAGAGTTTATCACCTCGTGGTTTGGACCCCGGACAGCCTCAGATACCCACTCAGGATGAGATGCTCAGCCCAGTCTAATGTGGTTCGATGCTTTCCAAACTGAGAAGGACAAACCCATGGCCGGTAAATCGCGCATGCGACCGTCGTTCAAAAAGAACACCCGCCACTAAAGGGAGGTGATTGCCCCAGCCAAGACGCTCGAAGGGCAGAAGAAACTCACTAAAAAGCGGCGATATGCCAACCGCCACGGTTAGCCGAACACAATCCCCTTTAGGTTCTTCAGAGCTTTATCGCATCGTTCGATGTGATCGCTGGCCCGCCGCTGCATCTCCACGGTGTTGCGGCAGGGCTCATCGACCTCTTGCTTGCAAAACGGGCAGATCATTGTCTCGACCTCCTGGCTGACGGCACATGTCAGGCCAACAGAGATGCTGGATCGGGGTTCCCGTGTGTCGCGATCCAAGCCTTACAGCAAGGATCACGCCAGATGCGCTTCTGGCATAAAGCCTCAGCATCAGTGTCATCAAAAAGCCAAGGTATCTGCCCTTGATCCCTATATGAGCAAAGCCCCCAAACGCCCAAGCCAACGTGATGATCGCAAACGGCCGGATGTCGAGGCTGGTGTGCAGCGGCCCAAATCCACCACCCGTAAGCCGCGCGCTGCGCCGAGGAAGGCGAACTCGGCTCTGGACTCCCTGAGCGCTGAGATGCCCCATGGGAGACTAGAGGGACCAGAAGGGAGCACTGGCTCCCGACTTCCGCCCGCCCAGAGCGACACCCTCGCCCCAGGCGTCAACTTGGCAATGGAAGACAATCGGAACACGCCAGATCAGCAAGACCTACACAGCAGGGTCAGAGACGAGGTCGAGCAGCCGGTGCAGACGGTTGGTCTCGGCCCAACGGAGCCTCATCACGCCCTTGCAAGTGGTCAGCCCCGGCCCAGCGAGGGGCTTGAGATACAAGTCGCCCAAAAGCAGGACCCAACCCAGCGTCATCTTATGACTCGTGAGCTCAAGTCGGAAGGCCGAGGGGATAGGAAGAGATCTTTCGGTGCCGGCCTCGAAGGCCAGGTTCAACAAGCGATCAGAGTGTGGAGACCACGCCTCCATGCTGCGTCAGAACGGGCGAGAGGTGCTTCGGGACGTGTGAAGGTCTGGGCGCAAGAGCAGTTGGAGCACAGGGTTAGTGGGGGCGACAAGGCTGAAGGATCAGCGAACCCGGTCTACCTTCTTGGCGCAATCACCCTAGGTATTCCGGCTTTGCTGCTTATCCCTTTGGTCGGGATGAACCCAGGGGTTCAGGAGGGAACCTTCACGACCGTTGCAACCTTCCTCGTCATCTCCGCCTTTGTCACGGCTACGGTTTTCGAGATCAAACGGTTGGCCGACCAATCCTCCGATGAGGAGCATCACTGACTAAGGGGAGTTGCAGTCTTTCGCCAAAGCTCCCCTCGAGACCCAGAACCGTAAGAGGAAGTAGTGCAGTGAGCAGGCGGTGCACCAACCGACACCGCCTGACGGGAGAGTGGCCCTAGCACTCCGTTTTTTGCTTTGTGGTGGTGCCGGTCGCGTCAGTCGTCTGTTTCGTCGTTGTCGAGCAGCCGGTGCTGCCGGTTGTGCCGACATCCCGGTTCTCAATCACGACGTTCTTCTGGTCCGGTCCTGAAGCGGCATCACCAGTTGCGCCGCCTACCCCAGCCCCGACGGCTGCGCCAACTGGACCTCCAACAACGGCACCTACTGCACCGCCTGCTGCAGCACCGGCTGCGGCCCCTCCTGGATCGGCTGAGGCCAGGGTCGGAATCAGGAGGGCAGCTGTAAGAGCAGCGTATTTGATATGTGCGCGCATGACTGTTTCTCCAACGAACCAATCGCGAACTGCGATCTGCTGCCACGTTAACGACGTCCTCACGAAGGCGTTTCAGCTTGGCCGCTTGCGGCCCAGTGGTGTTGAAACATCAGCGTGATCTCAGCTTCTGCTGAATGAGGGATAAAGTCTTCTATTGAACCGGTAGGGGTGCCTTGCCAAAGGTGAGCAAGGGGCATAGGTGGAGCCAAGGTTACGGGTATTTACTGTGCTGCACGGGCCGTTCCTGCTGATCCTGCTCGGATTTCATCTAGTTCTATTCACCTTCTGAAACCTGTTCCTGTGCAGCCGAGGACATGAACACTATGAGCGAGAGCACAACCTCTCCGAACTTCATCGAACTCTCTGCTGACATTGTTTCGGCTTATGTCAGCAACAACTCCGTTCCGGCCTCTGAGCTTCCGGCCCTCCTTAGTTCTGTTTACTCGGCTCTGACGAGGACAGGGCAGGCCCAGAGCCAGGAGCCGCAGGTTGAGCTGACGCCCGCTGTTCCAGTCAAGAAATCTGTGACTGCGGATGCGATTGTCTGTCTGGAGGATGGGAAGAAGTTCAAGTCGCTTAAGCGCCATCTGCGGACCACCTACGACATGACCCCCGAGCAGTACCGGGCGAAGTGGGGTCTGCCCGCTGACTACCCGATGGTCGCGCCGAACTATGCCAAGGCACGCTCCGAGCTTGCTAAGACCATGGGGCTCGGCCAGAAGCGCAGAAAGACTGCTGCTCTGGTGGATGCCGTTGCCAATGATGCTGCTCCTGCCAAACCCAAGAGGGTTGCTGCGAAGGCGACTGCGACATCGGACGAAGTGGCTGCGTCTACCAAGGGCAAACGTACAAAGAAGGCTGCTTAGCTCACCTCGCTGCACTGTACGGCGGCCATAGCCGTTTAGATGCTCTTTCAATCAAACCTGGTGCTTCCAGCACCGGGTTTTTTTATGCGGCTCCGCCAACTTCCCGTACCGGTATCCCGGAAGTGCGTCGGCTATGCCGCACTTCAGGCTGAAGCGGGTTAAGACCTCATTTACCGTGAGAGCACATCGTGTTGGCTCCGCCATCGGAGCCTATCATGATCAATGTTGAGCAGTTTCTCCGCAGCCGCCTTGATCGTGGTG
Source organism: Microvirga sp. (assembly GCF_014699075.1). Taxonomy (GTDB): domain Bacteria; phylum Pseudomonadota; class Alphaproteobacteria; order Rhizobiales; family Beijerinckiaceae; genus Microvirga. The sequence goes on along the minus strand of NZ_JACXAB010000039.1, from coordinate 11,439 downwards.
CCAAAACCAAGCGTATGCTTCTGGGGCTGGCCCTGATGGGTCTTACCCTCGTGAGCCTCTCGGGGTTCTCGGAGGCTGCGTCTGCCCAGAGCTTGATCTCCATGCGAGGAACTGATCGTATCCAAGTGGTAGGACGTGCAGGACCAACGCAGGCTTGGGTCAGCTTCTGCCAGCACCAACCTCGTGAATGCCATATCGATCTCTCACAGCCCACGCGCATCGCCCTAACCCCTGACATCTGGGCGGCTCTCACGCAGGTGAACGAGCGCGTCAACTCATCGATCCTGGCGGTCACAGACCAGGATCATTGGGGTGTTCTCGACCGGTGGGACTATCCGGATGATGGGCTCGGTGATTGCGAGGACATTCAACTCATGAAGCGCAAGCTGCTGGTTCAGGCCGGTCTGCCGCACCGTGCCCTGCGGATGACAGCCGTCATCGACGACAAGGGGCAGGGGCATGCGGTACTCATGGTCCTCACCGACCAGGGCGATTTCATTCTCGACAACAAGAGAGACGCTGTCCTGCCTTGGCGCCAAACTGGGTATACCTTCATCAAGCGGGAGGGCACCAGCGGCAAAGCCTGGGTCGCCTTCGGAGATCAAGCCGCCCCAACTGTCACAGCCAATCGTTAGATCGGATTGGAGGGCGCAAATTACTGACTGACGATGCGGTGTGCAGATAGAACACTGTTTCAACTGGCTCGTGGATGACGAGCACCTCCGAGACCGCCACGTCATGAACGAATGCACCCTCATTCTCGATGGCAGGCTCTGGCAACAGAGGAGTTTCTGCTGTCGATCCGGGGTAGTTTCCACCGCTACGATCCAAAGTGTGGCAGGGCCGACCACAATGCCTGTGTCTTCCAGCACCTCTGGCACCCCGTGTTCCTGCCAAGTCTGGCCGAGCATCTGGTAGGAACCAGGGAGGTCGAGCTTGCCGCATCTCTCGCCAAGAAGCGCGAACCATCAGCAAACCTCCTCGGGAAGGCGGGAGGACAACCACCACTGTGGACGTGTTGGCAAATCGGACCCTCTCTACGTGTTCTTCCTTACCTTTTGCTTTGTAAGATCGTGGGACCCGGTCAAAGCAGACACAGGGCAGTGACGGAGGAGGTGAGGGACCAATAGATTTCGGGGCTATGGTTTGAAACACGCCTCTGCTACTGCTGAAAGCTGCAACTCTGGGACGACTGCCTTACAATTTCCGGAAGAGTCTCTTGGATCCGGGCTGCTTCAAAGGGGAGGTCGATGTTCACACTCGATGAGCTCAACAGGGCGATCACCATCGTGCGCTCGGTCATGCCGCCGACTCCACAATATGCTTGGCCTCTTCTCGCCAAACGCCTCGGATCTACGGTCATTGTGAAGCACGAGAACCACACACCTATTGGCGCTTTCAAGGTGCGAGGCGGTCTTGTCTATCTCGATCGTCTCAGGCGAGAGCGCCAGCACGTCCGCGGCATCATCAGCGCTACACGTGGCAATCACGGCCAGAGCCTAGCCCTGGCAGCAGGCCATTTCGACTTGCCTGTCACCATTGTCGTTCCGCAAGGAAACTCCGTTGAGAAGAATGCCGCGATGCGCGCCTTCGGGGCTGAGCTCATCGAGCATGGGCGAGACTTCGATGATGCCAAGCAGCATGCATCGGAGTTCGCCATAGAGCGGGGTTATGAGTTCATCCCATCGTTCCACGCCGATCTCGTAACAGGTGTGGCAACCTACGCCCACGAACTATTTGATGCCTTTTCCGATCTTGACGTGGTGTATGCCCCTATCGGACTAGGATCCGGCATCTGCGGGCTTATCCGCACCCGTGACCTCCTGGGCCTCAAGACAGAAATCGTGGGCGTCGTTCCGCAGGAGGCAAATTCTTATCGACTGTCGTTCGATGCAGGCCGGGTCGTACCGGTCAACCAGGTCGCCACTTTCGCGGATGGCGCGGCAGTGAGAGTTCCTGATGAAACGGCTTTTGCGCTGATCAAAGCCGGTGCTGCCCGCATCGTTGAAGTCGCTGAGGATGATATCGCTCAGGCAGTCCGGATCTATCACGAGGACACCCACAACCTTGCAGAAGGAGCCGGTGCTTTAGCGCTTGCCGCTCTTGCCAAAGAGCAGGCCCAGATTAAGGGACGCAAAGCCGGCGTTATCCTCAGCGGTGGCAACATCGACAGGAGCTGGGCCGCGGATATTCTCGCCGGGAAAACCCCGAGGCAGCGCTAGCTCCGTAGCTTTTGTCGCTCGGCTGCCTCAGGGGTCAACCTCTCACGCTGGATCAGGATCTAGACAGGTGAAAGGACGTGTATCATACGCGTCTCGATCATGTCGGCTGTCCTTGCGGCATAGGCTTTCACGTGCGCAGACGCGGCATGGGCGTTGAGCGTTTCCGTGCTCGCCCATTTCTCGACAACGACGAAAGTGTCTGGCCCGAGCTCGGCCTGAAAGGGGCCGAAGGTCGGTACATCGATCACGGGAACGTACTCGATGCATCCGTCCTCCGCGTGCACAGCCGGCATGTTGGCTCTGAACTCTTGGAGCACGGCATCGCGCATGCCGGGTTTGGTGGTGATAAAGGCGAGGACGTGCAGCATAGAAGCCTCTGGATTGAGTGGTGTCGCGTCGTCAGCAAGCAACTTGGTACATACGACTGGCTATAGCTGCATGTACGAAGGCATGCGCAAATCTGCGAGTGGAACCCGCTTCAAACGAAGGTATTTAAGTGACGACAGCTTCAGCCTCGATCTCAACTGCGTACTCCCCGACCAAGCGTGAGATCTCCAGCAAAGTATTTGCAGGTCGCACGGCTCCGAAGTATCGACCATGCACCCGGGAAACAGGCTCCCAGTCGTCTGCATTGCTGAGATAGACACGCGTTCGGACTGTGTCCGCGAGCGTTCCGCCCAAAGAGGCGATGCTCGCTGCGATCTTATCCAGGATGTAGACCGCCTGCCCTTCGGGATCGCCTGGACAGATGATTTCACCTGTGCCGTGGGTGGCTGTTGTTCCGCTAACAAGGATGCGATTGCCAATCCGCACGGCACGGCTGTACCCACAGATGGGCTCCCAGACGCTGCCGGAGTCAATGCGTAGGCGGTCAGATCGCCCATCGATCGGGACGGCCTCGAACACGGGCGGGAAGCTCTCGAGGTGATCGCTGAGATCGCCGGAAGCCGTAAGGAAAGGCGGGCGACGGTACTCGTCACCACAATCACCTGGGATGCGCCGAGTAGACACCAAAGCCTCGTCGATCCGCTGTTTGTCATCTTCGTCCAAGGAGAACGAAAACAGGGCAGCATTGTCTGCCCGATGCTCGCGCTCTCCCAGCCGAGCCCCAACGATGACAGCCGCGACGGCCGGCTGTTCGAGCACCCAGCGCGTGGCCACATTGGCAACCGACACACCGTGCTTGCGAGCAATCTCATGCACGGCCGCCAGAATCGTCTGAAGAGCCGACCACCCTCCGATGGTGTCGATGAAGCGCTTGTATTTTGACTTGCTCCAATCCTCGATAGATGTTGGCTCGGGCGCACCCACCCACCGGTCCGTCAGGAAGCCGCCTCCGAGTGTGCCATAGGCCAGCAGGCGCACGCCGGCGGCGAGACAGAAAGTGCTCATGTCTTCCGCAGCGCGGCGGTCGAGAAGGGAGAAGGAGACCTGGTTCGATACGATCGGGAAGCCGTGCTTCACCAGCAGGCGCAGGTGGTCGGTATTGAAATTCGTCACGCCGAGATGGCGGATGCGCCCGTCCTGCTGCAGCGCAACAAGCTCCTTCATGGCATCTATGTAGCCGGGATGCTCGAACATCCACCAATGGAATTGCAAGAGGTCAATGGACTCGACACCAAGGCGCTCGAGGCGCTGGGCGATACCAGCCCGCACGACGTCTGCGGTCATCGGCCCAGGCGTGGGGCACCACTTGGTGAAAGCCGCCGGACGCTGCTTCTCGGCCCCAGTTTGCATGCTCAAAAAACGACCGGCGATCAGCTCCGCACTGCCGTAATGGTCGGCCATATCGAAGCTGTCAAAGCCGTCGCGGGCATAATCGGCCATGGCGGCGGCTGCCGCGTCGCGATCCAAGAAGCGGCCATCCCGCTCCATATCGGCCACTTGCCAAAGGCCGGTGACCACACGGCTGATCTCAAGCCCGGGTGCGAGCAGTATCCGATCGGGGGGAAGCGACATGGTAATCTCCGGCAAAAGGCGAAGGCTCCGCGCTGGGCGCGGAGCCTGTGTCACCGACAGAGCAGGTTTTAGCGCGATGGGATCTTAGCCTTAATGGCATTGACCTCATCGACGCCCATCTGGCCGACCGTGGTGATCTCACCGTTCTGAATTCGCCATAGTCGGAAAGGGCCGGTGATATCGCCATATTGGTCGAAGCTCACAGGGCCGATAACACCTTCGTAGCGCACCGGTTTGCCATCCTTGATGAGTTGGAGCGCCTTCTTGAAGCCCTCCGGACCGGCATAGATCACTTCGCCGTCACTCCCGGTGACCTTGCGAATGGCGTCGCGGATCGCTGCCGCCTCAAACTTGCCGGCCTGAGCCACCGCAAGGCCAAGGATTGCTGCCGCGTCATAAGCCCTGTCAGCGGCTGGGGCATTGGCATCAAAGCCGCCGGACATTACCGGATAGGCTTTCACGAAATGCTCGGTCGAGGGCGTTTTGGTCGTGCCGGACGAGGTTCCAAACGCATCGTTCAGGTAACGCGGCCCGACGTCGCGGATGAAGTCCGCGCTGTTCATGCCGTCGTTCAGGAGAAACTTTGCGGCGCCGCCCTGCGAGATCCAGGTGCGTGCAATCGCTGTGCCGTCGCCCGGATAGGAGACGAGGTAAAGGGCAGGTGGATCTCCCTCAAGACCGCGGGTGACCTCCGGTGCATAGGAGGCCTGACCCTGGTTATACGGCGTTGTGGAGGTAATTTGGCCTCCGAGCGCTTCGTAGGCACGCTTGAACTCCGCCACCATGTTCACGCCGAAGTCGTTATTGACGTGAATGATCGCAATTTTCTTCAGGCCTTGATCCATCGCGTATTTCGCGGCTGCTGTGCCTTGGAGCGCATCCGAGGTGATGGTGCGGAAGAAAATACCGTTGGTCTTTCCCTCTTGTGCAGTACGGGTGAGCGTCGGCGACGAGGAGGCGGGCGAGATCTGAACCACGTTCGCTGGCGCTGTGACCGAGGTCAGAATGGGAAGCGATACGGAGGAGATGATGCCGCCGATGATCGCCGGCACGCGCTTGAGGTCAACGAGTTGCCGGGCCTGGTCGACTGCAACGGAGCCTTGACTCTGCGAGTCCCTAAGGTCCGCGGCGAGCTGGCAGCCGGCGGCACCGCCCGCCTCGTTGATTTCCTTAAAGGCAAGCTCGATGGATTTGGCCGCAGCCTGGCCGAAGCGCCCGGCCGGACCGGTCAGCTCCACGACAACGCCAACCGTATGCGTGCAGGGCTGCTGTGCGGATGCTGGCAGTGGCGCGAGAGCAATCGCGAGGGTGGCGGCTGAAACAATGGATGTAAAGCGCACGGTGAACACTCTCCCTTGGTCTAGTCCGCCGGAGTGAGCTCTGACGTCGCTTGCTCCTCCTGGCCACCAGGCAGTGTTTCGTCTCGGCGGCCTTTTGGCAAGTGTGGCGAGCTGGAATGGTCCTCAAGAGCCCGGATCGATCCAAGTCTCTTGCAAGGCAAGCCAACGCACACGCCGTCCGCCTTCGATTGAGACTTCAAACAGGGCGGTCGATTGGCGTCGGGTGACAACGTCGCCCACTGTTTGCTCCTCGACATAGCCGAGAAGGACGAGCGGACGTCGCAAGAGCAGGATCTCGGGCTCGGCAATGGCAATGCGGAATGAGCTCTGGCTCGCCCTGGCCCCGTGGGCTCCCCGCAGCCACCCGATCACATCCGATCGCTGAAGCCTTTGTCCACTCGGAGACACCATGGTGAACTCCTCGCCGAGAGAGCTCTTCACGCGGGAAAATACGGTGTTTGTGTTCTCGGCCGTTCCGCTGAGCCATGCTTCGAAGAAGGCATGCAGGTCGGCCACCTCCTGGAGTACGGCCTGGGCGAGGGGGTGGTCGAGGCCCATGAGGGTCACGCTTCGTTGAGGTTGTAATGCATGATGCGACCGTGCCGGCCCTCCCGATCACGCTCCAGCGTGTAGGTGTCTCCTTTCGGACCGGTCCTGCGTGCCAGAACGCTGTCGATGGCGGCCCGGTCCTCCTCATCGAGGGCAAGCCGAAACACATCGAGATTGTCGGGCAGGTGCTCGGCATAGCGGGCGCCAATGATGGCGCCTGCCACTGCGGGTTGGTCCAAGACCCACCGGGTGGCCACCGCCGTGAGGCTGACCCCGTGCTTGCGCCCGATCTCCAGCAAGGTGCCGAGCAAGTTCTGGAATAAGGACCAGCCGCCGAAGTCGTCGATGATGAGCTTGTACTTGACCAGCGAACGATTGGCGAAGGGCTCCTGCGGCTCCGGGGCGCCGAGCCATCGCTCCGAAAGAAAGCCGCCCGCTACCGTCCCATAGCACAGAAGCTTCATGTCGCGCTCCTGGCAGAGCGCAACAAGGCCGTTCTCGGGCCTTTGATCGAGAAGCGAGTACTGGACCTGCATTGACACAAGCGACACCCCGGAATCGAGCAGGGCTCGCGTATGGGGTGTATCGAAGTTGGTGGCGCCGATCTGGTGGATCTTCCCCTCATCCTGGAGTTCCTTGAGGATGAGCGCGGTCTCGACGGCGCCTGGAACGGCGTAGTTCCACCAGTGGAACTGCACGAGATCGAGGCGCTCAATCCTGAGCCGCCGGAGCGAGCGGTCGATGATCTCCCGCACATAGGGACGGTCGACGCGGGATAGGGCGTCCCAGTCAGGCACGAACTTCGTGTGTACCTTGAAGTTGTTCAGTGCTGCGGAGCCGCGCTCGGCGAGGATGCGATCGCGAAAACGCCCGATCATCTCTTCGACGCCGGTGTAGATGTCGGCACAGTCGAAGGTCGTGACCCCCGCATCCACGAACGCAGCCATGTCGGCGATCGCCCGCTCGGCTTCAATGGCACCATGCCCGCCGGCGAGCTGCCAGCCGCCGCGCAACATGCGAGAGATCCGGTAGCCCGGGGCGAGCTCAATGGTTTCGACGGTCATGTCAGGCCTTCATCGGGCAAAGGGACCGCCGTCACCTCCGCGTGGCGGAACACGCGTTTCGCCATCCGGCTGATCCGAAGCCTGCTCGGACAATTGGGATCTGGACAGGCGACCTCGGCGTCGGTGGACATCCAGTCGTTCGGGTGAGTGACGCGTTGCTTCGCAGGGAGGAGCGGCAAGAGCGCAGCCAGCGAATAGATCGAGAATCCCTGGCCCGGAGGGAGGTGAAGCATCTCCCCCTTGAGCTCAAAATAGTCACCGGGCTTGGCGCCACAATACAGCGTGGCGCCCTCTGGGGCGACGACCTCTACCCTCAGGTCGTAGAGCTCGAAGGAATCATCTGCCACGGGACAACGTCCATTGCCTGTTGCACGTGCCCATTCTCATGACGCAAAATCACCGCCCTCGCAACATGGCCCAATCGCGGACTCCGTTCCCCTCATGCTGACAGCCCAGTCGATCACCAAGACCTTCGGCGGCAATCGTGCCGTCGATGAGGTGTCCTTCACGATCAAGAAGGGTACGATCACGGGTCTTATTGGGCCAAATGGGGCAGGCAAGACAACCCTCTTCAACTGTCTGGCGGGCCTGTTCCCGCCAACTTCCGGATCTCTCAGTCTCGAGGGAGAGCGGATTGACGGACTTTCGCCGGATCGGATCTTCGCTAAAGGACTCGCCCGGACGTTTCAGATCCCCAGGCCATTTCCAGAGATGACCGTTCTGGAGAACGTTATGGTGGCACCATTGCACCAGCGAGGTGAGCGGTTCTGGGCCAATTGGCTCACGCCAGGCCGGGTGGCCGCCGAGGAACAGACGCTGGCGGCCGCAGCCCGGCACTGGATCGACTTCGTGGGCCTGTCCCATCTCGCTGATCAACCGGCCCGCGTCCTGTCCGGTGGCCAGCGCAAACTCTTGGAGCTCGCCCGGGTTCTTGTGGCCAAGCCGCGCTTGATCCTGCTCGATGAACCGGGAGCTGGGGTCAATCCCGTGCTGTTGGACGCGATCGTCGATCGGATCGTGAGTCTCAACCGAGAGGGCGTCACATTCCTGGTCATTGAGCACAACATGGATCTGGTGATGAACCTGTGCAATCCCATCCTGGTGATGGCGCAGGGGCGCCTTTTAATGGCCGGAACAGCCCAAGAGGTCCGTGACGATCCGAGGGTGGTCGAGGCTTATCTCGGCGGAGCCCCGGCGTGACGGCGCTCCGGGTCGAGACGCTGGAGGCCGGCTACGAGCCGGGGCTCCCGATCGTGCGGGGCGCGTCACTGTCGGTCGAATCCAACGAGATTGTTGCTGTCCTCGGACCGAATGGAGCCGGAAAGTCGACGCTGATCAAGGCGATCGCCGGGCTCGTACCGATCTCTGCAGGAAGGGTTCTCCTGCACGATCGGGAGATCACCGGACGCGCGGCTCATCGACTGCCGCACGAGGGCCTTGGATACGTGCCACAGACCGAGAATGTGTTCGTGAACCTCTCAATCGACGACAATCTCGATCTCGCTGCCTCAATCCTGAAGGTGCCGAAGAAGCGGCGGCTCGGCGAACTCTATGCCCTGTTCCCCGACCTTGCGCGTCAGCGACGACTCCTGGCCGGTCGTCTCTCAGGCGGCCAGCGCCAGATGCTCGCTGTTGCTCGGGCGCTGGTCGGCGAGCCGAAGGTCTTGATGCTGGATGAGCCCTCGGCAGGTCTTTCGCCAAAGCTCGTCGGCATCGTCTTCGAAAAGCTCGTCGAGGTTCGCGCTACCGGTGTCACAATCGTGCTGGTTGAGCAGAACGTAAAGGCGGCCCTTGCCATAGCCGATCGTGCTGCAGTCTTGGTCGAAGGAAGCACCCGGGTTGTTGGCACCGCGCGCGAGCTCGCGAACGATCCGCAGGTCGCTGCGCTTTATCTCGGACACCATCGAGGAGACACCTAGTGTTGCAGCTCATCGCCGACGGCTTCGTCATCGGCTCGGTCATTGCGCTTGGAGCCATCGGCGTGACGCTGGTCTATTCGATCCTGCGCTTTGCGAACTTCGCGCATGGCGAGCTTCTGACCTGGGGCGCCTATCTCGCATGGACAGCGCTCCTCGGCTTTGCTGCTGTCTGGGGACCTATGGAACCGCTTGGCCCATTCTCGTTCGGCTGGACGCTTCTTGCATCGCTTGGCGTTGCAGCGATCGCCACTGCGGCGTTGGCGCTTTTGGTCGATCTGCTCCTGTTTCGTCAGCTGCGGCGACACGGGAGCGCGATCACGCTAATCATGGCGAGCTTTGGGGCCGCCCTTGTGCTGAGAAACCTGCTTCAGTTCATTTTTGGCGCAGTTCCAGAGTATTACAGCCGTGAGATTCAGGTTGCTATCCGGCTTGTCCCACGGGACGTGCTGGGCGGGTTACGGATCACCCCAGATCAAGTTTTTGTCCTTGGTCTGACGGCCGTTTCGGTCGTCGGGCTCCATCTCTTTCTCACGCGCACAACCCTCGGTAAAGCAATGCGGGCAACCTCCATCAACCCGCAACTCGCTCGGGTGACAGGCATCGACGTCGATCGAGTGATCCGCGCCACTTGGGTCATCGGAGCCGTTCTTGCAGCTGTGGCGGGGGTGTTCTCAGGCCTCACAGTGCAACTGCGGCCACAACTCGGCCTCGACCTTCTGCTTCCGCTCTTCGCCGCGGCAATCCTTGGTGGAATTGGCAGCGTCTACGGGGCGGTCGCAGGAGGTCTCATCGTCGGGCTTGCGGAGAGCCTGTCGGTACCGATCGTAGGGGCTGAATATCGAGCGGCGACCGCCTTCATAGTCCTCATCGCCATTCTGCTCGTTCGCCCCACTGGCCTCTTTGGTGAGAGGCCGTGATGCCCGATCTGCTCGGCCTACTCTCGTACGGCACCTTCTTTCTCGTCTTTGTCACAATTTATGGCCTGGTGGTGCTCGGCCTTAATCTGCAGTGGGGCTTTACAGGCCTGTTCAACGTAGGCGTTGCGGGATTCGTTGCGATCGGGGCCTACACGTCGGCTCTCCTCACAGCGCCGGACTACCCAGATCAGATCGGCGGCTTGGGTCTGCCCATCCCCCTCGGATGGCTCGGAGCGATGGTGACGTCTGGGCTTGCAGCCTTTATCGTCGGGGTGGCGGCACTGCGGCTGCGGCACGACTATTTGGCCATCACCACATTCGGTATCGCTGTGACCCTGCAGTTGGTTGCGTTGAATGCTCAGGGCTTAACGGGTGGTCCGTTCGGGCTGCAGTTCATCCCAAAGCCATTCGCTGGTGTCATCGTCGATAACCTTGCCTGGAATCTGGCTTATCTAGCGATGGCTATAACGCTGCTTGGTCTCAGCTATGTTGCCCTGGAGCGTCTGGTGCGTAGCCCCTGGGGTCGCGTTTTGCGGGCAATCCGGGAGGACGAGACGGCGGCCGAGTCCCTAGGAAAGCGAGCCTTCCGGTTTCGGCTCCAGGCCTTCGTGATCGGTTGCATGCTCATGGGGCTTGGCGGAGCGCTCTACGCGCACTTTGTTGGCTATATCGCTCCGGAGGATTTTCTGCCGATCCTCACGTTTCAGCTTTGGACGATGCTGATCGTGGGCGGCTCGGGCAACAATCGTGGGGCCATCCTTGGAACCGTCGTCGTGTGGGCCTTATGGACACTCTCTGGGAACGTGCTTCGGGAACTCGTCCCGGCCGAGCATCAGGCCAGGGCAGCAACCCTGCAAGTTGTTCTCATTGGGCTGCTTCTGATGCTCATTCTTTTGGTGAGACCACGTGGCCTCCTCGGCGAGGAGGCTGTCGTTTCACGTCACATGAAGGACCCAGCTGGCGAAGTGCAGGAGGAATAAGGCTTTCGAGGCAGGATCGCACGAAGAGCTTATTGCCTCGGGCGGGTGCTACGCTGGGGATCCAAATTGTAGCCATCTGGTTGTCCTTAATGGCACCCTGCCACCATGAGGTCCGGCTGGTCCCTCCCGCTATCTGGCGCAGACGCCGCACCAAACCCAATGGAAACCTTGTAGCGGCATCTCTGGTCGTTGGCCGCTGCGGTAATACCGAAACGCTTATTGTAAACGCTCATCCAAGAGCAACGACAAAGCAGCCTTGGGTGGTCAGTCCAGAGATGTTTTGATCTGTGCCAATCTCTCTTTCGTCGGCAGGTCGAGCCTGAGAGAGTAATACCCATTTTATTGTAGTGCTGTTCGTTGATTGAATCTTTGGCTCACCGCGGAGTAGCGTGTGGATGCATCACTACGAGGTGGAGCATCTGACTTTTAATCAGAGGGTCCTGGGTTCGAGTCCCAGCGCGCTCACCAACAATATCAAAGGGTTACCGG
>NZ_JACXAB010000038.1 GCF_014699075.1 Microvirga sp. | reverse complement strand
ACCGAACGGCCTTGGCTCATCATGTCCATTGGCCTGCGCGACTGGGCTCACCAATGCTGATCAGTGGGACTTGGTATCAGCATCACGGAAATCGTTCTTGTGGCTCTTGCGGAAGGGCTTCACGAATTGGGCAGGGATCAGCTTCACGTCATGGCCCAGCGCCAGCAACTGACGGCTGAGATGATGGGCGCCAACACAGGCCTCCATGCCAATCAGGCAGGCCGGCATGTTGGCCAGCCGAGCCTCGACCTGGCCGCGCGAGAGCTTTTGGCGCAGGACAATGGCGCCGCGAACATCCAGACCGATCAGGTGGAAGCTGTTCTTGCCGATGTCGATCCCAAGAGTGGCGACTTGGTAAAGCGGAGCTGTGGGCATGGCTCAAGTCCTTGTGCTAGGCGCCCCTGCTGCAGGGTGCGCCGGTAAGCACGGCCGGTCCATCCCATTAGCTTCTCCTTGGATCTGCGCGTGCGGGTGGCGGCCTTTGTCGAGGCGGGCCATTCCTGCCGGGCAGCAGCCCGCCACTTTGGGGTCAGCGACAGCTGCGCCATCAAGCTGATGCAGCGCCAGCGGCAGTCTGGCTCCCTCGCGCCGGCCCGTCAGGGCCGCCCGCCGGGAGGCGGCAAGCTGGTGGCTTATGAGACTTTCCTGATCCAGACGGTTGAAGCCGAGCCGGTCATCACCATGCCATAACTCGCCGCAAGGCTGCTGGCTGAGCATGAGCGCGCACTTCGGTCACTGGAAAACCCACACGTTCTTAGCCGGTCTGCGCTGTCATGAGCTGAGCGCGTCGTGGGTAATCGATGGTCCGATCACCCGGTTGGCGTTCGAGGCTTACATCGAGACACAGCCCGCGCCGACCCTCAGAACAGGGGATGTGGTGATCCTCGACGACCTCGCCGTCCACAAGAGCGAAAAAGCCGCTCAGTGCCTAAAGCGACGCGGAGCCTGGTTCCTGTTTCTACCGGCTTATTCGCCCGACCTTAATCCCATTGAACAGGCCTTCGCCAAGATCAAAGCGCACCTGCGCAAGGCCGAGGCCCGAACCTTCGACGCGCTCTGGCGCGCCCTCGGCGACATCTGCGACTTGTTCGAGCCGCAAGAATTCTGGAACTTCCTCAAAGCTGCCGGCTATGCGTCCTTTTAGCCGTCCGATGCTCTAGCGTTTCCCAATCAACCTGATCCGACTCAACCTAGTCAGGTCCCTACCTGAACAAATCATCCCGGAACGGTCGTCTTATAATCAAAAAGATTAATCCATCGAGCGGCCTACGGTGCGAAGCGTCCCCGAACTGCATCGAACAATTCGCGGAGCATGGCAAGTCGACCACGTAAACCAGCAATTTTGGTAGGCGTTCTACCTTCTGGAGGGTACCAACGCCTTACTGGCACTTCGCAAGCCCGATAACCGAGCTGCGGGATGCGTACCGAGAGATAGAAGAGGAGATTATAATCCATGAAGACATCGCGGAACGGCGCTACACGAGAGTCCCGGAGTACTCGTTCCGAATAAGCACGGAAGCCATTTGTAGTGTCCGTAAACCTATAACGTGCAGCCAAGCTTATGAGCGGAGCGTGAATGAACTTACCTGCGACTTGGCGATCAAAAGGTGTATTCACTGCTTCGCCGCCTGGCTTGTAACGTGAGCCTTGGACAATGTCATAGCCCTCATCTAGAGCGCTCATGAACAGGCGAATTGCCTCAACACCGTCCTTGCCGTTGCCGTCCACGGTAATCACGCCTTCATAGCCACGTGCCAGAACCCATGCATATGCCATACGCAGCTGCGCACTAAGCCGCCCCTTGCCACGTTTTATCAGAAGTGTATTGACACCGGCGGTGCGCAAAAAATCAGGACTGAGTGACCCGTCGGTGGAACCACCATCGGCAATGATAACATCAACTGGAAGAGCGAGACTTTGGATTGTTCGCAGTTGATCGCGGATTCGCTCTCCCTCGTTGATAACGGGAATAACTAACGCGTAGCGGCCGGACCGCGCCTCGAGCACGGTCTCTTCATAATCTGGAATAGCCCAATCTGCGGGAATATGAACTGATAGCTGACTTGTCATGTGGTGGTGCGCGTCCCGCGATAGAGAGAATGGGCCAAGGCGTAGGCTCGCTGTAGATCTCTGATCCAGTCGCCTGCCGCCCTCATTTCGATGGAGATCCAGTGCGGATATGTTGAGTTCTGTAGAACTTCAGCGACAGCAGCGTGGTCGACGCCAGTGGCGCCAGTCGGCATAAGATTGGGCTCGCTCACATGAAAGTGGCCGATGCGGTGCTCTACCTGCTGGATGATCCCCGGATCCTCTCCGTTGGCAAAGATCGTCCCTGTGTCGAGTTGCATAGCGACGCCAGGCATGTTCACCCGCTCGACAAGATCGAAGGCTTCCTGGGTTCGTGTCACAAAGCGGCATTGATATAGTGGAGGATTCGCTTCGAAACAGAGATCCACGCCTTGCGACGCGAAATGCGGTGCCACCCGCTGAAAGAATGTCACGGCGATCTCCAGGGCCGTCGCGATGGGAAGGGATCCCGGATCCCGCAAAGTTGGTGATCCGAAGACGCAGGCGCGCGCGCCCAAAGCTCCGGCAATTTCTGCCACCCGTCCGAGATGAACGGCCATTCGCTCTCGGGTTTCTGAGCTTTCGAATAGGTGAGCTCCCTGCACTCCGAACAGGATCGCTTGGAGTGCCGACACCAGGAGCCCTTTATCCTCAATCTTGCGACGATACGTTCTCACAATTTCTAACGGGACAGAGTGTATGTCCCCGAAGACCTTCGCCGGAGCTAGTTCGACTCCGTCGAACCCTAGGTCTCTAACGACCTCAAGAGCCTCGTCATCCTGATCAGAGGGCCACGCGATATTTGAAACCGACAGCTGCCGGTACTGTGCTGGAACAGCTCCCATTCTTGCCCTCGTCAGACCGCAGCCGCACGCATATGGCGCACGCCATCGATATAGGTGTGGAGTGCAGCTAAAACTTCATCGGCATTCATCACGAAGCCGTCTCGCCCTCCAAAGAACTCTGCATGCTGGGTGCGCAGATTATACTTCGGTGCGGGAAGAGCAAAGGGCCCAACCTGAGCACCAGGGAAGAAGGTTTCGATGATGTCACGCATAAGAAGTGGCGCCGTAAAGAGGTTCACAAGCCGCAAATCCGCAACTGAGGCTCGGGCAAGGTCTTCATTCAAACGGGAAACTGGATACCACTGGAAGGCGCCGGCTGGGTTGATCCTATCGACACCATTGTCGTTCAAGAGATCATAAAGTGCGTTCTTCTTTAGACCTTGTCCGAATAAAGCAGGAAGCCGCACGATGAGATTGTCTCGGAACCGTTCCTGAACCCATGACTCGACCGCGAGGCGATGGCGTCCATAGGCGTGGTTTGCAAGGTCGCCGAGCGCCGCATCCTCTGTGAGCGGCTGAGACGGTTCAGGGTAAACATCAATGGTTGAGATCAGAACGAAGCGCTTGGTCGTCGTTTGCGTGAGGACATCGAGTAGCTTTTGAATCTCCAGCCAGTCCTGCGCTGGTTCCTTATTAGCGAGCCACTTCGTCGCCGAGATGCCGGCGCAGACGACTTCATCATAGGTCTCGCCGGCCATCTCAGAGAAGTTGGAGGAATTATAGAAATCAGTGTACTTGCCGTCCCGACGAAGATTGGATCCTACAAACCCGGTGTGGCCGATCAGGGCGCGACGACTCATTGGGCAAACTCCGACTGAGGTGTAGTGGGCGACTGCTCACGAGGCGCCCCAAGCTGTAAAGATCCATCTGAACCAATAACATTAAGCCGTTCGGACTGTCGCCTCAGAGGAGAGCGGATTTCACGTACTATGGTGATTCTCTGCCTGGGTGCCATGGAGCGATACATTTTCAATACGTACTCGGCAATCAGAGCAAACATCACCGAAAACAGGAACATCATCACTGAAATCTGGAGCGAGAGCGTCGTCCAGCCCGGCATAACGTCTTCCTTTAGGAGAAAGATCAGGATTGTATAGATGCTGTTGATGATAGCGAAGAGCCCTCCGATGAGAGCAGTCCCGATTACAGCCCGGAGTGGTACGGCGCTCGCATTAAGAAGCCCCCGAAATGCCTTTCGAAGAGCACGCCACGGAGTCGGCAACTTGAGGTCGCTGAGCGGCAAGCCGATGACAGTCTCTCTCGCACCTGGGAATGTGCCCGAGAAGTCCAAGGATCGTAGCGCAAACTCGCCGTCGAGAAGGCTCACCATATAGCGTGCCGCAGCACGACTGTAGACCCGAATTCGAGGAGCCGGCCAGTCGACCCGCGTACCGCTAATGACCGTATAAAGTTTGAAGTACATTCCGGCAATGCGGCGATAGGCAGGGGGGATATCTTTAATATCGCGGGCACCTGCAAAAACAACTTCATACGGACCTGCCTTCTCCAGAACGCGGGGGAGACTTGCGACTTCTTCCGCTGTTGGCGATAGGACCACGATCCAATCCCCCAGCGCGTGATCCATGCCGGCGAGGACTGCCGTATCGCGATCGACATGCTGCGCTAGGAAGTGAATAGTGACGTTGGGAACTGCCTCTGCGATGGCTTGGAGTTGCTGTGTGATTTCGACTGAGACGTCATTGGCGACCACCACAATCTCGAGATCCACGGAAACTGTGGCCAAGGTCGCTTCAAGGCTTTGGAAGACCTCGAGAGGTGGCAGGCGCTCCTCGACCACTGCAATCGCACTAATGGCTTCAAATTTTGGATTGTCGGTCATCGGAGGAGCCACGGCTGCTGTTTCAGATAGGCAAGGACGTCGTAAATGTTATCGATCTTCGAGCCAAGCACAGAATACATCCTGTCTGAATCATCCGACCGCTCGAACACAATCGGGCGACTGTCGCTATTCTCGCTCTTCACAAGGATTGTCTTCAATTCGTAGAGGGAGCCAAGATAGGCGCTGGTACGCATACTAGGCATGTAACGGCTCGTATCACGTATCATCATCTCAGCACGAGAGCCGTCGAACCGGAGAGCTGCTTCACCGGCCTCAGTCCACGACATGTGCGGCGTATAACGGACATGTGTCAGAGAGTAGCATGACCGGGATGGAAACGGCATAGAGGAGAAAAAAGGACCATCCATAACGGTGACGGCGCGCCCACTCATCTCTCGAGGCGGCTTTATGAGGGCAATCTCAGTCAGTTCCTTCTTGATCCTGTTGCGCACTCGTATCCCGACATCATCGAGATAAGCGTAAGTGCAATTAAATACGTATTGAGCCCGGACAGGGGTATCGGCTGTGTCTACAATGACGGATTGGTCGTCCCAACGAGAGACCCGGCCTTTCACTCCAAAGCGGCAGTCGACCCCAGCTGCAACAAGCCGGCTCATCATGTTTCGTGCAAGAGCCGAGGCATCAAACGCAATTTCAGTTACACTGAAGCAGGTTTCAATAAGGGCCGGATCGAACAACTCGTTCATGACCTGTCGGTCCTCGCGGCAGGCCGCGCCGATTTCATCACAGAAGCGGGCAAACTGCGAGCCTGTGACACGCGAGTTACAGGCTATGCCATAGATCATTTCGACATCAGGTACGACGGCGAAGGGGTGTTCCTCAACAAAGCGATTGAAGTTTCGCCGTGAACTGATGCCCGTGGTCAGCGAGCGAGGATAATGATACCCATTGTGGACGCGGGCTTGATTGACGTACGAGGCGCGGCGCATAATTCCTGGCTCACGCTCAATAATTTGCACTCGGCCAAAGCCGAGCTCCTTCAGCGCAAGCGCGATGTGACAGCCGTAGAAGCCGCCACCGAGAATAAGGGCATCCACCTCCCTCATACTCCCACCTCACGGTAGGTAAACAACGAATGCCCGATGAAATTGATAATGGGGACCACAATGAAGACTGTGGCCGCGATCACAAGGTAGTGTGCGCCAATGTGGTTGAGGCCATAAGCAATAGTCTGGTTGACGCCTAGTCCCACCAGGACCACTAATAGGAACTTCGCGAAGTTACCCCGGCTCATTGGGGCACGAAAGGTGAATAGAGTGTTACCCAGGTATGAAATGGTGGTTCCAACACAGAAAGCAAAGAACGCTGACGTAAGGACAGACAAACCAAGCCACTCAATGCTCATGCTCATGGTCGCCAAGTAGCTGGCACTCGAGACAAGTCCAACTGCAACAAAGAACATGCCACGATATATTGTATTGGCATGGCTACTCATTACTATCCTCTTAGCCTCACGTTACCGTTATCTTGCACGAAGTGCACCCGTTCTTAAATGCAGCATATATCAAACCGCAAGCCGCAGAGCGCCGCACTCCGCGAGATTTCGGTAGCTTTTATGAGAAGTGGGCAGAGGCGATCTTAATTGGACAGGAAATCTTCTGGTTCGTTTCCTGAAAGCCAGGGCCTGTTAGGTCTTGAGCCAGTCGAGAGTAGCGGCGAGGCAGAGTATGCCCATGAAGGATGAGGCCGTCTTCTCGTAGCGGGTTGCAACAGCCCGCCACTCTTTGAGCCTGGCCCAGAGCCGCTCGACCACATTGCGGTTGTTATAGATCCAGTCCGGACAGGCGACCGGCGCCTCATGGCGCTGTGGTGGGATCGCCGGTTGGGCGCCCATGTTCCAGACATACTCGCGAAAGGCATGGCTGGTGTAGCCGCGATCTCCGATCACCCACATTGGTATGCCGGGCAGGCTGTCCAGCAACGGAACGGCTTGCGGCAACTCGTGTGCCTGACCGGGCGAGATCCGAAAGGCGATGGCGCGTCCCAGACTATCGGCGATCACACAAGCCTTGGTGCCATAGCCGCCACGAGCCCTTCGACAAGCTCAGGATGAGGCGACCAAGAGCTTCACGATCATCTCGTTGAGCTTGAGAGGCCCATTTTGGCGAGCCCCTGCCGCCTTCTGGTGGGCCCGCACGCTCGTGCCATCGAGGAACATCATCCCGAGCTTGATGCCCCGCTCCTGAACCAAGCTCAGTAAACGCTCCCAGACACCCGCCCTGGCCCAGCGGATGAAGATCTAGGCGGCACGCCGCCAAGGGCCCAACTCCTCCGGGATGGCCCGCCACTTGGCACCGTTCTGGTGCCGCCAGAGAATGGCCGAGACGGTGCGGCGCAGGTCCTGCGGTGCGGTCTTGCCTTTCGGTCGGCACGCCTCGATCAGGGGCTCCAGCAGAGCCCATTGTGCATCGCTGAGCATGGCTCCTCCTCGGTCAGGAAGAGCAAAACACCAAAGCATCCAATCCGTTCAAGCGACAACCCGCCCTAGCTTTGCAGACTGCCATGCTTCACGTCGCCTTTCTTTTGTTCTTTTGTGACTGCAGCGCAACTTGCAAGCGCGGTACAAATTTGATAGCGCCGGGCAAGTTCAGCAATTTCACTAGACCTTCGAACCGCGGCGCAGTCCTTTATGAAGAAAAGATACTTAGTTACGGGCGGGGCTGGCTTTATTGGTTCGGCTGTTGTCCGCTTGCTCATTCGCGACACTGTGGACCAGGTGCTAGTTGTCGACAAGCTCACTTATGCGGGCAATCTGGACTCGCTGAAGCCTGTTGCTAGTGATTCGCGTTATGGTTTTGTGCAGGCCGATATTGCCGACACCGAGCGTATGGGCTCTGTCATCAATGAGTACCAACCTGACGTGATCATGCATCTGGCTGCGGAGAGCCACGTTGACCGCTCAATTGATGGGCCGGGAGAGTTCGTTCAGACAAATGTAGTGGGCACTTTTACTCTGCTACAGGCTGCTCTCGGCTACTGGCGAGCACTTTCGCCGGAGCGACAAGCTTCGTTCCGCTTCCACCATATTTCAACTGATGAGGTATTCGGCTCGCTCGGGCAAGAGGGCTTCTTCCACGAGGAGTATCCTTACCAGCCGAGTTCGCCCTATTCGGCTTCGAAGGCTGCATCCGATCACTTTGTTCGCGCTTGGTATCACACCTATGGCCTGCCGACCCTAGTGACGAACTGCTCAAATAATTACGGTCCGTACCATTTTCCCGAGAAGCTCATCCCGCTGATCATTCTCAATGCTCTGGAGGGCAAGCCACTACCTGTCTACGGCAAGGGGGAGAATGTGCGCGATTGGCTCTTCGTGGACGATCATGCAAGGGCATTGATACGCGTTGCCGAGGCGGGACGCCCGGGAGAGACCTATGCCATTGGCGGGCATAATGAGCGTCGCAATATCGACGTGGTGCGTGCAATCTGCGCCTTGGTCGACGAAATGGCGCCTAGCACTACCATCGGGCCACGGGAAAGTCTCGTCACCTATGTGAACGACCGGCCTGGGCACGATTTGCGGTATGCCATTGATGCTTCCAAGATCGAGCGTCACCTCGGCTGGCGTCCGGCGGAAACATTTGAGTCTGGGTTACGCAAGACGGTTGAATGGTATATCGCAAACCCTGAGTGGTGGGAGCGCGTGCGAACCGGTGTCTATCGCGGCGAGCGCCTTGGGGTCGCCGTTTAGCGATGCATAACCGCACCTGAGCGGCGATTGCAGTTGCTCATAGAACAGCCTCGCGGAGGGTACGTTGGACATCTATTCGACTGCGATCTCGGACGTGAAAATCGTTAAGCCTGCGCGGTTTAGCGACCACCGTGGCTTCTTTTCGGAAGTATTCAACCTCGAGAAGTTCGCGCGGGTTGGCATTCGGTTGAACTTCGTCCAGGATAACACCTCCCTATCTGTGGAACCTGGGACAGTTCGGGGCTTGCATTTTCAAAGCCAACCATTCGCTCAAGCCAAGCTTATCCGGGTCGGTCAAGGCCGCATTCTTGATGTCGCTGTTGACATTCGGCGCTCGTCGCCAACCTTTGGTCAGCATGTTGCGGTCGAACTTTCTGCCGAGAACGGTCTACAGCTCTTGGTTCCTGAAGGCTTTGCTCATGGCTTTTGTACCTTAGAAGCCAATACAGAGGTCATCTACAAGGTCACAAACTACTACTCATCCGCTCATGATCACGGTCTTGCTTGGGATGACCCAGTGCTTAGCATTGCATGGCCTGTTACGCACGAATCTGCTGTTCTATCGGAAAAAGATCGCTGCCATTCCCGATTGGCCGATCTTCCGCACTATTTTGACTAGGACGCCAGAGGTGGAGTGTGTGCATCATTCTCAAGCGCGCAATGGGCCAAGCAGCTTGTGCGCGAGAACATCAATGCCGCTTTCCTTGGAACCTCTATCGGCCACATCAGCGCCACTCAAGTCTCGACAGAGCGTCTCACGCTTCTGAGCCTTTGGGTCGGTAATCGTCATGAACGCCGACGGCTGTATAGGATTGGTTCAATTCAATACCGATGCGTTTTAAGTACTCTCGACTGAAGGAACATAGAATGAAAGGCATTATCTTAGCTGGCGGAAGTGGAACGCGTCTCCACCCATTGACGCTTGTGACCTCAAAGCAGCTTCTGCCGGTCTACGATAAGCCGATGATTTATTACCCGCTTAGCGTGCTGATGCTTGCCGGGATTCGTGAGATCCTGATCATTTCGACGCCGCACGATATGCCACAGTTTCAACGCTTGCTTGGCGATGGCTCCCAATGGGGCATGCAGTTCGACTACGCCGTCCAGCCCAAGCCAGAGGGACTTGCACAAGCCTACCATATCGGCGCGGACTTTGTTGACGGTCAACGATCAGCTCTCATACTAGGGGATAACATTTTTTACGGACACGGATTGCCCGAGCTTTTGGCTTCTGGGCGTAACCGTCAAGTTGGCGCGACAGTGTTTGGGTACTACGTGAATGATCCTGACCGATATGGCGTGGTCGAGTTCGATCATTCAGGGCGCGCAGTTGCAATCGAGGAGAAGCCAGTGAGCCCACGCTCTCATTGGGCGGTTACTGGCCTATATTTTTATGATGAGCAAGTCGTCGACATCGCGGCAAACCTGAAGCCGTCAGCGCGTGGGGAGCTAGAGATCACGGATGTCAATCGGACTTATCTTGAACGCGGCCTTCTCAGTGTCGAGCGGATGGGGCGCGGTTTTGCGTGGCTCGACACCGGCACGCACGAAAGCTTGATTGACGCGAGCGCATTCGTAAGAGCGCTTGAGCAACGACAGGGGCTTCGGATTGCTTGTCCAGAAGAGATCGCGTTCTCCCTTGGCCTTATCAGCTCTGATGAATTGGTGCGCTTAGGTGAGAGGTTAGGAAAAAGTGATTATGGGCGCTATTTAATGAGGGTCGCTCGAGAGATGTCGCACTAAGGGCTATTTGGTAGCGAATTATTGCTAAGATCAGGTGCGTCGCGCTACTGAGGAGCATACCTGGCGTTTTGCCGACCTACGACGAGTTCCTTATCGCAGGAGGATGTGTGTCAATCCGTCTACAAGCCAATACAAGTCCGGATGTCCAGAGCGAGATTTCCCACTCTCACGAGCCCATAGGCGTGCTGGACAGCACTTTGGCGTGAGCACCGAGACCGCCCGCAAGTGACGCAGGGGCGGGGTCATAAGTGCCAAGATCATGCAGTCGGCCGCGCACAAGCTGCTCGGGCAAGCCTGCTGACAACAGCTTCGTCGAGGCGCTCAACGGCACGGTTCGCACCGAATGCATCGTTCAGAACTGGTTCTTGTCTCTGCCCGACGCCAGGCTAAAATGTGAGACGTTCAGAAACGAGTACAAGTGTGAAAAACCGTACAGCTCGCTCGGGCATAAGACCCCATTCGAGTTCATGAAACCATCAGAACTCCCAGCCAACCGATGGGGTCATGATGCCGAAAGTTCCGCTCGGCCGTGGTCCAGCGTTCGGGCAGGTCTACATGAAGCCGGAGGTTCCGAATGGCCGTGGTCCAGAGTGCGAGGCAGGTACAACAGGCCCAAAGAATTGCTTGGCAACTAGATTGCATCATGGGTTCCTGAGAAGGAGCGCAAACTTGCTCCGGCGATTGCTGAAACATTGGCGCACCATACTCGTCATGAGAAATAAGGGTCGTACGCGCCAACCAGAAACGTTGATTTGCTGTAGGCGTTTTTTAGAGTCTCAATGATCGCGTTCTTGACGCTTCTCGTCCGGTAATGCATTGCAAGAATGTCGTGCAAGGTCTAAAGATCTTATGTTAATAAATAAGCTTCATTCAACCAATCATCAGGATGTGCCTCGGTCCCTAGGTGACGCGACCTGTGCAATTCTCGGTGGCGGTGGTTTTCTTGGAACGAACCTTGCTTTAGCTCTCCAACAAGGTGGTGCAAGAGTTCGCGCGATTGGTCGACGTGAACCCCAATTTGAGGCAATGCGTGGAGTAGATTGGCGACAAGGTGACATCACAGATATATCATTCCTCGCGACTGCATTGGATGGATATGATACTATATTTCATTTAGCGCAAGCTTCGACACCGTTCAGTTCCAACATCGACAAAATCGGTGACATCGAGCGAAGTCTCATCTCGACCGTTCGTCTCCTTGAACTTTGTCGGGAGGTGGGGGTGAAACGGGTGATATTTCTTTCTTCTGGGGGCACAGTGTACGGCATTCCGAGCGGACTTCCTGTCCGAGAGACGGCCCCAACTCACCCGATAACTTCATACGGCATTAACAAACTTGCCATTGAGAAGTATCTTGCGCTTTATGAAAGGCTCTATGGCTTGGAGTATCGGGTTATCCGGTTAGCTAATCCATACGGTCCATTCCAGCTTGCTTTAAATAATCAAGGTGTCGTTGCAGCGTTTGCATTGCGTGCTCTCCGTGACGAGCCGATCGAAGTTTGGGGTGATGGCACAGCAATTCGGGACTTCATCTTTGTTAGCGATGCTGTCGAGGCGATTATCGCAGCTGCAACCCATGAAGGTGATGCCCGCATTTTTAATGTGGGTAGTGGCGTTGGAAGAAGCATCTCCGAGGTCTTGGGTGCGCTTGAGACCGAACTGAATCGCCGCTTGATAGTTCAGTTCCGCGATTCACGCTCCTCAGACGTTCCGGCTATAGTTCTCGACATCAATCTCGCGGCAGAGGAACTTGGCTGGACCCCAGCAATAGATCTTTCAAGCGGGTTGCGGCGAACAATTGAGTGGTTATCCACTTACTTACGCACTCACGTATAACTCTGGTTCGAGCGGACAGACATGAATATTCGAATTGCCTTGAATAATGAGCCGATCGAACTTCAGGACGTGGATGCGATCACACCCGCTAGTAAATACCTAGCTACTCCCAGGAATAACTTCGGTTGTCAGTCTGCAGCGAGAGCTGTGGTCGAAATTTTTAGTGATACTACACAATCTGATGTTATTTGGCAGGTTGACGTCTACAATGAGGCACGAGTAGTTGCTGAGCAACGCGGGCTGCAAAATGTCATAGATGTCGGGTGCGGTGGCGGGGACAAGCTCCATTATTACTTCGACAAGTCTGCGTTTAACACAGTTGGAATTGACTTTCTCAACTCTCTCGCGCGCGCTAGAGAGCAGTACCACGATAGGCGCTGGATCGCATGCGATATTACGCAGAACGCCGAGCTAAGAAAAACTTTTGCAAGTCTGCGGGAGTACTCGCCGGCGGTGGTCATTTTGAGCGACGTGATAGAGCATATCGTTGATGTTCGCCCTCTTCTTAGCGAGCTTCGTTCATTCATGGAGATGGATGAGCGCTCTCGTTTTATTGTCTCGACACCTGATCGTTCGCGCCTAGAAGGCCGCGATCCAGACGGTTTCCCGCCGAACCCAGCCCACGTCCGAGAGTGGAGTCTCGATGAACTCGTCGCACTGTTTGCTTCTGCCGGCTTCAAGGTTGAGAGGGCTGGCCACACGCGTGCGAACCAGTTTGATGATCACTATTCGACATCTTTCTTGGAACTGTCCTTCAGCAAGTCGCGCTACCTCACATGGTTGCGGGAGCAGGGTGTCATTCGGCATGATCTGGAACCATCCCATTTGTTTATAACAACCGAGTTCCAAGGCCTTGGACCGTCCGGAGGGATAGGTACCGTTGTGGATCAGCAGCGGCGAGCGTATGGGGCAGAAAATGCTTTAATTGTCCACATCAATGACACTCCTAATCAAGCCGCCGACCGGTATGAACATGGAGTTCTCTCCACCGCAGATCTGTTTGATGATCCTGGCACACTCAGCCTGCCGTTTGAGGAGCAAGCTTTACACGCAGTCCAACAGCTCTTATTCTTCTTCCCAAGTTTAAAAACGGTTCAATATCAAGACTATACTGGCATTGGCTGTCGAATTGCACAGGCTGCTGCCGCTGGCATGCTGCCCGACAGCCTTCGAACGATCGTGCATTGCCATGGTGCGGTTCACTATCTTGAGAATGGGCAGGAAGAGTGGATCGGACTTCCTGGATTTGGGCGAGCTGAGCGCGAAAAGATTGCTATAGAATTATCACGTACCGTCGTTTTTCCGAGTCGCTTTTTGCGGGATCTCTATGCGGAGGCTGGCATTGCAGCTGATCATGCAGATCGGCGAATACTTGGGTACCCCTACGACTTTCCTCTCGCAAAGTATCGGAATTACCGGAAGGCTGACACACTTATTTTTGTCGGCAAGCGCACCCGGATGAAGGGCTTTCTGCTTTTTTTGGATGCGCTGAGCAATCAAGGTCTTGAGCAGGTACTTGAGGCGGGCATAAAGCGTATCATCATCATCGGTCCTCTAACCGACGAAGACTCAAACGCTCGGCTCCAACTCGAGCGGCTACGGCATGTTTTCGAGATCGAAGAGCATATACGACTCAGCCGGACAGAACTGCTCGAGTTCGCGGAGCGCTGGATTGATCGGGCGATCTTTGTGCTTCCCTATATGGCAGATAATCAGCCTCTCACAATACTTGACATTGTGAGCATTGGCGGGTTGCCCGTGATGTTAAGGGCGGGCGGAGTTCCTGAGATGCTGCCAGACTCCTGTGCACCGTATTTGTTGGCCGAACCAAATGCGAGCGCTCTGCGAGAACGAATTCTCGATTTGATTATGGCATCGCCGACAACCCGAACTGATTATGCGAGACGTCTAAGAAAAGGCACTGTTGCGATGCAGCAGCAGATTCGTCAGGGGATCTTAGAGCTTGAAACGGGTGAGTCATCGGCCGCGTTTCTCGATCCACATAGTATCACAGCTACGGTCGTTATCCCGTTCTTTAATACAGACCTAAAATATATCCGCGATCTCGTCTGGGCCCTTAATCATCAGACGATCCCCCCAAAAGAGGTTCTTTTCGTTGATGATGCCTCCGAGACATCAGCGGTCGACGCACTTGAGGAACTCGTCAGTCGCGAGCTTAAGTTACCTTGGCGACTGATCAAGCATTCGATCAATAAGGGTCTCGCGGGCGCTCGCAACACGGCTCTCTTTTCGTCTGAGAGCGAGCTTCTGCTAAACATCGACTCGGATGATATTCCACACAATAACTTTGTGCGGGACATTGTTTACTGTTTTTCAAGGGATCCTGAAACTGTTG
This sequence comes from Microvirga sp., assembly GCF_014699075.1. Lineage (GTDB taxonomy): Bacteria > Pseudomonadota > Alphaproteobacteria > Rhizobiales > Beijerinckiaceae > Microvirga. The sequence continues at coordinate 23,425 of NZ_JACXAB010000038.1, read as the reverse complement.
TAGCAGTGCCTTATCTCGAGGCTTTCGATGATGATACAAACTATAATTTCTACCCGCATGTAGGCTATGTATATCGACCAATCGGAACAGGTCTAATTGCAGGGCTGACAGATAACCACTTCGGGCATGCAAATTCCGGGTTTAAGATTGATACACTCCGAAACATCGGTGGATGGGATGAGAGCGACAAAACAAAGTATGAGGACTGGGCACTCTATCTGCGCTTAGCCGCGAGGGGCTGTCGGATTAGTATCATTCCTCAAGCTGGTTGCCTTTACCGAGTTCGATCTTCTTCAATGGTGCGTACATACAATACTTGGCCTGCATGGAAGCGGCTTGCGCGAAGTATAGATGTTCTACCCAGATATGAATCTTTCCGATTGCAAGCGTTAGCCCGCGATTACCTTCGCGTGAGTCAAGCTGAAGGAATGTTGCGGGATGAGCTTGCTGCGCTGCAGAGAGAGCGTGACGAGTTATTTGCTGAACGGCATGCACTTCAGGTTCAAGCTCATCGTAGATCCCATCGCATATTGAACGCTATAGATCGCCGGCTCAGAGCGCACCCTCGGGTTTTCCACTACACATATACAGTTTTTGTTAAAAGCTTCATTTGGGGAGGCAAGCTACGTCGCAGGTTGAGACGAAATTGATGTACTGCATGGGGCGATGCGGTTTGGAGAGTGAAGTAATCATGCCCTCGGGCAAGATGATTGTTGCCCATGGCGCCAACGAGAGCACTGCTCCTATGTTCGATTTTCGGTGCGGCAGAGCCAATATGGGTCAGCCCTTTGCCTATAATGTGCTGGTTGATCAACCATCTGCGGCTCTGGATAACCTCGGGTTTTCTCCGTGTCCTGCCGGATGGCACGGTCGCAATGGCGCCCTGTAGAGGTTCGCTAGACGTTAGTTCGCCTAGAGTAAAATTCGCACTCTCACGCAACCTCATTTCTTAATTGAGTTGGCTTCGGAGCAGTTTGTGATATGGCTTCATTCCAAGTCTAGGGTAAAATAGGTACACTACCTTGTTCAAGCATCGTGACAGCACAGTTATCGCAATTTGGGTTGTTTGTTTTCTTTGTTTTTTGATCTCCCTCGCGACGTTCTTTCCGGGATGGATGAGTAACGACTCCGTCGATCAGTATGGACAAGCATTACTCGGCGCCTATTCCGACTGGCACCCGCCGTTAATGGCGTGGTGGTGGAAGCAGTTGCTCAAGGTAAACAATGGGCCTGCACCATTGTTGGTTCAAAACTTGCTGATGTATTGGTGCGCATGGGGGCTACTCGCGACTGCAGTACAGACACAGCAAGCGGAGCGTTCGATCTGGGTCGTATTGATTCCGATTGTTGGCCTTTGGCCGGGCCTCGTTTTTCCTTTAGGCCAGATCTGGAAGGATATATGCTTCGCCGTGAGTCTCTTTCTTGCTTGGATGATCGCGCTCCAAGCTCATCTACGTGAAAGGCGCACTTCTTGGGCACAACGTGCTGTGATACTTGCCCTTGCTACATTTGCGGTTGGCGTAAAGCCAAACGGAGTCGTGGTGCTGCCGTTTATATTCGGGTATATGGCATTAAAAGAAGAGTGGTTTGGAGGCGCGATTTTCAGATCAGCGACGGCAGCGCTATTCCTCAGTGGCGGATGTTTCCTTGGGTCTGCGGTGCCATTACTTCAGTCTCAAGTCGTCAAAACGCATTCCTTCCAGTACACTCAGATTCATGATCTATTAGCGATTTCAGTGAAGACCAATCAAGGGCTCCTTCCCGCATATGTGATGGTCGAAGTCAATGCAGCCGGCCACACACTTCAGCAGCTATACTCGCCCGGCAGCGCTAATGGTATTTTTTACTCTCTAGGTACGCCAATTCGAACGACTGATGCCGAGCGGTTGCGCGATCTAAATAGCCGCTGGTTAGCGGCTGTAGCGAATCATCCAATTGAATACCTGCAACATCGATGGGAATATTCCAAAGAGTTGATGAGAATTGGAAAGAGTGCTGCTGCTTTTGTGGCCGCCCCGATGACCGTTACAAACCCGTATGGCCACGATTTCCGCCCAAATGTCATGTCGAATATTCTGAGCTCTATCAGTGAAGCTATGCCCTGGCTCTACTTCCCATGGATCTATGCTCTCTTGCTGATCGGCGCTTGGGCGGTGCTACTCTTCGCTCGAAGACTGATTGCTTTTGCCGCGGCCTTGAGTGCTTCCGCAGTGTGCTTCGTTGCACCACACTTCGTAATCGGTCCCGCGTCGGACTTTCGCTACCTTTATTATGCATATCTGTGCTCTGCGATACTAGCTGTTCTAGCAGTCAGCAATGCTGTAAAAGCTCGCCGCGCCATTACAGTCAGTGCACGCTACCTCCCAGCGCGGCAGCAGACACAACTTCGCACCTTGGGTGCTAGGCACCTTGAGAGAACGGGAAAAAGGAGCTTGAATCAGTCGGCGTGAAGGCTGATCTGAGCCCTCAAAACTGGATCGTTTTTGGTTAGAGTTTTCCGCGCTAGGATCCCGGGCTGGGAATGGAGCGGAGAGCCATGAAAGCCTCGCAGTTTTCGCTTCGCGGACCTTCGGTTCAGACGCCCAGAAGGCGTTCATCCTCAAGCAGGGCCACGACGGCGTGCCGGTGGCGGAGATCTGCCGCAAGGCCGGGATCAGCCAGGCAACCTACTTCAACTGGAAGAAGAAGTATGACGGTCTGCTGCCGCCGGAAATGCGCCGCCTCAAGCAGCTCGAGGAGGAGAACGCTAAGCTGAAGAAGATCGTTGCGGATCTGACGCTGGACCGTGAGATGCTGCAGGATGTCATCCGCCGAAAACTGTAAGGCCTGCTCGCAAGCGCAAGCTGGTGGACGGGATGCGTGGCGAGTGGGGCGTGTCGATCCGGCGGGCGTGCCGGGTGCTCGACGTGGACACCTCCACCTATCACTACAAGTCCCGCCGCCCCGAGCAGGCCGGCCTCGAGAGGCGGATCCGGGAGATCTGCCAGACGCGGGTTCGCTATGGCTACCGGCGCGTCCACGCCCTGCTGCGCCGTGAGGGCTGGCGCGTCAATCACAAGAAGACCCGGCGGATCTACAAGGAATTGGGACTGCAACTGCGCAGCAAGCCGCCGAAGCGGCGGGTCAAGGCGAAGCTGCGGGAGGACCGCTGTGCCGCCACGCGGCCGAACGAGATCTGGGCAATGGACTTCGTGCACGACCAGCTGGCCACCGGCAGGAAGCTGCGGATCCTGACCGTGGTGGACATCTTCTCGCGCTACTCCCCGGTCATCGATCCGCGCTTCAGCTACCGGGGTGAGGACGTGGTGCAGGTGCTGGAGCGGACCTGTGCTGAGACCGGCTATCCGACGACGATCCGGGTCGACCAGGGCTCGGAGTTCGTCAGCCGTGACCTGGATCTGTGGGCGTATGCCCGGGGTGTCACGCTGGACTTCTCCCGCCCCGGCAAGCCCACCGACAATGCGTATATCGAAGCGTTCAACGGCCGCTTTCGGGCCGAGTGTCTGAACCAGCACTGGTTTCTGACGCTTGCCGATGCGCGTGAAAAGATGGAGGATTGGCGCAGATACTACAATGAGGATCGGCCGCATGGTGCGCTTGGGCACAAGCCCCCGATCTCACTGATGAATCACGGCAGCACAGCCAGCCTGCTGCCGTGATTAGAGGCCGGAAACTCTAGCCTCCGGCGATCCAAAGAAGGGGCTCAGCGTACTGTGTTCGTGTCCACCAGCATGGCGCGACGGGTAAAAAGGGGGTGGCGATCATGGCATGGGACGTTCCCGTGGCGGCCTGAGCACCAAGATCCATGCGCTGGTCGATGCTGAAGGTCGCCCGATCCGCATTGCTCTGACACCCGGTCAGGCCCATGACGGCACCGCAGCCGAGGAGCTTCTGGCGAACGTGAAGCCAGGCGAGACCCTGCTGGCCGACAAGGCTTACGACAGCAACGCCATTCGCCAGCAGGCCCAGGAGCAAGACGTCTGGGCCAACATCCCGCCCAAGAGCAACCGCAAGGGCTCATTCGTCTTCAGCGCCTTTGTGTATCGCTACAGAAACCTGGTCGAGCGCTTCTTCAACAAGCTCAAACAGTTCCGCGGCATCGCCACGCGATACGACAAGAGCCCGGACAACTTCCTGGCCGCCATCAAGCTGATCTCAGCTCGCATCTGGATCCGCAGTTATGAGTCCGCTGCCTAGTAACTCAGGAAACGTCAGCCGTGGCGTGGCATAGCGCCAACATGCCAATGGGTTATGATAAGATGGACGAGGCGGTTCTCGCCTTAATGTGACTAACGGTGCACGATCAGAAAATAGCAGGGCCGAGCACCGCTTGACCGTCATTGCCCCTGACTTCAAGGCGCACTACGTCTGGATGCGTTGGGAGGTGCACTAAGGCTGCGGCAAATGAATGCCATGTTGGCGGACGTGAGCGCTTCAAATCAGAGAAACTGATTTCTTGCACAACATTGGTGCCATGCCAAACTACGAGCATTCCTTCGCTTGAGAATAAATCAAACGTTAATGTTATGCTGTCTGAGACAGAATTCTCTAGCTCCACCGTATATCCGGTAGGAACAACTGTGCGATCAAAGTCCCAGTGGGAACCAAGGGGAACACGGCGGCTAGAGCCTGCTGCAACCTTCGCCATGCGTAGGCGCTGCCGAGGCGGAGATGACTGTCCTTTGTGAGCCAGGAGTTCAATCCAATAGCGCGAAAATGCACGGGGAGGAGCAATGGCGATCTCGGTGAGCAAATGATCGAGATAAATCTCCTCGGATCGAATTGGTTCGATGTTCAGGCCGGCAACATCGTACCCATCCGCAACGATTGCGAAACCACTATACCCAATTTTAGGACAAAATGCATCGAATTCATGAAAGCTTGCACCACGGCCCATGCGGTAGAGCCGCTCCTGTGGAGACGAGGCCCATCTGTTTTCGCGCTCAAGAATTTCAAAGCGTGGGCTTCTGTCTAAGTATCGGAGAGCAAGGTCATCAGGTAGTTGCTGGAAAAACGGCAGTTGCGACGTATGAGGATCGGAGGGTATCAAGCGATTAGGACACTCCGCTAGAAGAACTAATCCATCACGCTGAATGACTGCCTCGGCACTAAGCAAGATCTCCTCGCGCTCGCTAAGCGTTAGATGTTCAAACACAGCATAAAGGATCAAAACATCAATCTCTGAGATATTTTCGCGAAGGAAAGCCGCTCCATCGGCGATGCATGTCTCAATGTTGTTCAAACCGACTCGTCGGGCAAGAGATTCGGTGTATGCAAGACTGTTTGGCAGGACATCGACCGCAATGTATTTCTTGAAGAGAGGTGCCCATGCAGAAGCCTTCATCCCAGTGCCAGCTCCTATTTCACATGCAGTCATCTTCGATAACTCGCGCCCGCTCTTGGCAAAGACAGAAGGGTAATAGAAGGCTGCGGTTGCAAAGCGCCCAAGGTCATAATCAGACCAGTTTTCATCAACGAGAACCGGGTATACTGAACGGAAGATTTCACGGGTGACTTCATCAGTGGCTTGTGGCGCACCAAAATAGATCGATGGAGTGAGAGCGTCGAATTCAGAAAAGGTTCGAAGATCCATGATGTCTTTGCTAAATAAGTACCACTGGGGAGAGAACGAGTAACCCAACTTTCCCTTCATTCCAAGCCGCAGGAGAACCCAGCTGGTACTAGATGCGCGAGCTCTGGATGAATAATGTGCAAGCTCTCCGAGCTGAGGTTTGAGTGAGAGAAGCCATCTATCCCCTTGTAGCTGATAGTATTTTTACGATAGCCTAAATACATGCGCACATTTTGACAAGGGAAATTGCCGAGGCTCAGGACCTATTATTTGGGCTGAGTTGTGATTCAGGGCTTCCTTTGGAGGAGGCTCTGCATGGGTGGTCTGTCTCTGTTGAGCGAGTGTCATCTGGCGTGGAACTCACCGTACGTTCCGCTCGCTCGCGGCGCACCGCGCGTGGACACCCAGCCGTGGTCAGCGGGAGTGTGTACGTCATTCACAAATTTCTGCAGTGGAAGGATGCGCTCAAAGCGTACGGGCCGCGCCCGGATCATCGCCGGTGGCATCCCCACCGAGGCGCTTCTGGCCCAGATTGGTGTGGCGAAATACGCTGATGGCCTGCCGCTGTACCGATAGGAAGCGATCTACGCCGGCGACGAATTTAGTCGGCCCTGAACAACTCACAAGTAATAGAGATTGAAGGATTCTTCAGGATCGCGAAGCATTGTAAAATCCCAGCATCTGGGGGCTGACCCGCTCAAAACCGGTGTTTTGCCATGAGACCCAAGCTGACAATGCCGAGCTCCGGCGATCTCTACCGCAGCCGTCTCGATCAGATCCTCAATCCGCGTCACGCGCTCTTTCGCCTGGCCGGTCTGATCAACTGGGACAGCTTCGACGAGGCGTTCGGCCGCTTCCATCGTCCGCTCGGCCGGCCTGCCAAACCGACCCGGCTGATGTTGGGCCGTCCTATCTCCAGCATACTTTCAACCTGTCCGATGAAGCCGTGGTGCAGCGTTGGACAGGAAACCCGTATTGGCGGTGGTTCTGCGGTTGCGAGTACTTCCAGCATGAGCTGCCGTGCGATCCCAGTTCCCTCATCCGCTGGCGCAAGCGGCTTGGACCAGACGGGCTGGAGACGCTGCTTTCCGCCACGATCCAGGCCGGGTTGGAGAGCGGTGCTGTGCGTCCCTCGAGCCTGGAGCGGATCAGCGTCGACACGACGGTGCAGCCCAAGGCGATCACCTATCCCACTGACGCGAAGCTCTATCTCAAGGCGTTGCAGGCTTTGGTGCGGCTGGCCAAGAAGTACGGTCTCAAGCTGCGTCAGGCTCACACGCGCTTGGCAAAACGCGCCGCCGTGCAGGTCGGTCGCTATGCTCATGCGCGGTAGATGCGGCGCATGCAGCGGGAGCTCAAGCGGCTGAAGACCTATCTCGGGCGGGTCTATCGCGATGTCGCCCGCAAAGTCGCCGCGGATGAGGGCCTCGCCCTTCGCTTTGCACGTCTGCTGGGCCAGACAGAACGTCTGCTGGTGCAGGAGCGCACGAGCGAGAGCAAGCTCTACAGTCTGCATGCGCCCGAGGTGGTGTGCATCGCCAAAGGCAAAGCCCATCGTCCCTATGAGTTTGGCTCCAAGCTCGCTGTGGCGGTGACGAACTGGGAGGGCTTCGTGCTCGCGTCCAAATCGCTGGAGGGCAACCCGAAGGATGGCCATATGCTCAGCAGCACCGTGGAGCAGGTCGGGGCCTTGAATGGGGTCGAACCGGATCGCATTGACGTCGATCAGTGCTATCGCGGGAATGACTATGCGCACAAGGAACGCGTGTTCATCACGCGCCAGCGGCGGGGGCTCACGCCCACGATCAAGCGCGAGCTGAGACGCCGGTCGGCGATCGAGCCGATGATCGGACACGTGAAACAGGATGGGCGACTGGGACGCAATCACCTGCTGGGAGCCACGGGGGATACGGTGAACGCCCTGCTCGTGGCCGCCGGGCACAACCTGCAGCTGATCCTGACCTGGCTCAGGCTTTTTTTGTCGCCTGGCTCATGGCAGCCCTGATGGGTTCATCTGCGCGATCGGATCCTGCCCACGAACCCTGGAAGCCAATCGCCGCCTGATCAAACGGCATTGTTCAGGGCCGACTAATTTATGATCGAGCGCTCGCAGACGGCGTAGTGGATGGGCAAGGTCGGCTTTGAGCTTGAGCCCCTGGTCGAGTATGCCCTGGCGCGGATCAAGCAGAGCGAGGGGATCTTTGCCGATGAAACAGCCCTTTCGACCCTGGCGCTCGGGGCGGGCAAGGCCAAGACCGCGTACTTATGGGCCTATGTGCGCGCTGATCGGTCGTTAGGCGGCAGCGATTCGCCGAACGTCGTCTACCGTTTTGAGGACAGACAGTCGGGCTGACCTTCCCTCAGATTGATAGACACCCTTGCTAAGCTCCTGCGGGAGCGGAAAGGTGTTCGATGACGAAGATGAGCCGCATCCTGCTACGCCGCCTCACACGAAAAAATATAATTCATCACCAGCCTCGTGCAATGTGTGGAGCGGTGCGTGAGTGAGCCAGTTGCTGGACCGTTGTGCGCTCCTCAGCGCTCAAATTCCGTAAGCAGACCGGTGCCATGGTCCACTTCCGCGGTCATGTCAGGAGATGCAAGAATTATAACCCTTCACCTGCCGGATGCACCACTTAAAGTGCCTAACAAAACCGGAGTGAGCGCGTTGGTTTGGCATGGCCAAACCTCTTGGTTCCGATGCTCTCTGGGTGGCCATTGAGCCGCTCCTTCCTCCCGAACCGGCGAAGCCAAAGGGCGGGCGGCCGCGGGTTGGTGATCGGGCGGCGCTGGCTGGCATCCTCTTTGTCCTGCGCTCGGGCATCCCATTAGAAATGCTGCCCACCGAGATCGGCTGCTCGGGCATGACGTGCTGGCGCCGACTGCGCGACTGGCATGCGGCCGGGGTGTGGACGAGGCTGCATCGCATCCTGCTGGAGCGTCTGGCGGATGCCGACCAACTCGATTGGAGCCGGGCCGCGCTCGACGCCTCGTCCATTGCGGCCAAAAAGGGGGCGCGGCCACCGGCCCGAGCCCGACGGATCGCGGCAAACCGGGCACGAAGCGCCATGTTGTGGTCGACCGGACAGGTACACCGCTCGGGATCAGCCTGAGCGGAGCCAATCGGCATGACAGCGTCATGCTCGCCCCCACCCTTGATGCCGTTCCGCCGGTCCGTCATGGGCGTGGACGTCCCAGGTGTCGACCTCACAAGCTGCACCCCGACAAGGCTTATGACCATCGTCGCTGCCGGAGCGAATGCCGTCGGCGCTCCATTGTGCCCAGGATCGCCCGCCGTGGTGTGGACGTCAGCGAGCGACTGGGACGCTACCGGTGGGTAGTGGAGCGCACACTGGCCTGGCTCAATCGCTTCCGCCGTCTCACCATCCGCTATGAACGGCGCGAGGACATCCATCTGGCCTTCACCACACTCGGATGCGCGCTCATCTGTTTCAACCAATGCAGACGGTTTTGTTAGGAGCTCTTATTAGTGGTTGGTGATCAAACCGGACGATTGAGCTATTGGCTGCTTGCCTTGGCTGTTGCTGTAGTTTGTCATGACCGCACGGTTCAGCAACGAGTATAGCTCATCCACTTGCTTCTCGAATGTAGCAATTCTATGCTTATAGGGATTTCTATACATGTGTAGTCGATCAGAAGCTTGAAGGAGAGAGGCAATTGCGGTGCGTAGAGGGACATGGTGTCCAGTAAGTGGTATTAAGGTGCCGTTGGTGCCATCGATTATATCTTCGGTTGCGCCGCCAGCCTCAGTCAAGATAACCCAAACGTCACGGATGAGCGCCTCCCGTACTGTCAGGCCGAAGCTCTCCTTAACCTGCGACGGAAACAAAAGAACGTCGATCCCATTGAAGAAGTCGTCAATTGTATCCTGAGTATAAGCGGGGCTGATCGTCAGTTTGCCGGGAATCCGCCAATCGCTCGTCGCCAGTGATGAAAACCCAAGATTCAACGTGTTATCAACGAGGATGAGCTCGTAGTTGGAGTAGGGGAGATCCTCGAAGGCTTTCCGAATGAGGTCCAATCCTTTGTTCGGCCCAGCTCCCCCGACAAAACCAAAGCGGATCGACTGCGCGTCCTTTGCCACCGGCGGCCGAGCTGATGCAGGTGGACGGGTTCCGTTTTTGTTGATGACAAGCTTTTTCGGATCCACACCATTGTCCAGGTGCAACTGGCGATGGAATGCACTCGGCACCAACACCAAGGAAGCGTTGTCCAGGACGTGGCGCAACTGCCGGGTTCTATGCCGGTTGTAGACACTGTCCCGAACGCAACGGCCGCAGACCGCCGGATCAATCCTGGTCTGGAAGCAGTAAGCTCCGTCTCCTTTGACCATGAACTGCCGCTCGCAGAGCCACCAAGCGTCATGCGACGTTATGACGTATGGAACGCTGGCGTCGATGCAGGCCCTTGCCAGCGACGCACTGAGGCCCTGGATCGAATGCAAGTGCACGACATCGGGGCGAACAGCCTGCAGGATCTCGGCAAAGATTTCACCCATTCGAGGGTTGATGTACTCGAGCTCCGGAGGATTGAGGTCAGGTGTTTTCACCGCAAAAACCGGCACTCCGCCGACTTCGTAGCGCTTGAGGCTGTACGGCTTCGCACTGGCGTCGGCCCATGATGTAAACACAGTGACTTCGGTGTCCGCCCGCGCGTGGAGACGCGTTACCAACTCCTCGGCGACAATCGTTGCACCCCCGAAGCGTTGGGGGTTGTAGAAGACGTTCGCGGCGAGGATCCGCAGCTTGCGTGGACGAGGCGGTGCGAATTGCCCGACAAGTGGCGCAACTTGGTTCTTGGCAATCGCATCAGGATGGTATTGCTCGAGAACGGACTCTTTCGCTGCCTGACCCAACCGGGCTCGCAGATTCGGCTCGTCCGCGAGTTGGAGCAAGGTCTCTAGCCACTCGTCGTCTGTCTCGGCGAGAAACCCGTTGACGCCGTGCCGAACGACACTCCGAAACGTTGCCCTTGGCGAGCACACGGAGGGCAGACCCAGGATTGATGCCTCAAGATATTTGATGTTGCTCTTGGCATCGTTGAACAGGGTGGCTTCAAGGGGCGCGATACTGATGTCGGCGCTTGCAAGAATCTCGAGATAATCCTTGAAGTCGGTGAAAGGCACACGCTCAATGCGGTCTTCGAAGCGCGCAAAATCTGCCGGCAGGTTGAGATGTCCCACGATGCGCAGGCGAACATGGGGGCGCTGCTCGAGCAGGTTGAGCAGTCCGTGGGCGGCACACTCGAAATCAGCGTCGTGGGCCTTCGATCCGGAGCCGTAAATCACGGTGACGCTGTCAGCAGGGACCCGACTTGTGGTGCTGATCGAGGCCGCGCACTCCATGGTGTCCGAGTCGAGCGCATTCTCGACCACGAACGCATCCCGTACACCGGCGGCCTTCATAGCGGTCGCAAGCGCATCCGTGGACGCAAGTCCATAGTCGCATGCCTGAAGAGCGGCCCGGAACAGCGGGACACCCGAAAGAACGAGGCGCTTCAGGTCGGGATCAAGTACCTGGACATTTCGGTTTTGCTCGTACACCTCGGTATCAAAAATAAGGTCATCAACCTCCCAGAACGTGGCGGCTCCCAAGCGCTTGGCTTCGTTGATGAGGGCGAGAGACTCCGGATAGCCCGGCACGCGGTAAAAGATCACAATCGGGTGGGTTTGCAGGGAATCACGGATGGCCCGCGTGTCACCCCAATCCAGAACCATGCAAGGAATGCCAATCGCTTCGAAATGTCGCTGTTTCTGCCGGATCCGGTACTTTGTGCACTGAGGCAGACTCAGTTCCGCGACGATGAGGACGCGTGGCTCCAGAACCGCGTGAGCCTTCCTCGTCGGTGCCGTATCGTAGATCGCGTATCGTACCTGCTGGGACGCAGCATGTCCTTGGTAAACGTAAGAGGCCAGAGTTCGAAGGCCATGCCGCCAGGGCGCACTCACGATTTTCAGGGCCGTATCAGCCCACCCGACCTCCTGCGCCCTCGATTGAACGATTCCCAGAGCGTGGTGGGAAAGGGCAGCCAATCGCTTTGGCTTTGAAAGGAGTTGCACTATTTGCCGCATAGAAAATAATCCGTACCAACCAGCTAAGTCAGAGTTCAGCCCTATGCAGATTAAGGTCCCCAACCTCGGCACTCATGCCGTCCGCCAAGAAGAGTTGGTCTCTTACTAGACGGTACAATGGGCCGACAACAACTGTTGTTCTCTCATCCGTCCTTGCGGCCTGTCTGCTCCTTAAAGATTTGTCGAGCAAATGTGAAGGCATGCATTTCAGGGCCTCTGCTGGTTCAGGTCTCCCGGCGCATGTTGTGCGAGGTGCGGAACGGGCCGTGCGGTGCACAGTCTCTTCTCAGTTGGGGTATGGGAATGTCCTAAGAGAGGCCTCTATCTACCATTAACGAAGACAATTCCCGATGCTTCGGGAGGCCTGAGGCGACTTCCAGGAACCGGGCGCATTCCTCGACATGACGCGATTGATGTTGTACCGAAAGGCCCCAAGCCCCAATCACAACCTTGACAATAAAGAGTTCCGACGTGTCGGCCCCTCTCGAGACAAACGACGTGGCACGGCCGCCGAATGCCGGCGGGCAATATCTGCCAAGCATGAGCGGCAGGATCGGAGCTGGGTATATGCTCCGATACTTTGTTGCTGAGCGATTTGCGAAGGACAAGCTCGTTCTGGATGTCGCAAGCGGCGGGGGGTATGGCTCGGCCATTCTTGGAAGGGTGGCGCGACGTGTCACCGCCATGGAGCGGTCGGAGGCTGCTGTCCTTCACGCACAACAGCAATATGCAGGGTTCGGCAATGTTGAGTTCAAGGTTGGGGAGATTCGGGAGCTTCCCTTCCCGGATGAGACGTTTGACCTCGTCACGTGGTTTGGAACGGACGGACAGGCACCCGATGCCGAGCAGGCAGTCCAAGAGCTGCGGCGTGTTCTCAAAGACGACGGCATGCTCTTGATCTCTACACCTAGTCCAGAGGCGTCCTCACGGGCGATCAGCGACCAAAATCCGTGTCTCACCTCTGAGCTCGACCATCAGAGATTAGAGAACCTCCTTCGACAGAGCTTTCCGCACGTGCGGATGTTCGGTCAAACCTCGGCATCGGCCTCCGCAATGGCTCCGCTAACAGCCGGCACTTCCATCGTCCTGGATAGTACTTCAGCGTCTCTGCGGTTTGCTCACATCGACTCCGTGTCAGGCCGCGAGTGGGCCAGACCGATCCGTCCGACTGAGTTCCTTGCTGTTTGTAGCAGTTATGCCCCAACAGCGGATATTGAGATCCCTTGTGCGGCCATCGCAGCCGCAAACGAAGGGGAGGAAGAGGCTCTGATGGGCCGAATTCTCAATGCCCCCGAGATCAACACGGGAATACTTGCAGCATTCTTGGAACTGCTAACTGAAGCCCGGATAGCCCGGAATGGGCATAGCTCCCCAGGAAAGAGCCAAGATGGGATCAGTGGTGCTGAGATTTCTGCCTCTGAAAGAGAGCTTGGGATTTTAAAGCGTGTTCTGACGAACCTGATGCAAGAGCACGGTAGGACGGTCGAGCAACTCGAACGCTCGGAGCAGAAAGCGGCTTCCTTGTCGCAGGCGCTGGAGACCAATGAGCAGGAGCGTATGCTGCTCTCCGAGAGGCTACGCACCATTGAGGCCAGCACCAGCTGGCGTGCCTTAGGCCGGGTCCGTGGTACCTTCTCTCGGATGCCATGGCTGCGGAAGATCGTTCGCAAAACTGCTCTGTTTTTCTCGTCGGCAGGGGAGCTGAAGTGAACGAAAGAGTTCGTTTGGCGGGCCTGGAGTATCTCGCGCAGCTCGACCGGAGTGACCGCAATGCGCGAGACCGGGAGTTTCGTACTGCAGACTACCCAAAATTTGACCCGCTATCGGCACCGGTCAGCTTGATAGCGTTCTACCTTCCGCAGCTCTATTCTGATCCCGACAATGACAAACGCTGGGGTAGGGGCGGGACCGAGTGGATCAGTGTGGTTCAGGCCAAGCCGCAGTTCCCTGGACATTACCAGCCTCATCTGCCGGCTGATCTCGGGTTCTATGATCTTCGAAATGAGCAGGTAATCGAGCAGCAGGTTGAACTCGCAAGGCGGCACGGAATCGGTGGTTTCTGCATCGTTGACCACTGGTCCGCGGAGGGCAGGCGATTGTTTGGGCGGCCGCTCGACATTCTCTACCGCCGCAAGGACATCGATTTCAAATTCTGTCTATGCTGGAGTGGGGACAGGTCTCGCCCCGAGGCGCATGTTGATCCGGTTCTGTCGTTGCAGAGCGCGACGCGATACATCGATGATGCGCTCCGGTATATGGACGACCCCCGTTACCTTCGGGTTGGAGGTCGGCCGATTATCGTCCTGCAACAAATTGGACTTGTGCCTGACAGTCGCGCGACACTGGAGCACTGGCGCAAGCGTGCTCAAGAGAGGATAGGCACAGACCTGTTTCTGGTGGGGCCAGCCAATTTCAACCCGAACACTCACCCAGTGCAACTTGGGCTGGATGCGGTCCTCGATTGCCCTCCGCATGGCATTGTGACTGATGAGATTACAGACACAATAGTCCCATTCAGCAGCAGTTTTACCGGGCGAGTGGACGAGTACATCCGCATTATCGCTCCGGCAAGACGGCAGCTCGCAAGCTACGAGTGCCCTGTCATTCCTTCAGTATTCCCTGGAAAGGACGATACTGCGCGCCATGGCGGACAGGGCCATTGCTTTATCAGAACTGAACCGCGGCTTTATGGGTACTGGCTGGCTGAGGCGGTGCTCCACGCCGTCGATAAACCTGTGGACGGAGAAAGCCTCGTCTTTATCAATGCATGGAATGATTGGGCCGGCGGTGCTCATCTCGAGCCCGACCAACGATACGGGCATGCGTTTCTGCAGATGAGCGCAGAGGCGCTGAGACCTCATCTCCCGCTGCAGACGGTCTCCTTAGGAAACGAAGCTCCTGCGCAGGCTCGGACAAGCTTGGCACCTGAGAAAGTTAAATCAAAAACCCGAGTCGCTAGCATCATTCATGCCTTCTATCCGGACGCGCTTGAGGAACTGCTTGCATCCATTCCGGAAGAGGCGCGCGAGGACATCTTCATCACTCTTCCCGAAGATCCACCTGCAGCGCTTCTCTCGGTGATCGCCAAGAATCTTCAGAATCCCCGGCTTTACTTCTATCCGAACTGGGGACGCGATATTCGCCCATTCTTAGGTGTACTCCAGACGGTTCGGGCATATGGTTACTCCTACTTTGTGAAAGTCCACACCAAAAAGAGCACACACCGCCTCGATGGTGATGAGTGGAGATCATCGCTCATCGGCCCTTTGCTTGAGTTGTTGCGCGAGCAGCAGCTGCAGAAGTTCCTGGACGAGAATGCTGAAATTGCACTCGTGGCGGGCGAAACGCATTTGTTGAACGCCTACAGTTATATAGGAGGAGCCGGAAATATCGCGTGGTTGCGTCGCTTGTGCCGCGAGTTTGATGTACGGCCGCCAGAAGAGGACTTTCACTTCGCAGCTGGAAGCATGTTTGCCGGCCGGGTGTCCTCATTCCTGCCAATTGCGACACATCCATTCCTCGCGGACGCTTTCGAGAACGAAGCGGGCCAGATGGACGGTACCCTAGCTCATGCACTCGAACGATTTTTCGGCCTCTTTGTCAAAGCCAAAGGTCAGACGATCGCCGGAGCGCGATTGGCCGATGGGAAGCTCGTTATCAGTAGAGATTTCGAGAACAGCGACGGAACCTACCTTTATGCTCCAGCAGACCGACGCCGCGTCAGGATTGGCTAAGCACCGGTCGAATCCGTCGGGAGTTCTTTCCATCGGGCTTGGTGCTTGGTAGTGTCGAGAAATCGCGGGCAAGAGATCGTGCACAACCCATTGCTTGGATCGAAGGTGAGCCAAACGCGGTAGGGCCCGTGGATGGTGTTGGATTGGTGTCGCAGGCTGGCAGCGACGCCACACGTATCCAGCGGGTTGTGCAGCGGGTAGGCTGGATGATCGTTCTATCGCACGCGCTGACGTCTTAGGCCGCTTCGCACAAGGACCTTGAGGACGCCACCAACGATTCTTCGAGCTGAAGCGAGCGCAAGGAAAACAACTGTATTTGAGAGTATCGCTGCTGTTCTGTTATCCAGGGTATAGAGATAATCGCGGGCGAAAAATGGCTGGGTGTGAAGCCTATCTTTGAGCGTTTGGGTCCGGGAAACGTCCCGTGGTTGTAGAGAAATAGCTTTCTTTTTTGTGAGATGGTCCCTTATCAGCGGGACTATCTCTGGCTCTATTTGAGAAACAACGGGTTGCCAGGCATAGACATCGGGGACGTTGAGTGGGTTGTCGCGCAGCAACTCAACCTTGATAAAAGGAACACGCCCGCTTGTTACGAGTTCGCGCCAAAGGAAATGGGATGGGTTGAATGAATGCAGTTTCGATAACGTACCCGCCCCTGAGGCGCGATAGGCTGCGCAATACCGAAACCCTGCCTGCACCAACGCGGTAGTTAATCCGATTTCGGCGCGCTCAATGATCTCTCGCTTGGTGAGACGAGAAAAAGGAAGAGCCATGACCGAGCGGAAAGCTTGACTGCGGTAGACGTGCGGTTTGAAAACCATGAACCAGCTTTGTAGATGCTTGGCCGTATCAAGGCTCTCGACCCACCCGTAGAAGTCAGCATCGTTGCTCAGCAGCACATCAAGCGCGTTGTGCAGGTCGCCAATCGGGCCATACACGCTATCATTGGCCAACAGAAGATCCCCGGCCAGCTGATCTCCATATTTCGCGAAGGCTGTGGCCCATGAGCCAAAATCCAAACCTTCGTTCCTGCGCGTTATGACATCGTGACATATCTGAAGGAGGAGGTCCTTGGCATGCTTGTCAATCGCGGACGGTGTAATGAAAATGATCGTAAAGTCCAGCTGCCGCAGCTTTCTCAGATATCGAAGAACATAATCTTCAACGTGCCCTTCGCTGTCGAAGTGCGCAAAGAAACAAACACGTGCTGCGTTGTGTAGCGGAAGGTGCATTCAAGTTATAACTTTGTTCAGACAGTATGGCTCCATGGGGCCCCTGGAGGGACCACTCGGAGGCGGCGGTACTCGGTCAGCAGCAGGGGCTGGCGTGATCGGTTCTGGCAATCGAACTCCTACGTGAGAGACATCCATTGCACCAATGCAGCTGTGTTGTCTTCGAACGACCGGTAACGGCTGCTCAGAGTGCCATGCTATCCCACGAGATTTTGGCTCCGATGATATCGTCATAGAACTCATATGCTCCACGAACCGGACCATCATACAACAACCTGCCACTCTGCAAGACCAAGCCTCGGGTGCAGAATTCCAGCGTCGTGTTCCGATCATGCGATGCGAACGCGACGATACGGGAACGCTCGATCAGCTGCTGCATGCGACCGTTGGCTTTTGCCATGAATGCCGCATCGCCGGCCCCGAGCCCCTCGTCAATGAGGAGAATATCAGCCTCGACGGAAGTTGAAATCGAGAAGGCCAAGCGCGCGATCATTCCGGCGGAATAGGTCCGCAGTGGCATCTTGAGGAAATCACCAAGCTCCGAGAACGCAGCGATATCGTCCACCTGCCGGTCGATCTCGGCATTGGAAATGCCGAGATATTTGCCACGGAGCACGATGTTCTCAAATCCGCTTGAATCCATGTCCATTCCGAAGCTGGCATCGAATAAGGCAGCGACCCGGCCCCTGCGATCAAGATACCCTTCTGTGGGATGGTAGATGCCGGCCAAGATCCTGAGGAGGGTACTCTTGCCACTGCCGTTATGGCCTATAAGAGCAACCCGGTCTCCGGGCTCAAACACAAAGTTGAGTTGACTTAAGGCCTGGACCTCAACTGCGCGAGCTTTGCTTCCTGCGATCCGGCCGCCGGTCGTGCGGGACAAGATCTGATTTTTCAATGAGCGTGCTGACGCAGTGAGGACGGGATAGCGCACCCCGAGATCTTTCGCTTCAACGTATGCCATATTTCGGAGCCCCTCCTGGGACAAGCCGCTTAGATCCAATAGGCGATTTTCTTGTGAGAGCGGCCGTATAGCGTTGCGGCGGCAATCCAGCCTCCAATCGCCATAGCGCCGACGACTGTCCAGTCCACAAGCGATGGTTGGTTCCCAAGAAGTGGTATGCGAACAATCTCAACCAAGTATGTGAATGGATTGAGAAATGCGACCCACTGGCGCGCTGGCGGCAGGAAACTTGCTTGCCAGAGGATCGGTGTCATCATGAACAATGCGCCAAGGAGGGATTGCACGATGAGCGGCACATCCCGAAACCGAGCGCTGATGGTTCCTAAAAGCAAGATCATCCAGCCCAAGTTCAGAATCAATAAGAGCAGCGCTGGAATGAACAGAAGGCTTGCCATCGTGACTGGGGTGCCAGTGATCAGAAGTGCCAGTATGACAAGGACAAAGTTATGTAAGAAATAGATAAACTGATTCCATGCCACTCTAAATACATGGATCGTGAGCGGCGCTGGAATCTGCTTAATCGTCGCGCTCGATGATATAAATACGCTGGTCCCCTCGGTGACACATCCTGCAATGAGTCCCCATATTACGATTCCCGATGCGACGAGGGGCAAGAAGCTCCTTAGATCCTGCCTGAACAGACCAGCGTAGAGCAGTGACATGCCGCCAATCGTAACAAGGGTGGCAAGTGTGATCCAAAGTGGCCCTAGGGAAGAACGGCGATAGCGCTGCCTGACATCATGCCAACCGAGAAAAACCCAGAGATCCCAGCGCTTTAGGCCTTCATAGACGTCCAAGAATGCTCGTTTGATCATCGTGTTTTATGAATTCCGTAAGTGCCGAACGGAACTCCGCCCGTCAGAACTGTATGGATGTTGGTTAGAGCTTGAATATACATGGTAACACCAAGGGCTGTTGCTGGTCGTTGCTGTGGCAACCGCCTGCTCGCCGTCTTCTAGGCCCCGCTGGGCTACGTCCGCAGGCTCAACTCCAGCAAGCCTAGTGCGTCCATTCGGAAGCCAAGGCTGTCTAGGGTCGAGATGGTCCCATCATGAAGAGGAGCGCAGTCTCCGGTGTTTGTTCAAGATATCCTCGACTAAGGTCAAATCCGTTTCGAGTGCTCAAGCTGCGGTGGCTAGGGGCGTTCAGAGTTGGTCAGAGAGGGCTTGTGCGTGTGCATCGCTGCTCATTAGTAGTTTCTCTGGAGAATGTGAAGCGGTTTGACCTCTCGGAACCAGTCCAGCCGGTCGGGCGCCGTCGCGGGCAGGTTACGCCGAGTGCTGACACCAAGTGCCATAAGCGCTTCAGCGTGCTGCTGCGGCTTGAGGATCCAAGCGTCTCGTCCCGATGATGCACATCAGCTGTTCACGGATCCAGACACGATTAATAATACATTATTACATAAATATGTGCAAGGGCGATTTTGCCACCTCACCTCGTAGCCACGTCAAGAAGGCTTCGATTCTGAAATTATTTTGGTCTTCATGCCTGCAGGACAAACAGGACAAGGCTGTCACCGTCATGAGTTGTTGCGCCTTGGGTCGTGTCAGGCCCAAGCAAGGAACTCGAAATTATAGCAGGAGCAGTTAACCCGCCGGTCAATCTGGCTAAGAGGAGCCAGACGCAGATGAGTGCGCTCGCGGGTATGATCCATTTTTTGCAGCGAGTTCAGCAGTTTGGACAGGCGACTAACGCATAACTGCTGCTGCTTTTTTCTCCCCAGAGGAGAGCCATCAGCGGCTGACTTGTCGCCGATGGTAGAGCCGCTGGATTGACGGCTTTGGCTCTTTACCTCGCCGCAAATGGCCTCGTGGGCCTGTCCAAATGGCTTGCCCAATGCGGCAGAGGTTATACTGCAAAGTAGGTAGAACGTTTTCAATATCAGTGCGGGTTAGATCGAAATTGCCGTCACGATACACAGTATAGCTAAGTACAAGACCGACGATAAGCTCTATCTTGTATCTAACAGCGAGCAACCATTCCCGAAAAGCTTCTATGTATTCGAAGTTATTGAATAAGATCTTGCGAGAACGTCCCAAGAGAGGGGCTGAGTCGTGGCAATGCCAGAGGCATCAACGGTCGCCAACATGGCTTTGGGACTGAGCCTCATTCTCTGAAGAAGCGCCTACTCCAAGCACCGCCAGCTTCACAGTGCCCGCAGCGGACGCTTGTTCGGGCGATGGTGACCGCAATCAACGTAGCATTCAACGTACAAGAAGGACAATGATCATGGCCCCACAGATTATCATCGTTGATGCTCCGACCGGTGATGCTGCGCAGGATACGGCTGCCATCAAGGATGCCATCCAAAGAGCCAATGCAGCCTATCAAGAGGCCCTCAAAGCCAATCCATCCGCCGAGCAGGTTGTCGTCCAGTTGGCCGTCGGCACCTACGTTGTGACGGGTGATCAGAGCAATCCGTCTGTGGGGGCCGTCGAGCTGCTCTCGGGCGTGGCTCTGACCGGTGCTGGCATGGGAAAGACGGTCATCCAGCTCGTGGACAACTTCAATGCCCGTCTCAACGGCATCGTGCGTACGGCCCTTGAAGATGTCTCCAACGTCTCCGTTTCCGGTCTGACGATTGACGGCAACCGTGACAATAACACCACTGGAGACCCTCTAAAGGATCACCAGGCCGGATTCATCTGCGGCGTGAAGGCGGAAGAAGGTGAAACGCAGACCAACATCACCCTCTCAGGCGTTGAGATTAAGGAGTGCACTGCCTACGGCTTCAATCCGCACGAAATTTCCTACGAGGTGGTAATCGAAAACTGCGTCGCTCACGATAACGGCAAGGACGGCTTCGTAGCAGACGGGGTCGTGGGCGGTGTCTACAAGAACAACGTCGCTTACAACAATGACCGCCACGGCTTCAACATTCAGAATGCCTCGACCGACATCGTTCTTGAAAACAACACTGCCTATAACAACGGCCTGGGCGCGACCGGTGGCGCTGGTATTGTTGTACAACGCGGCGATATTCAGCGCGGAGATGAGGCTGAAATTGCCCATGTCACGGACGTTCAGATCATCGGGGGCGAATATTATGGGAACACCCGTGAGGGTATTCTGGTCAAGCTGTCTGACGATGTAACCATTACCGGAGCTAAGATATACGACAACATGCGCCAAGGTGTGCGAATTGAGGGTTCAGTCAATACGATCCTTCAAAAGAGCTCAATTTCAAATAACTCCCAGGAAAGGAAAGGCGCTTTCGACGAGGTCCAAATCCGGCTGCGAGAGGACTACCCGGACGGTAACCCTGACGATGATCCCACAACAAATCCGGTCAAAAATTACTACTCGACTGGCACACAGGTCCTGAACAACATCATCAACCCGGAGGATGCGCGTTATGCAATCCGGGAGGAGCCCACAAACACGGACGGGGGATCGACAGGAACGGTAATCACAGGCAACGCGATTGGCGGTGTAGCCACTGATGGTCCCGATACGCTCACCGGCTCTGCTGGCGTCGACACCTTGGCGGGCGGTAAGGGCGACGACACCTACTATGTCAACAAGGACGGCGATGTCGTTACCGAGAATCCCAATGAGGGTACGGATCATGTCTTCGCCTCAGCCAAGCACATTCTCTCGGCCAACGTCGAAAAGCTGACATTGACGGGGATCGCTGCGATCAACGGCTACGGGAATGAACTCAACAACGTTGTAACCGGCAATGATGCTGCGAATACTCTCGAAGGTCTTGGCGGAGCGGACACGATCATCGGTGCTGGAGGAAACGACACGCTGAAGGGCGGCGCTGGCAACGACTCTCTGGACGGCGGTGTTGGCGCCGACTCAATGGTCGGTGGCGATGGCGATGACATCTATATCGTCGACGAAACTGGTGACTTGATCACGGAGAGGGCTGATGGCGGCCTGGGAGGTTACGACCGTGTCTTCAGCAGCGTCAGCTATACGCTCGCCGATGAAGTCGAGGAACTCACGCTTGCGGGAACGGCGAACCTGAGCGCCACAGGAAACACGGGCGCCAACGTCTTGAACGGCAACGCCGGCAACAACATCTTCGATGGGCGTGGCGGAGCTGACACGATCACCGGCGGCCTCGGCGACGACACCTACTATGTTGATCACACAGGCGACATTGTCGTCGAAGCGGCTGGAGCAGGAACTGATACAATCATCAGCTCTATCTCCATCGTGGCCGAAAAGCCTCTCGCCGCGAACGTAGAAAAACTCGTTCTTATTGACAATCCTACGACCGGCATCTCTGCCGTCTCAGGCGTCGGCAACAATCTGGACAATGAGATCAGTGGTAATAAAGGCAACAACAAGCTCTATGGTCAGGACGGCAACGACACCCTTGATGGTGGCGCCAGCGCCGACGAGCTTTACGGTGGGCTGGGCAACGATACGTTCCGCTTGCGCAAGGGTGAGGTAAGCGGAGATACGATCTTTGACTTCAAGGGGAACGGCGCGCTCGACAAGCTCGAGTTCGTCGGCTTCTCGGACCAGGCAACCCTGGCCTATGCGGGAGGGAACGTCTGGCGTGTGACCGACACGGATGGCATGTCAGAACAATTCAGCCTTAAGGGTGTGACATCACTTGCTTCTACGGATGTCACTGGTGTGAGACTTGCTCCGGCGACTGGTCAGAACCAGGCGCCGACAGCGGTGGCCTTGGTGAACCAGCTAGCGCAGACGCCGGAGAACGGCTTAGCCGTGAAGGTGGCGGATATTGCGACCACCGATGACGGCCTTGGTACGAACCTGCTGGCGCTGGTTGGAGCGGACGCCGGAGCCTTCGAGATCCGCGGCAGCGAGCTGTGGTTCAAGGGCGGAGCCGATTACGAGGCCAAGCCGTCCTATGCTGTTCAGGTGAAGGTCAGTGACAGTGCTGGCCAGGGTGAGGTCACTTCGGCCGAGTTCAGACTCGCCATCAGCAACGTGAACGACAATGCTCCGGTGATCACAACGGCCAATGTCCATGCAGTCGCGGAAAACCAGATGCTCGTTGCCGTCCTTGCCGCGACTGACGCGGATGCAGGATCCACACCGGCTACTTTCTCCCTCTCCGGTGGGGCCGATGCGGACCTGTTC
The DNA here is from genome assembly GCF_014699075.1 of Microvirga sp. Classification (GTDB taxonomy): domain Bacteria; phylum Pseudomonadota; class Alphaproteobacteria; order Rhizobiales; family Beijerinckiaceae; genus Microvirga. The sequence goes on along the minus strand of NZ_JACXAB010000038.1, from coordinate 765 downwards.
CGCATTGATGGCGGCAATCTGGTGTTCAAGACGGCTCCGGACTATGAGGCCGGAAAGACGAGCTATCAGGTCGAAGTGTCGGTGTCGGATGGTCTCTACACCACCAAGAAGATGATCACCGTCAATCTGACCAACGTGGCCGAAGGGCAGAACCAAGCCCCCACGGCGGTTGCGTTGGTAAACCCGGTGGGACAGACGGCGGAAAACGGCTCCGCCGTCAAGGTGGCGGACATTGTGACGACCGATGACGGTCTGGGTGCGAACAATTTATCGCTGGTTGGGTCTGATGCCGGAGCCTTCGAGATCCGTGGTAGCGAGCTTTGGTTCAAGGGCGGGGCGGACTACGAGGTCAAGCAATCGTACGCTGCTCAGGTGAAAGCGACCGACACAGCAGGCCAGGGTGAGGTCACCTCGCCCGAGTTCAGGCTTGCCATCACCGATGTCAAGGAAGACACACAAGTGTTCGATTTCAGGCTCAGCGAGGCTACCTTTAGCTTCAATGGACCTGAGGTGGTCATCAATGGTCCCGGGGGGCAGCACTTTGCGCTCTCTGGTTTTAAACACTTCCAATTCGCTGACGGAACGGTAAACGAGGATGATGGCAATGCATCCGTGAGCGACTTGTTCTATTACGCTCAGAACGTGAACGTGTGGAATGCCGGCATTGATGCGGATGATCATTACGCGGCGTATGGCTGGCGTGAGGGCCGGGATCCGAACGCCTTCTTCTCGACCAATGCATACCTGTCGGCCAACCAGGACGTG
>NZ_JACXAB010000037.1 GCF_014699075.1 Microvirga sp. | reverse complement strand
TGACTGCACCCGCCCCGCTAGGCCGAAACGTCAACAACAATCACATTGCCAAACGGGCGCCATCCAGACATGACAACGCCCGCCAGTGAGGATGGACTGTCACTGCAGCTCAAGGAGCTTCTAGCGCGTGGCTGCCTACTCTAGTTTTGCGCCCGAGGCGGTGACGAGATTCTGGTGCTTCTCCAGGTCCGCCTGAAAGAACTTTTCGGCTGTCGCAGGATCGCTTCCGATGATTGTTACGCACTGAGTGGCAAAGTACTCTTTCACTTTCTGGGTCTCGAGAGCTGCCTTGGCCTGAAGGGAAAGTTGATCAACAATCAGCTTCGGCAGACCAGCAGGGCCGATCATCGCAATTCAGGCATCGAAGCTGTAGTTCTTAAGTCCGGTCTCCGCCAGAAGTCGGAACGTCGGGTAGTGAACCGCGCCGAGTTTTCCGGAGGCTGATTGGCTTGAATATTAGGGGTTGGAACAAGAACTGCTTCCAAACACACGCTAAGCTAGAACGGACCAGGAACTCCCCTCTGTTCGGGCTACGCGCCCCCTCCCCGTTTGACCAACCAAGATCAGACAGTTCCTCTAAACCATCATGGTAACTCTATTCAGAACGTAATGTGTGGACAGATCAAGCGCCGGCTGTACCGAGCAGAAAGATCCCGCACCTTTGCTCCAGGCCACGGAAGCGGTGGGCAACAAGCGCGGGGGATGAAGGATGACACGCCGGAAGCTTCTGAGCCCTGAGGAGCGTCAGGCGCTGCTTGGCATTCCAGACGACGAGGCCAGCCTGATCCGGCACTACACTCTGTCGCCGCAGGATCGCCTCCAGGCTGAGGTCCGAAGGCGGGCCCACAATCAGCTCGGCTACGCGGTCCAGCTCTGCCTCATGCGCTATCCTGGCCGGATCCTCGGGGTCGACGAGAGCCCACCCGCCGCCATGGTGGCCTACGTGGCCGAGCAACTGGAGGTCGACCCCGGTGTCTTTGCCCTCTACTCCCGTCGCTATCACACCCGTTTCGATCACAGTCGCCGCCTGACGCAGTATCTGGGCGTCCGGACTGCGACACGCGAGGATCGGCGTGCGGCTCTGACAGCTGCGATCAATGCGGCCATGGCAACAGATCAGGGACTGCCGATCGCAACCGCCGTCGTCAATGCGTTCCGGGAACGCGGTGCCCTGCTGTTGCCGGACGGTGCGCTCGAAACGATCGGCATCGCTGGCCGCGCCATTGCCCGCCAGCGAGCCGAAGCTGCAATGCTGGAGGGATTGTCGGCGGATCAGCTCGACAGCCTTGATGCCCTTCTAACGGTCGATCCAGCGATCCAGCAGACCGGGTTCAGCTGGCTGCGCACGGCGCTGGATGCACCCGGCTCCGAGAATCTGATCGGCCTCATGGACCGTCTCGCCTTCATCCGCTCTATGATCGTGGATCCGCAGCGGCGTGAGCGGATCCATCCTGAGCGCTGGACCCAAATCGTCCGTGAGGGTGACGCCGCACCAGCGTAGCTCGTGGCCGACTTCAACGCCAAGCGGCGGCGAGCTACGATCGTTGCGCAACTGATCTCACTCGGGGAACGGTTGACCGACAAAGCGATCACGATGTTCAACAAGCTGATCGGCCGGCTCTTCGCGCGAGCTAACATGCGCCGCAAACAGAAGTACGCCGATACGAGGCAAGAGACTACCAAGGCGCTGCGCCTGTTCCGCGACACCTTGCGAGCTCTCGTCATCGCGAACGATACAGGCTGGAATGCCATCGATGTCCTCGACGATAAGATCGGATGGCATCGGCTGCTCGAAGCCAAACCCGAAGTCGAAGCGATGGTGCAGGATGCTGATCCCGATCCGCTTCTCCTGGCCGGGTTCTGTTGCAGCTTTGAAGCTTTCCCGGCCTGAGCTACGACAGGAGGAAGCTGAGAGGGGTTGGCGGTGATGCAAGGTAACAAGAACCCGTTCAAGGGTCGGCAATTCACGGCGGAGATCATTCTGTGGGCGGTGCGCTGGTACCTGCAGTTCCCTATCAGCTATCGCGACCTCGAGCACATGCTCTGCGACCGTGGTGTCCACGTCGACCACAATACCCTGTTTCGCTGGATCCAGGCCTACGCACCGGAACTGGACAAACGCATCCGTCGGCATGTCCGCATGACGAACGGCTCCTGGCGCGTGGACGAAACATACATTCGGGTGAAGGGAGAATGGGTTTATCTCTACCGCGCTGTCGATGCTTCCGGGCAGACCGTTGATTTCCTGCTCTCGCCCAAACGGGATGCGGTGGCGGCCCGGCGGTTCTTCCGCAAGGCGTTAGGGCAGCCACACACCGTTAATCCGCGAACCATTACGGTCGACAAGAACGCCGCCTATCCAATCGCGACGAAGGCTATGAAACGTGCCGGAGAGCTCTGGCGTTTCGCCAAACTACGGCAGGTGAAATTTCTGAATAACATTGTCGAGCAGGATCACCGTCGCATCAAGCGGTTAGTCAGAACCGGGCTGGGGTTCAAGAGCTTCATGACAGCCTCACGGACAGTCACGGGCTACGAGGCCATGGCGATGATCCGCAAAGGACAGGTTGTCCGTGCCCCAGCGAATGACATGGGCACGCAGCGCGACTTCATTGCAGCTTTCTTCAGAACGGCCGCCTAACCTGAGGCCCGTTCCCGTTCGCGTGCGACCTATGTCAGGGTTTGCAACGGAACCGTTCGGACCCCGCCCTTCCGCCGTGGGCAAGCCATCGCGAAAGCGCACGATCCGCAGAACCGATGATAGTCCTCCATCGGTCATCTTGGAATCGAGATTCCATAGAACTGCCACAATCATCCATGCCCGGACTTGCACTTACAGATCGGATTGTCTCAGCAGGAGCGCGTGGTTCGGTGAAGGTCTGCATGAGTCCGTTTCTGAAGTCTTCCTGTCGTTCAGGAGCGTCAGGTGTTCTCACCTCAATCAGACCTCGGGCCCAGAAAACTCGGCGCGGTTCATTTGGGAAGGCTCCGTCATCTGACGAGTCAGTGATACAGCGAATTTGAGCGGCCAATAAACCTACTTGGGCACCGTTACCACAATTGCTGAGCATTCGGAGGTGCCCTCTCCCCGATAGCTGTGCGGCGCACCCGAATCGAAATACATGGCATCGCCTTTCTCCAGAACGACATCATCTCCAGCAATGCCGACAGCAAGCCGTCCCTTGAGCACATAGATCAGTTCCGCTCCAGCGTGCTGGTGCGCCTCAGACGCGTCTGATCGCGAGGGGAACTCTGCATAGAATGCCTGAAGTTTGCGGTCGGTGACCGGAAAGTCGAGGCTCTCAAAGAAGTAAGACGGGATAGCGTCCCCAGCCTGATCTGGCAGGCGGAGCCGATCCTTCTTCCGGACAACTGCAATGGTTGGCCGCTCCGATGCCTCAACAAAGAAGTGCTCCAGCCCGACGCCGAACACCATGGCAATGCGCAGCAGCGTCGGCAGCGTAGGAAAAAGCTGACCACGCTCAATCTTCGAGAGCATGGCGGGTGAGAGGCCGGTGTGCTCCCCAAGCTGCACGAGGCCGAGCTTCTTCTTCAAGCGGAGCGTTCGGATTTTGGCACCGATCCTGTACCGCTCCAGCCCAGCAGTGAGGGTATCCGACAGCATGGCCGCACTCCATTTTCTTCAGGATCAACTGAATACCCATATGTTTTACCAGGGCGATAATCAATATTCGCCACACGAAATAGTGAGTTGTAAGAAAATCAATTTGATCCACGTTCAACTCCTGAGAGCCATCGTGGTGGTCTCATCGGTTGCCGCAAGGGACCGTCCAAACCCACGCATAGGAGCACGAGCCATGAAATTCGAGATTGCAAATCTGGCTTTCGCCGCAATAGCTACGCTTGGTGTGGCGGCTGGCGGGGCAACCGCTGCCCACGCAGCTGAACAGGACATCGTTGATACAGCCGTCGCGGCGGGCCAGTTCAAGACTCTGGCGGCTGCGCTGGGTGGAGCCGGTCTCGTGAGCACCCTCAAAGGTGCAGGGCCTTTCACCGTCTTCGCTCCGACTGACGCGGCATTCGCCAAGTTGCCTGCCGGAACGGTCGAGGACCTGCTGAAGCCGGAGAACAAAGACAAGCTGACCGCCATCCTGACCTATCACGTGGTCCCCGGACGCGTGATGGCGGCTGACGTTGGCAAGGTGCAAGAAGCCAAGACGGTCAACGGTAAGATGTTGATGGTGAGCACCAAGGGCGGCGGGGTCATGATCAACGACGCCAAGGTCACTGCCACCGACATCACCGCAACGAACGGCGTAATCCACGTCATCGACAGCGTGATCCTCCCGTAAACCAACTAATAGGATTGGCTGGAGCGCCACTTCGGCGCTCCAGCCATGGCATCGCGCTACGACTGCCCTCCGGCGCAAGGAGCCGTCAGAATGGCCAACGCACCAGTGGAACCCATGTCCACCATGATTGCACACACATCTGTTCAGCCCTACTGCGTGATCATCGAGGATCAGGCCCTCATCGCCATGTCCTTAGAGGCTTATTTTGAGGATGTCGGCTTTGCGGTGCATACGTTGACCTCAATTGCGCAAGCACAAGCATGGCTGAAGGACAACACACCCGAACTCGCCATCTTGGATTTCATGCTCAGGGATGGCCCAGCAACACAGGTCGCAGGCGAGCTTCATAGTCGCGGCGTTCCGTTCATCGTTTACTCGGGATACGCCCGACATCTTGGGGTTCCAACCGAACTGCAAGAGGTGCCGTGGCTTGAAAAGCCTACCCGCCGTGAAGACTTGTTGAACGCGCTTGTTGCGTTACCGCCCAGGAGCACATCCATTGCTGCTCTAAGCCCTCCGCCATCGGCACAGAACTGACCGAACTGGTATTGAGTCTTGGTGACTCTCCGGGGCTCAAGATACGAAGCTTCATGTGAAACGCTCTGCTTTTGATCGGAGCCGTTCTCCGCAGCAGGATCATCCCACGGCGCAGCCTTCAAATCCGCATCAGTCTTTGCGCTGCAAGCAACAAAAAAGGCCCGGTTGCCCCGAGCCTCTTCACCTGCTGTAGATACGGTGATCTTAGTAGGTGCCGAACTTGAAGTTCAGCTTGGCGCGCGCCACGAAGAAGTCCTGCTCGTCATTGTTCTGCGGCAGGAACACATTGACCGGCGCTCCGCCAGCCGGCGTAAAGGTCCCGATTGGGCCGTCGTTATCATCGTCTTGATCGATGCTGACCCACAGACCTTCCAGACCAACGGTGACGGCTGAGGAGCCGAACCAGTTCACCGGCAGAGCCCACTCGACACCACCACCGGCCGTCCAGCCGGTGTTGTCCTCGGTGTAGGCCAGACCACCCGTGGCGTAGATCAGGAACTGGTTGACGGCGACACCGGCACGCAGGCGCACCGTGCCGAACCAATCAGCCGAGTCCTCGAACTCGCCGGGCACAAACGTCGCTCCAGGAGCGAACCCGGGGCCCGGGATGAACACCGCATCGTTGTCGTCGGTCGCGATCGCCTGGATGTCGGCCTCGACACCGATCACGAACGAGCCGATCTGGTAGTTGTAGCCGATCTGGCCGCCGCCGAGGAAGTTGCCGTCGTCCCCATTGCCGAAGTTCAGCGTGCCTCCTACCAGGCCGGTTGGAATGCCGGGGCCGGTCAGGATCACGGCTTCATCGTCGTCGTCACGCCAGCCCCAACCGAGGTTGCCACCGACGTAGAAGCCGGTCCAGGTGAAGACCGGAGCCGCCGCAATGATTGGCGCCGGAGGAGCCGCACGCATCGGAAGATCGGCTGCGGACGCGGCAGACACAGCCGCCGTTGAGATGGCCGTTGCGGCCAGCAAATTAAGAAGACGGGTTTTCATGAGCAATCCCCTATGGGCGATGAGCCACACGGGCAGAGTATGGGGCTATAGCCAAGAATGACTATAGCAAAGATACAACACCGCGCAGATTTACAGTTTTGCGTCAGCCTCGCTGTCGTGAATACATGCCTAAAATCTTGCGAATACATTGCTCGATTTGACTCAACAGCGGCCGCATGCCCTACTGGTCATGTTTTCGGGTGAGCGCCCGAAGGCGAGGAGAAGAACTCAACCCTGCCCCGCAACGGGCAGGGTTTTTTCATCGCAATCTGGTTCCAACTGCCCAGTGATATGAAGGGTGTTCTGCGAGTTACATATTGTGGATCGCGATCCCTGCCCCGCCGGTGGGCCGCTGTTGACATGAAGCGAGACCAGAAGACTGTATTTGCAGGTGAACGATAATGTGGAGCGCAGTGTCTGGGGGCGGTGTTGTCACATTAAACAGCATCAGGCGCATTAAGGCCACCTTAGTCGCCGGATAGGCTCAAGCAGGAATGTTGGCCGCAGACTTCCATTCCACCATGGCGTTGAGGCGGTGAAGGTGGGTAGCGCGAGCAGAGCGGCGGGAGCCGGGTGGAACGAAGAGATTGCGGACGGCAGAGAAGACACTGACGAACCGCTGCAGGTGCCTGGACGATCGAAAGCCCTGCATCGCCCGCTCTCGCCGGCGGAACGGCAGATGCGAATTCTCTGCCCGGTTGTTGAGCCCTTTGTGCGAGCGGTGCTCGACTTGTGGCATGATCTGCCGCCGGGCCGCAGCATAAGATCCGAGCTTGTCGGTGATCATCTGTCGTGGAGGGCAGCCCTGCCTGCGCAACAGACGTTTCAGCAAGCGCTTGGCGGCCTTGGTGTCGCGGCGCGTCTGCACGACCTCATCGAGTACGTATCCGTCCTGATCAACGGCGCGCCAGAGCCAGTGCTTCTGGCCAGAGATCGTGACTACAACCTCATCCAAGTGCCAGATGTCGCGATGGTTTGGCCTCTTGCGCCTGAGGCGGCGAGCGTACGTGAGCCCGAACTTCAGGGCTCAGCGGCGCACCGTCTCATAGGACACAACGATGCCGCGCTCAAGCAACATCTCCTCGATCAGCCGCAGGCTCAGAGGAAACCGGAAGTACAACCAGACCGCATGAGCGATGATCTCGGGCGGAAAGCGATGGTGTTTGTAGCTGACGGGCTTGCTCATACCGGCTTGTCTACACGCCGACCTCTGATACTCGGGTTAATGTGACAGCACCTCTCAACTGTTACCTCGCCTGGCTCGATGAGAACAGCCTCGGCCTGGACGAGGTCGGACTGGAGCAGATCCGCGACTACATCGCCGCTGTCGACGGGTGCGGCTATGCCGGCTCAACCATCGCCCGCCGCATCACGGTCGTGCGTGGCCTGCACAAGTTCCTGATCGCCGAGGAACTCGGCTCCCGTGATCCCACAGCTCATCTGGCGGCCATGAAGCGGTCACGCAAGCTGCCCTTCGTCCTGTCCGTGGCCGAGACCGAAGCGCTGCTGGAGACGGCTCATCGGCTGGCGGCCGATCCCTCGGTCGGCCTCTACCGGCAGGCGGGCTATGCCCGGCGCGCTGCCTTGTTCGAGACGCTGTATGCCTCCGGCATGCGCATCAGCGAGGCGCTGTCGCTGCCCTCCGATGCCGCCCCTGCGGGCACCCGGATGCTGCTGGTGCGTGGCAAGGGCGACAAGCAGCGCCTCGTACCGCTGCACGAGCGGGCGATCGAGGCCCTCGCCCTTTGGCAAAAGCTGGCTCGCGCCTGTTCCGGCGGAGCGCCCTCGCCGTGGCTGTTCCACTCGGTGCGCAATGGAGCCAAGGCTCTGACACGCCAAGCCGCCCTGCTGGAGATCAAGGAGGTAGCGGTCACGGCCGAGCTCTCCAGCCCCGAGCGGGTGTCACCGCATGTGCTGCGCCATGCCTTTGCCACCCACATGCATTCCGGCGGCACCGACCTGCGGGTGCTGCAGGAGCTGCTCGGCCATGCCGGTATCGAGACCACCCAGATCTACACCCATCTGGACACCTCCCGCCTCCATCAGATGGTCCGCGACCTCCACCCACTGAATGAGGAGGAACGCACCGCCGCTGACTGAGCAACTGGAGCGCGACAGATCTCAATCTCTGAACTGCTATGGTAAACAATTGTAAACAGGTTCGAGCAGACCATGTGCCCTGCGTTTCATAGTCATATTTTTTGCAGGTACTCCGATGAAGAATGCTCGATGCTTCCTTGTTTCTCCGTGCATCGCTCGCCTCATTGCGAGAGAGCGAGGAGTCGACCGTCAGATCGTTGAGGGCCATCTCTCGTCCCAGCCTGGCAAAGACCAGTTCATCCGCCTGGAAGCTGGTCAAGCTCACTTTGTCTTGTCAGCACAGGATCCAGCAGGGGACGTAGTAGAAAGATTAGCCCCGCTGCCACAGGAGCATGCTGAGGCGCTGTTTAGCCTCTGCATCGGGCAGATCTCCTATGATCGCCTCCATCTGCCTTCTCAAAGCGGACTGAGCCACAGGATACAGCTTGATCGTGTTGTTTATCCCAGCAGCCTTGATCTTATCACTGTTGAGTTTGCTGATTCCCAGCAGGCAGAGGCCTTTCAGGTTCCAACTTGGTTTGGACCCGAGGTGACCAGTGAGTTCACGTATGAGTGGCGCTATATTGCGTTGAATGGCCTGCATTCGGCCTCTGACGTGCCGCTCTCCAGCCAGCAGGTCGAAGCGGTGCTCGATATGCTGGATCAGTCCCGGCCAGCTAGCAAAGCAACCAACACGTCGGCTGCTGACGACGTCATTGTTGCTCTCAGCCGTTCACTTGAGACGTCAGGCCTCCTGAAGGCAGCAAAAGAAACCGCCCTTCCTCCAGAGACAGAGCCTCTCGCTCAAGAGCCTCGTGAACCGATGAAGAAGACAGCCCAATGACCTGAAGCTGCAACAGGCAAATAACAGAGCGCTGCCATGGTCAGGCGGCGCTCTGTTATCGATTCTGTCGCGGCTCTGGCTTTGAACCGAAGCATGCACGAGTGATTTAGAACGGCCTTGTTGCCGTAACCTGGAAAGCTCATACCGGGTGACGTGGCGTTCTGGAGCGATGCTCCCATCAGCACGTCGCGTCAGCTTGGATAAAGAAAAAGCCTCTCACGGTGGGGTGTGAGAGGCTTCAACAGTCCCGAAGGCCGCGGGCCACAAGGATCTTCGTAGCGGTTCAACTCCACCCGAAAGCCCCGGCTTCTGCGACAGAACGGCAGGAGACGGACCGAGTGCAAGGTTCGAAGCGTGAGAGAGCAGAAACATCATCTTCACGGATGCTCCGCAGGAAAGTTCCACCTTTGGAAGCGGGTCGCCTGGGGGTGCTCCTGACCATACGCAATAACCTGGTGTTTACTGGGGTCGTCCAGAGTGTCGGGCAGCCGAGACGGCGCAACCGTTGAATTCATGAGCTCTGTTTGTATCCATGCGTAAGCACTTCATGCCGAACGACTATTTACCCTCTTCGATCCGGACAGATGAGAGCTTGCAGAAGAAGCAACATGAAGGAGGTGCCTCGTTCTTTCAGGATGCTGACAATAGCCCCAGTACCAAGTGGGAGGAGCCGTGGTTGGCCATGGGTCAGACCGAGCCAGGCTGGTGGAGAGCCTTCGCTATTGATCACGGCGTGCGGTCCACGCGTACGCCGGACAAGCTCATCCGGAAGCCGCAGGAGACGAACGTCTTTGACCTGCCCACCGGTGAGCCGATGGAGGCGGGGCGGCTGGCTGAGGTGGCGATGAACAAGCCCAAGGAGGAAATCCACAAGCGGATCGAAAAGCTACGTGCCGCTCTTGAGGTTCCTCCCCTTGGCGCCTTTGCTCCCAGAGCAACCAACCCGCCTCCCATCGCGGCGGCTCCGCCGCAGGCCGCCGTTCGGGAGGTTGCAGCTGTCGAGGCAGTGATGTCCGAGAAAGTCGATGCGAGGATGGCAGAGGCCGCTCAAATCGTTCCAGAGGCGATTGGCGCGGATCCCCTGCCCCATGCTGAACCCCCGGTGGTCTCCCTCCTTCTGCCACAGATGGCGATGTTCATGCCCTCCGCCTTCCAGGCCACACTGTACCGCATCGACGTCTCCGTGAAGCGTCCTCTGCTTTCGTTGCCAGACGAGGATCAGGGGCAGCCAGTGGAGCCTAATGCGGCTGCGGAACTCCAAGATGTTAGGTACGTGCAGGCCTCCAGGACGGAACGGCATGCAGCCATTGCGGAAGGCGCGCCGGTACGGAAAACTGAGAAAGGCATCGAGGCAGCGGAGTCGATCGAGGCCATCGAAGCCGTGGAGGTGAACGAGGCCCCTGCTGTAGCCGAACTGACGGCTGGTCCCGAGGCGGCTCAAGTGCCTGTCGAGGATCTCGACCTCGGCTACCTTGGCCTTTATGGCGAGCTTGTCGCCCCCGTCTCGGGCTTGCGCAAAGTCGAGATCCAGGAGGCTCCAGGTTCTATCGCTCCTGCACTAGCCATCGAAGCAGTCGCCCCGGAAGCGGTTGATCATGTGGAGGATCTTGCTCCGACCGAAGTAAAGGAAGAGGCTTTGGACCGCGTCGAGGCCGTCCAGGACGCGCCCTTGGAGCCTGTCGAAGCGGCGGCTGAAAACCCAGACGTAGAGCACGTAGAGGTTATTGAGAGCCAAGGTGCGACCGGTCTTGAGTCGGACGAGTCCTGCGTCGCAGAAGAGGTGTGGGATCCAGAGGTCAATGCAGTCGAGCACGCGGAGACTGCCTCATATAAACCCGACGAGGTTTCGCCTCTGGCCGGCGACGAGGTCACGCTCCTTCCTGCGCCTGTTACGCCTGAACGTTCCAAGTTCCGTGCCTACGAACTGCCTGGTATTGAGCTGCTCGGACGGCCGCCGGAACCCAACGGGCCCGTCCTCACCGAGGACATTCTCGAGGAAAGAGCGGGTAGGGTCGAAAAGGTCATTCGTGACTTCGGCGTGAAGGGCGAGGTTATTCATGTCCATCCGGGCCCGGTGGTCACGCTCTATGAGCTGGAGCCCGCGCCCGGCGTCAAATCCTCCCGCGTCATTGCGCTCTCGGAGGATATCGCCCGCTCCATGAGTGCGGTCTCCGCCCGCGTGGCTGTGATTCCGGGACGTAATGCCATTGGTATCGAGCTGCCGAACGAGGTCCGCGAAACTGTCTATTTGCGCGAGATGCTCGAAGCCGCCGACTTCAAGGCATCGACCCAGAAGCTCCCGCTGTGCCTCGGCAAGACCATCGGCGGCGAGCCGGTGATCGCCGATCTCGCCCGCATGCCGCACCTGCTGGTGGCCGGCACCACCGGCTCGGGCAAGTCCGTCGCAATCAACACCATGATCCTGTCCTTGCTGTATCGCTTCACGCCGGAGCAGTGCCGGCTGATCATGGTCGACCCCAAGATGCTGGAGCTCTCCGTCTACGACGGCATCCCGCACCTGCTCACCCCTGTTGTGACCGACCCGAAGAAGGCCGTGGTGGCGCTGAAATGGGCCGTGCGCGAGATGGAGGACCGCTACCGCAAGATGTCCAAGCTGGGCGTGCGCAACATCGACGGCTTCAACGCCCGCGTGGTGGAGGCCAAAGCCCGCGGCGAGACCATCACCCGCACGGTGCAGACCGGCTTCGACCGGGAGACCGGCGAGGCGGTGTACGAGGACGAGGTGATGGAGCTCGATGCGCTGCCGTACATCGTGGTGATCGTCGACGAGATGGCCGACCTGATGATGGTGGCCGGCAAGGAGATCGAGGGCGCCATCCAGCGCCTGGCCCAGATGGCCAGGGCTGCCGGCATTCACGTGATCCTGGCCACGCAGCGGCCGTCTGTGGACGTGATCACCGGCACGATCAAGGCGAACTTCCCCACCCGGATCTCGTTCCAGGTCACGTCGAAGATCGACAGCCGCACGATCCTGGGCGAGATGGGCGCCGAGCAGCTCTTAGGCCAGGGCGACATGCTGTACATGGCGGGTGGTGGGCGGATCACGCGCGTGCACGGGCCGTTTGTCTCAGACGTGGAGGTCGAGAAGGTGGTCAACTACCTCAAGTGCCAGGGCGAACCGGTCTATCTCGATGCCGTCACGGCCGATGACGAGGAGCCCGAAGAGATGGAGGTTCATGAACTGGCGGCCGAGGAGGATATCGGGCTTGCGTCGGCTGATGCCTACGAACAGGCTGTCGGCATCGTACTGCGACACAGGAAGGCCTCGACGAGCTACATCCAGCGCCGTCTGCAGATCGGCTACAACCGCGCCGCCTCGCTCATGGAGCGCATGGAGCAGGACGGGATCGTCGGCCCGGCCAATCATGCCGGCAAGCGAGAGATCCTGCACGGCGGGTTCGAGGACTAGGACGATTGAGCGGTCTTCTTCCCGGCATGCGGCAAATGGGGGCTTCCCTCTAGGGCTTCAACTTCTCAGAGATGGCGGAGTGCAGGCCCTGGAGCCATACGGCGATGTCCGACGAATAATGCGCCACCTCCATGATGAGCAGCGCAAGGTCTTCATCCGACGAGACCCGGGCACCCTTTACTCCTGAGAGGAACTTCATGACCTCTCTATCGCGCGTAGGTTCCGTAGGGTCTGCGACCCAGCCGATGCTGGCCTTGTTGATAGCCAGTTTGAAATGCTCCCCGCTCTGGAAGCGGGCATCGATAAGCCACCCGTTTCCACTCGGGCTCAGGTCTACGACGGTGAGTGATGGAGGTTTCACGTCGACCTCGGGCGCAAGGTGCTTATCAGACACCTCCAGCACCTCCCGCAGCCCCTGAATGAACTGTTCCACGCTCATCGCGGACCGAGCCAGCGTTTCGATTCCATAGATGACCTGGTTGAGGCTGGTGAACGGATAACCCGGTTCGCCCACCCGGTCGGAGCTCCAATGGAAGAGAGACGACAGCCTCTCGGCGATTTCCTTGTCATCGGGAGCCACGCTGACGCTCTTGCCATTCCTGTCGGCTGTCATCGTCAAGGTACTGCCACCCGGGAACATGATCCGAAGCATGAGGACGTCGCCATCGATGACCTTGGTTGTGAGTGCCACCGAATTCCTCCTTTCCCTAGCTGGGTTCTGACAGCGACGGTATACCCATCAAGCGGAGCCGCAGACAATATGGCTCATCTTGAGATCCCGTGGCTGGCTCCGATGCAAGCCGGGATGCGTAGGGAACGATAATGTGAAGCTGGCAGGAACCGCTTTCGCCTTGATAAGTTGTCCATTTGTGGCATTATAGAGCAGAATGTCCACAAATGGACGAGACTCATGGTTGCCTTAAGAGCCGAAAGCACACCACGCCCTAACAAGGCTGGTCCCGGACTTCGGACTTTTTTCCGCATCGCCGATGCCTGGAAGCTGACCTCGGCCGAGCAGATGGTTGTTCTTGGTCAGCCGCCTCGATCAACCTTCTACAAGTGGCGTGATCGGCCCGATGAGGCCTCTCTGTCGCGGGATACCTTCGAACGCCTGTCCTACATCTTTGGCATCTATCGCGGCCTCCAGATCCTTCTCCCAAACGAGCAGGCTGCGGATGCTTGGGTAAAGAAGCCGAATACCGCCCAGCCCTTCAATGGCCGCTCGGCGCTTGACGTGATGCTGGGTGGGAATGTTGCCGATCTTCATCTCGTCCGCCGCTACATCGATGCCCAGCGAGGCTAAGGGTGATCCCAACGTCTGCTGTCCGATGGCTCCCCTGCTACCGGATCATCCCGAGCCGTTTTCCGCCGATCAACCTGTTCGAGCGGGTCACTGATCCTGCCGATCTCGAAACGGTGCTCGATATCGAGAGCATGACCAATGATCGGTTGCGGGATGAGGTGGGCGCTCTCAACCTTGTCCCTCCGGAAGACCGGATCAGCGGCCCTGGCACCAGCCCGATCATGGCGGCGTTCACGCACCTGCCACCTTACGACAGCCGCTTCACCGATGGCAGCTTCGGCGTGTTCTACGCGGGCCGGACCCTCGACACCTCCATTGCCGAAACCACGCACCACCGGGAGGCCTTTCTGCGCGCAACGAGTGAGCCCAGGATTGAGCTCGATATGCGGGTGTATGCCGTTGATCTCGATACGATGCTGCACGACATCCGAGGAATGAAAGACACTATGGCGGAAGTCTATGACCCGAGCAGCTACGCTGCGTCGCAGGCTCTTGCGATTGAGTTCCGGACCAGTGGCTCCTCTGGGCTTGCGTATGACAGCGTCCGCAATCCGGATGGTGAATGCGTAGCCATCTTCAAGCCCCGGGTTCTGTCGAACTGCCGCCAGGAGCGGCACCTGACCTATGTCTGGGATGGCAGTTCGATCAGCACCGTTTACGAGAAGCGAGATCTCAACCTCTAGCCTCTGCCCGGGCAGGGCTGCAATGGCGGCGAGGTCCTCAAGAAACGAAGCTCCAGAATGAGCTTTTGCGGCCATACGGCACCATCGAACTGCGCAAATACGTTGATCTCGATGGAAGACCCGGGTCAGATCACCTCCTCGTCGTGGATCGGACGGGCACCCGTCACATCGATTGCAGTCAAGAGCCGCTGACCTATTTCTGGAACTTCGTCGCCGACGTGGGATGTCGCTCGAAATCCGCCATGAAGCAAGCCCATGTCTTTTCGGTATGCCGCCTTGCGCTGAAGGCTTAAACGAATGCCGAGCGGCTTCACGGACCCGGACGACCCACTGACAGAAGGCTCCCTCATCCATGAAGAAGATCGGTTTAGCTATCATCGGCCTCGGGCCCGCATCGCAACCACATTCGAAAAGCCTCCTCGACCTCTCGGATCGGATCGACGTTCACTGGGCGGCCAGCCGCTCACCCGAGCGCATTCAGTCCTATCAGCAACAGTTTCCCTTTCGTACGACGACCGATCTCGACGCCGCTATCCAGGACCCGGCCGTTAATACGGTCCTGGTCCTCACGCCCCCGAGTAGCCACCTTGAGTTGTCGGAACGCTGCTTTGCGGCAGGAAAGCATGTTTTGGTGGAAAAGCCTCTGGAACTCACCCTCGACCGAGCCGAGCGGCTCGTTGCTGCAGCACAGGCGGCGGGCGTCACATTCGGGGTCGTCCTCCAGCAGCGGTTCAGGCCCGGCAGCCTCAGACTGCGGCAGGCGCTCCTTAGGGAAGAGATCGGCACGGTTCAGGCGGGTTTCCTATCCGTGCCGTGGTGGCGCCCGCAGAGCTACTACGATGAACCCGGACGTGGCACCCTGGCTCGGGACGGCGGCGGCGTTCTCCTGACTCAGGCCATCCACTCTCTCGATTTGTTCCGATCGCTGGTCGGCGTCTCAAGCGTCATAGCAGCCGATGTGCGGACGACCGATCTTCACCGCATGGAGACCGAGGACTACGTCTCGGCACTCCTGCGACTGGGCAATGGGTCGCCGGGAACTCTGATGGCAACAACGGCAGCCTATCCTGGGCATCCTGAGCGAATCGATGTCATTGGCACGAAGGGTTTTGCATCACTCGTAGGAGGAACGCTGCGCTTGTCCTTCCTGGACGGGCGAGAGGAAACCGTTGAAGCCGAAGGTCCGACGGGGAGCGGAGCAAGCATTATGGATTTCCCTCATGATGCACATCGAGCCCTCATCGCTGATTTCGTGGATGCCATTCAGGGTCGACGCCAGCCCACCGTGTCAGGCGAGGAGGCCTTGGCGAGCCAGCGCCTGGTCTCGGCAGTGCTTGCTGGCGGGAAGGGCGTACAGCGTTGACAGATCAAATGATCTAAGTGCCAGGGTCTTCGCCGATGTCAATGCCGATCCGCGGTTCAACAAGAAGGCGGGCAACAGTCCGATCCTGATCATTGCGAGGACGAGCGACGCTGTGGCATTCCGGAATATCAGCCGGCAGCCATCTGGCGTGACGCGGACGGCTCCACAGTTTGTTGCCAACTGTGCGTGCCTTCCAGCCGGGAGGCCGACTTCTGGCGCGCAGACGAGTGCCAAACTCCCGCAGTCGCGGGGTAAGCTGATATTTACGCGTCCGCGCTCAATGGCCGCGTTTGACCCTGGTCATGTCAAAATGCAGGCAGCGGGATAGCGCAGGCAGTAGTAGGATTGCCCAGCCTTGTTTGGGGGGGCCGATGAGACGCTTTGTCGAAGGCGTGGATCGCGGCCATACCAACCTGTTTGCCGAAAGCCTGGACGACTGGCTTGATGAGAGTAAATCAGTCTGTGTCATCGGCACTTTCGTCAACTCGCTCAATCTGGGGGCGCTGGACTGAGGTGGCGTCGTTCCCGAGACGCAACTCGAAAGAGCCAATACTCTACATCGTGGCTTTAGGGTAGTCAGGCTGGGTCAAGACCCAGTCGGCCGCATGAATAGCGGCCAGAAGGCTTAATCCCGTGTGATAGCCAGGATCAAGGTCGGGCGTCGCCGGGACGAAATCAACCGGTCCATCCCTGGTTAAGGTCTGATAGGCCAAGCCACCCCGCCAGTAGTGTGTGAAGAACGCATGATCGGCTTGCTCCCATATGCGCAGGACCTCGCCGTCACCCGTCGCGGCGAAGCACAAGGCGGCAGATCGGATTGTCTCGGGCAGAGACCACCAGGGGAAGTAAGGACTCAAGCAATTGCCTGTTGCGGCTGAAACCGATAGGCAAAGGCCGGGTTCAACGAAGCCGCGACTGAAGGAGGAGTGGAGCACAGACTGAAGCTGTTTCACTAAAGCGGGTTCGGCGCTGCCCTGCAGATGGTCTAGTGCGAAGCCTACGAACTCGATACCATGCCCCACATTGCAGACATCCGACCCCGGGACGTTGCGTAAAAGACCGCTCTGCGGGTCAAAATAATGTTTGAGAATATGGGCGATGAAGCGATCAGCGAATGCTGAGTGCTCACTCCGCCCAACGCGGTGAAGGAGGCCCGCCGCGCCAAGAAGGATCATCCGCGGACCGAAATCCTCAGGCTCATCTAAAGCCGCGCGGGGCGAGAGGTGACGGCGCTCGTCCATCTGGAACCGCCGCTGTTCGATCGCATCGACCACCCCAGCTAGGTAAGTGAGATGCTCCGGAAGGTCCGCCGGAGCATAGCGTGCTGCCCCGGCGATGAGGCCCTTAGCAAAGAAAGCATCGGAATAGGTGAACACTCCGTCAGCAGTAGACTGCCGGTGCAGCACGCCGTCGGAACTCAGATAGACAGGGTTCAGGTCGCGGTCGTAGCAGAAATAGCCGTGTCCATCGCGGCGCTGCAGATCCCGGAGTGCATGATACAGAGCGAGACCTGCCTCATCGAGTCCTGCGGCCAGGGTGGGCTCCTCCGTCTCGAAAAACTCCGCATGTGTTGCGACCGCCTCAAGGCCCCGCCCCTGGATCCAACCGTAGAGGTAGGAAGGTCCGCGTAATCCATCTGCGTCTCCATAGTCCGAGAGGCTCAGACTGTTGACCTTGGTGTTGAGGAAAGCACCGGCAAGGCGTGGGCGCGGAATCATCCAGCGTAGGGTCGCCGCATTTGCCTGACTGTACCGTGTGCGTGCATCCGCGAGAGAGAAACTCGGTCTTATCATTCCTTCAAACCCGTGCTCGCCACGCCCTGAACGAAGTTCCGGCGCAGCAGGACGAACAGTGTGATACTCGGAATGAGGACCAATGCGGAGGCCGCGCTCAACCGTCCAAGATCAACCGTGAAGCCGGTCTGAAATAGAGCAAGCCCCACCTCGATCGTGTAGCTGTCCCGGGTCGTTGCTACGATCAAAGGCCATGCGAAGGCAGTCCAGGCCTGGAAAAAGGCCAGCACCCCAAGGGCTCCGAGAGCGCCGCGCAGGAGCGGCAGCACGATACGCCAGAAGATCCAGAACTCTCCGGCACCATCGATCCGGGCAGCTTCGAGCAGCTCGTCTGGGATCGACTGGATGACATTCTGTCGGATGAGGAAGATGCCGAAGCTCATCACCAGATAGCCCAGTAGCAATCCCCAGGTGGTGTTGAGGACACCAAGCGCTTTCGCCTGGAAATAGAGCGGGATCATGTAGACCTCGAACGGCACAATGGCCGTGGCGAGGATAATGGCGAAGAATACGTTGAACGCGCGGTAGCGGAACTTGCCCAGAATATAGCCGGAAATCGAAGAGGTCGCCAGAATGCAGACGGTAGATAGAACTGAGAACAGGATGCTGTTTCCGATCCAGCGCAGCAGCGGGGTGTCGCCAAGCACTGCCTTAAAGTTTGCCACTGTCGGATCATCTGGAATGACAGTTGGCGGCCAAGCCAGCATTTCCTGCGGCGTCTTAAAGGCATTGGAGACGAGGAATACCAGCGGCAGGATCATCAGCAGGCACGTGGCCGTCAGCACCACATCGATCATGAGGTTGACCAAGCGCTCTTTCGTACGCATGGACATGCCGCGGCTCGCAGCGTTTTCGGGGAGCGGTTTCATCGGACACCTTTCTCCCGTAGCAGTCTGAATTGAATCAAGGTCAGGACCAGAACGATCGCCAGCAGAACAACCGCCTCGGAGGCAGCATAGCCGACGCGGTAGTTGCGAAAGCTGTTCTCCAGCATGTCGAGTACCAGAACGCGCACCTGCCGGCCTGGAGCACCCTGAGCGTCAGAGGCCAAGACGAAGGCCTGGGCATAGACGTTGAAGCCGGACACCAGCGTAACGACCGAAACATACAGCGTAATCGGCTTGAGCAGGGGAATCGACAAATACCAAAAGCTCTGGGGGGCCGAGGCACCATCGAGCTTGGCAGCCTCGTAGAGGGAGATCGGCAGGCTCTTGAAGCCCACAAGATAGATCATCACCGCATAGCCCAATGCCTGCCAGGAGCAGAGGACGATGATGCACACAACTGACAGAACCGGATCAAAGAGCCAAGCCTTCGGCGCGAAGCCGAACGTCGTGAGAAGAGCGTTCAAAGGGCCGAGGCGGGCATCGAAGATCCACTTCCACGCCATGGCAGCCGGCACAAGCGAAACGACATGCGGAATGAAAATTGCCGTCTCGTAGAAACCGGCAAAGCGCGAGCGGGTGCGGTGATAGATGAGAGCGGCCAGCACCAATGCAAGCGGGATAGTGATGAGCAGAACGCCGAATGCGATGATGGTGGTGTTAAGGAGCGCCTCCCGGAACAGCGGGTCTCCGGTAAGTTCCTCGAAGTTTGCAAGGCCGATGAATGGCTTGTTCTTCGATAGAATATCCCATTTGTGCAGGCTCAGGCGCAACGTGTCGGCGATAGGATAGATCCGGACATAGGCGAAGATCGCCAAAGTCGGCAAGATCGCGAGGAGTGCGAACATCCATCTCTTGCGCTGCACCAGGGTACCTCCTCAGACTGCGTCCGGTGCGCGAGCGCGCACCGGACGGCGCAAGACCAAACGGCGTAGGAGGTTACTTCCCAAGAAGACCTTCGCGGCGGAGGATCTGATTGGTCTCGTCCGCAGCCGACTTGAGGAAGGCGTCGATGGCCGCATCATCCTTGGCCAGCGACGCATTGCGGAAGGCATTGGTGAGTTGGGCGGCTAAGCGCGTCAGCACCTCCTCGATCGGGCCGATTGAGGGCAGCGTGAAGAACTTGTAGTCCTTCGGGTAGTTCACGAAGGCGTTGAACGCCGGGGTTGCGCTGGTCACGCTGGAATAGTCGACTCCGGAGCGGTTCGGCAGCCAGCCGACATTCTTGAGAAGCCATGTCAGGTTCTCGGGCTCGTTGGTGGCCATGACGAAGTCCCAGGCCGCTTTAGCGTCGGTGCCTTCAGCCTTCACATAGAGATTGGTCGGCAGGGCAATAGAGCCACGTGGCAGCGGAGTGGTAGCATAGTTGAGGTTAGGCGCCTTGGAGGCGATGTCACCAATTACCCAGGACTCGCGGATAAACATGGCGGTCTGACCGCGCTCAAAAGCCTCTGCATCGGCCGGCATCTCGGGCGTAACCGTCTTGAGAACATGTACGTTCTGCAGGTACTGCTTGAGTGTCGCGCGACCAGCCTCGTTGGCGTAGTTGGCACGCCACTTGCCGTCGGCTGCCGGCTCGAGCACGGAGCCGCCATACTGGAACAGATTGATCCAGAACTTCTCAGCGATGCCCTGCCCGCCGCCGGTGAGGCGCAAACTCCAGCCGGACACGGTCGGATTGCCGTCAGGGCCGCGCTTGGTCAGCTTCTCAGCATATTGTGTGTACTCCTCCATGGTCTTGGGCGGTGTCGTCAACCCGGCCGCCTTGAACATGTCGGTATTGTAGAACAACGCAGCCTGCCCACGAAACAGGGGCACGCCATAGACTGCGCCCTCATAGCTTGCGTTCAACGTGAAGAACTCGTCGAAATTGGCCTTGTCCTTTACGAAGCTGGCCACCGCGTCAGGAGCCTTAGGCAAAAGATCGTTCTCGAGATAGCGGCGAACAGTGGAGCCCTGGAGCTCGATAACGGTTGCACTGGCTACACCGGACGTGAGGCCCAGCGCGATGCGCTTCTCATGCTCGCGAAGAGCGATAGCCTCAACCTTGACATTGAGGTTTGGATGCTTGGCCTTGAGGCCTTGCGCCACGTGCTCGTAGAACGGCGCCATTTCCGGATAGCCGCTCCAGACGGTGACGGTCTGGGCTGAGGTGGCAGAAAGCCCGGCCAGCATGGACGCTCCCAAGGTCGAGCCGAGCAGAGCGACGCGAGCAGAGTGCCGCTTCAGTGAAGTCGTGGTGGCAGATTTCAGCATGTCGATCCCGTTCCTCTGGTTTTGATGGTGTCGAAGCTGGTAGTTGGCAGGTTGTCATGCAACCGGTTGCGGGTCAAGAAGCCTCCATGTGGCTCAGCAGGACAGTCATCCCACTCCAATCGATTTTTAGGTTCTCCTGGAAAGTAGAGTAATGGCCGCTTCGGCCAAAGCTTCGGCCGATCCGGCGGTGAAGGTGGCTGGCAGGCCGTAGTAGCGGTGTGCCTCGTCCACCTCATATCCGCCGAACGCATATTCGGATTCTGGAGGAATGTAGCCGGGGTTGTCTTCTGCGAACCCAATAACGAAACCCGGATCGCGAGACATCTTCTGGCGAATTTGAAGCGCTGTCTCCGCAAAAATCTCTCCGGGAAGGGCAACGATCGGCACCCCTCCCCAGTTCAGCACGGAGACACGCGCCTCAATTGGCTCCAGAGGGCGCCCTGCCGTTTCTGTTGCCCAGGCAATCCAGTGGTTGAGTAGCGCTGCGCGAGCGGGATCCGCAGTCTCTCGCTCGCGATACCATCGCTCGGCCAGGGCCTCTGGGGTCTCCGTTTCGCGCCGCTCGAAGCTGAGGTGTAGGATATGGTTCGCCACCGAGACGTGTTCTCCCAGTGGAGCCTCATCAGCTTGGCAAGCGGCGGCGGCAATCCGCTCACCATAAGCCTGTGCAGACTCGAAGCTGCGGTATGTGCTGGGCGCGAGGCTGATTGAGGCGTGTGCCGAGTGACCGGTATTAGCGTCTCCCGCGCAACCGGTGAGAAACAGTGCCATGGCACCAGGATGGGCGGCTTCAAGGCGCTCGCGTGCATAGTGCGGGTAGTCGGCCGTCCAAAGCCGGTTGTCGGCACCGAGCACCACCGGGTGACAGGCATATGCCGTGATCACGGCGATCGGGCCGCCGGCAGCGTCGTGGATGCGCAAAACCGGTAAGGAAGGGTCGATCATGCCATCGGCATGGCGACGGTTTCGGGCGACCCCTGGGTCTATGCCCCATCCGGCGGTCAGACGGGCGGGCCGGGTGGACGATGCCGCCTTGTTGATCGCGTGCACACATGCAGCTTCCAAGTGTTCAAGATAGGCTGTGTCGGCGTGTTGGCTAAGGCGACCCGTCATGGAGACGGGTCCACCATGCGAATGCAGCGCCGCGACGATCACATTATCGGCGGGCAATACGCACTGCTCTCGGATGCGCCGTGCCATGTCGCCATCGAGGCCGATCACGTCGGCGACAAGAAGCGCGGTATCCTCCAACACGACGGCACGCACTGTTAGGGAATCATGCGCGCCGAGCGCAGGCTCGCTGCGGGCTGCGAACCCGGAGAGGGCCAATCCTGCCGGCGGCGTGATGTCCACCAGGGCTGTTCCGGCGCGGATCATCGCGAGAACACTTTTTTGCCTCGCAGCCAGACGGCTGAGACCTCGAGCCGGCGCTGTCCCTCATGCCAAGAGAACTGCATCAGATTAGCCTGGACGCCAATGACGAGACGACCCCGGCCGCCGACGATGCGACCGGGGTTCTCCGTTGCGAGCCTGAGGCCTTCGCTGAGCGTCAGTCCTGCCATCTGAACGGCGATCGCGACATTTGCGCAAAGCGGTAACCCGGCGCCGGCGAGATACGGTGTGCCGGCAATGCCGACACGTCCGTCGGCTGTGACCTCGACACTGCCCCCTACAGGCTGTTCGTAAAGGCCTGGTGGCATGCCAGCGAGTGCGACCACATCCGACACCAGGATGGCTCTCTCGAAGCCCTTCGCCCGAATCATCGCCTTGAACGTGTCGGCTGGGAGATGATGGCCATCAGCGATGAAGGTTGCGGTCAGTCGGTCATTCGCGAGTTGGCTCCACAAAAAATTGGAGTGTCGGGGCAGGGTGGCCGCGGCACCGTTGCCTAGATGCGTAGACAGGCTTGCTCCCGCCGCGGCGGCTTCGTGAATCTCCTTGGGCGATGCGGCGGTGTGGCCGAGAGCCACATGAACGCCACGCTGTACGAGGGCCGCTATGTAATTAATTGCGCCGGGCTGCTCGGGGGCTAGCGTGACAAGGCCAACGAGGCCGGAGCTTGCCGCCTGCCAGCGCTCAAACTCTTCGAGGGAGGGCGCCCTCACATGCGCGGCCGGATGAGCGCCGCGTGGTCCGTCCAGCGGAGAAATGGAGGGCCCCTCGACGTGAACGAAAGGAACCATCTCGGCCACGAACGGAAAGCGGCGGCGGGCCTCCGCAATGACCGTCAACGCGCGGATGATGTTGGCCTCCGGCGCGGTGATCAGGGTCGGCAGAAAGGTCGTGACGCCCACCGAGAGCATATGGTCCGCCAGCGTCTTCACCCGCTCTGGCGTAAGGTGGCCGTCATTGAGGTCAAGGCCCGCAAAGCCGTTCACCTGCAGGTCGACTAGGCCGGGTGCCACATAATCATGACTTGTTCCATTCGCAGCATGGATCGCGGCGATGACACCGTCCTCGACCGTAATGGCAATGGTCTCACCGGTCGCGGGATTGCGTCCCCGAATGTGGCTGGACGAGTTCACAGGGCTCTGACCCGGTTGTGAAAATTCGCAATAAAGCGTGCATTGGCCTCGTCGCCACCTGGGGCGTTGCCGCTCCGCCACACGGGCGGCTCGATGCCACGCTCAATGAGCTTGGACACGGTGCGGATCACCAGGCAGTTAAGCGCGAAGGCATTGGCGAAGGTCGAAATTGCCGCGATGTCTTGGCTCATGCCGGGAACCCGCACGACGGCGTCGCCGATCGGAACCTTGGTGTCGATTGCGATGTCGACCAAGTCGTGCAGGTTCTGGCGGGTAGGATGCCGGGCTGGGTGTTCGGGGGAGGTGTTGCTGGCATGCTCGCGCGAACTGACGCCAATCAGAAAGACACCGCGCGCCCTGGATTCGAGGGCGGCATCGATCAGAGCCGCGTTGATGCCATAGGCGTTGACGAGGATGAGAAGGTCACTTTGGATGAGCCGCTGGTTGGCGATGACCACTTTGCCGTAGTCGGGCGTGCGCTCGATCGCCATGGAGCGCAGAGCCCCGTTGGAGAGCAGCGTTCCTTCGTCTAGAATGGCGCTAACATGCATCAAGCCTCCCGCACGGAAGAACACCTCCTGCGAAGCGAGGTTTGAATGTCCGCCTGGACCGAAGATATGGATTAGTCGATCAGCCGCAATCTGATCAGCGAGACGAGCGGCGGCCTTATCTGTCGCGGTGCGTTCCTCCCTCAGGATGCGCTGCATCAGATCCGTTGTGGACGCGAGATAGGCGGCGCAGAGAACATCGGCATCAATAGGCTCACCGTTCAGCATCGGGGTCGGACTCCGCATCGAGATAAAGGGTGCAGTGGGCCTGCTGACGCAGGATGCTGGCCGGGCACGCGGGCGCTACTGGCCCATAGAGGGTCCGGCGAACGGCATCCCGCTTAATGGAGCCGGGGACGATGCAGAACAGGCGATCGGCTCGCAGGAGGCGCGGGATCGTCAGCGTCAATGCCTGCTCGGGAACATCGTCGTAATGCGCGAAGCATTGATCATCGACCTGTTGCTGGCGGCAGGTCTCGTCAAGAGCGACAATCTTGACGTCGAGCGGGTCATGGAAATCCGCCACGGGGGGGTCATTGAACGCAATATGGCCGTTAACGCCGATCCCGAGGCAGACGAGGTCGATGGGCGCCTCGGCAAGGCAAGCGGCGTAGGTCTCCGCCGCCGTAGTGGGATCCGGTTCGGGGACGATGTGATGCACCGCCGCGAAGGGGAGATGAGCGAAGAGGGCTTCGTCAAGCCAATGCGCGAAACGCTGCGGCGCATCAGCCGGAAGACCTATGTATTCATCCATATGAAAGGCCGTTACCCGATCCCAGTCAATTCCCTGCTCCTCCCGAAGGCGACGGAGGGTTTCTGCTTGGCTAGGCGCGGCAGCAAAAATCATTCGCACCTGCGATTGGCGGCTTAGCCGCTCTCGGAGGTCTGTCGCGATCGCGCTGGCGCTGGCGGCACCCATCTCGGCCCGCGTGCGGTAGCTCTCGATACGAAGCTGTTCGACCGAGCGATGGCTCACTGGGGCAGGGGACTGGGTAGGAGTATCCGTCACGGTAGCCTCCTGAATGCAGCGTGCCAGTTGATGAGGTGGGCTCTTGTACTCTGACTCTGGCAATGGCATGAACTAAAGCCTGCAACCGGTTGCATGTCAACGGGCTGATCTAGACAACGGCATCCTTAGGGCAGATGTGAGCCTTGTGCTCAAAGAAGATGGCCGGTACCTGGCGGTTGGTGATAGAGGGGCAATGGTGAGTGGGCAGAAACAGAAGCTGACCATCAAACAGGTCGCGCAGGCAGCGGGCGTTGCCCGCTCGAGCGTCTCTCGTGCCTTTACCCGCCCAGAGATGCTCAGCCCTGAAACGGTCAGGCGGGTCCGGGATGCTGCCGAGAAGCTTGGCTATGTCCCTAACCAGACGGCCCGCGCGTTGAGTACGGGGCGTCATGGGAATGTCGCGCTGATCGTGCCTGATATTGCGAATCCATTCTTCCCGCCTTTGATCCGGGCCGCTCAAATGGAGGCTGATCGATCGGACTTTTGTGTGTTTCTCGGAAATTCCGATGAGGACCCAAAGCAAGAAGACAAACTCGTGGGGCGTTTCACAGGTCAGGTCGAGGGGCTGATCCTCGCCTCATCGCGATTATCGGACGAACGCATTCGAGCTCATGCTGCTCAGCGGCCCTTGGTTCTGATCAATCGCGATGTCGAGGGCATTCCGCGTGTTCTGATCGATAGCGGCTCTGGCGTGCGCGAGGCGGTTGCACATCTGGCCGAACTCGGACACCAACATATCGTCTATGTCGCGGGACCGGTGACATCATGGTCGAACAAGCAACGCCGACTTGCAGTGCGTAAGTCGGCTGAGCGCCTGGGACTGAAAGTCGACATAGTGGCCGCCATCGTACCGAGCTATGACGCAGGGCGTGAAGCCGTAGCGGCGATCCTGACTACTGGGGCTACGGCTGCGATCGCATTCGACGATCTGACGGCGCAGGGGATTCTCGCTGGACTGGCGGATCGCAAGATCAGAGTCCCTGGCCAATTCGGTGTGGTCGGGTGTGACGATGTGCTGGGTGCCGCGACATATCCATCTCTGACAACGGTCTCGAACCGGTCCGTGGAGGCTGGAAAGGCAGCGCTATCGCTCCTCCTCGAGTTGCTGCAAAGCCAGTCTCTCCGTGACATTCGCTATGTGCTGGACACTCACTTGGTTGTCCGTAACACAACCATCGACCACAAAGAGTGACGGGAAAGATTGTGCTATTCGCCCCTAGCGAGGGCGTTATCTTTGTTAAACGATAAATGTGGCTGCCAGATTGAAATGTCCGTCGGCGTGCAAAGTAGAAATGTCACTCCGCGGCGGCCAGGCGAGCCAGCGCGTGCTCACGCTTGGATGCGACGGCCGGATCGGACATCACATCAGTCTTGCGGCCCCGCTTGGCACCCCGCGGCTTGTAGCCGGTCTTCTCGCTGTTGGTCTTGACCTTGGGTGGGGGACGCTGGTCCTGCCGCTCCTTGATATACGCCAGCACGTCGCCCAACCGCTTGTTCTCGGTGATCGCCGCATGGGTCACACGCTGGTCCTTGTCGAACACCCGGTAGGACAGGGCATGCCCTGTCCACCGCACCTCAAGCCTGCCGTCGGCGAAGGCGTAGGTCTCAACGTAGCGGCCAACGAGCCCGCGGGTGACGTCGTTCTCCTCCAGCATGATCCGCTTGCGCTCATAGGAAAAGGTCAGCTGGGCGCCAACATAGCGCTGCTCGCGCCGGCACAGGATCTCTTGCAGCCGGCCCGGTGACAGGTTCAGCGGCCGGTGGAGATCTGCCGGCCGAGCCGGGATCCGTGCGAACCTGGCTTTGTAGTGCTCCACGAAGCCGGGCAGGAAGGCATTGCCCTCGTCCATCGTGGCAACCCCCGCCAGGCGCAGTTCTTTCACCAGACGATCCTGAAGGGTCCGGTTGGCGCGCTCGACCCGGCCCTTGGCCTGGCTGGAATTGGCGCAGAGGATCTCGATGTTGAGTTCCGCCAAGGCGCGGCCGAACTGCGTCATGCCCTGGCCGTTCCTGGCCTCCTGCCTGGCCACCCGAAACACGGAGTGCTTGTCGGAGTAGAACGCGACAGGGCAGCCATGGCTCTGCAGATAGAGCTCCAGGGCTTCAAAATAGCTGAAGGCGCTTTCTGACCGCACAAACCGCAACTGCATCAGTTTGCCGGTGGCGTCATCAATGAAGACGAGCAGGGAGCAGGGATCGCCGCGATCCTCAAACCAGCGATGGTCCGAGCCGTCGATCTGCACCAGCTCGCCATAGGCCTCACGCCGCAGCCGAGGCTGATGGAAGGTGCGTCGCTGTTTGCGGGACAACCAGAGGCCAGCCCCAGCCATCCCCTGGCGCAAGGTCTCGCGGGAGACCGTCAGTCCGTGCTGTTCGGCCAGCTTCTCGGCGGCCAGAGTCGGGCCAAAATCCGCGTAACGCTCCCGGACGATCGCCAGGGCATAATCCCGCACGCCGCCGCTGATACGATGGTTCGAGGGCCGGCCGCGCGCCTTGTGCCGAATGGCGGCCGCGCCATCGGGTTGCAATCGCTCCAGCAGTCGGCGGACCTGCCGCGAGCTCAGCGCCAGGACATGGGCCGCCGCCACGATCGTCATGCGGCCCTCGACAACCTTCGACAGAACCTCAATCCGCTGCAGATCGCGCGCGCTCATCGCAATCAGTCCCATCCGCGTTCTCCCGCCTCATTCACAAGCGGGGAGTGTGACATTCCTACTTTGCGGGATCAGGACATTCTAACTTTGCGGCTACAATAAAAGGACCGGTAACATTGATTATGGAACTTAACTATGGCACCTGACCCCGCCATTTCTTCTCAACAAAAAGGGCCGCTGTTTCCAGCGGCCCTCCTCAAGGTAACCTTCAGGTGAGACCAGTGAGCCTGCGTGGGGCTAGCTCGCTAACCTAAAGGTTTCTCTATACTAAGCGGCCTTCACTCCTGTGAGGAAGTCTGTGACCTCGCGGGAGAGGTCGTTGGAGTGGCGCGACAGCTCCTGAGCCGCACCCAGCACCTGGGAGGCTGCCGAGGTGGTCTCGCCCGCCCCCTGCTGCACGTCCACAATGCTGCCGGTCACGGCTTCCGTGCCACGCGCCGCCTCCTGCACGTTGCGGGCGATCTCGGCGGTGGCCGCCCCCTGCTCCTCCATGGCGGCCGCAATCGAGGTCGAGATCTGGCTCATCTCGGTGATCGTGCGCGCAATCTCCTGGATGGCAGAGACTGTCTGCTGTGTTGCCTGCTGCACCGAGCCGATCTGGGACGAGATCTCGTCGGTTGCCTTAGCCGTCTGGGTCGCGAGCTCCTTCACCTCCGTGGCCACCACGGCAAAGCCCTTGCCGGCTTCGCCTGCCCGCGCCGCCTCGATCGTGGCGTTCAGTGCCAGCAGGTTAGTCTGCCCTGCAATGGTGTTGATCAGCTGCACGACGTTGCCGATCTTTTCGGCGCTTGCGGCAAGCTCCTGCACTGTATCGCTGGTGCGCTGAGTGCCCTGGACTGCCTTATCAGCCACCTGCGAGGACTGCGCCACCTGGGAGGCGATCTCGCGGATCGAAATGGAGAGTTCCTCCGTGGCGGCCGCCACCGTCTGAACGTTGGCGGAAGTCTGCTGGGCTGCCGATGAGACCGTGACCGACTGCTGCGTGGTCTGACCGGCTACCTGCGTCATTGATTGTGCAGTCGCTTCCATCTCGGTGGCGGCAGACGACAAGCCTTGCGTGAGTGCCGACACGTTGCTCTCGAAGCGCTTCGTGAGTTGGTCGAGAACCTCGGCACGGCGCATCTTGGCCTGGTTCTCCACTTCCTGCTCGGCGGCGAGACGGCGAGCCTCAATGGCATTGTCCTTAAAGACCTGCAGCGAGCGGGCCAGCGTGCCGACCTCGTCCTTACGCTCGGTGCCGGTCACGTCCACGGCCAGGTCGCCGCTGGCGAGACGCCCCATAGCTCCGGTCATTGCGCCGAGTGGGCGAACGACCGCAAACACGACAATGGAACCGAGAAGTGCTACCGCAAACAGGATGCCAACGACTGAGGAGGCAATCAAGATTGTGGAGGTCGACGCCGCGAGAGCTTCGGCCTCATGTGCGGCAGTATCGAGGGTCTTCTGATTGGCCTCAATGCGTTGTGTCACGAGATCACGCAGTTGGCGGCGGACATCACGCCCTGCCCCATTGGAAATTTCAAGCGCGAACGAATCCTGATCTCTCATGGCGTAGCTGACGCTCGTGTCCATCAGACCGAAGTATTTGCTGATCGTGGCCTTGAGTTCCTCGTTGGTGGCCCGGCGCTCCGGCGAGCCGGAGAGCGCGATCAACTCGTCCGCGTGTTGAAGCGCAAGCTTTTTATACTGCTGATAGACCGCCTCGCCGCTCTTCAGTCGGTCCGGGGCATCAGAGGAGACAAGGATCAGATTCTTTTCCTGAATGCTGGCCTCATTCACCTCAGCGTTGATCTTCAGGATCGTAGTCAGGCGGGCAGCCTCGATCTCGGCCAGTTCTTTGGTGTCGGCGGAGAGCGCATCCAAGCCGTTTTTAGCAATTGCGACCAACCCAATGGTGACGGCGACAAAGATTACTGCTGGAATAGCCAATTTGACTATGAGCCTAAGATTATTGAGAAAACGCATTGTCTTTCGTTGACCTGCCCGCATCACCGCGGGAGGTGCACGCCCCCGTGGCGCGGCAAGTTACAGGCGGGAGATCTCTTAGTCGACAAAGCTTACGCAAGGCTTGATTGGAAGAGATCTAAATTCCCGCTGGATGTAGGCGGCCTTTGCAGCGGGCGCTGCGATCCCCGCCGGAATAATGTGATAGGCGTACTCGTTGTGCAATGTTCAGGCCAGTTTCGGCTGTTACGGCTCTCTATTTGAGACTAGCCAGCCTCTCCGCGACCATGGAATGGAATGACCGGCGCCTTTGGCCCGACTTCAATTCATTATGTGATTTATTCTGTAGTTCACTTGTGATGCGATAAGCATGGACCTATGAGCCTCGACCCCCGTACCCTCGCGTTCGATTTCATTCTGACTTTGGTTATCCTTGGAGGCCTGCTGTTCTTCTTCTGGACGCGGAACCGGAAGATCAGTGCTCTCGCCTGGTGGAGTGCCACCTTTGTCCTGAATGCGATCGGCATCGGATTGGTCAATCTTGTTCCGGGGCTGCCAGTTCATCCAAAGCTGATGCTGGCCAACAGCCTCGTCGCGTTTGGATACGGGGCTCTCTATACCGGAGCCAGGATGTTCAATGAGCGACCGATCTCCAGACTGGCGCTTATTGCCGGTCCGGCGTTCTGGATACTGACTTACCCGCTGTTCCACGACAACATCGGAGCGCGGGTTACGGTCATCTCGTTGATCACCGGCGGCTATGCGGCCTTGTCTGCCCGGGAGTTCTGGAAGCACGATCCTCATCGGCTGGCTTCTCAGCGTGCCGCCGTGGCTCTCCTCCTGGTGCTCACCACCTTTAGCCTGTTTCGTGCTGTCCTGGGGCTGCCAATCGGCTCAATGTTTGGTGTCGACGCATTTGTCAGGAGTTGGTCGTCGGAGATGGCCCTGTTCCTGATCGTCTATGTCCCGGCGCTCGCCTTCGTGTTCTTAGGCATGGCCAAGGAACGCATCGAGGCTGGATACCGGGAGGTAGAGGAGGCCCTGCGAGAGAGCGAGGAGCATTACCGCTTTTCCGTTGAACTCAGCCCTCAGATTCCCTGGACCTCTGATCCGGACGGCAACCTCCTGCAGGTATCCCCCCGCTGGCACAAACTGACCGGGCTCACATTCGAGCAAACACAGGGATGGAAGTGGATGGCGGCCATTCATCCTGACGACGTGCCGCTCCTTCAGGAAAAGGCCAGCCGGTCCCTGAAGACGGGCAAGCCCTACGTGTCCGAGTTCCGGGTGAGACTCGTGGATGGCACCTACCGCTGGTTTCGCGGGCACGCAGCCGCTCGCCTCGGTAGGGACGGAGCAATCCTGCGCTGGTACGGCATGATCGAGGACATTCACGAGAGGAGACTTGCTCGGGAACGGCTGCATTGGGCCGCCTATCACGATGACCTGACCGGCCTGCCGAACCGCCGGTTCTTCTATGAGGAGGTTCAACGGGCACTTGAGCGGTCAACCAAGGCTGAAACCAAGGTCGGGCTGCTGCTGATGGATCTCGATCACCTCAAGCTGGTCAACGACCGGTTCGGCCATGATGCTGGAGATGCGCTTCTGCGGGAGTTTGCCGAGCGTCTCCAATCCCTGGCTGGCGACAGGTACACGGTTGCACGCTTGGGCGGCGACGAATTCGGTCTGCTTCTGCCCGATGTCGAGCATGAGGATGAGGTCATTGCGGTGGCGCGGCTCATCCTGAACCGGATGCAGAACCCGCACCCGGAGGATGATCCGGCCCATGACTGTCGCACCAGCATCGGCATGGTGGTGTCTCAAAGGCATACCATAAGGGTTGAAGACCTGCAGAAGCAGGCGGATCTGGCGCTCTATCAGAGCAAGGTCGCTGGTCGCGGCATGTACATGATGTATAGCCCGACCATGAGCGAGGAGGCTCAGAAGGTAGCATCCGCACTGGAGACTGCAGGCCGACTTCTGTCCTCGGATCGGGTCAAGCCGTTCTACCAGCCTAAGATCTCACTGGAATCAGAGGAGCCGGTTGGCTTCGAGGCGCTGCTGCGGTGGGAGCATCCGCGGCTGGGAATCCAATATCCAGGTACGATCTCGCCGGCCTTCAATGATACCGAATTGGGCTCGGCTCTCGGGTCCCGCATGCGGTCTCTGGTCTTCAAGGATATGCGTCATTGGCTCGATGCAGGCCTGACCTTCGGCCGCGTGGCCATCAACGTGTCCGCCGCCGAGTTCCGCCACGCTGATTATGCCGAGCGCGTGCTATCGGAGCTTGAAGAATGGGATATCCCGAGTTCTTGCCTGGAAGTGGAGGTCACTGAGAGTGTCTTCCTCGATTGCAATGCAGGTCATGTTGAACGAGCGCTTCAGGCTCTGAGTGCAGCCGGGGTGACCATTGCACTGGATGACTTTGGCACCGGTTATGCCTCGCTCACTCATCTGAAGCGGTTCCCGGTACACGTGATCAAGATTGACCGCTCCTTCGTCAGCGATATTGAGCAGGATGCCGGTGACGCCGCTATTGTGAAAGCCTTGCTGGGCCTAGGGCAAAGCCTGCGCATCGAGATTGTCGCGGAAGGCGTGGAGACCGCCGCCCAACTGGAGTTTCTGAAGCGGAACGGCTGCAAGCTGGTGCAGGGGCACTACTTTGCCCAGGCGCTGCCGGCAAGTGAGGTCCCCCAGCTGATGGGCACATAAGCCCGAACAGGGCCAATGGTGATCTGCCGGGTTCAGTCATCTGACACGGCGATCCTGTCGATCTTCAGCGTTTCCAACGGCGCCGGGGAGAGGTTTTGCCGAACCAAGATCTCGCCGACAGAGCGCGGATCACAGCGCTCCTTCCGGGCGGCACATTGTTCGAAGTAGGCCAGATATTCGTCACAGTGACCGGGGCGCTGAGACTGGGGCAGTTCGGAACAGTGGGCATGGGCCTGCCGGATGATTGCGGCAGGATCTGAGGGTTTTGCCACCGTCTGTTGGGAATACTCGGTGATCTTCCCATGGGCAATAATCACGGAGGCAGGGCCCAGGAGGATGGCAAGAGCTGTAAAGCCAGGGTGGATCTTCCGCATCAGCCTACCTCGGACTGCTATGGTTAAGGCGAAGTTAACCGCGGCCCTGTCGATATGGAAGCCAGTGCCTAGATACGTAGGGAACTGACGAACATTGTTTCAAGGGATCAGATGCATGCCGAGAGGCCCAGAAGCCGAAGACGAACGGACCGAAACCGAAGGTCGGGCCAGTACGCCGCAACTTGACCGGCTGGAGAAACTTGCAAATGCCGCTGCCACTGCGGCGCAGGGGAAACAATGGCGGGCGCGCCAGAATGGCCTGCAGGAGCAGGATGAGCCCTCAGAGGTACGGAACCTCAATCATGATGCCGATGCCAGAGCACAGGCCGAAGAGGCGATGCGCCAGATGATGGCGAAGTCACCACCCAAGCGGCGTCGGTGAATGGCCAGTCCTCATTAAGAGACTGTTAGTTTTTCGCTCGTCATGGTCGCGCGCCATTCCGCACGCCTATGACGGGCACATTGTAGGAGTTTGACTATGACCGAAGCAAAAGCAGCCAAAAAGCCGAACCCGGCCTTGGCGAAGCCGCTGCAACCCTCGAATGAACTGGCGGCCGTTGTTGGCTCGTCTCCCCTGCTCCGCACCGAAGTGGTGAGCAAGGTGTGGGAGTACATCAAGGCCAACAACCTGCAGAACCCGGCGAACAAGCGCGAGATCCTGGCGGACGACAAGCTGCGGGCGGTCTTTGATGGCAAGGACAAGGTCAGCATGTTCGAGATGAACAAGCACTTCGCCCGGCATCTCGCCTAATCAAACTGGCTTTGGGCAGCCTGATTGTCCCTCTACCAATTGTTAAGCTTGGCTGTTTCAGAATGCGGGTAACGGGCGCTGCGTATCAGCCCGCACACTCTCCATTGCCCCCAAGCGTGGAGCCTGGCCCTGGCTGAGAGCCCTTACCTCTCGGCTGGGGCCATTTTCATGACGAAGTTGCTCCCAGCGATGCAGGACCGTCCGGAATCTTAGATGATCCTGAAGTTGTCAGATGTGAGCCATAGCCATGGGTCGACTTTGGCAAAAGTCACCGCCGCGGCCGACCCATTCCCGTCGGCATCATACAACAGTGCACCCGATGCAAAGTCGTAAAGAACGCGCACCTCGGCACCGAATGCTTTGTCACCCCATTGGAACGCGCTCCAATCGAAGCCTCCGCGGCCGCCAACACTCTTGAAGATGGCGTCGTCGAGCAGGATCCTGTCCTCCCATGGGTCGAATCCCCGGATCGTATCGACCTCACCCTTGCCAAGTGTGGTGTCAAACACGAAGGAATCGCGGCCGGCGCCGCCACTGAGGACATCGGCGCCTAAGCCGCCATAGATCCGGTCGTCGCCCGAGCCACCGCTGATGGTGTCACGGCCGCTGCCACCCATCATGATGTCGTGACCCGTCCCGCCGGAAAGCCGATCGTTCCCGGTGTCTCCATAGAGCCGGTCATTCCCAGCATCGCCATAGACCTGATCATGCCCTGATCCGCCATAGACTTTGTCGGCACCGCTCCCACCGGACGCCCTGTCATTGCCGCTGCCGCCATAGACCCTGTCATTGCCCGAGCCTCCTGACACCGTGTCGTTGTTAGAGCCACCGTCCAGGCGATCGTTCCCGGCACGGCCGAATAGGCTGTCGGAGCCTGCACCGCCAAAGAGACTGTCCCAACCGCCTCCCCCCAAGATCGTGTTGTCGCCATCTAGCGGGTTGGTTGCGCTCAGCGTAATCGTGCCGTCGGCCGGGCCTGTCCCGGCTGCATCCCTGATCCGAGTGACGATCGTGAGCGTATGGCTCCAGTCAGGTGAAGGCGTGAAGGACACGTCAGCAAGAGCTGAGTTCACCTCTGCGACCGATCCCGTTACGGTCCACACGCCTGTCGCCGCATTGAAACTTGAGACGGCCGATCCGTACGTTCCCAGGCTGAGAGAGCCCGCAGCCGGATTGCTCAGCGTCAGCGTTGCCGTCACCGTATCACCAGAGTTGAGGTCCGCGACGACAATGTCGTCGAGGGCGACAGGGCCAGCATCTTCCGGAAGCGCGATCGTCTGGTTCAGATTGGTGGCCGTAGGAGCCACCGGATCTTCCTTGACGGTGAAGGCACAGAACGTGTTGCTGGCGTTCGCAGCGACAAAGTTGCCCGCCTGATCCTGGAAGGCCGCAGCGCTCCACATCACAGCAATAGTCTTCCCTACCGGCAGGCGGAAGGATGGGTTGATCGCGAGCGCATCAGATCCCCAGCCGCTGATGGCGGCAGAATTGTACGGGATGGTCTCGAGAACGGTTCCATCGGTTACGTTGTACAGGATGATGCTGCCGCTTGTTCCGATCTCAACCGAACCATCGAAGCGCAGGATAATCGCGCTGTCCGGCGCGAGATTCGTCACGTCACCGGGCTGCGACGCCAACGGAGTGGCAATCGGCGCGGTTGTATCTATGGTCAAAGCAAGGGATGAGGATACGTTGCTGACGTTACCTGCCGTATCACGCGCGATCGCGGTAATGTGGTGCGTCCCGCTCGTCAGGCCCGTCGTGGTAACAGACCAAACCCCGCCGACCGCCACACCCGAACCGACGACTGTCGCGCCGTCATAGAGAGTAACGGTGCTGCCAGCTTCGGCGGTGCCGGTCAGGGTCGGCGTCGTGTCGCTGGTCAGGTTGTCGGTAGCTGAGATCCCGCTGTCACTTGCATCGTTCAGATCGGGTGTTGAAGTCGCGGCGGGCGCGAGCGTATCGAACGAAATGCTCGGCGTCGCGCCTGCACCTCCAGAATTTCCAGCTATATCGATATAGGATGCCGCCGCTACCGAGATGGTGGCTGTGCCACCGTCGGTTAATGCCGACGGCGTGAACGTAGCCGTCCGCGTCGTGCCGCTCCCGGAAATTGCGCTGAGTGTGCCACCGGAGACGACGACGTCGCCGGCAGATCCATCCCAGGTGAATGTTAGACCCGGATCCTCGCTGAAGGTGAAGGTGATGGTCGCGGTCTCGCCGATTTTGAGAGATGATCTGTTGCTGGTGATCGTCACCGTCGGCGCCGTGGTGTCGAGCGCATAGGCCTGAGTGTAAACGGGCCCTCGATTACCAGCACCATCGGTCACTCTGACTTGCAGGGTGTTGCTGCCCGCCAGCGTCACGCCCGCGAGCGACCAGGCGCTCGATCCAACAGAAGTGGATGCGAGTGTCCACGTACTGCCATTGTTGAGGGAGACTTCAACAGCTTCGCCAGTCTCCAAAGCAGCCGAGAGGGTGCCGCTGATGGTCTGTGCTGCCGTGCGGGTCACAAAGTCGGCGGCCGACTGTCCGGTATCGGCTGAAAAGGCGGCTCTGGTGATCACAGTGGCCGGGGGCACTCCGTCGACCAGCACACCCGATGTCGACCCGACATTGTTCAAAGTCAGGGTTGCGGCGTTGCCAACATCGTCAGTAATGGTTGCGCCATTGAGTTGGAGAGACGAGACAGTGATGCCATTTGCGTCCAACTGGCCCGGTTGCACGGTATACCGGAAGGACACAACATTTGATCCTGAGCCAGGGACGTAATCTGCGTAAACCGTCTGCGTGCCGATCACCAGCGCCAGCTGTGGTCGGCCTCCATCGATCGCAACAGTCACAATTTCATCGAAGCTGAGCGTAAACGTGAGTGTTTGACCGGCCGCGTAGGTGCCGTTCACCGGCACCCAGACGCCTGTAACGGATGGACCGACGGTATCGATCCCCGCAAGCTGCAGGTTGTTGATGGTCCCGTACCCTGTGCTGGCGTAAGTGATGCGGACCTCGTCGACCAGGTCGAAGTCCATGCCGAGGTTTACCGTCACAATGGAGTCATCAAAATTGGCCTGGAAGCTGGACAGGGCCACACGAGCTCCGTCCAGAAAGCCCTCGACCTGAATTGGAGTGCCTTCCCAGTTCCAGTCGTACCATTGAAAACCGTTAAGTTCGAAAGCGGAAGAGTCCTTGCTTCTGACGAAGAAACCCTGCCACGGCGAATACCCCTCGGGTCCCCAGAAGATGGTCAGCCCCGTGAATTGATTGCGGGGCATTCCCAGTTCGTAGTTGTCTCTCCACTCGATCGATGTGCCTGGACTGGTGCCAAGCAGTCCAATTTGGATGTCCAGCGGCAGATTATGGGATCCGCCCTCCCCGTCCTCGGCGATGCCGTCGTCCCATACGGAGCCTCCAATAGTCGTGAATGTCAGAGCCGAGTAGGTGATGTTCGCCATAGGAATATTCGCTCTCTGAAAGGGCCGCGACGGCCTGCTTTCGCAAGGGACAGTGCAGACTTGGTTTGTCTCAGACGGGAGCAGTAACTATGAGGGGCTACCCCATGGGAAGCAAGATAATAATCTTATCTCGAAAGGGCTGGGTTTCGGGGTCATGCTCTTCACGGAGCGTTTGCGAGATCACAGCCAAGATCAGCTGGCGAACGCTGGGTCAGCCCCTCTCCCGCGCATTGAGGTCGGCATCTCGCCTGAGAGGTCAAGGCACGGGCCAAGTGCCCGGCCCGTGCACGAATTGTTAAGCTTGACCATTCCACCATGCAGGTGCCGGGCGCGTTGCGTATCAGCCCGAACAATCTCCATAGCCTCCAATGCTTGGAGCCGGCCCTGGTTGAGAGCCCTTACACTCTCGGCCAGGGCTTTTTCGTTGGAGTTGGCTGGTCCTGAGGTAACCGGAGGATCTTCGAGAACGATTCGATCTTACTTGCCGAACCGGGAGATCACTTCTGCGAGGGGGACATGCCCGATGCAGGAGCCCGTTCCCTGTCGACTTTCGCCATTTTCCAAGGCGGTCGCGTAGATCACTGCGGGGTCGGCTTCGAGGCGCTCCCGCAATGCCGCCAACTTTGGCCAACGTGACCTGTCGGCAATGGCATGGAAGTCGAGCCAGCGTGCCACGCCGATGAATACCGCGTCTGCCAGGGTCGGTTTGTCGCCGACCAGGAAGGGTGTTTCCTCGATCATGTCTTCCAGCTTGTCATGGCGCTCGATGATCCTGTCTCGGCCCCACTCCCGGAGCGTTGACTGCAGCGTCGGGTCCGGCGGTTCCATCTCGAGTGCGGCCCACAGGGGACTGAACGCAGCGGTGAATCCCGTATTCACGTAAGCCATGATCTGATGCATGCGATCGGCCTGGTGGGAGAGCGGGTCGAAGCTGATGCGCCGATCTGCATCCCTTGCCTCAAGCCAGGAGGCGATCGCCATGGTCTCCGCCAGGATCCTGCCCTGATCGTCAACAATGGCAGGTGTCTCGTGCCGAGCGTTGATCCGCGCATAGGATGGCTCGTGCATTTCGCTCATCATGTCCACTCGGCAAAGCCTGTAGGGCTTACCCAGCCATTCGAGAGCCGCGACAAGCCCCATGGAACTTCCCAGAGGGAAGCCATAAATGAGAGTCGGTTCCATTCTCTTGTTCTCCGTGATTTCTGCTGATCACGCTGCGCAGCGAGGCTGGAACTTACGCGACGCTGACCGTAAGTAAATTACGCACCTTTTTGTAACCACGAGCTGCCCATGAAAAACCTGGTCTCACAATGTCCCATCGAAGAGGTGATGCAAGTCCTCAGTGGCCGTTGGCCCACGCTGCTGATTTACTACCTCAAGGACGGGACAAAGCGCTTCAGCGACCTTCGCCGGGACAACCCGACGATTTCGCATAAGATGCTCACCTTCGAGCTCCGAAAGCTGGAAGACGCGGGAATTGTCACCCGCACGGAATTTGAGGGCTATCCCTTGCGTGTCGAGTATGACCTCACGCCGGCAGGCCTTCGTCTTGTGCCGCTGATCGACGCCCTCGGCGAATGGTGGGAGGAGACCGGGGATTCGGAGCGTGTCGATGCTGGCGCTCTTCAAACGACGTCCGTGGAGTAACTTGGAAAAACTTGATACCGGCCCGCACAGCGTCTTCAGGCAAGACACCACCCCAGGACTCGCGGCGGACACTGGATGCCATCCTGTGGCGCCATGAGAACGGCGCCAAGTGGCGAGCTGTCCCCTCTGCTCAACTGCATCAGTGCCGATCGCGCTGGAACAGAATGACTTCGCTATCCGTATAGGTGGTTCTCGCAAACTCTCTGTACCCACATTTTCGGGCGATCTGCAGCGAAGCAAGATTGTCTGGCGAAATCATGCATACCGTTCGTCCCAACGGCAGGTTGGCGTCGCCCCACAGGAGGGCAGCCTGCACCGCCTCGGTTGCGTAACCTTTTTCGTGGAATGCAGGATCGAGAACCCATCCCATCTCCGGGATGCCAGCAAACGATGGACTCATTGCCCGCTTCGCATTCAGGAAACATACGTCGCCGACGAAACGGCCTGAGTTCTTCTCGTGAACCGCCCAAGAACCATAACCGAGCAGGCGCCAATGGCCCGCATAGCGCAAGATCCGCGACCAGCTTTCCTCCCGCGTCGAGGGCTTGCGCGTGATATACTCAACGACGCTGGGATTGCTCCACATTCCGAAGTTTGCATCAAGATCCCGGATGCCATGGCCTCGTAGAATCAGGCGCTCCGTTTCGAGTGGAGGGCACCGTTGCAGTAACTTGAAACGGCAAAACGAACCCCGTCGATCAGATCATTCAGGCTGCTAGACCGAAGAGTTG
>NZ_JACXAB010000036.1 GCF_014699075.1 Microvirga sp. | reverse complement strand
GCGGCATTGCGCAGACGCAGAAGATCGCGGCGGAGCTGATAGAGCCGGCCCACACGAGATTGCGTATATGTCTCGGCTAAGATGCCGTCCTCGATCTCCTCGACCTCCGTCTGGATCGCTTCGATCACGGGCATGTAGTTATCGACGATGAAGTCGAGCAGGGCATAGAGGATGAAGTCCTCTCCGTCCGACAGAGCCTTGGGCAATGCCTCGCAGCGCTCGCGCACCGGAGTGTAGGACGCCGAGGGGCCGTGGCGGACGGAGACCACGTAGCCCTGCCCCACGAACACATGGGTCTCGCCGAACGCAATCCGGCCCTCCAGCATCTGGGCCGTGCGCGCGACCACAAACAAAGCCTCGCCGTACTGTTCGAGCTTCGGTCGCTGGTGGGCTTTGAGCGCATCCTCGATGGCGAGTTCATGCAGTCCGAACTCTGCCTGCAGGCGTCGCAGAAGTTCCAGGCTTGGTTCGTGCAGGCCGATCCAGACCACGTGACCCGGCTTGCGAGACCACTCGCCGACGTCCTCAATTGGAACCTCGGCAATCCTTTGACCATCGGCATACACTGCCGAGGCAACAACACCGGGCGTAGTCCCAGTCCGTGCTGAAACAAGCTTGAGAGCATCTGCCATGTACAACCAACGCTCAGCTACCGCATCCGGTGCCACAGTCTTTCGGATCGGCTCCGTACGGTCAAATCCTTTGGACAGACCGCTCCAGCAGCTAAGGGCAAGGAACAGTTCGCCGTTCCACAATATATATATTAAGCACTAGCTTTCCCAATTGTTTAGGATGTGTGACCTGTTCCGAAGTCAGTTTTGCCGTAATTCCTGGTTGTGAACAGAGGGCTCCTTGAGCATTTCGTATTTTCCTATGGCGCGTTGCACAGGAACCGCTTGACAACCCTCAGATTACATCTTCCGCTGAACCGGAACTCGACGGTGTCGCCATTGTTCTCAACGGCACGGTCGGGGTACCGCCACCGGCCCCGAACTTTGGTATATGTCTCGTCAACATGCCACTTGGCGGTGACGGTTCGCTTTCCAGTGATTGAACCTCTTCAGCAGCTTGGGTGAGAACCGGATGAACCAGTGATGCACCGTCGCTTGGTCGACGGAGATCCATCGCTCAACCCTCATCTTGACTAGATTCCGGAGAGTGAAGTTGTAGGCAGACTGAGTGCGGTGCTTGCACACTCGCATTTTAATGCTGATGGACATGCCTAACAGAAGTGACTGCTAGGATGGGAGACGACGCCTATAGCTTCTCCATGCAGCGAGCCCATCAGACCTAAGTCGCCTCGGACGTGGGACCTCAGTCCAAATTGCACGCTTCACCGTCTCCGTCACAATCGTTTCGTACTTGGCTTCGTGTTGACGAGGCACACAGGCCCTAAGCGCTCAGGGGGAGGCTGCGAATGGTCATGGAGAGGCACTGCCATAGCAATACGCAATTTCCACGCTGCTGGGCCAAGCTCACGGAAACTTATGGCATGGACAGCCGGTGTGAGACAGCCGCGGCCTTGCTGGCCCGCTCTCAGGCACCGCTCAGGATCGTCAAGCCAGCACCCAGTCCGATCGGGAAGGTTTTTGCGACCAGAAGCTACACGGGCTATTTCGAAGGTGCGATTGCAAAACTGAAGGCGGAGCGGCGCTATCGATCCTTCGTCGACCTCGAACGCATCTCCGGCCGCTTCCCGGCAGCGATCTGGCATTCGCCGAAGGGTCCGCGCGAGGTGACGGTCTGGTGCTCCAACGATTACCTCGGCATGGGCCAGCATCCGTCCGTCATCGAGGCGATGATGAGCGCTGCCCTCCGTTATGGAACGGGTGCCGGCGGCACGCGCAACATCTCGGGCAACAGCCACCCCATCGTCGAGCTGGAGGCCGAGCTTGCGGACCTGCACGGCAAGGAGGCGGCGCTGGTCTTCACCTCGGGCTACGTCTCGAACCAGACCGGCATCTCCACCCTGGCCAAGCTGATCCCGAACTGCCTGATCCTGTCGGATGCGCTCAACCACAACTCCATGATCGAGGGCGTGCGCCAGTCCGGCTGTGACAAGGCGATTTTCCGCCACAATGACCTCGAACACCTGGAGGAGTTGCTCCAGGCCACCGGCGACCGGCCCAAGCTGATCGTGTTCGAGAGCGTCTATTCCATGGACGGGGACGTGGCACCTATCCGCCAGATATGCGACCTCGCCGAGCGCTACGGCGCCATGACCTATATCGACGAAGTCCATGCGGTGGGCATGTACGGCCCCCGCGGGGCAGGCCTCGCGGAGCGTCTCGGTGTAATGCATCGGATCGACGTGATCGAGGGCACGCTGGGCAAAGCCTTCGGCGTCATGGGCGGGTATATCGCAGGGGCAGCTTCCGTGGTCGATGCGGTTCGCAGCTATGCGCCGGGCTTCATCTTCAGCACCGCCCTGCCACCGAGCGTGGCGGCCGCCGCAACGGCCTCGGTTCGTCACCTCAAAGTCTCGCAGGTAGAGCGGCAGGGGCAGCAATGCCAAGTCGCGCAGGTCAAGGATGCCCTGATCCGCGCCGACCTGCCCCTGCTCGCCACCCCAACGCATATCGTGCCGGTGATGGTCGGCGATGCGGAAGCCTGCAAGGCAGCCTGCGACCGGCTTCTGGAGAAGCACGGCATCTACATCCAGCCGATCAACTACCCCACGGTGCCCCGCGGCACCGAGCGGCTGCGCATCACCCCAGGCCCTCTGCATACCGGAGCGCATATCGAGGCGCTGACGGACGCTCTCGTCGAGACATGGAAGGCTCTCGGTTTGTCCTTCAGCGGGTTGGTGCTCGAACCGCAGGAGCGCGTGCGGGCGGCATGGAAGATGGAGCGTAGCCAATGATCCGCAGCGCGCTTCTCCTGCTCATGGTCATGTCCGCAGGAGGCATTTGGTACGTGACGGCAGGAGCGGAGGGACAAGCCGCAGTTCAGGCCTCAGCTAACAAACTGCTGGAAACCTCTAGCCGGGCTCCCGAGCCTGCAGCACCGGTTCATACATCCCTGCCGCAGAAGAGTTCCCCACCAGCTCCCGTGATCACCGCTCCTGTTCATACACTGGCAATGCCGATCACCCGGACCGGCATCGGCTGGATTGAGCCGACCGCGCGCGTCACTGTGCGGACCCGCATCGACGGCACCATTGTCGAGCGTCATGTCCATGACGGTGAGGAGGTTGCAGCCGGGGATCTTCTGTTCCGCCTCGATGATCGCGAGTTCCAGGCGCAGATCGCCCGCGGCGAGGCAGCCCTGGTCCGCGATCGAGCCGTGCTGGCCAAAGCGCAGGCTGCCTTGAAGCGAACCCAGGAGTTGCTCGCCCGCTCCGTTGCCACTCATATCCAGGCCGAAGAGGCCGACGCCGAGGTCAGGATCGCTGCCGCCAATGTTACGGCAAGCGAGGCGGCTCTTGCCATGGAGCGGGCCAAGCTGGGGCACACCAGGATCACGGCGCCGATCAGCGGACGTGCCGGCGTCGTGCAGGGCGGAGAAGGTCAAGTCGTGCGTGGCTCCGATCTGTCCGGAGAAGGACTGGTCACCATCACACGGATGTCACCCTTGCAGGTTTCGTTCTCCCTGCCGGAGCGCGATCTTCCGTTGCTGCGCGCGGCTCTTTCAGATCTCAAGGACAAAGGCCGGGTCCGCGTTCTCGCCGGCCAGGATGGTCATACATCAGCAGAGGCGGACCTGACATTCATCGACTCGTCGGTTGACGCCGGTTCAGGCACCATCCTGGCGAAGGCTGTCCTAAGGGTCAGCAACGGGTTCTGGCCAGGCCAGTATGTTCGCGTCGAATTGACGCTCGGCTCACATCCGACAGCGGCGGCCGTTCCGCTCGCGGCGTTGCAGACAGGGAATAGCGGCCCTCATGTCTTCGTCGTCGGACCGGGTAACATCGTTGAGACACGCCTGGTTGAGACCCTCGTCACGAAGAATGACGAGGCGGTGATCGCCAAAGGGCTCACTCCCGGCGAGCGCGTTGTGGTCGAAGGTCATGCAAGATTGCGGGACGGCAGTTCAATAACGGAGCTGGCTTTGGCTGCAAAAGCGCTGGTGCAGAGCGCCCACACGGCTAACGCCGGACCTGTACGCCAATGAATGCTTCGGCCCTCTTCATCAGGCGGCCTGTTGCAACACTCCTGCTGGCTGCAGCCCTGACTCTCGCAGGCCTTGTGGCTTACCGGCATCTTCCTGTCGCCGCCCTGCCCAGGATTGATATCCCCACCATTTCCGTCTCGACCGCGCTGCCCGGCGCGAGTCCTGAGATCATGGCGGCCACCGTCTCGACCCCACTGATCAAGGAGTTCTCGGCCATCCCGTCCGTTCGGGAGATCAGCGCGACCAACGTTCCTGGCGCATCCTCGATCACTCTGGAGTTTGCACTGGAGCGTGACATCGATATGGCGGCGACTGATGTCCAGGCCGCCATCGCGCGTGCGCAGCCGCAGCTGCCCGTTGCGATGGCAAGCCCGCCTGTCTACCGCAAGCTCAACCCGGCTGACGCCCCGGTCGTGCTGATCGTCCTGAGAAGCGATACGCATCCTCTCTGGCGGCTCGATGCATTCGTCCGCTCCGTGATATCACCGCGCCTGTCGGCTATCGCCGGTGTCGCTCAGGTCACGATCTCGGGCAGCCAGAAATATGCGGTCCGTATCCAACTTGATCCGCTGACCCTGGCGGCGCGCGGCATCGGCTTGGACGAGGTGGAGCGTGCGGTCCGTGCTGCGAACGTTCAAACGCCCGTTGGCTCCCTTACAAGATCGGACCAGCGGTTCACCATCGAGGTCTCGACGCAGCTCGGTGATGCGCAAGCATGGCGGGATCTCATCATTGCGAACCGCAATGGGCGACCGCTTCGTCTTGGAGATGTTGCCAAGGTGATCGACTCCGTTGAGGACGATCAGCGCGCCAGCAGACATAATGGCTCGCCCGCGCTGGTCTTGACGGTGCAGCGCCAGCCCTATGCTAGCACGATCGACGTGGTTAACCAGGTTAGGGCAGCCATGCCTCGTATCCAGGAGGAGCTGGGGCCCGGCGTATCCCTCACCACGATGAACGATCGTTCGGTCTCGATCCGCGCCGCCATCGAGGATGTCACC
The DNA here is from genome assembly GCF_014699075.1 of Microvirga sp. Classification (GTDB taxonomy): domain Bacteria; phylum Pseudomonadota; class Alphaproteobacteria; order Rhizobiales; family Beijerinckiaceae; genus Microvirga. The sequence continues at coordinate 35,128 of NZ_JACXAB010000036.1, read as the reverse complement.
TTCACCTTGGTGCTCACCATCGGCCTTGTCTGTGCGGTCCTTTATCTCGGCACAGGCCGCCTCGCCACGACTCTGATCCCGAGTGTCACCATTCCAGTCTCGATTGTGGCCACGTTCGCGGCAATGTACGCCCTCGGGTTGTCCCTGGACAACATCACGCTGCTGGCCCTGACCCTATCGGTCGGTCTCGTGGTCGATGACGCCATCGTGGTAACCGACAACATCGTGCGTCATATCGAGGCCGGAGCCTCGCCCCACGAAGCAGCCCTGAAGGGAGCTAAGGAGGTTTTTTTCACAGTCGTATCGATCACCGCGTCGCTCATCGCGGCATTTATCCCGCTGCTGCTGATGGACGGAGTGGTCGGACGCATCCTCAGCCCGTTCGCCATCACGGTCTCGGTCTCGCTGGCGATCTCCGCTGTGGTCGCCTTAAGCCTCACCCCCATGCTCGCGGCCCGCCTGCCCGGTGCCAGGCAGCAGGAAGCCGGTCGCCACAACCTCGCGGATCGCGGGATGTCAGGGCTGACACGCTGCTATGGCGTATGCCTCGACCTGAGCCTGAGGTGTCGCCCTCTGATACTGATCCTGTTCCTCATCAGCCTCGTCGCCTCCGGCTGGCTGTTCCGAACCATTCCAAAGGGTTTTCTGCCGCAGGAAGATATCGGGCAAATCACGGTCTCGACCCGCGCGCGCCAGGATGTATCCTTCGCAGCCATGGTTGAGTTGCAGCGTCAGGTCGAGCAGGTGCTGCGCGCCTCCCCGCATGTGGCCGAGGTGGTCTCGGACATCGGCGCGACAGGTACAACTGGCCTCAACGAGGGACGGTTGTTCCTGGAGCTTAAAGCCAAGACCGAGCGGCCGCCGCTTGCGCAGGTCATGCCGGATCTGCGCCGGGATTTGGATCAATTGCCCGGCATCGAAAGCCTTGTCGCAACGGCCCAGAATGCCCGGATGGGAAGCCAATCCGGCCGGGGCGCGTACCAGCTTACGATGCAGGCCCAGACCCTTGACGAACTGCAGCACTGGTCGGCGCGGCTGGCTCGCAGGATGAGCCAGGATGCAACGTTCATCGGTGTCAGGGCTGACGCGCAACAAACGGCCCTGCAGGCTACGATCCGCGTCGATCAGGACAAGGCGCGTCAGCTCGGGATCACGTCCGAGCAGATCCGTTCGACCCTGCATACCGGCTTTGCCAACCGGCAAGCGGCAGCAATTTTTAGCAGCGCGGATAGCTATCAGGTTCTGATCGAGTTCGATACTCGCTTCGCTCACACCATGGATCCGCTCGACCTCGTGACCATTCGATCGGCAAGTGGCACGCTGGTCCCGCTCTCGTCTTTCGCTTCGATGGAGCAAACGGCGGGCCCACGTTCGGTCACCCAGCTGGGACAGCGGCCAGTAGTGACGATCTCCTTCGATACACCAGTGGGAATTGCGCTTGGTGAAGCTGTAGATCGGGTCAATGCTTTGAAGGTTGAGGAAGCCGTCCCTGCGTCTGTGACGACCGGCTTTGCCGGAACGGCTCGCGTATTCCAGGACATGGTGCGCAATCAACCGTTGCTGCTCGCAGCAGCAATCCTAACAATCTACATTGTTCTCGGCATGCTGTACGAGAGCCTTGTCCATCCTGTCACGATCCTGGCAGGACTGCCTGCCGCTGCCATCGGAGCGGTGTCCGCCCTCCACCTCTACCAGATGGAGTTGAGCATCATGGGGCTGATCGGCATCCTGTTGCTGTTCGGGATCGTGAAGAAGAACGCTATCATGATGGTCGACCTAGCAATCGTCCGTCAGCGCGAAGGTCTCTCGCCGTCGGCAGCGATCCGGGAAGCCTGCCTGGTCCGCTTTCGTCCGATCATGATGACCACGGTCGTGGCTCTGGCAGGCGCCGTTCCGATTGCTCTTGGCCAGGGCGCAGGCTCCGAGCTGCGCCAACCGCTTGGGATTGCGGTGATCGGCGGCCTGATCGTATCGCAGCTGCTCACCCTCTTCATCACGCCTGTCCTGTATCTCTATATGGAGAGGCTCGCCGGTGTTGGACGGCGACTGTTCCGAATTAGCAAACAGCAGCCTGCATAGCTCAGTTGGGGCCTTTACCGTCTCAACCGAGGAACCGCCCTGCTCTTGCTATGGAAGAGCGAGCCATTAGGATGGCTCCAAGCGTCGCTCACAGGCGCAGGGAACGCTCAATTCTCATGCCCGAATCACCGAATGCTCCAGCCGTTTCGCTCCGCAGCGTGGCCATCACTTTCGGGTCGAAGGTGGGCGGCTACACGGCCGTCCAGCACATTGACCTCACAGCATCCCCAGGGGAGTTCATCGCTATCGTCGGGCCTACCGGTTGCGGTAAATCCACCCTGCTCAACGCATCCGCGGGGCTGCTGAGGCCATCCGAAGGCGAGGTCGAGATCTTCGGTGCGCCTCTGCATGGCCTCAACGGCCGTGCGGGCTATCTCTTTCAGCAGGACGCTCTGATGCCCTGGAAGACAGCCCTTCAGAACGTAGCCGTCGCCCTGGAGCCCAAGGGTGTTTCCCGCAAGGAGGCCGAGGCGAAGGCCCGGGATTGGCTGCGACGGGTCGGGCTCGCCGCCTTCGTCGACCGCTATCCACATATGCTTTCGGGCGGTCAGCGAAAGCGGGTCGCCCTCGCACAGATGCTGATCCGCGATCCCGAGATCCTCCTGATGGACGAGCCTTTCGGCCCACTGGATGCGCAGACCCGGCAAATCATGGGCAACCTGCTGCTGGACCTCTGGGCAGCCAATCGCAAGGCCGTTCTCTTCGTCACGCACGACCTCGAGGAGGCGATTGCCCTGGCCGACAGGGTGGTGGTGATGTCGGCCGGTCCCGAGGCCGGCATCATTGGCGAGTTTGCAGTACCTCTTTCACGCCCACGCGACATCGCAGAGGTGCGGCTCGAACCCGCCTTCCATCACATTCACAAGGAGATCTGGGCGAGCCTTCGCACCGAGGTGCAGAAGGCCTATGCCCAAGGAGAGGGAGCCTCCTCATGAACCGCTTGAAGCTCATCCTCCTCCAGGTTGCCGTAGGCCTTGGATTCCTGTTGCTTTGGCATGTCTTGACTGCCTACCCAATTCTCGCCCCGACAAAGCAGACCCAGTTCTTCTTCTCGACTCCTCTCGACGTGCTGGCGAGGGTCTGGAAGGAGTTCGCTTCCGGCGAGATATGGCGGCATCTCTGGATCACGCTTGTGGAGACCATTCTGGCCTTCGCCTTTGGTGCCGGCGGCGGGATACTGTTCGGCTTTCTGTTCGCCCGCCGCGAACTCCTTGCTGCCGTGTTGGATCCCTATATCAAAGCGGCAAACGCGCTGCCGCGGGTGGTGCTCGCGCCGATCTTTGCACTGTGGTTTGGTCTCGGGATCTGGTCGAAGGTGGCTCTCGGCTTCACGCTGGTCTTCTTTATCGTATTCTTCAACGTGTATCAGGGCGTGCGCGAGGTGAGCCCGGTCGTGCTGGCAAACGCCAGGATGCTAGGGATGAACGAACGTCAGCTGCTGCGGCACGTCTATTGGCCGGCGGCGCTTACATGGATGTTCTCGTCCCTGCACACCTCTGTGGGGTTCGCCCTCGTCGGCGCGGTCGTGGGTGAGTATCTCGGCTCCTCCGCAGGGCTCGGCTACAAGATCCATGAGGCTGAGAGCGTGTTCGACGTCACCGGAGTCTTTGCAGGCATGGTGATCCTGTCGATCTTCGTCATTCTCATCGACTTCGTGGTGACTCTCATCGAGAGGCGCCTCCTGGTCTGGCGCCCTGCCCCATCGACAAACGGGCAGGGTTAGGCAATCCTTCCGGTCCACAAACTGCATCGAAGCAGGGAGAACGAGGATGGAACGCCGGACATTTCTCATTGGGACGGGCGCCGTTGCTCTGTCTACTGGACTGAGCCGCAGCGCTCTCGCACAGACGAAGCCGGAGAAGAGCAAGGTCACTCTGGGCGTGGGCGGCAAGCCGCTACTCTATTACCTTCCGCTGACCATTGCTGAACGGAAGGGGTTCTTCAAGGAAGAAGGGCTTGAGGTGGAGATCAACGATTTCGGTGGCGGAGCCAAGTCGCTCCAAGCCCTGATCGGTGGCTCCGTCGACATTGTCACTGGGGCCTATGAACATACCATCCGCATGCAAGCCAAAGGTCAGGATGTTCGCGCCATCACCGAGTTGGGGCGCTTTCCAGCCATCGTGATCGCTGCGAAGAAGGACAAGGCCGGGCAGATCAAATCCGCGGCCGATTTCAAGGGGCTCAAGATTGGCGTGACAGCCCCGGGATCCTCCACCGCGCTCACCGCTCAGTACGCCATGGTGAAAGCGGGACTGAAGCCTACCGATGCCGCCTTCATCGGCGTTGGATCCGGTGCGAGCGCTGTTGCGGCTATGCAGAAGGGTGAGATCGACGTGATCTCACACCTCGATCCAGTTATTTCCAAGCTCGAATCGGAAGGGGACGTCACAATCCTGATCGATACGCGCACAGAGGCTGGAACACGGGCGCTCTTCGGCGGGTCGAACCCGGCAGCAACCCTCTATACCAAGAAGGACTTCATCGACGCCAATCCAGTGACGACCCAGCGGCTCGTGAACGCTTTCATGAAATCGCTCAGATGGCTCCAGACAGCGAAGCCGGAGGATGTCGCTGCAACAGTGCCGCCAGAATACCATCTCGGCGACCGCCCACTGTACCTCAAGGCCGTACAGAACTCTCTTGAGAGCTATTCTCGTGACGGCATTGTTCCGCCTGACGGCATGAAGAGCGTCATGGATATGCTGAAGCAGCTCGACCCCGAGCTGAAAGATGCGAAGGTTGATCTCTCCGCAACTTTTGACGACCGCTTTGTGAAGCAGGCCGCCAGCTAGCCTTGGGACGGGCAGGTCGAGTACGTTCGTAGGACCTCTTCTGAGAAGGCCCATTTCGCTGCAGGGTTACGGCGACCCGCAACCCTGCAGCAGAGTCAGTTTGCCTCTGATCTCCTCACAAGACAGTTGGTATCGCTAGCCTCCGCATAGCCGTCCGACCTGGGACAACTCCGCCAATTGTGGCCGGCTAGACTACCAAATCTGGCCTAAGCGCATGCCCCTGAAGGTCACCTTAGGATTATTCGGCGACGATCCAATAGCTTTCAGGAACATCCACCATTTCTGCATTAATCCGACCTTCGGTTCATCTCCGACAAGTGCCATCACCAGCCTTCTGAAGTCCAAAGTATGATCGCCAAATTCCTGACGAAAACAGATCAGCCTACTTCGTGCTCTGGATCATGTTCCGGATGCGATTTGCCAGAGCCTCGACCGCGAAGGGCTTGGTGATCATCTCCATCCCCGGATCCAGGAAGCCGTTTGCCAGTGTGGCGTTCTCGGCATAGCCGGTGATGAAAAGCACCTTCAGGTGAGGTCGCGTCTCCCGCGCTGCATCGGCGAGTTGGCGCCCGTTGATTCCGGGCAGACCGACATCCGTGACGAGCAGATCGATGCGCTGCCGCGACTGCAGGATCTTGAGGCCTGCGGGACCGTCCGGTGCCTCGAAAGCATGGTAGCCCAGGTCCTGGAGCACTTCAACGATCAGGTTGCGGATGACGGGCTCATCCTCGACCACCAGCACCGTCTCGCCCGCCTCTGCCCGGGAGACCTCGGTATGGGAAGCTGGAGACGGTTCCTCCTGGGCGGCGCCGCGGTGCCGCGGCAGGTAGACTTTGATCGTCGTGCCCCGTTCCACCTGTGAGTGGATTTTCACATGCCCTTCGGACTGCTTGGCAAAGCCATAGACCATTGAGAGCCCAAGCCCGGTGCCCTGGCCGATGGGCTTCGTGGTGAAGAAGGGCTCGAAGACGCGCTCGATCACATCCGGCGCCATACCCATGCCGGTATCCGTGATGCAGATCGCCACATACTGTCCCGGTGTGATGTCCAGGTGAGCCGCCGCATAGGTTTCATCGAGAGAGGCATTCGCCGTCTCGATGGTGAGCTTGCCGCCATCCGGCATGGCATCACGTGCATTGATGGCAAGGTTCAGGATGGCGCTCTCGAGTTGGTTGGGATCGCACAGGGTCGTCCACAATCCGCCCGCCGTGACGATCTCAAGGGCATGCAGCGGACCGATGGTGCGGCGGAGCAGATCCTCCATGGAGACGATGAGCTGGTTGGCATTGACCGGCTTCGGATCAAGCGGCTGCCGGCGCGAGAAGGCAAGCAGACGGTGAGTGAGCGCGGCGGCACGCTGCGCCGAGTTCATCGCCGCCTTGGCATAGCGCCCGACATGCTCGGTACGCCCCTGCGTAATGCGGGTCTGCATCAGGTCGAGAGAGCCGACGATGCCCGCAAGGAGATTGTTGAAATCGTGGGCGATACCGCCCGTCAATTGCCCAACTGCCTCCATCTTCTGAGCTTGGCGAAGCTGCTCTTCGGCTCGCAGAAGTTCCTGTGTCCGTTCCTCGACACGCTCCTCCAGGGTCTGGTTCAGGTGCCGCAGCGCTTCCTCGGCTACTCGGCGCTCGTTCACATCGCGCAGAATGGCCGTTACGAAAACGCGTGTATCGCTCTGCCAGCGTGCAGCTGAAACCTCCAGATAGCTGACCGACCCGTCCTTGCGCCTGGCCGTGACCTCCAGGGAACGGTGCATGACGTTTCCTGCCAGGACACCTGTCCAGAGTTCATTCCATGTCTCCGGCACATTCAGAAGCGTGGTCATCTCCAGACCAATGAGCTCGCGGAGAGCATACCCGAACTCCCGTGCAGCTGCGGGATTGGCGAGCTGGATGACGCCTTTAGCATCGAGCGTGAGGATTGCGTCCGGAGCGCTGTTCACGACGGCATCGTAGCGCGCGTTTTGCCGCTCGCGCAGGACCTGTTCGCGTTGGACGGCAACTGTCACGTCGACGATCTGCACAAGGCATCGGCGATCGGGCGGCGTTCCGAGCGGGCGCACGGAGACGTTGTGGACCAGCTGTCTTCCGGAGCGGGTCTGCAGTGGTAGGATAAGGGAGTGCAGGGAATGGGTCAGGAGCCTTGACGAGCCTGCTTCCAATGTGCTCGTGACAGCCGATTTGAGCCCAGGCGAGACCGCGCCCGGAAACAGCTCGTCCAACTGCCTTCCGGCCGCGTCCTGACAGGAGATCCCACTGGCCGAGGTAAACCACGCGTTCCAGGCAACCACCTGCATCCTGCCGTCGAGCACGATGAGGCCCGTATCTACGGCGTCGAAGACCGACGATAGGAGTTCATCTTCAAGCTGATGCATAGATCAGGAAGCCATGCCGTCGGTTGCCCGCTCGATAAACTCGCCGAGCAGTTTCTTGAGCACAGCCAGGGAGGGAATATCCATCAGCATGACGATGTAGCCGCTGATGTCCCGTTGCCGGACCGTGAAGTTTATATAAAGGAACATTACCACGTCGGCAGCCTCAGGTGGAGGCGCAAGGCTAAAGAGTTCAGGTCCCTTTCCCCGGATGATCTCCGGCAGGGACATCCTCAGGCTGCGATGGAGCATGTTGGCAATCGTGCCCAGGCAGCCGTTCAGCAGGATGTTGCCGGTCTCGGCCAGCGCCTCCTGCTCGAGCTCGATGATGTCTTCGAGGGACAGCTCTCCGCCTGTGACCGCTCTGACGAGCTCAAGGCTTTTGGTCTCGGGGAAGATCAACAGGGCGCGGCCCGTGATGTCTCCCTCGAAGACCTGGTGAACCGCCACGAGCGGTCCGGCCTCGCGCCCCTCGAGGATTTCGATGGCCCGCGTACGATGCACAAGATCGACCCCTGGCACGGACAGATGAACCTGCTCACCCACCATCTCGCGAAGGCTGAAGGCGGCACGGCTGACACCAATGTTGACGAGCTCCGTTAGAGCATCGAGCTCCAGCTCGTTGAGCACTTCCGAGATTGTTGACACCATCATCTCAACCCTCGGCCGTGGCGTGTCGCTAGGCGTTTCGAGACTAACACGTGTTAAGCCGCGCTCGACCGCAGGCGCAGGGCTGCTCCGGAAATAAATCCTCGCAATCCGTCTTCCGTCAGGGGCTTGCTGACGAAAGTGGCGTTTACCTCGCGCGCCCGAGCGATCACCTCGTCCTGGATATTGGCTGTAATGACTGCGATCGGCATGGTCGGATGGCTGGAACGGATCTCCGTGGCCAATTCGAGTCCATCCTTCTCCGGCATGTTGAAGTCGATCATGGCCAGGTCGATCTTGCGCTCGCCCAGGATGGTGAGGGCTTCCCGAGCATTACCTGCCTCGACTCTGTCCCATTCAGGCTGGAGCGCGGCCAGAGCCTTGGCTGCGACGATGCGCGCAAGCTTGCTGTCGTCGACGATCAGAACCGTTATCACCACTCAGATACTCCGCTAGGGATAGACTTCCCGGGATAACCGGATCGACTAGGAGAGAAAGGCCGTAAGTCTCTTTTAGTGTATGCCGGGAGAATGACAACGTTTCAGCCGCCCCGCAGGCCTGATTCGATAGGGTTTTTTCCCATGAGAGCCGGAGTAATCCAGTCTCGGAGAAAAGTGTCCCCGGCCGTTCCGCGGATGGTTGGGCGCAGAGCCATCAGAACCTGGAGAATGGCAGCGTGGAGATGCTCGGCCCCCGTCAGGTCGACCATCCGCCCCCTGTCAGCCTGCAGCCATCCGAGCAGCGGCTCCGCATCCTCGACCCGGCATGGTCCTTCCAGGAAAACGACATTGCCGTCCAACCGCACGCTCATCCGATCAGCTCCGGGATATCGAGAATCATGAGGACGCTGCCGTCGCCGAGCAGGGTCGTTCCCATCACCCCGGGCATGTTCGCGAGAATGCCCGTCATGGGCCGCATTAGTACGTCCATCCGCTCGGCAAAGCCATCCACTGCAACCCCGACCAGTTCATCCCCCGCCACCATGACTACGACCTTCACGCGCTGAGGGGCCTCTCCCAGGGCTTGTATTCCCAAGAGATCGGCAAGTCTCACCAGGGGAAGCGTCCTGTCACGCCAGACGAAAGCCTCAGCGTCTCGAACCGGAAGGACTTGGGAGGCCGGCACGAAGGCAGTCTCGATGATCCCGTCCAGGGGAATCCCATAGAGCTCGCGACCCAGCCGGACTGCCATGACTTTCGTCATGACGATGGTCAACGGGAGTGACAGGCGGATTGTCGTGCCATGACCGGGCAGGCTTCGAACGCTGACCTGCCCGCCCAGGCGCTCCACCGCGGAACGTACCGCGTCCATACCGACCCCCCGGCCCGACAGGTCGGTTACCTCCGAGGCGGTCGAGAAGCCCGGGGCAAAGATCAGGTCGATGGCGTCCGCATCGCTCATGCGCCCAAGTTCATCCCCTGAAGCGATCCCGCGTTGGCGCGCCGCCTCGCGGATCGCCGCCGGATCAATGCCCCGTCCGTCGTCCTCGACCTCGACCGTGACGCGGTCGCCACTGCGATAGGCCCTGAGCACGATCCTGGTTTTCGCCGGTTTCCCGGTCTCCAGACGGAGACGGTCAGGTTCGGCACCATGACCGATAGCATTGCGCAGGATATGCAGCAGAGGCTCGAAGAGGCCTTCCACCACGGCCTTGTCGGCCTCGACCTCCTCGCCTTCCATGGAGAAGTCGATGGCCCTGTCCAGCTGACCCGCGAGATCGCGTACGGCTCTGGGAAAGCGTCGGAAGATGTCCCGCATGGGCATCATGCGAACATCCATTACAGCCCCATGCAGCTCGGCCACCAGGCGTTCGATAGCGGCCTGGCTCGCAAGGAGGCCCTGCGAAACATGCTTCCGGTCCAGCCCCTCGTCGAATTGTCCTGCCAGATGCGCCAGCGCGTTCTTGGCGATGACCATTTCACCGACGAGATCCGCCAGCCGGTCGATCCGAGAGGCGTCGACGCGAAGCATCCGTGCGCCCGCTCCACCAGTGCCTCCCGTCGCGACACCGGCACCGCCGCCGTTGAATGCTGCAACGGAAGCTTGGTTCTGGACAGCTTGGGCGACTTCATGAAGGGTCACCTGATCCGGCACAAACCGGAAGACAGCCTTGATCCTGTCGAGCTCGGCGCTGGAGAGCGCTTCGATCCTCAGGTTACAGGAAAAGGGGTCGATCTCAGCCGCAGGCGGCCACGGGTCGCGGGCCGAGAGGCGGACGGCCACGAGATCAGGAACCGAGCGCAGGAGCGCCATCGGGTCGTCGCCGGCGAAAAAGCAGTCGGCGCGAGGCGTGTACCGGATCGCCACCAGAGGACGATCCTGCACCCTCAGGGCTGCCGGATCACGGGCCTGAGCCATCAGATCCTCAATCCAGCCAAGATCGGCCTGGAGCGCAGCATCCGGGGCTGGTGCAGGATCGTCATCGAGCTGGGAGCGCAGAGCCCGCGCCAGACGGTAGCCTTCCTCCGCAGCGTCCGGCGGCAGCTGTCCTGTCTGCTCGATCACGGCAACCCACCGCTCCGCCTGACCGATGCAGGCGAGCAGGCTGTCGATCACATGGCTGTCGATGCCGGCCCGCTTCTCCCTGAGAGCGCCCAGCAGGTCCTCGGCGGCATGCAGGGCAATCCCCATCGGGGCGAAGTCGAAGAGGCCGACCGATCCCTTGAGCGTGTGAACGGCGCGAAAGGCGCTGTCCATGGGCGCAGTCGCCTGGGGGCTGCGCTCCAGGGCCAGGAGATCGTCCGTCGCCTGCTGGATCAGCTCATGGGCCTCGACGATGAAGTGCTGGAGAAGATCATCCATCACGATCGCTCCCAGGCCGCTGATAGACGATCGCATCCTCGAAGCGGCGAAGGTCGAAACGCTTCGAGATGCGGGTCATCGACTCGGTATGGCCGAGACAGATATAGCCTCCCGGATGCAGGGACTTGTAGAGATTGTCGACGGCGAGAAGGCGGGAGGAATCGTCGAAATAGATGAGAACGTTACGGCAGAAGATGACGTCGAAGTGTCCCTGCGCCGCAACGGAAGCAGGATCAACGAGATTGGCCGATGTGAACTTCACCGATTCACGCAGATCTTGGATCAGCGTGCGCTGACCCTTGTGAGACGGTTCGAAATAGCGCTCGACCACGTCGGGAGGAAGACGAGAAAGAGCGCGTTCGCCGTAGTCTCCCGCCTGAGCGTCCAGCAGAACCTGCGTGTCGATGTCCGAGCCGACGACCTCGATGTGATAGGCATCGACCAGCGGCCAATTCTCGAGCAGCCAGATGGCGATGGAATAGGGCTCCTCGCCCGTGGAGCAGGGCACGGACCAGATCCGCACCAGATCGCCGGGCTTCCGGCCCTGCACGATCCCGGGCAAGAGCGAGCGGCTGAGGCAGCGGAGCTGATGCTCTTCACGGAAGAAGTAGGTTTCGTTCACCGTGAAGATGTTGATGAGTTGCTCGACTTCGCGGCGGTCGGCCTCCACATGCGTGAAATAGGCATTGAAGGTGCGCATCCCCGTCGCAGCCATGCGGTCGGCGATGCGCCTTTCGATGTAATACCGCTTGGTTTCACCGAAGATCATGCCGGTGCGATGGTGGAGGAACGCACCTAGGCGCCGAATCTCGTCGGCCGTGAGCGCCTGGGCCTTGCGCGGCCTGCTCATGAGCGCTCCACCATGTCCATGATCCGGTCGGCAATCTGCTCCAAGGGCGCGATGACCTCCGCGCCGCCCCGGCGAACCAGTTCTCCGGGCATGCCCCACACGACGGCACTCTCTTCCGCTTCCGCAATGGTGCGCCCGCCCTGCGCTTTCAGCCGCGCCATCGCGTCGGCTCCATCGCTGCCCATGCCGGTCATCAGCACCCCGAGCAGGCGCTCGGGGGCGAAATGCTGCATGGCGCTGTCCACCAGCCGATCGGCGCTCGGATGCCAGCGGTGCTCCGGCAGCGAGGGAGCGGCCAGCACCACAGGACCGTCCGGCCGAACGCTGATGATGACGTCGGCATCGCCTTTGCCAATATAGACGTTGCCGGGGGCAAGCGGCATCGCCAGGGCTGCTTCCGTCACATTGAGCGCGCACAGCTTGTCGAGGCGGCGGGCCAAAGGACCCGTGAACGTGCCCGGCATGTGCTGTGCCACGACAATCGGCCACGGAAAGTCGGCTGGAAGCCGTGACAGCACGGTATCGAGCGCCGGAGGACCTCCGGTGGAGACGCCGATCAGCACGAGACCGCGAGCCGACGCAGCCTTGATCCGCCGCTTCGGCGGCGTGGCCGGCGCATGCCGTCGCGGCGCCTGAGCAGAGGATGCTTGGGCCAGGCCGCTGCGCAGCCGCACCCGCTCGGCCAGTCGCAGGCTGCTGGGCAGGCGAGCCCGCGAAGCAGCGCGCACCGTCTCGACAAGCCTGGGGGCGAGCGTCTCCATTTCCAGCGAAATGGCTCGGACAGGCTTCGTGATGAAGTCGACGGCTCCAAGCTGGAATGCTTCGAGGGTCACACTCGCGCCGGCCTCCGTCAGGGATGAGATCATCACCACCGGACACGGGCGCTCCAGCATGATCCGGTCGAGACAGGCGAGGCCATCCATCTCAGGCATGTGCACGTCGAGCGTGATCACATCCGGCTTGAAGGACTGCAGTTGCTCCAGGGCCTCGACACCGTTGCGGGCAAAGGCGATCTCGAAATCTCCCTCGGCGGTAAACACCCCGCTAAGGAGACGCCGCATCAGAGGAGAATCGTCGACGATGAGCAGCCGGATCACGAAGCGGGCCGCTCCGGGTCGCTCTCACCCATGGCTGCGAGCAGATCCTTCTCCGCCCTGTCCAGCAACTCTCGCGGATCGAGCAGGAGGATCATTCTTCCCTCGACCTCGATGTTGGCGATGCGGTCGATGACCTGGCTCCCGTCCGCGGCCAGATCGGGAGTCGGGCGAAGCTGGCTTTGCGGAATGCTGAGAACCTCCGACACGGTATCGACGACGAAGCCAGCCTGCATCTGGTCGATCCTGACGACAACGACGCGCTCCCGCCGCTGTTCTCCTCGGCTTTCGAACTTGAAACGCCGCCGCTGATCGATCACGGGAATGACGCGACCCCGCAGGTTCATGACGCCCTCGATGAAGGCAGGAGCCTTAGGCAGCCGTGTCAGAGTGTCGGGCACACGCACCACTTCATCGACAGCCCCGATAGGCAGCCCGTATTCCTCGCCGCCGATTTGGAACACGATGAACTGCTCGTCGCCCGTTGAAGGGCCGTCCGCTGTGCCCATGTCGTGGTTCTTCCCCGTTTGCGATGTGATCTGCTCGATCAACGCCTGGTCCCTGAACAGGTGGTCCGTCGACAGCACCGAGACCAACCGCCGACCGCCCTCAAGACGACAGATGCCCTGGATCTGAGCCTCCGCACTTCCCCTTGTGAGGATCGCCGGCACAGGATCGATGGCGCTGTCGGGAAGGCGAAGGATTTCCTTCATGCCGTCGATAGCAAGCCCCACGAGTCCATTGCCGATCCGTGCCACTACCACGCGGAATCGGTCACCGCCCTGCCCACCGGCACGGAGCCCGAGAAGCGCGCACAGGGAGACGAGCGGCAGCAGCTGTCCTCGTAGGGACGTCACGCCCAGCATGACGGAATCCGTTTGCGGGACAACGGCGATACCATCCGGCAGGGCCACCACCTCGCGAACAGAGGTGAGAGGCAGGGAGAAATCCTGCCCGGCCACCGCAAAGCACACCAGTGCAACTTGGTTTCGCTCCGAGGCCGTTTGATCCTGCCTATCGGTCACAGCTTGGACCTGCCGGTGCTGGGCCCGACGGCTGAAGCTGCCGAAGTCTTTGGCCAGCAGCGCATCCAGATCAATCATCCGCGCAGGCGTGCCCGTGCTGTCATCGGTAGCCGAGTCCGGCGAAGCGCCACGCGTTTCTCCGAGCGAGGTCACCTTGTCGATCATGAGACCGACTGGGGCGCCGCGGTCGATCACCACCACGCGTGCATTCGACGAGGGGCTATCCTCCCCTCCGAGAAGACGGTGCAGCGACACCACGGGCATCACCGCACCCCGCAGATTGGCGACCCCGAGCAGGCTTGAAGGCCCGAGGGGGACGCGGGTCACGGCCGGGGGACGGGTCACCTCGCATACATCGGATGCCGGGAGGGCGAAGCGCTCATCGCCGACCTGCACGATCAAGAACGACTGGGCGACAGCCGCAGAGGCCGCCTCGCTCATGACGTTAAGACTCCGCCATCTGGAGTTCGTCGGCCAGGGAGGCGATCTCTTCAATGGCAGCGGCCAGATCCTCGGCTCCTCGGGCCTGCTGGCGCGCCGCGGTGGCGGCCTGTGCGGCGGCGCTGCCGGCCTGCTCGGCCACGGCGGCGACCTGCTGGGTACCGAGCCGAACCTCGCGCACCGCCGTCAGAATGGCCTCGGAGCCCGACACGATGGCCGTGCTTCCCTGAAGAATGGCCTGCACGCCTGCCTCCACCGTGCTCAGCCGCTCCGCCGTCAGAGCATTCTTGGCAACTTCGCTTTCAGCAATGGCAGAACTCTGCTCCAGGTCGCGCCTGACGATGGTGATCTGATCGCGGATCTGGCGAACCACATCCTTGATCCGATCGGCATTTTCGGAAGCATCCCGCGCCAGATTGCGGATATCGCCGGACACGATCGCGAAGCCGCGCCCTGCCTCGCCGGTCCGGGCGGCCTCAATGGAGCCGCTCACGGCCAGCATGGTGGTCTGAACTGCCACAAGGGCGATCCCATCGACGATCTTTTCGATCCGTCGGCCGGAATCGTCCAAGCCGCTCATTAGACCGATGACAGCCTGTGTCTCCCGCAAGCCCTCCTCGACGCCCGAGGCCAGCCGCATGGTTGCGGTGCGATTGTCTTGGAGATCGGCTGCGAGAGTCTCGATCCGTTTGATGGCGGTGCTCGCCGCAGCCTGCGATGCAGCGGTCGCGCGCTCAATCTGCTCCATCGCCACATTGGCTTGCTGTGTGGCCGCAGCCTGCATCTGCGCTCCCCGGCTGATCTGATCGACAGCCGTCATGATCTCGCCGGAGGCTCCGGAGAGCTCCTGAATGGCCGCAGACAGCTCCTCGGCAGCGGAACCGACCTGCTCGGCACTGGCCGCTCCGGCCGCGCCTTCCTGAAGATCGTCCGCGAGAGCGGCCAATGCCTGCGCGGTCTGCTGGCTCTGATCGAGCGCTGCGCTCTGCTGCTGGACAGCCCGCTGAGCCTCGGCGGCAGCGGCAGCCTGCTCTTCGGCGGCACTCGCCACCTGCTCGGCCCCGCGCTGCGCCTCGCGGATGGCGGCTTCCGCCTCGACGGCCGCCACAAGGATGTCTTGGCTCCCCTCGGCCAGGAGAGACACATCGGTTCGGATCTTGTCCAGAGCCGCCACCACGGCCCGGCCGATCTGAGCCTCGCCCGATGCGGTTTCGGCTGCATGCCTGATCCGCTCCCCAACGGACCTGACCTCGCTGACGATCCCTTCCGCAAGGGTCTGGATATCCTGTGCGCTTTTCTCCGACGTGCCGGCGAGGGCCCGCACCTCGTCGGCCACGACCGCAAAGCCGCGCCCGCTCTCTCCGGCCCGGGCCGCTTCGATGGCGGCATTCAGCGCCAAAAGATTGGTCTGATCGGAAATATCCCCGACCACACGGGTAATTCCACCGATCTCGGCTGCCTGCTGCTCAAGGAGCGAAACGATCTCGACCATCACCCGCTGGCGCGATGCATTCGCCTCCACAGCAGTCACAGATGTGCTGATCTGGGCTCCCGTCTCGATCAGAAGGCTCTGAAGGCCCGCCGTTTTGCTGCGCGTCGCCTCTGCATGAGTGCGCGCATCGGAAAACGAGGCACCCAGGCTCACGATGGCCGAGAGAGACTGCTGGGAAGCGCCGGCAGCTTCCTCGGCTCCGCTGGCGATCTGCTCCATGGAGCGCCGGAGCTCCTCGGCCGCCGACGAAGCCTCGGCCACGCCGCTCGCCAGTTCCTCTGTTGCAGCACCGATGCGCTCCGCTGCCTTCTGCTGCCGGGCCCTGACACGCTCCAGGGTCCGGCGTTGGGACGCGGTTCCCCTTGGAGGGGAAGGCGGCATGCTGGAATTAGCGGCTTCATCGCCGGCCGGACGTGAATTGCCCTTGCCCGCAAGTTCGGACGTCTTGACCAATGCCATCGGGGTCCCTTGAAGCTTTAACACGGTACTCTGACACCGCCTCGCCTCGTAAGCCGGCTTTCCAGCTTCGTCGAAGGATATAGAGAGGAGCTAGACTCTTATAGGTCCGGCCACCACACAAGCAAGGCATGCGGGGCCCAATTACGACGAGTGGAAGGGCAGCTTTGGGTCAGCCACTGACGATCCTTTAACTTCCAGGAACGTCCGCTGCTCCCTGCTAGAGCCGACGCTCGGCCGACTTCCGAGCAGCACCATCTTGAGACCTTCCGGGCCGAGAGCTAGCAGATAAGTTTCGCGGAATGCTGTTTATAAAACTGGACGGAAGCATGCACACGTGTCCGCAATGCAATTGCCGGCGGCACACGCTCTTAGCAGCCCATACAGGTTCCGGAGCCCATAGGGCAAGCCGTGGACTTTCGATCTAGCCCCTATGTCCGGCAGTCAAGCGCTTGGCCGCCCGCTTCGTGGCAGTCGCCTGCAAATGGCGCTCGATGGCCTCATTGGCCTGCGCCCGCACGTGCCGCATCCGGTCCGCTTCGTCGAAGGCGTCCGGGAAACGGCGCGACAGCCACAGGTAGGCGCCCGCGAGCCGCACCGTGCGCTCCTGGTGATTAAGATCGGCGAAAGGGTTGCTGCGCAGTGCCGGAACGCCGGAGCCCGAGGCCAACATCTGCGTCCATCCCTTGAGCACCTGGAACGAGAGCTCGTCGCGCTGGTCGATAGGCGCTATCGACAGTGCGAACCTCTGCGTCAGGTTCAGCTTGGTGCGGTCGACCATCTCGGCGGCCTGCAGCATGGCGTCCATGTCGGAAGGCTGGAATGGCGAGCCGTCGTAGAAAGCGGCCTGCGCGAAGTGCGTGAGCACCTCGTGCAAGCTCTCGGTGCGCAATTCCAAGGCCGCGGCCCTAATCGCCACGAGGTCGGGACGGGCGTAGAAGCGCGAATCCGCGGCAGGCGCCGCTGGGGCGCCGGCGAGCGCCTTCCGGATCGGATCGATGCCTTCCTCCGTGGTGGCTGCAACGTAGCCAACGTCATGGTGGCCGAAGCGGCCGGCGCGCCCGGCGATCTGGCGTATCTCGGGATTGGTGAGCGGGCGGTCCTCGCGCCCGTCGAACTTTCGCAGCGAGGAGAACACGACCCGCTGCAGAGGGCCCAGGTTGAGGCCCATGCCGATGGCGTCGGTGGTGACGAGCACCTGGGCCTCACCGGTGCGGAAGCGCTCGGCCTCCGCGCGGCGCACCTCTGGGGAGAGAGCGCCGTAGATGGTGGCCACGGTGTGACCCAGGCCGACGAGGGCCTCGCGCTGCTCGTGCACCGCCTGGCGCGAGAAGGCCACGATAGCATCGCCGGCCTTCACCTCCTCCAGCGGGACCGGCTCGTCGAGCAGGACAAGCGGCGTCTTCCGCTCGAAGGCGACCACCTCAAGGCTCTCGTTGGCAGCCTCGGCGGCACGGCGAACATACGGCAGGGCGTCGTCGGAGCCGGCCAGGATAACGGTCTTGGCTGGGATGCCAAAGAGCGCGTTGGTCCAGGCCCAGCCGCGGTCCGGG
This sequence comes from Microvirga sp., assembly GCF_014699075.1. Taxonomy (GTDB): domain Bacteria; phylum Pseudomonadota; class Alphaproteobacteria; order Rhizobiales; family Beijerinckiaceae; genus Microvirga. Next base: position 17,522 of record NZ_JACXAB010000036.1, on the reverse strand, counting down.
TCGGAGATCATCTGGATCTCGTCGATCACCGCCACGTCGATGGTGTGCTGCAGATCGGCCGTCTCGATGGTGCGCGAGACGTGGGTAGCGCCCTTGTCGCCGAAGACCTCCTCGCCTGTGACCATGCCGGCGTTGAGCCCCCGGTCGCGCAGGGCCTCGTAATTCTCCAGGGCGAGGAGCCGCAGGGGAGCCAGGTAGGCGCCCTTGCCGGCCGCCGCGAGCCTGTCCAGGGCGGCATGGGTCTTGCCTGAGTTGGTGGGGCCCATGTGGAAGACGATGTGACGGGCCATGCCGCGCGCGGCGCGGAACTTGTCGATGTAGGTGCCGAAGCCGACCCGCTCGCGCAGGTTCCGGATGCCTACATCCTGACCGGTGAGCTTCTTCGCGCGGGCCCGGAGCTCCTTGAACTTGCTAGGCAAGGCCCGGACGAATTCCGGGGAGAACTCGTACTGGCGCGAGCGCAGGGCATGGTCCATGTGGTCGGCGTAGCTGGCGGCACCCGAGCCGACCTCGGCGAGGTCCGCGCGCACGTCCTCGCGCAGCCGGTTGACCACCCGGTGTATGGACTTACCCGTCTCCCGCTCGACGCGGTCGACCTCGGCCTTGAACTCGTCGAAGCGGTGGCGTGGGTCGTTGCGGATAGCCATCCCGTGCAGGATCTCCAGCATCTGCGGCGTGGGTGGCAGCATGAGGCGCAGCTCCATGCGCCCGTCGTCGAGGAGCGACAGGCAGACCCGCACGGACCACGAGACGGCGTCGTCCTCGCCCTTAAACCAGCGCAGGGACGGAACTGCCTTGGCGAGCTCCCTGACCCCCTTTGCAGCCCATTCCTCAAGGCTCCGCATCTCAGCAAGAGCGGAGGCCACCCGGCCGTCGTCAACGAACCCGTCATGCTCGGGCAAGCCGAGGTAGCGCCGGAGGCCCTCGGTGTCGACGTCGCGCCGCGATGGGACCACCCTGCGGATCGCGTCCTGGAGGATGTCGGCAGTTTCCTGGATTCGCTTACGTGCCATGCCCTAGCGTCCCTGCCGGGAAACACAGTGTCAACGCCGCTCATCGCGAACTGTGCCCTCCGGCTAACGGCAGATCCTACATCTGAGGGTAAACCATGATGTGCCGACGAATGGTGACGAGCTTGGGGAGCACTCGCGCCAACTGCGGCGCCATGACCGGATCGTGTACAAGCCATACGGTCCCAAACTAATTAAACCTGGCTTTGGGACGAACATAATCCTCGACCGAAATCACATGAAGGTCGCCTTGCAGCACGATTGCGGAAGTAAGGCTAAGGTCCGCTTTGTGCCAAAAGCGGACCTTTCGTCATTACAGCCAAAGCCGCTTGCCAAGTAGACTATATCGCTTCCATCCCGAGGCTTCGGGTAGGGTAACGGAGGGTTGGATCGAAAGGGTTGAGCTGCCGGGCGATTCCTTCCGCTTCTTTTCGGATCAGATCAACCACCAGCGGCAGCCGTCCCCCCTCCAGACGCTCCGACAAAGTGCCTATGCTCAGGGCCGCAACAGCCCGCCCCTCCGAGTCAAGGATCGGCACTCCCACGCCGGCCATACCGGGGATCAGGCCCGTGTTGAGGCTGCAGAAGCCCGTCTTGCGGACGCTCTGGATCTGCATCCGCAACCCGATCTCATCGAAGCCGCCCCGGTCGAGAAGGCGGGGAACGTTGAAGCGGATCACGGCTTCGCGCTCCTCCTCCGGCAGGAACGACAGGATGGCGAGACTGCCCTGACCGATGCCGAGAGGCACCTTGCCGCCGATATCGCCCGTGAAGGTCCTGATCGGGAACGGACCTTCCACGCGATCCAGGCAGACGGCGTCGAACCCGTTCCGCACGAGAAGGAAGATACTGTCGCTCAGTGTGGAGGACAGGCGCAGAAGCGCTGGCCTGGCCGTGCTGCGCAATCCGCCCGACTGCGCGGCCCGTGCAGCCAGGACGAAGAAGTCGAGGGCCAGCCTGTATTTACGGCTCGCATCCACCTGCTCGACGAAGCCCTCGGCCATGAGAACCTTCAGGGCCCGATGAGCGCTGGGTTGGGTGATCCCGGCGGCTGATGCGATGTCGGTCAGGCGCATCCCATGGGAATCTCCAGCCCCGAGAACCTTCAGGAGCGCCAGGGCTCGCTGCGTTCCAGAGATGCCATCTTCCCGCATATAGAATAAATCCCGCTATTTTTCCGATTTTATTTCACTTGGTGGAACAGATGTCAAAACACTTTCACATAGCGAAACATTGGCATTGACTTGGGCTAGGGCCTCGCTCGTGATGCGGATCCGGGCATCATGCGCATTCGGGCTTATGGCTGAATGCTTTGCAAGGATCGGAGAGCAGAATGGCATTCCTGACACTCAAAGGAGTTTCCAAGGAATTCGGCATGTTCACGGCCGTTCGCGATGTCAGCCTGACGATCGACAAAGGCGAATTCGTTTCGCTTCTCGGCCCGTCGGGCTGCGGGAAGACAACGACCCTGCAGATGATCGCCGGTCTCGTCGAACCCACTGAGGGCCGGATCTCCCTGGACGGGCGCGATATCACGCGCGAGAAGCCCAACCGCCGCGGACTTGGCGTCGTCTTTCAGAGCTATGCCCTCTTCCCCCACATGACAGTGGCGCAGAACGTCGCGTTCGGGCTCGAGATGCGACGCGTTCCGCAGGCCGAGAGGACCGATCGCGTGCGAGAGGCGCTCGTGCTGGTGCAGCTTTCCTCCTTCGCCGACCGCTATCCCCGACAGCTCTCCGGTGGTCAGAGGCAGCGTGTGGCTATCGCTCGCGCTCTCGTCATCGCGCCGCCCGTCCTCCTGCTGGACGAGCCTCTCTCCAACCTGGACGCCAAGCTTCGCGAGGAAATGCAGTTCGAGTTGCGGCGGATCCAACGCAAGGTCGGCACGACCACCATCATGGTCACCCACGACCAGGCCGAAGCGCTCTCCATCAGCGATCGCGTGGTCGTGATGGAAGGCGGGCGGATGACTCAGGTGGATGCGCCGTACCGGCTCTACGAGCAGCCCTCGAACGCCTTCATCTCGTCCTTCGTCGGCAAGACCAATCTTCTGGCCGGCACCTGGCGCCGCAACGGCACAACCAACGCTGCGGACATCGGCGGCGCCCTGCTGGAGGCCTCCGCGCCGGAAATTGCTGCAGGAACCCCGGTCACGCTGTCGATCCGCCCCGAGAAGATCCTTTTGTGCGATGCTGGCGCAGGCCGCCTGGAGGGACGTGTCGCCAGCCGCTTCTTTCTAGGCAGCCAGTGGCTTTTCACCGTCGAGACGCCGATCGGGATCATGACGGTCTCCACGCCAAACCTGGGCGTCGAGCCGGCTGCGGAAGGCTCCCCGGTCGGGCTCGACTGGTCGCCGGATAACATGCGCATCATCGCGGGTACCGCCGCAGCGGCTTGAGGGAGGGAACAATAATGACCTCGCGCTCCCCTATCCCTTCAGCCCCATGGCTGCTTGCCGGACCCGGAGCCCTGTTCTTTTTCGGGCTCGTGCTTCTGCCCCTGGCGCTCACGGTCATCCTGTCGTTTCAGGCCTACGATCATTCCACCGGCATCCAGAACACCTTCACGCTGTCGCACTACATCACGGTCGTCACGGACGGGTACTATCTCGAGATCTTCTGGAGGACGCTGCGGATCGCGGCGCTGACCACACTTATCTGTGCCGCCATTGGTGTTCCGGAGGCCTACATCCTGTCGCGCATGCGGGATCCGTGGCGCTCGGTTTTCCTTCTCGTCATCATCGGCCCCCTGCTCGTCTCCGTCGTCGTCCGCACCTTTGGCTGGAGCATGCTGCTCGGCTCGCAGGGCCTCGTGAACCAGGCACTCCAGTTCGTCGGGTTCGCACCGGCCAGGATTCTCTACACCGAGACCGCCATCGTCATTGCTCTCGTCCACGTCATGCTGCCGTTCATGGTCATTCCGGTTTGGACGGCCCTGCAGAAGCTCGATCCCATGGTCGAAGCGGCAGCCTGGACCCTCGGCGCTTCCCACTTAACGGCTCTTCGCCGGGTGGTCATGCCGCAGGTGACGCTCGGCATGCTCTCCGGCAGCCTCATCGTCTTCGGGCTGTCGGCCAGTGCCTTCGCCGTTCCAGCTCTCCTGGGTGGCCGTCGCCTGAAGATGGCGGCGACCTTGGTCTACGACGAGTACCTCCAGGAGCTGAACTGGCCCCTCGGAGCCACCATCGCGATCATTGTTCTTGTCGCAAACCTCTGCATCATGCTGGCCTACAACCGCATGGTCGAGGCTCGCGCACGCCGGACTCTTGGGTGACACCATGCAGAAGAATGGGACCATCGCACTTACCTTTCACGTTCTTGTTCTAGCGTTTGTCCTGGCACCGCTGGTCATCATCTGCCTCGTCGCGTTCACGCCCGAGAACACGTTGAGCCTGCCGACGACCGGCCTGTCGCTACGATGGTTCAAGGCGGTGTTCGCGCATCCCGATTTCATGGCGTCCTTCTGGAACAGTATCTGGCTGGCAGCGCTCTCTGCGACATTGGCGGTCGCGTTCGCCTTACCTGCCGGGCTTGCCATCAGCCGCTACTCGTTTCCAGGCCGAGATTTCCTGAATGCTCTGTTCCTGTCGCCGCTGATCATTCCTCATCTGGTTCTCGGGGTGGCCTTTCTGCGGCTGTTCGCGCTCCTTGGCGCCACGGGCAGCTTTGCTTGGCTCGTCGCGACGCACATAATCATCGTAACGCCCTATGTGCTCCGTCTCGTGCTCGCTGCCCTGTCCGGACTCGACCGCAGCGCCGAGCAGGCTGCGCGTACGCTTGGCGCCGGGGAATGGACCGCGTTTCGCCGCATCACAGCTCCCATGATCCTGCCCGGCATCACGGGCGGCTGGCTGCTGGCCTTCATCAACAGCTTCGACGAGCTGACGATGTCGATCTTCGTCACCTCACCAGCAACCGTCACGCTGCCGGTTCGGATGTACATGTACGCGACGGAGTCCATCGACCCGATGATGGCGGCCGTTTCGGCCCTGATGATCGCCATTACGGCGGCCGCTATGCTGGTGCTGGACCGCGCGTTCGGACTCGACCGCATTCTCGTCGGGCAGCGATGAGGACATGGATATGGCTCTTCTCAAGCGCCTCGCTCGGCACGAGCTTCCCGTCGTTTCCTTCACGCTGAACGGTGAGGCTTGCTCGGGCCGTGTTGGCGATACGGTTTTGACCGCTATTCTCACCCAGTCCGATCGGCTGCGTCCCAGCGACTTCTCAGGAGCACCCAGAGCCGGCTTCTGCCAGATGGGCGCATGCCAGGACTGCTGGGTTCTCACAGGCGACGGCGGACGCATCCGCGCCTGCAGCACGGCTCTGGAACCGGGAATGAGACTTCAAACCATGATGGAGCCGAGATCGTGAGCGACGCCACGCGACCGCTGATCGTCGGCGCCGGCCCTGCCGGAATCCGTGCCGCCCAGATCCTCGTGAGCTCGGGCATCAGGCCAGCTGTCATCGATGAAGCGCCATCGGGCGGCGGACAGATCTATCGCCAGAGGCTCGTGGCCGATGAACGTTCCGCGAAAGATCTCTACGGATCGGAGGCCGCGAAGGCTACGGCCCTGCACGGCACCTTCGCGGGGATCCGCGACAGGATCGATTACTATCCCGAAACGCTGGTGTGGAACCTCCGCGACAAGGCTGCGGATGCGGTGACGGGCCATCGCACACGCCGCATCCCATTCAGCCATCTAATCCTGGCTACCGGCGCAACCGACCGCGTCCTCCCCTTCCCGGGCTGGACCCTTCCGGGCGTCTTCACCCTCGGCGGCTCCCAGATCGCCTTGAAGTCGCAGGGCTGCGCCATTGGCGAGGAGGTTGTGTTTCTCGGCTCCGGACCGCTGCTCTATCTTGTTGCATGGCAATACGTGAAAGCCGGCGCCAACGTTGCGGCCGTTCTCGACACCTCACAGTTCTCGGCCAAGCTTCACCTCCTTCGCGGATTATTCGCTCAGCCGTCCGTCGTGCTGCGCGGTTTCCGCTATGCCGCCGAACTCATGGCCCGCGGCGTTGCCGTTCGCTTTGGAGTTCAGCCGGTTCGCATCGACGGCGCAACGAGAGTAGAGGGGGTTGTCTGGCGCGAGCGCGACGTGGAGCATCGCCTTGCCTGCGACGCGATAGGTTATGGATTCTCCCTGCGGTCCGAAACGCAGCTCGCCGATCTTGCGGGATGCCGCTTTGTCTTCGATGCGCGGGACCGGGCATGGCGGCCTGAACGCGACGGCGCGGGACGCACCACCATGCCGGGCGTCTATATCGCCGGTGACGGCGCCGGCATTGCCGGCGCGGATGCTGCCGAACTGGCTGGCGAGCGGGCAGGCCTCGCGCTCCTTGAGGATGTGGGCCTATCGGTCGATCATGTGCGGATCGGGGTGCTGGAGCGCAAGCTCGCCAGTATCAGTAAGTTTCGCGACGTTCTCGAAGCCGCGTTCCCATTTCCGCAGGCCTGGGCCAACGGCATTTCCGACGACGTGACCCTGTGCCGATGCGAGGAGATTGCCATCGGCGCAGTGCGCGATGCCGTACGCGATCAGGGTGTTTTCGAACTCAACCGCCTCAAGGCCTTGACCCGTGTGGGGATGGGCCGGTGCCAGGGGCGGATGTGTGGAAACGCGGCGGTGGAAGTGCTGGCTGCCGCCTGCGGTCAATCGCCGGACGCGGTCGGACGTCTGCGCGCACAGCCGCCCATCAAGCCCATTCCGTTGGGGGTTATGGCCGAGGAGGAAACCGCATGAGCAACGCCCTTCACAGGGATGTCGCCATCATCGGCGGCGGGCTCGTCGGAAGCTCCGCGGCTCTTGCCCTGCGGCGCATGGACTTCTCCGTCGTCCTTCTCGACAAGGGCTTCTGTGGCGCGCAGGCCAGCGGCGTGAACTATGGCGGCGTGCGCCGTCAGGGCCGTCCGGCGGAGCAGATCGCTTTGTCTCAACGGGCTCATGCCATTTGGCCGCGCCTGAAGGGTCTCATCGGCATCGATGGTGAATTCGTGCGCTCAGGCCACTTGAAGCTCGCACGAACCGAGGCCGAGATGGCATCGCTCGAAGCCTATGCGGGCCGCGTCGCGGATCTGGGGCTCGACCTGGAGCTGATCGGGGGAAACCAGCTGCGGGGGCGTTTCCCCTGGATCGCCGGAGACGTCATGGGCGCGTCCCTGTGCGCAGGTGATGGACATGCCAATCCGCGCCTTGTCTCTGCGGCCTTCGCCGATGCGGCGCGGCGGGCCGGCGTGGATGTTCTCGAACAGACCCGAGTGTCCCATGTCGAGAAAGCGCTCGAAGGTTTTTGCCTGTCAGCAGGCTCGAACACCGAGATCAAGGCGCGCTTCGTGATCAACAGCGCCGGCGCCTGGGCAGGTCCCTTCGCGGAAGCGTTCGGCGAGCCCGTGCCGCTCCATGCAATCTATCCAAGCATGATCGTTACCGAGCCCCTCGATGTATTCATGAGCGTGAACATCGGGGCCGAAGGCGGCGGCATCTATGCGCGCCAGGTCGAGCGCGGCAACTGCATCGTCGGCGGCATGCGCGGCGAGCCGCTTGCGGAGCCTGACTTTTCCCGTCCAACAGGCTCGGGCGCCGTGACCATCATGAACCGCGCCGCAGCCCTGTTCCCGGCTCTGCGCCATGCCTACGCCATCCGCTCCTGGAGCGGTACGGAAGGTGAGATGGCGGACCGAAACCCGGTGATCGGCTTCAGTCGGACCACACCAAACCTCATTCACGCCTTCGGCTTCTCGGGAGCCGGATTCCAGATCGCGCCGGGAGTTGGCGAAGTCCTGGCCGAACTCGTCCGTGACGGTGAAAGCCGCACGCCGATTCAAGCTTTCGCCATCGATCGATTTGCCCGCACGACCCAAGATTCCCGGGCGGATAACGGACCTGAACCAAAAAAGAGGGAAGCAGCACAATGAAAACGACGACGCTTTTGCAAGCCACAGCCTTTGCCGCGCTCACCATCGCTACCTCCGGCGCAGCCCAGGCGCAGACGAAGACGCTCTATGTCGGGATGAACGGCGGCAACTTTGAGAAGACCTTCACACAGCATGTCTTTCCGGATTTCGAGAAGGCGAACGATGTGAAGGTTGTCGTTGTGCCGGGCACCTCGTCCGACATTCTGGCCAAGGCCACCGCGGCCAAGTCCAATCCCCAGATGCATGTGATGTTTCTCGATGACGGCGTTATGATCCGCGCCATCGGTGCAGGCCTGTGCGAGAAGATCAAAGATACTCCGGTTCTGGCAGATCTCGCTCCCGGCGCCCGGCTGAAGGATGATATGGCAATCGGCATCGATCTCGGCATGACGGGCCTCGCCTACAACAAGAAGATGTTCGATGAGAAGGGCTGGGCTCCCCCGACCTCGTGGATGGATCTCGCCGACCCGAAGTACAAGGGGAAAGTCGTATTTCAATCCGCTGCCGCCTCGTCCTTCGGGCTGCATGCCTTCTTGATGTTCAACCGCATCCAGGGAGGCAATGAGAAGAACGTCGAGCCGGGCTTCTCCAAGTTCAAGGAAACCATTGGCCCGAACGTGCTGGAATACATCCCGAGTTCGGCCAAGATTTCCGAAATGGTGCAGACCGGCGAAGCTGCGATCTTTCCGTTGACCCCTACCGCCGTCTCGGCTCACCAGGAGAAGAACATTCCGGTGGAATACGCACAGCCTAAGGAAGGCTCCGTTGTTCTGATGGTGACCGAGTGCGTCATCGCTAATAACAGCGAGCCCGAACTGGCTCAGAAGCTTGCCGCCTATCTCCTCTCACCAGAGGCTCAGAGTAAGGCGCTTCAACACGGCAACATCGTTCCATCGAATGTGAACGCCAAAGCGCCCACGCCCGAAGCAGAAGCTAAGCTCAAGAAGTTCCACGATTACATGAAGACTGCTGTCACGCTTGACTGGGATACGATCAACGAGAAGCGGCCGGAATGGAACAGCCGCTGGAATAAGACGATCGAGCGCTGATAAGTTCAAGAAACAAGGCGGATGCTCGGTGCATCCGCCTTGTCCAAATCCCATACTGCCTGAACCGCGGCGGAAGCCCGGCTGACACAATGGCTAGCGCTCCTGTCCGTGTCCGATCCGACCGATTGACTTGGACGATCTCCGGGCTGAGTGAAAGGCCTCTGCACTCTTTGAAAAGCATGCTTGGGGTCAAGAACCGAAGCCCTGTACTCTACCGCTGATGTCTTATCTCAACGTAAGAGCGGACCTTAAGCTAGAGCGTCGAATAAGAAGTCTGACCCCGCGAGTTCGGCATTTCAGAAATCATGGGCCCATCTCGAAGCTGCCAATAGTGCATCGACTTGAAGGTCTGATGCTCTAGCAACCCGTTGAGAGCTGTTCGAAGAACCGCTTACGCGGGCCCTCGAGCAGTTGTGGGACGAAGGATATGACTAGGAGGGCTGTGATAGGACCTCGGCAGGGCGATATAGACTATGTTGTTCCCGGAGCAGATCGGCGGCCCGCTCCCCAATGACCACGCATGGCGCCATCGTGTTTCCAGTCGTAATCCGTGGCATAATCGAAGAGTCTGCGATGCGGAGACCGTCGATGCCATAGACTTTCAGTTGGTTATCGACGACCGACATATCGTCTCTTCCCATCTTCGCGGTACAGGACTGATGCCAGTAGGTTACCGCGGACCGTCGGATGAAACGAACCATTCCCGCTCGGTCGCGCGCGCCCGGAGCAGTCTCGCCTGTCACCAAGGGCGTGAACGCTTCGCTATTTCCGAGATCGCGGCAGAGTTCCACCGCGGCCAGGGCGGCAGCCATGTCTTCCGGTTCGCTGAGTGAGTTCGGCTCGATCAAGATGGGATCTGCGAAGCTCGACCCCGATAATCGTAGCCGACCCCGGCTTTTGGGCTGGGCGAGGCCAGTGAACATCGTCCAGCCGTGTTCAGGCGTTTCGAGTTCCGTCTCAATTGGCGAAGGAACAGCGAACTCTAGCTGGCACTGCAGGATGTCAGGCTGAGCCAGCCGCGCATCGCTTCTCCAATAGAGTTTCGCTTCGCAGCCACTACCGCCAACGCCCTCCGGCTTTTTATAGGCCCAGGTGCAGCCGAATGCGAGATGATCCTGATGGTTTTGACCAACGCCCGGCAGGTGTTGAATGACAGGAATATCATGAGCCCTCAATTCATGTTCCGGCCCGATCCCTGACTGCATCAGCACTTTCGGCGTGTTGATCGCGCCAAGTGACAGCACAGTCTCGCATCGGGCAGTAAATTGACGCAGCCGACCATCGACGAGAACCTCGACTCCTATCACGCGTTTCCCATCGAAGATCAGACGCGTGACCAGCGCATCGGTGATGACTGCTAGGTTTGGCCGCGATAGGAGCGGACGAACATAGGAGCCGAAGACGGATTCCCGCTTGCCATTGCGAATCCGCAACTCGGCGATTGATGCGCCTCCGGGGCTCTCCATCATCTCACCGTTCGGAGTATCGAAGACAGGAATACCAATAGCGGATGCCGCCTTCAGCAAAGCTTCTGCGATCGGCTGGGGTTTTTGAGGCTGAGCAACATATGCCGGTCCTCCCACACCGCGACGGATCGGGTCGGGATCTCCGTTCCAATCTTCTATCCGGCGATAATAGCGAAGGATGGACTCATAACCCCAAGCTTCATCACCGGCCTCGGCGGCAAAATGCTCCCAATCTTCCTTGTGTCCCCTTGCCCATACCATGACATTGATGCTTGACCCGCCGCCAAGCCCTTTGCCCATGCTGAGAGGAAGACGTCGACTGTCGAGTCCAGGCGCCGGCTCTCCAATGAACCCCCAGTCCCGACTAGAGCCAAGATTTAGCGGCCACTGCGCTGGGTTGGTAACGGTTTCGGCCGAATCGTCGCCACCCGCCTCAAGCAGCAGTACGCGAGCACCTCCATCTTCTGCTAGCCTCGCGGCGACAACCGAGCCGCTGGAGCCGGCGCCGCAGACGATGAAGTCGAAGACGTCGCCGCGGGAAGTGACCGAATTATCAAGTGAATTTTGTTCATAAGTATTCAGCTTCACGTGACTGACCTCCGTGGATGGAATGAGGAAGAAACTGAAGATGCTGGTCGGCGGCTCGGACGCGCGTCCAACTGCAATCAGACACGCGGCAGCATATCCGTGCTGGCGATCGTCCGACCGTGCCTGCCCTAATAGACCTTGCCGGTCGTCACCGGGACAGAGGCGAGTGTCCCGGTGAGGCGGCGTCCATCATCGTTGCGCTTTCGCCGAGACGGTCTTGGCGGCCTGATCAATGGTATCCGCAACGACCTCGGGCTGCGTCATGAAGAGAGCATGACTTGCCGAGACTTTCGTGATCTTCGCCTTGATGCGTTCAGCCATATGGATCAGCATCGCCTGATCGAATGCTTTGTCTTCTGTCGCGATCACGGCCCAACTAGGCTTCGAGCGCCAAGCAGCATTTTGGAGCTTCGTGCTGAACGCCGACATGTTGATCGGGACCTGCGAGTCCCTCATGAATGCGGCATCGGCATCGCTCACGTCATGAGCGAAACCATCCTTGAACTTCGTCGGGCTAACATACCCAAATCCATCCTTTGTCGTCTCGATCACGAACTCCGATGCAGGGGCAAAGCCTTGATATTGCTGAGCTGTTGTCTCGCCCGCATCCGGAGAAAGAGCAGAGACATAAACAAGGCCTGCAACCTTCGCATCGACGCCAGCTTCAGTGATGATCGTACCACCCCAGGAATGACCCACCAGGATGACTGGACCATCCTGCCGCTCAAGCGCGCGTTTGGTGGCGGCAACATCGTCTTCGAGAGATGTCAACGGGTTCTGCACGATGGTGACGCGATAGCCGCGCTTCGAAAGATTGTCGTAAACCCCTCTCCACCCTGAGCCGTCGGCGAAAGCACCGTGGACGAGCACGACATTCTTTACAGCTTGGTTTGTAGGGATGGACTCGGAAGCCGCCGCCGAGACTGCGCTCGATATCGCTGCTGCGGCCATGGCTATGGTTACTACGCCGTTGGTAATCTTGGTCATAACGATCTTCCACTCATTCCGCGATAAATGTTATCGCGATAATTAATACTTTGCAGGTTCTTGCACTCGCGTCAATGTATTTTGTTATTGCGATATTGTTTTTCGCGATATTGCTAGTATGTTCACGTTCTTAGGACCTGGAAAATGCGCCACGAGAACAACGATCCACCGCCTCTTCATGACCAGTTGTGCTACGCGATCTACACTGCCGGGATCGCTATTCAGCGTGCCTACAAACCCCTACTCGATGGGCTGGGCCTGACCTATCCGCAGTACCTCGTGCTCAACGTGTTGTGGAGTAAGAACGAGCAGACCGTGGGCGCGATTGCCCGCGCCCTTGCCTTGGAATCCAGCACCCTGACGCCGCTCCTAAAACGCCTTGAGGCTTCTGGCCTCCTGTGCAGGACCCGAAACCTCAGTAATGAGCGTCAGGTCGTGATAGCTCTGACCGAAGAAGGCAGCGCGCTGCAGCACAAGGCGGGCTGTCTCAGTGACACCTTGCTTGCAGCCTCGACCGAAACGCCCCAGAGGCTGGCGGCTCTAAACCGCGACGTGCGCCATCTCCGTAATGCTATTTATTCCCAGATCGGAGGATGGGACGCTCCCGCCTGAGTGTAGAACGGGTATCCGTCCTTTACGCTGTAGGCACCGTACCCCCATCGATGGTGTACTCGGTGCCGGTGATCGAAGCGGCGCGTTCGGAGGCCAGGAACGCGATCAGGCTTGCGACTTCGGCCGGTTCGGCCGGGCGTCCGAGCGGTATTCCGCCCAATCCGTCCATGATGATCTTCTTGCCACCCTCAAGATCGGTCCCCGCCTGTTTCGCCAGGCGCTCGGCGAGATGAATAGATGATTCCGTCGCGATCCAGCCTGGTGAAACCCGAACCACCCGTACACCTCTGGGAGACACCTCCTTTGACATTGCCTTGCTGTAGGTAGAAAGCGCAGCATTGGCTGCAGCATAGGCCGTTGTCGATTCCGGAAGTGGCAGCACATTCTGAATGGATGTGACATGTATGACCACGCCGCTTCCCCGAGAGACCATATCCGGGACCAGATGCCGGTCCAGCCGAACAGCGGGGAAAAGGTTAAGAGACAACTCCTTGCACCACTCGGCATCAGTGAGCGCTGAAAAACCACCTCCGGCCGCAGACGAGCCGCCCAGCATATGAACAATGATATCGACGCCGCCAAGGCGTTGACGGGTAGCGTCTGCGACAGTCTTGCATCCCTCCTCGGTGGTCAGGTCGGCTTCAACGAACAAGTCGTCGGGCAGGTTATCCGGTCGCGTTCGCGCCGTTGCCAGCACCCGCGCGCCGAGTTCCCGAAACAGGCCAACGGTTGCCGCTCCAGCGCCTTTAGTTCCAGCTGTGATGAGTGCGCGCTTGCCAGCCAGATTGAGAAAGTCGGTCATCACCGGATCTCCACTTTGGTAATCTTGTCGTTTGTGATGGCGAAGGTGTAGCTGAGCGTCACGGGGCTCCCCGGAAACCGGCCGCTGACCTTGGCTCGAACGAACGATCGATTACCGTTGACCGTGGCATCCAAGGGCTCAGCGACATACTGGGTCTTGCGTTTCGCTTCCGCCCACCAGTCTCGAAAGGCAGCCGCGCCTTGATGGAATGCGCCCTCATCCATGACGACGGCGTCGACCGCAAAAGTCCTAGCTACTGCATCCATATCGTTTCGGCGATCGACCTCGAAGAATGCCTTCACCACATCAGGCATGTTCATAGGTTTCTCCCTATCAGCTTACTCATGACTGCTAGTTAGCACTCGACGATTGCGCAGATAAGTGAGATAAAACCGTATGTGGAAATGAACAGATCGGGACAATGGAACAGGCAGGTTTGAGAGATTTGGAGTCGGTCATCGCCATTGCACGGCGCGGGACGTTTCGAGCAGCCGCTATTGATCTAGGGACGTCCAGCACTGCGTTGAGCCATACAATTGCAAAGCTCGAGGCTGGCCTCGGCGTTCGTCTCTTCAATCGAACCACCCGCAGCGTCTCGCTCACGGATGCAGGAAAGCTTTTTGTCGAGCAGGTTGCACCGTCACTCCAGAATATTTACGTCGCGCTGGAAGTGGTTCGCGCCCAGCGCGAGACCCCTTCGGGAACGATACGGATCAATGCTGCGCCCTTCGCGGCACGCGCTATTATCTCCGCGTTGGTACTCGAGTTCCTGCGCCGGTATCCAGATATGAATATCGATTTGGTGACCGATGGAAAGATGGTCGATATCGTCAGGGACGGCTTCGACCTCGGCATAAGGGTCGCTGGCCTCGTACCAAGTGACATGATTGCAGTCTCGCTCGGCTGGCCTCAACGACATGCTGTGGTGGGATCACCTGAGTATTTCGAGCAGCATGGGAGGCCGTTCGTTCCTCTGGATCTTCTCAATCACAGATGCATTCGGGTTCGCTTGCCTGACGGCTCTTTATATCAATGGCGGTTTGAGAAAGACGGCGAACCGGTGCAGATCGATGTGCGAGGACCGATCACGCTTGATGAGGCAAGCTTGGTGAGGACAGCAGTGCTTGAGGGGACGGGCGTAGGCTACACAATGGAACAGGAAATTCTGCCAGACATCGAGGCAGGGCGCCTAATCCGAGTCCTGGAGGATTGGACGCCACCATATCCAGGTTTATGTCTCTACTATCCCGGGCGACGTCATCTATCAGCTGGGATGAAAGCATTTTTGGAGATGGCGCGTGATATTTCCAAGCGTCGGGCGGTTTAACCCTGCCGGTAGGTTCGCCGACGTCGAAGATTGTGCAACCTGAGCTCGTACCGATGGGAGCAACCGGGCTTCTTTAGTCGTCGCTCCTTGATTTCGTTCTCCTTTCCAATTGATGCCGTCAACCGCCGCTGGCTCGCATATCGCCGCGTAGTGTCGAGTTGGCAGTATGATTTGCATGGTTGGGAGCCACTCGGGAGGGATCAGCGCACGATCTGCTCCCGATTAAGCGCCGGCATTATGAACGAAACACAGCAACTTTCGAGACGAGGTCGACTCCGCCGGCTCTCGCACAGCGCATCTCGCGTCCAACGGCGAAGCGAAACGCCGCGCCTTTGTTGAAGCGAATGTCTCCTAGGGGCCAGACTAGGCAAACCTTCCCTCTTCGGGAACGTCCGGTTTTTCCTGGCTTGAGCTGACGTTCGGCATTCTTCGACGCAGGGTCATCACTATCCTGGGGCGGCGAACTCGTGTTGCACCGGTCGACCCTTGAGAATGGAAGAACAACAAGCCTCTTGGACAAGCGGCGCCGATCGCCACCTCACAACCCGATATTCAAGCTTGATCAAATCCTGTTGTAGCAAGGCGACA
The DNA here is from genome assembly GCF_014699075.1 of Microvirga sp. GTDB lineage: Bacteria > Pseudomonadota > Alphaproteobacteria > Rhizobiales > Beijerinckiaceae > Microvirga. The sequence continues at coordinate 2,175 of NZ_JACXAB010000036.1, read as the reverse complement.
CAGCCGCTGTTTGTGCCGGGCCGGCCTGGAATTGACACTCGGTTCATGTCTAGTAGCCATCCTTATCAACCATGGTGGCAAAAATATTAGGCCTATGAACAAGGGGTGCGGCATGAGCGAGACAATGGCTAACCAGCGGAGCCGTGTGACCAATCTCCATGCGGTCCCGGCACCGCCCGTTGACGAGAACATGGCATCAATGATCGACCTGTTGCAGGAGCATCTGCGTCTGGCTCGCGAAGGCAAGCTGCGCTCACTGGCTGTGGTGTCCGTGTCCGCCGATGGATCAGCCATTGGCACCCAGTGGTCGTGCGATCCCAGCGACATGGCATCCCTCATCGGCAAGCTCACGGTGCTGACGCATGACCTTATGGCGGCCCGTAAGTAGCAATCCTTCATGGCACGTCCCCAGATCCCTGAGCCCGCGCTCTTCTGGAGCGGAGCCGTAGAACCCGGCAAGCGGGCCTATTGTTCTGTGAAGAAGGTGAGCACCACCTTGCCCTGGTCGCTGATAAGGCAGACGAAACGGTTCGGCTTGTCGCTCTTCTCGCGCTGGAGATAGGCCTCTCCCATGACGACCATTCGGATCGGCGTCTCCTCTACCTTGAGGTGGTCATGGCACGCTGGTGGCGACATAGTCTTCTTGCGATGGCAGGCACTGCCGCTGCACTTCCGCTTCAGGTTCACCTTGACCTCGGCTACGGGTCCAGCCTGCCCCTTATGAATGGGTCAGCTTTCGCACAGCTGGGCGACGGGTCCGGGAACAATGGCGGTGTCGGCGCTGGTGCCACCGGTGGTGTGGGAGGTTCTAGCGTCGGAGGCGAAGTTGGTGGTGATGTCGGAGGCGGTACCAGCGGCGGTGGGGTTAGCGGCAGCGTCGGCGGCGAAGGTGTCAGCGGTGGCGTGGGAGGTGGTAAAAGCGGCGCCAGCGGCGGTAACGTCGAGGGAAGTGTTGGAGGTGGCGTCGGTGCTGGCGCCAGCGGCAGTGTCAGCGGTGGTATCGGAGGTAGCACCACCAGCGGCGGTGTTGGAGATGGTATTGGCGGCAGTGGTGTCGGAGGCACCATCGGAGGTGGTGCCAGCGTTGGAGGCGATGTCGGAGGTGGCACTACCAGCGGTGTCGGCACCACCGGTGGCGTCAGAGGCGGCGCCAACGTCGGGGGCGTCAGCGGCGGTGCCGGAGGTGGTGCCAACGTCGGAGGCGGTGCCGGAGCTGGTGCCAGCGTCGGAGGCGGTGGTGTTGGAGGTAGTGTCGGCGCGAGTGGAGGCACCGGCGGACGGAGCCATGCAGCTGGCAGCCGCGCCACAGGCGGCAACACAAACAAGGCTCCCAAGACAGGAAACGCCCAAAGCCAGCGCAGTACCGGAATAGCAAAGGCGAGCACAAGCAAAACGACAACACGCCAAAGCACGTCCGCCCAATCCAAGCACCCAACGTCCCGCCCAGCCACAGCAGCCTCCCAGGCGAAGGCTCTGCAACCGAACGTGGCGGCCTCGGCCGTCGATCCTCGTCCCAAACCGCGGCAGGCCCCCAACTTCATCCTGGCGTCGGGGTTGTCGCGCGAGGATCTGACCAGGCTCACCGCTCAAGGCTTTCACATCGAGACCGAGACCCAAGGCAGCATTGCTCCACAGATTGTCCGGCTGCGCGTTCCACCCGGCACCTCGCTAACGCAGGCCCGGCGAAGGGTCCGTCTGCTCGATGCGCGCGCCTCTACCGATTTCGATCATTTCTACTATCTCGACGAGGGCGCAGTGGCTTGCGTCCGCGCCGAGTGCCAGGCAGCCTCACTCGTCAACTGGTCGTCATCGCATGTAGCCCAATGCGGCCCTACCCCCCTCATCGGCCTGATCGACACTGGGATTAACCTGGAGCACGAAGCCCTGAAGGAACAGGCGATTGAGGTTGTGCCGCGCCCTACAAACCATGCGGATGCCTCTTTACAGGATCACGGCACCGCGGTGGCAGCTCTCCTCGTGGGCCGGCCAGACAGCCAAACACCTGGGTTGCTGCCGCAAGCGAAGATCATCGCGGTAGATGCATTCTACCGCGATGGCGGCACGGCTGATCGCACGGATGTGACATCCCTGGTGGACGCCATTGAGGCTCTGGCCAAGCGTGGCGTGCGGGTGATGAACATGAGCCTGTCAGGTCCCGCAAACGCAATGCTTCAG
>NZ_JACXAB010000035.1 GCF_014699075.1 Microvirga sp. | reverse complement strand
TCGTCCCCTCTCAAAGGACATAGCGGTCGAACCCTGTCACCCGGCGGCATAGGAATCCGGGTCCGCCGCAAGCTTGCTCCCGGCGCTCAGTCGACGGGCAGCTTCGTGCGCTCGCCGAGGGCTTGGCGCGTGTAGAGCTTCTTCACGAGCACGTAGAGGACGACGGTCAGCGGCGCCCGGATGATCACCCCGAGCGCCCCGAACAGGAGCCCAAACACCGCGAACAGGATCAGGGCGGGCGGGATCCGCACCATGCGCCGTTCGATGATCGGCGTGATCACGTTCGGCTCCAACTACTGGATGGCAACGAAGTGGCCCAGGGTCATAAGAATGTGCTGGTGCCTTGTGTTGCAGCAAGCTGCAGGGCCGGGATGGCTCCCACGATCGGCCCATCGATCGGGATGAACTCGGTGACACCCGCGAACATTCCGAGCGCCGAGGGAACTGGAAGGCCGATCAGCCAGGTTCCCAGCCCTGCTAGCACGCCTATGACGCACATCCGCCGCAGCTGAGGACCGGGCCTGCTCCTGCTACCGGATCATCCGCGCCGCGTTCGGTCCAACCGTTTGAGGGCCCGCGCAGGATGAGTTTCATGCGGATCGGGACCTCTCAGTGTATCGAATGCCGCGCCGCCTCGCCGATTTCCTGCAGCAGCACTTCCACCGGAAGGGGACGTGGCAGAAAACAGCCGTTACCGGGAACGTCGGCAGGGCGTAGATGCCGGACATGACCCGACGTAATCACCAGCCCAAGCGAGGGCCACCGGTCGTGTGCCTTCCAGGCGAGATCCAAGCCGCCCGGCCCTTGGTCGAGGTCGGCCAGTAGAACCCCTACGTCGAGCCGAGCCTCAAGGGTGCTCCACGCCTCATCCAGGCTCTCAGCTTCGATCACCGCAAAGCCAGCCCTGGCCAAGGAGGCGGCCACACTTAAGCGAACCGCCGGCTCGCTCTCCACCAGCAGAACAGTTGTTCTTTTCCCTGTGTCATGCGCGGCCATGGATTGCTCCTACGCAACTGATCGGTAAGGTGTCTGATCGGTAAGGTGTCGTCCGTGATGCCGGTTCCTGCCGGCCCAAGAGCCTCGGAACAGTTGCGGACACAAAATGCGCGCACGTGCCTCAGCCTGTGGGTCACATGCGAATGCACCAAGTGGCGCGCCCTTCAAGAGCCTCCACTGCCGGACAGATTCGAGGAGGGGAATGACCACCAGTAAAGAGACCTTCCGCAGTCTAGCCACCAAGTATGGAAGGGACACACGTAGGTGCGATCGGATCGGGTCCGCGACTTTCGAGACTGTCTCTCAAATACCCGGCCACCTCGTGTGCGCCGGGTTCTTTTTGGGTCCGCAAGCATTCCTGCACTACTGGATACATATTGCGTCGATGCCTTGGCCTGCACACCATGATTGTGCCGGACTTGTTCGTTTCACACGAGGACAGCTCCCATGCCCGCTGATCCTCTTTTCAGGCTACAGCCGCATCCTCTTACGATTGCCGCTGCGGTGCTCGCCACGGCCGCCGTTCCGGGCACAGCGCTCGCGCAGGCGATGGGTGCGGCCAGACTGCCAGCCGGTGCGCCCCTGCCTGAGGGACCGTCTGCTGCCGTACCCGAAAACAGTCCGGCCCTTGTGGCATCACCAGAACTGACGTCGTTCCGGAGCATTGGCCACAGAGACAGTCATCAACCTGCCGGACCGGGCAACCGCGGTGGGCACATCATGGAGGAGACCATGTTCGATTTTGCAGTGCTGGTGTGGTTGGCTCTCGCGGCGCTCCCGCTTGCGGCAGACATCATTACGGTGGGCGCACGATCCCGTGTCCGAAATCCTGTCTTGGCGCGGGCGGCGACCCGCACCAGACCCCGCAGCCTCCGCCGAGGGGACAAATGAGGGATGGTGCCAGTTACTGAGGAAGGGAACTTCCCTGACCTTCCACCGAGATGAGGATGACAGCGAAAAGGACGTGGGCGCCTGCACCAATGTCTTGTACCACCGTCGGTTGGCATGAGCCGGGGCGTCGGCGGGCTGTTCTTCTTCGTAGTTGGCCTAATCATCCTAGTCGCCTTGGCTTGGGTCCGTGGGGCCTTCCGTTGCTTCCCTGGCAACAGGGGCCGTTCCGCCTGCCACCCCGCCGACGCAGCCTTGACAGCCAGCATCTGCCCTGAGCGCGGCGACCCCGCCCGGAGAGCAACTATGTTGGCGGATTTGCATCCAGCTCTGCGGAGCAGCACTGCGACACGCACGAGTGGGAACAGATCAATGCCCAAAACCAAAAACAACGATAAGCGAACCGGCCTTTGGGCCATCGCCGCCTTGGGCGGGAGCGCATTGATCACGCGCCTGCAGACCTGGGCTGCAGTACAGGCTCATCCGCCCGTCGGCTCCTTCGTCCGGACCCGAAGCGGTCACCTGCGTGTCCGCGAATTCGGACAGGGACAACCGATCGTTCTCCTCCATGGGGCAGGCGGGCTGCTTGAGGACTTCATGGTTGCCGGGGTGTGCCATGCGCTCGCCGGTTCCCACCGGGTGATCGCCCTTGACCGGCCCGGCTACGGCTACAGCAGCCAGCCCGCGCGGGATCTCAAAACCCCGGAGGAGCAGGCTGGATGGCTCGACGACGTGCTAGATGAACTCGGCGTCGAACGGCCCATCCTGGTCGGGCACTCCTGGGGAACGCTCGTCGCCCTATCGCATGCCCTGACATATCCGGCCCGGGCGTCAGGCTTGGTGCTGGTTTCCGGCTTCTACTACCCGGTCGAGCGACCGCTGGCCCAGGCTGTCTCCATTGCCGCGGCACCAGGCGTGGGCTTTCTTCTGCGCCACACAGTGCTCCCGCCGCTGGCGCGGCTGATTGCCCCTGCGGTGATCCGGTTCCTGTTTGCGCCGAGTCCCGTTCCAAAGCGTTTTGAGGCGTTTCCTGTGTCGCTCTGCTGCCGTCCCGCCCATCGCAGGGCGGCGGCCCTCGATATGGAATACCTTGGCGCCACCGCCGCGGCCCTGTGCCCGCACTACCGGCAGGTGAGCATTCCATCGGTCCTGATCACCGGAACAGGCGACAAGGTGGTCGATCCCGAGCACCAGACGAAGCGGCTCTGGCACGACCTTCCGCATGCTGAGCTCGTCGAGCTGCCGGGGGTCGGTCACATGGCCCACCATGTTCGGCCCGAGGCTGTGGTCAGCGCGGTCAAGCGCCTTACACGCTGGCCGGCTGCCATCTCCATGAGCATGGGGCACGATACCACCATGCCTCCTGCCGGAGGATCCGGAGGGCAGACCCGGTCCGATGATGGCTGCTGACGCGTCTGGTCAGAGAGGGCAATCAACGAACGAGAGGACGACTGAACCCATCCGGTTCCGATCAGAGATCGTGATAGTATAAAGTGGGCACCAACCGTTTATCTGAAGCATTATTTAAGTAAACTGTCCAAATTGATCATTCGATACCGAATGTTGTACGCCATTGTACAGTACAAAATTCGAACCAGCAGGGGAATGACCGGTTAAATCTTAAGGCGCTGAGTGGTGTGAGGTAATGATGCCCGCGCCACGGAGCTCAGCCCCTACACAGCAAAGGAGATTACGCCATGAAACTGTTCAACAATGTCTCTCGTCTTGGAGCATGCGCTCTTGGTCTGATGCTGTTCGCGGCCCCCGCGAGCGCTGCGGAATTCGGCGAGTGGGATGTGAATGCAGATGCCCGGCTGACGAGTGAGGAGTTTCGGACGAACTTTGAAGAGGTTGGTGTCTTCAACGCATGGGATGAAAACGACGACCTGGGTTTGACAGAAAGCGAGTTTGAAACCGGCCTTGGAGACGATGCCACGGCATTTAACACCCGCTTCGGCGACAACGCGTTCGGCGAGTGGGATGTGAATGACGACAACAGGCTGTCGAACGACGAGTTCTACAATGGCGTCTACGCCTCCTACGACAGCGATGGCGACAAGATCATTGAGGAGCCCGAGTTCGGCGACATCGGCGACGATATCGGCGACGGCGGCTTCTGGGACGTCTAAGCCCACCACAAAGCGGAGGCGGGCTGCGGATATCCCGGACCGGCAGGAAAAATGCAGCAAAAAGCACGACATTGCTGTCCGATGGCGGACCAAGTGCCGGAACCGCAGTTTGCAGACCCGCCTTTTCCAGCCTCGAGGCAAGAAGGATTGCCGTCCTCAACGAATTTGAAGATTCTGGAGTAGAGGTTCGGCAGACCGGAGGCGACAATCTCGACCCGCTGAATCCGCGAAAGGGCGCCTGGCCGCATGCCGGGCGCCCTCCAGTTGCCGAGCCTGGCCGCGCCGAGATCGTCGCGTATTGTCGGAGCAGCCGCAGCGAACAATAGCGCCAGTGCCATCGCGTCTTGCGAGAGCCGTTTCCGCTCCTACGACCCGCGAATCGGGAGCTATTTTCGGCTAGGATAAACGGCACCACCCTTGTCCGTAAGGGGTCCGGCCTGACGGCAAGTGAAGCCCTCCCTGCCGATTGAAAGGTGCAGTTGCCTACAGCAGCCATTCGACCGGGAGAATGCGCATGCATACCGCGAGCAGCCGCGCCGGCAGCGTGACTCCCGGCTCCCGGGTCAGCGCGGCGCCATCGCCGATCCACACCAGTCGGTCCCGGCGCAGCTCGACGCGGTAGCTTTCGGACGGCGACCGCACCTGCCTCATGATTGCAGCAAGCTCCCGAGCGAAGGTTTCTCCCTCGATCAGCAGCACCAGTTCCGTGTTATACTCCGCCGAACGCGGGTCGAGATTGTAGGAGCCGATCACCGCCAGATGTCCGTCGGCAAGCATGATCTTCGCGTGCAGGCCGGCGCCGCCTGAGCTCCCCAGAAGGGACAGGGCACGGCGGACCCTGGCGTCCGGTTGCAGTTCGTGCAGCTCGATGCCGGCTGCGATCAGGCTGCGGCGGTGGCGGGCGTAGGCGATCTGGGCTGGCAGGACGTCATTGGTACCCAAGGAGTTGGTCACGACCCGAACCGCCACCCCGCGCGCGGTCAATAGCCGGAAGCGCGCCAGATCCTCCTCGTCAGGGATGAGGTAGCCGCTCTCGATATCTAGCGAGCCGCGGATGTCGCGGAGGGTATCCCAGAGAGATTGTTGGAGCCTGCCCGCTTTTGCATCTCCTCCTGGTGCATCGTCCAGCACGGTCGCCGGCGCCCAGATCAGGTCGGACAGAAGCGAGCCCAAGTCGGGAACCAGTTCGGCAAGCACCCCGTCGATGCCGTCCCGTGGCCTTCCGGCCAAGCCGCGCCGGCGCAGACTGTCTCTGATGCTACAGTCCAATCGGGTCAGGATGCTCTCGACCTCAGCCTCCTTCCCATGCTCCTCCACGCCGAATGCCGCTGATGGCATGGCGAACTCGCTGGCCCAGAACCGCTCGAATGACGCCTCCACTGCCTGCGCCGCCGGCCCGATGGTCAGCACGTCGAGATCGCGGAAGTTCATGTTGGCCGCTAAGCCGAAATAGACATCGCCGATGTTGCGCCCGCCAACGATCGCGGCGCTGCCATCCGCCACCAGTGCCTTGTTGTGCATGCGCCGGTTCAGGCGGGAGAAGGAAAACAGCCAATTCAAGAAATAGGCGCGGCGCGTCACCGACGGGTTGTAGACCCGTACCGTGACCTGCGGATGGACCGCAAGCGCGCGCACGAGCCTCTTGGTCGAGTGGGCATGCAGATCATCAAGCAAAATGCGCACGCGCACACCCCGCCCGGCCGCCTGCAGCACCGCCCGCGCCATGAGGCGGCCGGCCAGATCGTCGTACCAGGCATAGTACTGCAGGTCGAGGGTGTTGGCCGAAGATTGCACGAGCGCGAGCCGCGTCGCGAGCGCCCTGGGACCCTCGGCGAGGAGGCGGTGGCCACTATGGCCTCCGTTCGCACCTGACCCGCGCTGTGCCGCCTCAGCCAGAGGTGAGGGGCGCAGGGGCCGCTCGGGCCGGAACTCGTCATCACGGCTGAGGAGTTGCCGACGCACTTGCCTGAAACGCCGCTCCGCGAGGGCCACGAGCACCCCAATGGCGAAGATCCCGGCCAGGAGACGGATTGCCCAAAATGCCGTCAGCCTGAGCATAGCAAACACAACCGCGCTGACATCGGGCCGGGCAATAGACGGCCAAGCATCGCATGGCAGGAATGCCGGATTACTGGGATGCTGGGGTTCATGGAGTCGACCTCCGGTGTGGGAGCGGGGCCCGGCTAGAAGATGGACACATGAGAGACATCGTTTGCATCCTGACGAACCCTGATAGAACCTAATCCGGCACTATGTTGGAGCGAAGCTGCCGCAGCGGACGGGAGCAGAACAGATCGCCTCCGCCAGAGTTCCTCTCTGGTCCTCAACCCGCCCGGCGGGGAGGCCCTGCTCGAGCTGGCACAGAAAGGCGCCATCTCCCGTGAGTGCAGGCAGATCACAATCTGCGACCGTCCACATTTGGAGACGCAGGCTTGCTCCTATTATCGTGCCATTCGCGCCGAACCCCGCCTGGATCTCAGAGTCTTTCCTTCCTCGTGTCTATCGCATCGTGGCGTATCAGCCCTGCTGCCCGGATTGGCTTGAATGCCTGGGAGAGCAATAGCCACGGACACCGATTCCCGGCCCAGCTGATGTGGCCTCCGCATTGCAAACTGCAGCTGGGATGGAAGGCGCCGCGGAGCATCATGCAACCGCCACCGCCTCCGAGTTGGAACTCTCCGGGCATCTAATGCCGCGCGGCTGCACCAGTCTCCTACAGCAGTACATCCACGGAAAAGGTGTGTGGCAGAATCCGCCGTTGCCAGGAATATCGGCATGGTGCAGATGCCGGACGTGACCTGACGTGATCACCAGCCCAGCGACGGCCACCTGTCGTTTGTCCGCAGTCTCAATCGAAGCGATTGTAAACAAGGAGAAAGTCATCCCTCTCGTGCCGGCTCACACAATCAAGGGCGTGTTCACGCCAGAGATGAAACAAGAGGTGATTGAGAAGGTCGCCGAGGCCATGGTCTCCATCGAAGGTGAAAACTTCACGGTGTGGCGTGGGTCACTATCAACGAAGTGGAGAGCGGTGACTGGGGCGTCGGTGGACAAGCCCTGAAAGCCGATTACGTCCACACTCTGGCCGCCGGCTTAGCCGCCTCCAAGGCCGCGCTGTCTAAGCACCATGGCGGACCGGATGTTGCAGCTCAATTGACCGCATAGGCCGGTGCAAGCTTTGAGTGCAGCCGTGGAGGCAAGGCCTCAATGAAGGAGATGGTCGTCAGTTCGCGACCTTTCGCGTCGGCGATGATGATGATGGCATCGAGATAGTCGCGACCACTTCCCTCCTGGAGGGCCTCAGCCCACATCTCACGGGCTGTTTCCAAGGCTTCGGCGCAAGCCTCTGCTAAGTTGAGGAAATCCTCCCCTTCCTTGTCCTTGGTCAGATGGCCACCGTCTCGGACATGTAAGAAATAACATGGCATCTATAAGGGCCTGTAATGGAGTTCTCGAACAGAACGCAGTGCCCGTGTCTCCGTCCCATGCACGTGTACGGGTGGTGACCGGAAGAGATGGCTTTCTCCAGCGCCGCCACTATTAACTGGTGCATATCCTTGCCCCTTGCTCATCAATTGAACCTGTACCAGATCTGCTCCATTGTCGAATGATGCCAGAGACAGGGCCAAGCAACCAAATCCTGCGCGTGATCCCTCCGGAAATCGGGAGAAACTGCGCCCGCAATTCCACAGCATCAGCTTGCGTCAGGGACAGGTGCTGGCCGATGCGGATCAGGAAATCACAAACGCTTCCTTTCCTGAGGAGGGCGTGGTCTCGACAGTGAGTTGGCTTGAGAATGGCACTGCCGTGGGGTCATCACGGTTCTCGACCGCTAAGGTCTCGAAGAGGCAGCCTGCGAGTGTTGCTGGATCGTCTGGAAGCCTACGAGCAGCGGCTGCCCGGCTCGTCCATCTAAATACCATCTTGGCTGAACTCCCAAACTGAGATGAATGCAAACATCTATGCAGACGGGTTCTCAGGAAGGGAGTAGGCTGATCCAGCGGAGAAGCCAGCCTCTGCTGCCTATGGCACCAAACAGCACAGTGGAGGCGGCCATGACGTCGCAAGCTCTGCCTCAGAACAAGCTGTTGCGGTCGTTATCTCCGGCAAGCTTCCATCACCTGACGCCGCAGCTGAAACCTGATGTGCTCAAGCCCAGGCGTGTTCTCCACCATGCGCGGCTTCCTGTCCAGCAGGTCTACTTCATCGAAACCGGGCTGGTGTCCGTGGCTGTTCCTACGGACCAGAAGAACCACATCGCCGAAGGCCGAGGTTAGTTCGGAGGGGTTCGTCGGCATACCTGTTGCGCTCGGAGTACCAGCCTCGCCGCACCAGCGCGTTGTGCAGGTGGCGGGTAGTGCCTGGGCCATGAGTTCGGTTGACCTGACCCAAGCTATGGAAGCCCTCCCGGAGCTTCGCCCACTGCTGCTGCGCTACATCTACACCATTCTGGTTCAGGCGGCCCCGGTGAGCGCGTGTAATGTGCGTCATCCCTTAACAGGCCGCGTCGCACGCTGCCTGCTCATGGCTCATGATCGTCTGGAGGCGCCCGGCCTCGCTCTCACGCACGAAGCCATAGCCAAGATCCTGGGAGTACGACGCGCCAGCATCACGGTGGTGCTTCATGAACTGGACCAGACCGGAGCCATTCGCGTGGGGCCGCGTCAGATCAGCATCCTGGATCGTCCCAAGCTAGAGAGCCTGACCTGCTACTGCTATGGCGTGCTCAAGGGTGCTTTTCAGTAAACACTACCTGCTTAGGCAGCTGGGCCAAAGACTACAATTTACCTAGCCACCACTCAGCTACACCACCTAGCTACCCATCTTACGCTCGGCTTGCCTCCTTGGATGCTGCTTAAGCGGTACGAAACCGTACCATCGTGCGGAACTGTACCGAGAACAGCCCCATTTCACCAGGCGAGGGTAGGTTGATCAACTGGAACCACCAGAATGAGTTTTCCAAGCGCTTTGACCATTGTCCTGACCTTATCGTCACTGGCCATTGTAACCTTGTGGGCTCTTGTGCTTGCACAACTCTGACGGTGAGGAGATTATGATTGCTCCGCTACATGTCTTGGCTCCAAGTCCATGTAAAGGGTAGGACCGACATGTCGGGCAGTGTCGGACTAGATCTCGTTCTATGCCGTAGATCCGAGTTCGTAACCTACTATTCTGGCATGGCCACTGCCTGCTTGAGCAGAGCGGCTAACCCGGCAACCGAATTCCGGTGCTTCGCGGGTGCAAGGCGCACAAGGGCAAAAGACAGACGTCGCAATCTCGAATTCAACAGCATCTCTGGAAGGTGCATATGATCCGCTCCCTTGCTGTCACCATCCTTTTGGCTTCAATATCCTTTCATAATCCGGTGTCTGCCGCCGAAACAGGTGATCTGGATCAGCTCCGCCAGAAGGCCCTTGAACTCGTCAATGATGAGCGTCGAGAACACGGATTAGAGTCCTTGTCACTAGGCTCACCTTTGAATTCCGCAGCTCAATCCCATGCCGAGGACATGCTGCGGCGAGGCTATTATGCTCATACCTCGCCGGAAGGCGATACGGTCGCAGATCGCTATCTTGAGGCGGGTGGCAGCCGCTGGCAGGTCACGGCGGAAAACATTGCACGCTGTCAGGGCTGTCCTGCACCCCCGACGGAGCAAAGAATAGAGGAGCTGCATCAAGGCTGGATGAACAGCCCGCCCCATCGGGAAAACATCTTGAGACGAGGTCTGGACCGCTTCGGCTTCGGCATCGTCGTGGGCCCGGATCAAACACTCTATGCTGTGCAGACTTTTGCAGGAGCTGGCACCCCCCGGGGAGGTCAGCCGGACGAAGCAGACCTGGTCACAGGGTCGGACGAGCAGACCGCCTTGGCGCTCCAGCGAATCAATAAGGAGCGGCGTGCGAGGAACCACGCACCCTTGAAGGCCGCCCCGGCACTGATCCGCGCCTCGTCAAATCTCTTGCCGAAAGACAGCCAGCCTACTGCCGCGATCGACCTCCAGGGCGATTTATCACGGGCCCTGCCATCAAGCACATTTCAAGATTGGCGGTCGCTCGCAGCGATCATGGGGCGGTGCGGAGGATGCGGAGCGCAGCCGAGCTCGGCCGATATCCGATCCTTCGTGACGCAATGGCTTGAGGATCCGAGTTACAGAAGCCGGCTTCTGGATGAGGATCTCACCCATTTCGGGTTTTCGCTGCAGGCGAGTGGCCATGGCCTCAAGACGGCCTCCGCCGTACTCGGCCAGCGGCGCTAGCACTTTACAGATGAGCAGGTCTCGCACGACATCGGACGACGAGGTCTCCGCCCACACCCCGGGCAGGTGTTGCCACACCCACCAGCCCAGAAGAATGCAACTGACTGCTCAACGGGGACATAAGCCAGCTCAGGGCCGACGACACCACGGTAGAAGGCACGCGACCGAGCGAGATCACAATCATTCAAGTGGGCTTGAAATGGCGAACTTGCCATAGGGAAGCTCCGCCTCATCCAGGCTGCCACAGTGCGTTCAAGTTCGGTGGCCATCCAATGTCGAACCGCGTTACCGAAGGGCTGCTGCCAGATCCGATGCAAATCCGAGATCCGAATTTCTGTCCGCTTCAGGCCTCACTTCGAAACGACCAATCAACAGCGCCGCTCCTGTCTTTCACGCGCTTCTATAGTATGGGTGCGTTTAGCGCCTCCTTTCATTCGAAATCAGGCGCTGAACGGCAGGATCCATGACATAGCGGCTTTGAAGGTCGTCAAAGCGAAAGGAGTTTGCAATGGTACCAGGATTACGGTTATGCCTCTCCATCATGGCGCTCTTAGCTGCGACCGGAGATTCAAGAGCTGACGATGTTACGATCGCGGTTGCGGGGCCGATGACTGGGCCAGTCGCCACTATCGGTGAACAGATCAAGCGCGGTGCCGAGCTTGCAGCCGAGGCCATCAATGCGAATGGTGGCGTCGATGGCAAGACCATCAGAATCGCCATTTTCGATGATGCCTGCGAGCCGAAGCAGGCGGTGGCGGTTGCTAACCGGATTGTCTCCGAGGGTATCAAGTTCGTCGATGGCCATGCCTGTTCCGGATCATCGATTCCTGCTGCCGAGGTTTACGCGGAATCTGGCGTGCTCATGATGAGCCCGGCTTCCAGCGCCCCCAAGTTGACGGATGATGCCGCAGGAAAAGGCCGGATCACGATCATGCGCTTGTACGGTCGTGATGATGCTCAAGGAAAGTTCATTGGTCCCTGGATCAAGGACAAGTTTGGATCCCGGAAGATCGCGATTCTTCACGACAAGAGTGCTTACGGAAAGGGGCTAGCTGACGTCGTGAAAGCTTCGCTCAACAAAGCAGGCGTCCAGGAAGTGCTCTATGAGGGCATCAATCCCGGCGAGAAGGACTACAGGGCCGTGATCAATCGCCTGAAGGCGGAGGGTGTCGATGTTGTTTACTTCGGCGGGTATCATACCGAGGCCGGTTTGATGAAACGCCAGGCTGCTGACCAGAACTACAAGTTTCAGCTGATCACCGGGGATAGCATAGCCACGCCGGAGTTCACATCCGTCGCAGGTCCTGCCGGCGAGGGGACCATCTTCACCTTCCCGTCTGATAATCGCGACAGTGAGGCCGCCCGAAAGGCACTGGAGCAGTTCCGACAGGCTGGCTTCGCGCCGGAGGGTTTCACGCTGTTCTCCTATGCTACGATCCAAGCCCTCGCTGCAGGCATAGACATGGCGAACAGCACCTCAATTGCTTCAGACCAACCAACGCCTAGTCCCGTCGTAACATCAGCGGACATCATCCGTCGCGTACCGTGACTTAACTTGAAGGACATCGGATGAGAGTGTAAGACCTGTGTATGGCACCTCTACCGAGAGAGTGAAGCCGCTATCCCCGACCTTCAGCCATTTCGGCACACGTAGGGTAACGCTGAGGTTCCCGTAGGTATCCACTCGTGCACCTTGCAGGACAAGGTGGTGCTTCGGTGAGCGGCTGTTGCCACCCTTGATCCAGACGCGGGCTCCAGGGGGGAGACTCGACGCCCTGACCATGACCGGTGCACCGGGCGTCAGCGTGGACGGCTCGATGGCGATGGAATGAGCAATCGCGCCCACAACGGGTTCGGCAAAGTCCTTGTCCTCGATATCCTGCGCAAGACTGAGTGCAGTGCCGACTTGAAGGAGGTCAGGATCGCGGATGTGCGGGTTGGCCCCCATCAGAGCGGACACCGTTGTACCGCAGCGTCGTGCGAGGGACGACAAGGTATCGCCGCGAGAAACCAAGACCGCTGAGTCACACTTGTCCGGCCCACGCGCCTGGGCTGCGGAACTCATCAACATGACTCCGAGGGCAAGCGAAAGGCACCCCCCGAGCCGAGTCAAGGGTCTCATCGCTCTGAAGACGACATCTCTCCACACATCCATGAGGGGCGAACGGTCGGGTGACGCTACGGTTCCAAGCGCCTCAGGGCGACAGTTCCTGCTGCACACCGATCAGCTGTTTGTAGTCTCAATCGGGGTTGCAGGCGCTCACAACTATCAGTAAGAAAAGGCTTTAGCCGAACTTCCGGCAAATGGCTTCATCACATTTGGCAGAGGGTGCCTTCCATCGGCCCGTAACCAGCGAGCTAGCATTCTGGAGCGACACCCGGCTCTTCGTTGTTGTTGTCAGGCCCCAAAGCTTGATCGATTACCTTGAGGAGGTCCTCCACTTCAGCTAGTCCGAGCTCCATGGTCACCTGTGCACCGTCCCCGAATTCTATGCACAGGGCCACTGCTCCGCCACTCGGCCAAGCGCGAAACTTGGTGCTGTAAGCTGCCATCGGCAAATTACCTCCGCTCCGGAACAGGATCTGTCCGTGCTCCTCCAAGAGGTGCTCGTTGATGGCTTAAGTTTCATCCACCAGGCGGCAGATCTCAGTCCGCGATCGTACTGAAGCAGCGATCCATGTACCGCCTGCGGGAACCCACGCCTTGCCCTGGCGAATTAACTAACAGAACGGCAGCATTGAAGGTGCAAGTTATGAAACGGGAGCTCAGAGCCAAGCGATGGGTACTGCGTGAGCTGGAGCGCATGGAGCGCGGCCGCAGCGCGGCCGAGCAGCACGGTCGTTGGGATCAGGTCTCGCTGGAGCCGAATGACATGGACACTGCGCAAACGGGCACGGCGTAGCCGAACGCGTAACGTTGGTTAACTCGCCACAAGTCGACACATTTTCCGAACTCAAGAGCTGTGAAGGCAACTCGGGTTATCCTCCTTGAGCAGTAGCGGGGACGCTAGCTCCCGGTCTGCTTTCCCTGCCAAGGCAGTTAATATCCCATCGCGATGTCGCACCCCAATCGCACTTCGTCATCAGTGAACGTTCCTGTCACTACCATTAAAATGTCGCGGGACAGGAATGAGAACTTATAAACTTTCGCGGTTTAGGCCCGGCTGCGCGGCCTCCGACTCTCTTCGACCAAGTTACCGTAAATCAGCCCGGCTACAGCTCCGAACAGCAGGTGGAGAAGGATCGATCCCAGGTTGATCTGCGGCGTAGCCACATGATCCACCGCTGGGATTGAGGCAATGATGAGGAGCCATGCGAGCGCACCAAACACAGCCCCTTTGATCCAGAACGGTCCGGGTAGAAAGGGGCTCAGGAGCGCAAACAGGGCTCCACATATAAATGTCCCGAAGCCGAAGTGCAGAACCCAGCTGAGCCCAACCGGGGTCATCGTGACTCCGCTCACAGCCTGCATCGGGTCAGCAACATTCATGAGGTCGACAGCTGCCGCCAAGAACACAGCTCCGGCTACAGCAGCCGACGCTGCCAGCCCCGAGATGATGCCTTTAGCGATATTAATCATACGACCCGAGAACTCTCTGCTTGCTCTGGTGAGAGCTTGAAAGCCCGATTTGGGCAGGGCACCCAATTCCTCTGCACTGGGGCTCAGGACTTGGCGAGACATATTACATCACTTACGTCGAAGTTCTACTTCATCGAATTTGCTGTTCTGTACGGACCAGTACCGATATCGGCTTCATCTAGGAGCATGATGAATTCCGTGCCATTACAATCACTCTCATCCGCGCACCTCGGACGTCAGCACATCCATTCCCCTTTTGGTTCAGGCAAGGTGCAATTGCCGGCACCTTTCACCGGAGGTGCAGTATCCGTCTTATGATCAATGGCCCAGCCACGGTGAGGTTCAGTGGTAGAACCCTAGAATGCGACGCTGCCGTAGGGAGCAGGTCAGCTCCGGACGCTTCCTACGGCCTGCCCTGCAAACGTCGCGCGGACACTCGACATGCTACTCTGTGAATGCCGGTATGCGACTGGATCGTGGAAGCTGGTAGCGTTGAGCGATACTCATGCCGCGCCGTCCGACCACTTCGGGTGAACATTACTAATTTGGCTGCAGCCGGGAGGATGTAGATGGGCGTGATTGATGTGGACTGGGCTCAAATCGAAGTTGACCTCATCCGAGTAGCTCTAGCTTTTGCCCTTGCATTTCCAATTGCATGGGAGCGAGGTCGGGGGAGGGCGAGTATTGGCCTAAGAACACTGCCGATTGTCGCTATGGCAGCATGCGGGTTTGCGCTGATCATCCGATGGGCTCCTAGTGCAGATGCCGAGAGCCAAGCCCGCGTCCTCCAAGGTATCATCACGGGAATAGGGTTCATCGGAGGGGGAGCGATCGTGAAGCAGGGTACAGATGTGCGTGGCTTGGTTACGGCTGCTAGCATCTGGAACGCCGGCGCTATCGGTGTGGCGGTTGGCTATGGCCGGGCTGATGTCGGAATCGTCCTAAGTATCACAAACATGCTAGTCTTGCTCATCCTGAAGCCGGTGGCGGAGGGGAGGCAAGGAGACGAGTGACAAGGTGAGGCTGAGTAATGCCTGCACGGCGCCGTAGAACCCTTCGGCGCCAGCCGGTGATGCCGCCCAGCGCGTATATTATCTCTTGGGGCCCGGTCGTCCTGAGCCCCGTTCCATTCGAGGGTCACTTAAGAATGTGACGTGGCGCTGGTGGTCTCGCGCCGTCTGGCTATCCCTCGCGTTGGCGGAAGCGGTCACCTTCGAATTCCTCCGTCTGATCATGCAGGAGCACCACGTCCACAGGGAACGGCAGATCAGTCCCTCCCGCGCCTTCCAAGGTTGCCAGGATCGACCGGAAATCCTTGATCGACTCTTAAAGGCGTTCGAGTGTGACCCCGGCATTGGCTTCCATGCATACACCTTTGGATGGTTGTTCCACCGGCCGCCGGCGGGTGTGAAGCGTATTGCTCAGTCGCGATCGAGATCTACAAGCCAGCCTTGCGACGCACCATAGCGGACAATGTCGGAGCGTGTTCGCAATCCTAACTTCTCGGCGGCACGCGCCTTGTAAGTCTCGATTGTTTTAACGCTCACCTCGAGCCGGGTCGCAACCTCCTTGTTGCTATAGCCTTGAGCAGTTAGTCTCAACACATCAGCTTCCCGCTGGCTTAGCGTTTCTAAGCTAGCGGACTGCGCTGATCCTGCTTTGGTGTTGCGCAGCCCATCAGATAGCGCCCGATCTGCAACGGCAGGATCCAAGTAGACGCCACCAGCTGCGACGGCTCGAATAGCGCGTACGAGATCCTCCGCTGCGGAGCGCTTCAGAAGGTAACCCCTGGCTCCAGCGTGCAGGAGAGGCTGGACGTACGCTCGGTCCTCATGAACCGTGAGTGCCAGCAACTTGACCTCGGGACACGAGGACGCCACGCGCTTGGCTAAATCAATTCCGTTTAGGTCCGGCATAGATATGTCGATGACTGCCACGTCGGGTCGCTTGTCGCATATCAGCTGGAGAGCGGCCACCCCGTTCGAAGCCTCCCCGATGAGCTCGATCTCGGGTGCCTCTTGAAGGAGTGCTCTCACTCCAGCAAGAACGACAGGATGATCATCCGCAAGAGCAACTCGGATCTGGGTCATGGTTTCTGCTCATGGTGAGAAAGTGGAATTTGGATAAAGAGTGTTGTTCCCTTGCCTGGCGCGGACTCGATCTCCAAGGTACCACCCACCAAAGACAGGCGCTCGCGGGCACCGGACAGGCCCAGGGGCGGCCCGTCACGCCAGCCCCCTCCCGCAGCAAGCTCAGCTGGAGTGTCAGGTTTGAATCCTGCTCCATCGTCCTCGATGATCATCCGGAGCCTCTGTGATCGACGCTCGACCACCACGCTAACGTTGCGGGCGCTTGCATGCTTTAGAATGTTGGTGAATGCTTCCTGAACGATCCGGTAAACGACCGTTCCGACTTCAGGCGGCAACTGATCATCGACGCCGACGAACTGGATGTCTACTTTGATGCCGAAGCGGTCGCCCCAATCGGACGTGAACGCGATCAGGGCTTGACGGAGGCCGAGGTCATCCAGAGAGGTCGGCCGCAGGTCTGCCGCTGCGCGATGAATGTCGCGCCCAATCTCCGAGGTTAGTGCTTGGAGCCAGCGCACGTGTTCCTGAGCACCACCTCCGTCGACTTTGTGTTCAAGAGCTTTCAAGCCTAAGGAGAGTCCAGTGACAGTTTGGCCGATTTGGTCGTGGAGTTCACGTGCGATGCGACGCTGCTCGTTTTCCTGCGCTTCGGCGAGGCGTCGCAGAAGATTGAGCCGCTCGGCCTGAGCTCGCTTTTCAGGCTCTATGTCGGCAATCACGCCGTGGATTTCAGGAGGCCCCTCAGCCGAGGCATCAAGGGCACGTCCGGTAGCCCTAATCCAGTTAAGGCTCCCATCATGCCGTCTGACGCGGACCTCAACGTTCATTGTAGAGCTATCTTCGAGGCATCGGTGTGCAGCCGCTTGGATAGCGTCGCGATCCTCTTCGTGTATCACCTCAAGAAAGCGCTCTACCGGCACGCAGCCTTCAGGGCCGGAAATGTCTCCCGGTGGTAGATTTAGGATCGTCCAGCACCTCTCCGAACCAAAGAACTTGCCGCGACCGACCTCCCAACGCCAAGTTCCGAGTTCTGCGGCTTCGATGGCAACGGCCCCGCGCTCCTCACTCAGGGCGAGCGCAAGGGAAGCACGCTCCGCCTCAGTTTGCCTGCGTTGGGCAATATCCCGTGCCATAAGGGATGCAAGGAGCAGTGCGAGCAAGCAGCTTGCGACACCCCCGCCGGCTAGAATGTACACGGACCTCAACACAGGGGTGTTCAGCGCATCACTTGGCACGCCTAAATGAACAGACCATCCGCCAGTTTTGGGGAGCGTCCGGTAGACTACCTCCACTTCGACGCCTTCTAGCGTCGGACTGACATAGAAACCTGCCGGAGCTCGCTGGATCGCCTCCCGGAGACCGGGGGCGGCGGGACGCCCAAGCTCTGTCTCCTGAGCAAGCGTCCTGGCTATGAAATTGCCGCGCGCGTCGACGACAGCGCCTACCCAATCGTTAGGAACGCCCGCGCCTGCAAGAATCTCACTTATCGCGTTCGGAATGAAAGAGACAGTGATAACGTAGATTAATTGCCCCTGCCGAACCACAGGAGCACGAATAGCGACCAAGCGCTTTCCGGAGATTGGCCCGACAGGGCCGATGCCCCCAATGGCGGATTGACCGGTCTTGATGACTTCATCAAAGCTTTCCCGGTCAGCCGTAGGGCCGAGCCTCACCCCGAGAGGGCGCAGGAGGTTGACCAGTTGGGTTCCGGAGGGATCAGTAAGCTCGATCGTTTCCCAAAGAGGATGGGTGGCCTTTACGCGCTGCGCTTCCGTATAGAACCTTTGCAGAGAAGGGTCGTCGAGCGCCGTGGAGGCGGCAAGAGTTTCAACAACTTGCAGCTGCGCATCCATTTCCGAAGCTATTCGCTCGGCCACCTGATTGACCGTCTCGAATGCACGTCGCCGCGCCTGTTCACGCTGTTGGTCTGCAGTGATGTAGGCGACCCACCCCCCGAACAGCAGGAGTGGGATGATGGCAGCAATGAAAAGGGACACCAAGGGGCGTCGGCTGAGCCCAAGCGAAGACCTGAGCTGGCGGCTCAAAGGATCCGTATGGTCCTGCTCCTCCGGCCGTGGTCCGGCGGGGTTGTTGTTGCGACGCATCATGCGATCCTTGATCTGGCACTGCAACCAGGGCGGGTGTCGCTGACCTGGGTACACCAAACCGCCTTCTTTCCAAATCGTCTCCTATCCTGCCTATGATGTCATCTTTCTTCCTTACACGCGTGAAGGGGATTTCCGACGTGTGAGTCAGGAAAAACCTGACAGCCTTGCCGCATCGCCCGACTGTCAATCCCGGACCCCTTCCGCAAAAGTACAGCCATTCGCGGTTGCTCCCGAGTGACCTGAGCTGAAACCGACGACAACCTGACCGTTAAGACAGGAGTCCGGAAATGTTTGCCCAAACGGAAGAGCTTAGCATTAGCAGTCAAGGGCCCCTCAGGCCAGCTGCCCTCCTCAAGTCGCATCACGCAACACTCGGCCGGCCGGATGAGGGCCCGATAAGAAATGGATTGTTGAATGCGCTGCCCGTCGAGGTTCTCGAGGAGCTGCAGCCTTACCTAGAGCGCGTGGTGCTCAAGCGTCGGCAGGTGCTGCATGAACGTAACCTGCCGATCGCGCATGCCTATTTCATCGAGAAAGGACTTGCGTCGCTCTTGGCGCGAGTTGGCGATCAAAGCACCCTAGAGGTGGGAACCCTCGGGCATATGGACTTCGTTGGGGTGCCTCTTGTTCTTGGAACTGCACGGACGCCATACAGATGCGTCGTGCAGGTACCTGGAGAAGCCCTCCGTATCAGGGCAGAAGATCTGCGTCGCGTACTGAGCGGCATCCCGACATTGAACCAGCTCCTGCTGCGCTACATCCAAGCCACGACGGTACAGAGCACACAACTCGTGGTCTGCAATACTCGGCACACCTTGAAGCAGAGGCTCGCTCGCTGGCTGCTGTTTGCTCATGACAGGGTCGATGGAAATGAGCTGCCACTAACCCACCAGTTCCTCGGGCGCGCTCTCGGCGTTCGCCGGGCAGGCGTGACAACCGCGATGGGACGAATGGAGGAGACCGGCCTGCTCCATCGCGGGCGCGGACGGATTGTCATCCTGGACCGCGCCGGCCTTGAGGAGGAGGCTTGTGACTGTTACCGCACTCTCCGAGCCGAGCATGGGCGCATCGTATGTGACGAGATCGCTGCGCCTCCACTCTATGCTGCCTGTCAGTAGCAGGTAGTTGGGCAAGGAGCTCGTTTGCCCGCCGCGCATCAATAGTTATGGGATCCACCGGGCTTCTTCGACGAGGCGATGCGGGGCGGCAAAGAGAGGATACCAACGCACCCTACCTGTGCCGAGCGAGATTGAGCCGTGGGTACGTTGCCGTACCCAGAAAATCCGATGCAGAGCCGTGCGGGACAACTGCGGTCCGTCAGGTCCGTTCTCTTGTTTTTACTGGAAGCGGGAAAGCCATTCTCCCGACAAATCATGGAGGTAACGATGCTTAAATCTTCCTGGGCAAGGATCTGTGCGAACATGGGCGCACGGACGATACCCTTCCTTGGTGCAGCAAGTCTGTCACTGGTCACCATATCGTTCGCTGGAGCTCAGGCGCCGACAGCTACTCCGGCCCCCTCGCCACCAGCGGCCCAAGCTCCTTCCAGTCCGCCACAGGCCAACCCCCAGCCCGCACAGCCTGGGATTCGGACTGTCGACCCGACCACCGTTAGGTTGACATTCTACACCGTCCAACCCGTCGACATGCTTGTTTCCAACCTCCTCGACGCCGACGTCTACAACCTGCAGAATGAGGAGATCGGCGAGGTAGAAGACGTCATTGTTGACGAGGGGCGGGTCATTCGCGCTGTCATCATCTCAGTCGGCGGCTTCCTCGGTCTCGGTGAGCGCAATGTAGCGGCTGATCCTGGATCTCTCGTTCTGATGCGCGAGGCTGGAGGGGAGATCAGAGTCGTCGCCAACACGACGCGCGAGGATCTCCAGAATGCACCCGAGTTCAAGTTCGAAGGGAACATGAGCCGGTGACGAATATCAGGCTCGCACCAAGCAACCGGTCGAGCTCTTCATCGCGGTATAATGCCCTGCGTTCAAGAGGATGACGTGTCGTTGAGTTGCCGCGGAAAGTCGTTGGCGAGAGCTCCGATGGAACAGACGATCCTGCAACCCGGCGAGACCTGCTGGCGCATTGCGAAGGCAAACCGGTTCGCTCTGATCATCGATGCGGCATCGTACTTTGCTAATCTGCGAAGGGCGATGATCCGCGCGCGCCGCTCGATTTAGCTGATCGGCTGGGATTTCGACACACGTATCCGGCTCGATCAAAGCGCCGAGGACGAGTGGCCGGAAAGGCTCGGACCATTGCTAAACGCCCTTGTGGAGAGGGGCCCGAGCTAGAGGTTCAGGTTCTGAAATGGGACATCGGTGTGCTCCAAACTCTCGGACGTGGCGCAACACCTCTGTTCATCTTGGACTGGATGGCCAGCAAACGTGCCCATTTTCGGCTCGACCATGCTTATCCGGTGGATGCTTGCCGCCATCAAAGATCGCTGTGATCGATGATATGCTCGCCTTCTGCGGTGGTATCGACATTACTGTCGGTCGGTGTGACACTCGCGAGCGCCGTGAAAAGGATCCACACCGGACAAATCTATGGGGATTCATGCAATCCCCTTGGCACGACGCGACCGCCGCTGTCGACGGAGAGGCTGCGTCAGCGCTCGGCGACATGGCTCGCGAGCGTTGGAAACGGGCCACTGGGCAGGATCTTGCTCCGCCCCAAGGCGTCCACCAGATCTTGCCCAGAGACCCTCTCTCCCACTCTCGAGGATGTCGAGCTAGGTATAGCTCGTACGCAACCTGCCTATAATGGACAATCGGAAGCGCGAGAGATCGAAGCTCTCTACCTCCGTACGATCGGCAACGCAAAGGACGTCATTTACGTAGAAAGTCAGTTTCTCGCGTCTCATGCCGTCTGCGACGCTTTGGCTGCGCGCTTGGAGCAGAGTGGAGGTCCGGAGGTCGTCATCATCGTGCCTCTGACAGCTGAAGGACGGCTTGAGGAAGAGACGATGGGGACAGCCCGTGTGTTCATCGCGCGACGGTTGCGCCAATCGGACGGCGACAACCGGCTATGCCTGCTCTATCCCACGAATGCGAGCGGAACACCCATTTATGTGCATGCCAAGATCATGATCGTTGATGACCGCTTTCTACGTGTCGGCTCATCCAACCTCAACAATCGTTCCATGGGGCTCGACACCGAGTGTGACATTGCGGTGGAGATCCGGCCTGGAGTGCGGAATGAGGAGGTCATGCGAGCCGCGATCCGCGCCGCTCGCAACGATCTTCTCGCAGAACATTTAGGTGTTGCACTCAACATTGTGAAAGACTTGTACGAAGCGGGCCGAAGCCCGGTCCAGATCATCGATCTTCTAGCAAGGTCCAATGGAAGGTCTCTCCATCATCTCCCATTGCCTGACCTCAATCCAGCTGAGGAACAGATCACCGCTAGCCAATTCTTAGATCCCGAAAAACCCGAAGCAATGTTGCACAAGTTGCTGCGGCTGACATCGTGATCGGTGCCCGCAGCCCAGCTAAGAGGCGAGCAGAGGTAGTATTGGCAATCACGTGATTGATCGAATGGTCCTCGGACCAAGCGGCCTTCAATCATCAATCGGCGCCAAGCCCTGCTAAAAAGCTGACCCTGCAAACTGCTTCGGGTCAATCCGAAGGCCTGCGGCCTGGGCCTGAGAGTCCGTCACGAACGGCAACCCGTAGTAACTCGCGCCTGGATCCCACCGGCCAGTCGTGCCGGGATAAGGGAATGCATAAGTGCCGCCCATGGAGGCAGCGTCGCGACTGATGAGTACGGCAATAAGGCGTCCACTTATGTCGAAGACGGCATCCGACACATAGCCGTAGCCATAGCCAGTCTGCAGGCGAGCATAGTCCCCGAGGAGTTCCGTCAGGCGGAACTCGCGCGGAACGGTCGAAACGCCCTCTGACCCTGGGAAGAGACCATATTGCGGCTTCTCGCTGTTGTCGGCCAGCCCAGCTTTGATACCGTCCTGACCCGGCGTGAGATCCACCTCGCCCCACGGAATGCGGTAAACCGCATCCGGAATGCCGAGGGCGCCACCGCCTTCCATCACTATAGCAGCAAGACGGCCGTCCGCGTCGACGATAAGGTCGCACACGGTGCCGGCCGCATCGCCACTTTTACGCACGACTGCCTGCCCGAGCAACCGCTGCGCCCGCCAGCCCTTGTACAGGGCATCAGGTGAGAGCTGGCTGACCTGCCCTTCGAGTTGGGGTTGGACGGCTGGGTTTTGCTGCTGCGCCAATGCCGGCGATACAAGCATTGCCGCCATGATAGTTAAAGCTTCAATCCGCGAGAGCGTCATGTCCAATCCTCATCGCAAGCGCTAGTTGCCAGCATTGATAAGGTGAAGAATGACCGGATCGCGGTCCAAGTTCTCTGCTAGGTTCGGCAGCGTACCGAGACTCTTCACCATGTGCGACACAGGAGGACGACAAGACGAAACGTCTGCCTGCCTCTCTCGTTCATAGAATTCGAAGAAGGGACATCACGGTGATCTGTGAGGTGCGAGCAGCAGCGATCGACCCGTTTTCAGGCCCTGAATACGGCGGTGATTACGAACACTTCATCTTGTCGTAAGGACACCGTCACACGCGGTCCCCCATTTCTTCCGCATCCGGGGCATGTCCCCGACGAGCTGATGGAGAACGCAGCAATGAGAAACCACTCTTCCCTTTCGACTGAGATGCCGCAAGGCAGGCGGCAGGCGCCTAAAACCCGATCCGCTCTCCTCGGTGCAGTAGCACTCGCAACCCTTGCCAGCACGGCCGGAGGCGTTGTGCTGCCCGCCTTCGCCCAAGCGCCGCAGACGATCGTCGCCCCGCAATCGACTCTGCCGTCCTTCGCCGACGTGGTCGATCAGGTGAAACCTGCCGTCGTGTCGGTACGGGCGAAAGCAAGCGACGCCAAGGAAGCGCAGGTTAGCGGTAATCAGAGGGGCGGCCCCAACTTCAATCTTCCTGACTTTGGACTGCCGGACGATCATCCCTTTCAGGAATTCTTCAAACGCTTCCGCGGCGAGGGAGGTCAGAATGACAACCCGCGTTTTGGGCGACCTGGTCCTCGCCAGGGCGTTTCACAGGGATCCGGCTTCTTCATCTCGGCCGATGGCTACCTTGTGACCAACAACCACGTGATCGACAAGAGCTCCGAGGTCGAGGTGCTCATGGATGACGGCCGCACCCTCCCGGCCAAGATCATCGGCACCGATCCGAAGACTGATCTTGCCCTGCTCAAGGTCGAGGAAGGCGGGCCGTTCAAGTTCGTCGAGCTCGCGCCGGAAGTCCCGCGCGTTGGCGACTGGGTCCTTGCCGTCGGCAATCCGTTCGGCCTCGGCGGCACGGTGACGGCGGGCATCATCTCGGCCCGCGCCAGGGACATCGGCGCCGGCCCTTATGACGACTTCCTCCAGATCGACGCGCCGGTGAACCGGGGCAACTCCGGCGGGCCTGCCTTCAACCAGAAGGGCCAGGTCGTGGGCGTGAACACTGCTATCGCCTCGCCGTCCGGCGGCAACGTCGGCATCGCCTTCGCGATTCCGTCAGAGACCGTTCGCAACGTGGTGGCCCAGCTCCGGGAGAAGGGCACCGTCGAGCGGGGTTACGTGGGAGTCCAGATTCAACCTGTTACCAAGGATATCGCCGCCAGTATCGGGCTCGACAAGAGCGAGGGCGCCATCGTGGCCCGGGTCGAGGAGGGCGGCCCCGCAGCCAAGGCCGGCATCAGGACGGGCGACGTCATCGTCTCTGTGAACGGCAAGCCGGTGGAGGATGCACGGGACTTGTCACGGATGGTCGCCTCCTTGAACGCCGGCTCGACCGCCAAACTACAAGTCTGGCGAGACGGTAAGAGGCAGGAAATCGGCGTCACAATCGCCAAGATGTCCGGCACCTCAACGGCTGCATCGGACGCGACACAAGGTACCGAGATGGGCAAGCTCGGCCTGAGCCTCGCACCGGCAAGCGACGATAAAAAGGGTGTTGCAGTCGTCAGCGTGGAGCCTGGCAGCCCGGCAGCCGAGAAAGGCCTTCGCACCGGTGATGTGATCAAGGAGGTTGCGGGTCAGCCGGTACAGACGCCAGCGGATGTGAAGGCGGCACTTGAGGCAAGCCGCAAGGATGGCAAGAAGAGCGTGCTGTTTCTTGTAGAGGCCAGCGGAGGCACCCGCTTCGTCGCGTTGCAGGTCCCTGCAGCCTAACGTCCACGGATCGGAGTACCCCGGGCGGCAGGGCAGATCGCCGGCACGCCCGGGGTGTTTGCTTTTCGTAAGAGGAGATCGAACATGACGCTGAAAGTTGCTTAGTTCTGTAGCCTCTTCTTCCCGGCCTTCGTTGAGCGGATTGCTTGCTCATCTCTACGAGCTGCTACACGAGATCCGGTGCAGCAGCTTGCCCCAATCTCTATTCGGCACGCTGCCGGACCTCTGGCTGGCGGATGTAGCGCTTGCTGGAGGGATCCTCACGAGGATTGCTGTACCGGCTTGCGGTAGGCCACTGAAGCCGTCAGGAGCCGTGCGGCTAAAACCAGACATGCGAGCAGATAAACGAGGGTAGCCGGCACCCACATGATCAAACCAGCGAGTTGCTGGTCGGCAAGCGGGCTAAGGCTCCAGCGTTCCGGCTCTTGTCGATACCACGGGTAAAGCAAACTCGGAGAGAAAGTGATCAGGGCGCCGAGGAAGCCGCCGTGGATCAGGGTCAGGAAGCCTGCCGCGATACCAGATGGTACGGTCGCGGTGCTCCGCCCCGCCCTGGCAAGGCTCTGCCAAAATAGGATCGCAGTTGTGAAGAAGGTGATGTGCTCTAACGCGTGAATGGCCTCGTTTCGCAGTGCGGCTTCGAAAAGCGCGGGAGCATGCCAGAGCCACAGCGCAATGCCATGGACTGCACACGCTGGAAGCGGGCGGATCAGGAATGTGGTGTGCTTCGCAATCGTGCGAACGCCGGACTTGCGTCCCAGTGCGCACCGCATCCTTCTCGGCAGTGACCACGGTAGAGCCGCTCCGGGAAAGCCAACCAGCAGGAGCGGCGGTGCCACCCCTACGAGGAGAATGTGCTGAACCATGTGGGCAGTCAGCAATGTATCGCCGAGGGGATCTAGTGGCGAGACCAAGGCTATGACAAGGATGGCTCCTCCGCCTGCGTAGGAAAAGACGCGGGCAGGGGAGATGCCGCGACCCAGACCTGCATGGCTCCAGATGCTCCTGACTCCGAGACCGTAGAGTCCGAAGGACACCATCAAAGAGATTACGACCCATGGCTCCGCAGACCAGTGAGACCACACGTTGCCGGGACCTATCGCTTCTCCGCTACCATGCGCGGAGGCAGGGATTGGCAGCAGGAGCGTCAGCATAGCTGAAGTTAGAGCGGTTCTCATGGTAGAGCGTATCCGCAAGGCGGGACCACCAACGCCGGGATACCATTCCACGCGACGGCAATCAGAGAGAGAGCCGCGACGGTAATAGTGGTATATCGCATGAAATCGTTGACAGGCTTCTGATCCCGCAAGGCTCGGGCCGGTCCGCGCCGCCAAAAAGCCAGCAAGAGTACGACGATTGTCGCGGCCAATGCGACCAGCGTCAAGACACTAACCGTCAGCGGTACGACTCCGAATCCCAGGTATCTCAGGCCCGCGAAATGCCGCGCGCAGGCCATCGCGTTGAAGATGTACACGAGGCCGAAATGTGCGCCCCAGATGAGGAGCCCGCCGACCATAAACAGCGATTTGCGGATGAAGTCTGTGTCGCCCATCAGTGTTACCCCAGCAGCCGCGGGAAGGCGTGGATGATGAGAAGCGCGACGAGGCCCTGCGCAACACCGTAGTGCCAGAACAGCTGTGTGTTGTCGAAAGTCGATCGCCGTACACGGTTCAAACAGCCGGCTAAGGATCGGACGACAGTGTAGAGCCCCATGATCGCCAGGACTGCGACGAGAAAGCCTTGGTAGGAAGCCAGAGTGTAGACGACTGCACCATAACCGGACTCTGAGGGACGCAGGCCCGTCTCCAGCTGCCCGAGGACCTCGAGCGCAATACCCCCAATGAACAATGGAACGGCCAGAACGAGAGCGATGCGGGTCGGCCAGGCACTCCGCTCTGGCACCAGGGATAGTTTTCTCCCTGCGAGCCAGACGAGAAGGCTGCTTGCAACGAATAGTGCCGCGGCTCCAATCGGCCACCATATCGCGGGTAGCGCTGCTGCCGACAAAGGCCAGGTGCGTGGGCTGATCGTCCAGAGGAAGAAATACGAAAAAACGATGCACCCAAAGACCATGCCTGCCACGATCATCAGGATGATCATCGCCCACCAGGAATGGTTCATCGGCCCCGTGGTATAGGTGGGGAGCTTCAGTCCACCTCCAATCTCGATCTCACCGACTTCAGCAGGGCCTGGATCGCTGTCCCACAGCCACCAGATGACAAAGACGACCGCAAGGACGCCACAGACAAAGGCAGGCGTGTAAAGCTTGATCGTCAGCCCAATGAAAAATGCTGCCGTGAAGAAGGCTGCAAAGACTGTGCGCCAGCTCGGTCCTGGGATCTGCAGCACATACTGCGGCCTTGCATCGATGGGGCTGGTGACGATAGTTTCGCGCCCACCGGTCTGTGCGCCAGGCAGGTAATACCGACCGGCTTCGACATCATCAGACAGGTTGGGCTGGTCCCACAGCGGTTCGCGGCTGGTGATGACGGGAATGGAGCGCGTCTGATAATTCCCGCTCGGAAGCCATTCCAGCGTGCCGGCGTTCCAGAGATTGCCCAGATCGCCTTGGTAGGGCCGGAAGTTCTTCGCCAGATCGATGAGGAAAACCAGCACGCCTGCGCCGATCGTGTAGGCGCCAAACGTCGAGATCAGGTTGAACGGCCCCCACCCCATTTCCGCGATATAGGTATAGGTGCGCCGAGGCATGCCCATCAGGCCTGTGATGTGCATGGTGAAGAAGGTCACGTTCACGCCGATGAAAATGAGCCAGAACGCCCATTTACCAAGCGTCTCGGACAAAGGGCGCTGTGAGGCGGTGGGGGCCCAGTAGTAGAAAGCGGCGAACATGGGGAACACCATCCCGCCGATCAGAACGTAATGGAAATGCGCGACGATGAAGTAGGTGTCGTGCGCCTGCCAGTCGAACGGCACCATCGCCACCATCACACCTGTCAGGCCGCCGATAACAAAGATGAACAAGAAACCAAGGATGAAATAGGTTGGCGTCTTGTTCTGCACCTTGCCGGACGCGATGGTTGCGATCCAGGCGAAGACCTGAATTCCGCTTGGAATAGAGACCGCCATGCTCGCAGCGGAGAAGAAGCTCAGGGAAAGCTGCGGCAGCCCGGTCGTAAACATGTGGTGAACCCAGAGGCCGAAACTGAGAAAGCCCGTTCCGATCACGGCAAGCACGACCAAACGGTAGCCAACGAGAGGCGTCTGCGCCATGGCTGGCACGATCATCGAAACCATGCCTGCGGCGGGAAGGAAGATGACATAAACCTCCGGGTGACCGAAAAACCAGAACAGGTGCTGCCACAGCAGCGGGTCACCGCCCTTCTCAGCGATGAAGAAGGGCCAGTGGAAGGCGCGCTCGAGTTCTAGGAGCAGCGTTGCCGCGATGATTGCCGGAAAGGCCACGATCACCATCAGGGCGAAGACCAGCATCGCCCAGGAATAGACCGGCAGCTTGTCGAGGCTCTGGCCCGGGGCCCGGGTTTTCAAGACACCGACGATGATCTCGATCGCGCCTGCAATGGCCGAGATTTCGATGAAGCCGATGCCCAGGAGCCAGAAATCGGCATTGATCCCTGGCGAGTAGATGTAGCTCGTAAGCGGGGGGTACATGAACCAGCCGCCGTTTGGCGCAAGACCGAAGAAGAGGCTGCAGAAGAAGGCGAGCCCGCCGAAGAAATAGGCCCAGAAGGCATAGGCCGAGAGCCGCGGAAACGGGAGGTCGCGGGCAGCCTGCATGTTGGGCAGGAGAAAGACACTCAGAGCCTCCACAACCGGCACGGCGAAGAGGAACATCATAATCGTGCCGTGCATGGTGAAGAGCTGGTTGTACAGCTCGTGCCCGATGAGTCGGAGCTCCGGCTGCGCCAGTTGCGTGCGCATGATCAGGGCCAAGGCGCCCGCCAGAACGAAGAACAGGAACGCGGTGCCGACATACCAGACGCCAACATAGTTGTTGTTCACGGCGGAAAGAAAATGGATGCCCTTCGGCGGCTCCCAGATCCGCTTGAGCTCCTCAAGCTCGCCTTCCGGGCGTGGGGCTGGATTGGGCATCCGGACCGCCCTGCTTTCCTGCCGAGCGCGCGTATCCGCTATTCCGCCTTGGAAGGTTGCGTCGCTCACTTGAGGCTCTCCAGATAGGCGGCGATGGCACGCAGCTCCTCGCCTTGCAGATTGCCGAAGGAAGGCATGAGGTTGTCCGGCTTCAGGTGCTGGGCCGACGAGATCCAGCCGGCGAGTGTCCCGACGTTGGTGGGATAGGTTCCGGCTGCGATCGAGAGGCGTGCGCCCACATAAGTCAAATCAGGGCCAATCAGCCCACCGGCTGATGTTCCCCGGACGGTGTGGCAGGCGCCGCAGCCGTTCTCGCGGAAGAGCACCTTGCCGCGCACAAGGAGCGGAATGACTGGTTCAGCGGGAGGTGTTGCTTCCCGAGCGTACCATGTTTCGAATTCGTCCGGCGTCAGCGCGACGACATAAAAGGCCATCAATGCGTGTTGCGCACCGCAGTACTCCGCGCATTGCCCCCGGTAGATGCCAGGGCGCTCGGCGGAAAAGCGGGTAACGTTCACGCGCCCCGGTATCATGTCGAGCTTGCCGGCAAGGCTGGGCACCCAGAAGGAGTGGATCACATCCTGGGTTTTGAGGACGAACTCGATGGGACGACCTGTTGGAATCTTGATCTCGTTGGCGCTGACGAGACGGATCTGCCCCTCGGCATCCACATAATGGACCCGCCACCACCACCTTTCGCCGATGACCTCAATGCGCAGGGCCGGATTTTCGACTGTCACGAGGGTGCGGGATATCGTCAACCCCCAGACGAGCAGCGCCGTCAACGTCACGACCGGGAAAACAATGCCGAGACCGATGATAAAATTCCGACCTGTCATCCAGCCCCGCATCCTATCGGGGGCGAATATGGCGAGAGTGGCGAGCACCATGACGAGCAAGAAAATCAAAAGCGCACCGGTGAACATCACCCAACTCAGGGTTTCGATGACTCCGGCGTGAGGCCCGTAGGTCACCATCGTGGATTGGATCCACATCAGCGCCCTATCAACGATCCCGACAGGTTGGGCTGACGCTCCCGTCGCGCAGAAAACGCCGGGAACCAGGCATGAGAGGAATGCGATCGAGTATCGACGGCATCTCATGTCCATCACCGCAACGTATAGAGGTAGGCTGCCACGTGGCGGGCCTCGTCGTCGGACAGGCCGAGATCCGGCATGCCCGTGTGGGGGGCAACAGAGGGGGCGTCCTGGACCCAGCGCACGAGGATAGTCGGCTCGTTGGGAACAACGCCGCCGATAAACTTGCGCTCTGCGAAATCCGTCAGCGGCGGGCCAACGATTCCATGAGCGCCCTGAATGCCGGGGATAGTGTGGCAGGCACCGCATTCGATCGCAGCAATGATCCTCCGTCCACGCTCCACGTCACCTCCAACGACGCGCTGCTCGACAGGGCCCATGTTGTCACTGCAAGCACTGAGCATGAGTAGAATTGCTATCCCAAGCGAACAGCTCCTCTTTTCCAAATCCTGCAGCAACAAGCGCATCATCGAGCTCCTACTGCTGGTTCCCAACGGGGGCGCCTGTTGTGGTGGTGGTCCCACGCGGCCTCTCATCAACGGGTGGTGCGAGATAGGGGGGAAGGACGTTCGGAGGCAGTGGACGCCGCGGAAGGCCGAGGGGCAGCTCCGCGGAAGGGACCGGCGGACGGGCGGGCTCAATTCCAGGCACCACAACGGAACCGCGGCCCGGCTCCGGACTCTCCACGGCACCCACGTCCGTCGGGTTTTGACCGATCCTCGGGATGCCCTGGTCCACCTGCCGCCTTGACTGCTCCGGTGCGTATCGGACGTCCTGCGGGATTACATCTCTTGGCTGCACTGAGGCGTAGTAGAGCGCAACTGCACGAATTTGCTCCTCCGTCATCGCTTTGGCGATCAGCTCCATGATGTTCATCGGATCCCCGTCTCGCCGCCCCTGCTTCCAGAGCATCAACTGATGCTCTAGGTATGGAGCGTACTGACCGGCAATATATGGATAGAGCGGTGCTTGGCCGACCCCGTTAGGGCCGTGGCAGCCATCGCAGGCCGGCACGCCTTGCGAGGGAATGCCTATCGCGGCGATTGCTCCACCAATCTGCCGGACTTGCACGTCAACCTGTGGCTCCGCAGGATAAGGAGCATTTTTGATGCTGGCGTAGTAGGCTGCCACGTCTTCCATCTGCTGCGGCGTCAAAGTCTGGGCAATTGGTCCCATAATGTCGCTCGGGCGCAGGCCGGATGCGTAATCCTGCAAGGTTTTATAGAGATACC
Organism: Microvirga sp.; assembly: GCF_014699075.1. GTDB lineage: Bacteria > Pseudomonadota > Alphaproteobacteria > Rhizobiales > Beijerinckiaceae > Microvirga. The sequence continues at coordinate 10,785 of NZ_JACXAB010000035.1, read as the reverse complement.
AGCCCGCTTGGTCCGTCAGACGCGGGAACGCCCCACTTGAGTTGCCGGCGCCGTCGATCCCATGGCACTGGACGCACCCGATTCGTTGATCCGCGAACATGCCTCCGATGGTGATGAACCTGCCACGGTTCGGGTCCGCATCCCGGGTCGGCTCGCGCCGGTTGTCAAGGCCGAGCATGGATTGTGGAAGGGCGGCAGAGGTGAGTGTCGCGGCTGCAACGACTGCAATGCCGAGTGGAACTGCGCGGATCATGACTGCACCAAGGGGCCCGGATTCTTCAAGTACTGCTTGATCATGGCGTCCGCTGCCCAGTAGGCGAGGGCGCCGACCGTGTCGGTTGGGTTGTAGCCTGCATTTTGGGGGAAGACAGACGAGCCCATGACCCAGAGATTGTGCAAATCCCAGGATTGCAGGTACCGGTTCACGACACTGGTTTTCGGGTCCGCACCCATGATCGCACCGCCTGTGTTGTGCGTCGTCTGATAGGGAACGATGCTGTAGTGGTCGTCGAGCCAGCCAACGCTCATCCGTTTGCCACCCATTGCCTGTGCGATGCCCGCCATCTTCTCGGTGATGTAGCGGGCCATCAGACGGTCATTGTACGGGAAGTCGTAGGTGAGCATCCCGAGCCGCTGGCCAAATGCGTCCGTATAAGTCGGGTCAAGGCCGACATAGTTGTTAGGATGGGGTATTGAGGAGCCATGGAAGGAAAGGCTGACCGTGCTGTTGTAGTGCCGTCGGACAGCCTGCTTCCACCCGAGGCCCCAGCGGGGCGTTCCTTCGGGCACCGGATGGTAGTAGATGGGTCGTCCAGTCGTCTGGTAAGCCGCAATGTAGCCCCCGCCGATGAAGCCTAAGCCCGAGTGATCGAAGCTTCCGTTGTTGAAGTCATCTATGGCAGTTCCAAGTGCTCCTGCGGCCATGAACGGGTTGATGTGATGTTCTCCGTCGTAAAAGACCTCGGCGCCCGTCATCGTCTGATAGGTGTAGTTGCGTCCGATCGTCCCTGTTCGGGTCACCGGGTCATACGGCTGCCCGATTCCAGATTGCAGCATCAGGATCGGGTTATGGTGTGCGAACGCGCAGAGCACGACCATGTTCGCTGGCTGAAAGGTTTCTCGCCCCTGGGCGTCCACGTAGGTCACCCCCGTAGCGACCTTTGCCTTGCGGTCCCATTCCACGCGTAGAACATACGAATGAGTGCGCATCTCGAAATTCTTGTTGGCGAGTGCAAACGGAAGGATACACACCTGGGGACTTGCCTTGGCAAAATGCTCGCAGCCGAAGGGATCACAGAAGCCGCAGTACATACACGGCTTGATCTCCGCCCCGAATGGGTTGGTATAGTGCCGCGTCACGTTCGCCGACGGTACAGGGAACGGATGATAACCCAATTGCCCGGCGGTCTGCCCGAAGAGGTAGCCGGAATGGGATTGCTTCATCGGCGGGTTGGGATAAGACTCGCTGCGCGGCCCCTCGAAGGGGTTGCCGCCAACCTGAATCCGACCGTTGATATTGCCCGGCGCTCCACTGATCCCCATCACCTTCTCGAAAAAGGTGTAGTAAGGCTCAAGTTCTTCGTACGAGATGCCCCAGTCCTGGATGGAGACATCCTCGTCGAGGAAACCGCGCCCGTAGCGCTCCTCCACCCAGCTCTTGAGGACGAACCATTCGGGCTGAAACCGCCATGTTTGGCCGTTCCAGTGAACGGCTCCTCCACCAACACCTTCCGCGGGCAGGAAGGAGCCGAGCTGGCGCATGGGCAGGGCCTGCTGGCCGACGAAATTGCGGAAGGTGAGCGTCTGAACGCTGACATCCTGGGCATAGGCGTGGCGGACATCGAATTTCAGCTCGTCATGCATCGTCGGAGACTGAAAATCCGGGATCGTCTGGCGCATCCCGCCGCGTTCGAGCGCAACGACCGTCTGACCTGCCTCGGCTAGTTCCTTCCCCAGAATAGCGGCGGTCAGACCACCCCCAACGAGCGCTACATCCACTGGCTTCATCTGCACTGCCATGTTCTGCTCCTACTTCTGAGCACGATGCGTATGGCCCTCGAGGTAGGCCTGCCGGGCTCCGGCCTCGCCAATACTGATCGGTGGGCGCGTGTACGGAAGGTTGTAGAGTTCGACCAAGTCGACGTACTGTGCGTAAGCTCCGGGAAATCCAACCATCCGCCAGCCCACCATGTCGCGGTTGCCGCCGTAAACGGGATCGGCGAAGTAGCCTTCGACGGTGTTGGCGAGCAGGGTTTCGAAGAACACAGGGGCCGGGAGTGAAGGGAGTTCAATGGCACCGCTCTCAAGTCCAGAGAGCACCTCATCCATCACGGGGGCCGTAAGGTCCCAGAACTCGCGCCTGCCGTACCTGGCGGTGACATGGGCCCGGGTTTCCGCAATCCCGATCCTATAAAGCTGAGCCGGTGTATAGCGCAGTTGATAACCCTGCTGTGGCGGAGCGTCCGGAACCCACGGCCCTTTCAGATACATCCGCGCTCCGGCGCCGTAAGCTGCGGCGAGCTGGCGGTCAATGAAGTTGAGAACTCCTGCCCATGCGGCTCCGGGCCACTCCTGATCGGCGGGAATAAGGCGCTCCACAGCGGCCTCAATAAACCGGGCTTCCTCGTCATTGAAGAAGAAGAGCATCCCTTGTTCTGTCGACGGGCTCTGCTGTGACGGGCGCGTCAAGACTTCCTGAGGAGCGGCTGCTTGGACAACCTGTTGATGTTTCACCTCGGCGGCTGCCGTCTCTGGAACGGTTGCTGCCACACCAGCAACGCCAGCCACTTTGAGGAGATCACGGCGAGAGAGCTTTTCCGTCACTGGACTGTTCCCCTACTGTTCATTCCTTAAGCGAGACCCAGAGACAGGCTTGGTAAGCAGCCGGCGTATCCTGGTAAGGCTTGCAGAGTTCAGGGCCCGGCAGGGGAGGCACGTTGACCTGTCCTGGGTTGCGTTCGGTCACATCCTGCGGTCCGCTATAGCCCGTCGTTGATCCGTTCGTCGTCCCAGCGCCGACCTGTGCAGTTTGCACATTCGGACGACCTATCTCGCCCTGCTTGCCGACTGATCCGCGTGGTCCGGATCGGTCACCGCTTCTGTTAGAAGTATCCTGAGCGTGGGCCGGCATGGTGGCCACGATACCGAGACTAACAAGAATTGGGTAAAGGGCGCGCGTCACCACAGTCATGATCATCTCCCCAGGCTCGGTGCAGAGACTGAGGGCAGCGGCACCATCGGAGCTGCGAACTCGGCCTGTTCGGGGGTGACGGAGCGCGGGCGAATCGAAGCGTAGTAGTTTGAAACCGCTCGGATCTCCTCATCCGTCAGCCGCTTAGCGATGTTCTCCATAATTCCGAAGCCGTCACCCTTGCGCTGCCCAGTCTTCCAGGCCTTCATCTGTGCTTCCAGATAGGCAGCGTACTGCCCGGCCAAGTAAGGATACGTTGGCGGTAGGCCGACGCCGTCTGGCCCATGGCAGTTGATACAGCCCTGCACGCCACGACTTGCATTGCCAATCGCAGCCAGCGCGGCTCCATGCTGGAGAACTTGCGCATCAACCTGATCAGCAGGTGGGTACTCGGCCGATTTTTGCGCCGCGTAGTAGGCGGATACATCGCGCATCTGCTGATCGCTCAACGCCTTGGCGATAGGCGTCATCACTGCGCTTTGGCGCCCGCCGGACGCGTAGTCCTTCAGGGAGTCGTAGAGATACTTATAGGTTTGATCCGTCAGACGCGGGAATACAGCTGCCTTATCACCCTTGCCATCCATTCCATGGCACTGGAAGCACGCTCCTGCCTGCGGACTTATGGCAGGAGATCCGGGGCCCGCTTCTGATCCCGGGGGCGCTGCGTAGGCCCCGACAACGACGGCGCGCCCTCTTTCGACATCGGCCGCCCTGATATCATACGCACTCGCTCCCTGCGCCCGGCCATTCTGCGCCTGAAGCTCGGAGACGGCTGAGACACAGGCCGCGATTGCTATTGCCATGGTGAGTGGATGTTGGACGGGCACTCTTTTCCCCTCGGGAAGCTCGCTGGGGTGAAACAAGAGGCTTTAGCAGCCGTTCCTCTCCTCCAACGCTGAGCTTGATGTTCTTGGTACGATGGAAGACCAACTCTCACGAGAGAACCCAAAACGCTCGAACGTACTGCCCTGCCTCGATGCAACACTGCGCTAGCTGCTGTGCATTATGCAGAGCCGCGATCCACAACGTTGGGAAACTGCATGTTCGAATGGATTACCGACTTCGTTGAAAAGACAGGCTACCTTGGAATTGCATTGCTGATGTTAGCGGAGAATCTGTTCCCACCCATCCCATCCGAAGTGATTATGCCTCTCGCAGGGTTTACAGCGGCCCGTGGCGATCTCCAGATCGTAGGAGCTGTGCTCGCCGGTGTCCTCGGCTCCGTCGCTGGCACCTCTCTCTGGTATCTTCTAGGGCGATGGATCGGAATGCATGGCATGAAGTCCTTTGCAGCCTGTCATGGACGCTGGCTAACCCTGTCACCGGAAGATCTGGACGACGCCCAAGCATTTTTCTCACGCCACTGCGGGAAGGCTGTGTTCCTCGGGCGGCTCGTTCCCGGGGTGAGGACTTTGATCTCGGTACCCGCTGGTGTAGTTGAGATGAGTTTCGGCCGGTTTTTATTGTATTTGACTTTAGGAACTGTTCTCTGGACAAGCCTTTTGGCCGGGGCAGGCTACCTGCTGGAATCCCGATATCACGCGGTGGCTGACTGGCTCGAACCTGTCACCAACGGGTTTCTGGCCATCGCTGTGCTTTGGTATGTCTACCGTGTAGCTACCTATCGGTCCACGCCAGGCTAGAGTGCCGAGCCGACACGGCCGGGCCACGCTTGTAAGGGATTCTGCCTTGAGAGTCTTGCTGCTAGCAATACCGCTCCTTCTTCTGTCCTGAGGATCTGGAGCGTCCGCGTATGGAACTCCTCTAAACCCGGCCTATGCCCGATCGAGAGAACCGACGCGTCAGCAAGCTCGTTCGTGAACAAAGACAACATTGAAGCTTGGCTTTCGTCGTCGAGAGCGGATGTTGCCTCGTCCATGAACACCCACTGCGGCTTGTGGAGGAGGATGCGGGCGAAGGCGACTCGTTGCTGTTGCCCAAGGGAAAGAGAATGGTCCCACCGCTTGTGTTCATCCAGCGCCTCGTGGAACTCGCTGAGGCCACACCGTTCAAGAGCTGACAGGACCGTTCGATCATCGAAAGCATCAGGCGCGGCTGGGTAGCATAAGGCTGCGCGCAGAGTGCCTAGCGGCAGGTAAGGACGTTGTGGCAGAAACATCATCTCCTCGTGAGGAGGAGTTTGGATAGCCCCAGCCCCCCATGGCCAAAGCCCCGCGACGGCACGGAAGAGCGTGCTCTTTCCCGACCCAGACGCTCCTACGATGAGGACGCGCTCGCCCGTGCGGATCTCGGCAGTGGCATCGCCAATGATGATGCTTCCGCAGCGCAGCGAAATAGAGAGATTGTCGAAGCTCAGCCACCCTCTCGGATGGGGCCGCACCTCGATCCGCTGGTTTTCTTCAACCGAGCGGCCTAGATCGACGGCAGCTTGGCGAAACGTCGCGACGCGCAGTAGGGCTGACCGCCAGTCAGCGATTTTTGGGAAGTTATCGACAAAATACCGCAAGGCCCCTTGGACGTGATTGAAGGCTCCAACCACCATCATCATCTCACCGAAGGACAGACGCCCACTGAAATAACCGGGCGCAGCGGCAATGATCGGCACGACAATCCCGAGCCAGCCATATCCGGACGTAATCCATGTCAGTCGCGCTAGGGCGCCGGAGAGTTTGCGAGTTGCCACCAAAACCGCGTCGACGGCAAGATCGAGGCTCCGTCGCTCATCCTTCTCGCCGGAACAGAGCGCAACACTTTCGGCACATTCGTTGACCCGGACCAAGGCGAACCGGAGATCTGCCTCGCGGGCGTAACGAAGCGTATTAAGGCGGATCAAGGGGCGGCCGACGAGCCAGGTAAGGCCCGACCCAAGCCCAGCATATCCGATCGCGACCCAGACCATGTAGCCTGGCACCACGACTTCCTCTCCGCGGAACTCAAAGCTCGCGTATGAAGAGAGCGTCCACAAAACTCCGATGAAACTTACGAGCATCATGAAAGCTTGCAGCATGCCGACCCCAAGCTCGGTGGAAAACTCCGAGAACAGTCGGCAATCCTCCTGCATACGTTGGTCAGGCTGCGTGCCGGACGGGCCAGCTAATGCGAGTTGATACGCTCGGTTTGGCCTCAGCCACACATCCAGGAGAACATGCGTCAGGCGCTCACGGAGGCGGATCTTCAAACGCTCCTGCAGCCAGGTCTGTGCGACAACCATGACAAGCAGAAAGGCGACGACGCCTAAGAATACGAGCAATTGGTGCAGAAACGCATTAGAGTTTCGCCTCTCGACTGCATCGAAGAACGCTCCGTTCCATTCATTGAGGCGGACCTGGCCGAACATGTTCCCGAGCAACACGGAGAAGATCGCCAGTGACAGGGCGATTACCGGCCAGCTCTTTCTGCCATGCATTACATTGCGGAGAAGGATGTAGAATTCCCGAGCGGCATTCTCCCTCCCGTTGCTTGGCGCTGGCTTCTGTTCAGCCTGGCGAGCGAGTGTTTGCGTGCTGGCAAGACGTGAGAGCCCGTTGTCGCTACTATTCCCCAGCGGCGTAACTGCGCTCAGCGGTCGCTGAGGAATAGATGTGACCAGATCTGTCATAGCACGCTTCCACTCATGCACTTGGCACTCAAGTTGCACCTATAAGCTCAAGCACATTTTGGCCTCTTCTGTTCCTATATTGAAAGTCAGATCACACGATGTTGTAGTCGTGACCTCCCGACCCAGCGATACTTAACCAGGTCTTACAACAGGCGTCGAAAGCCCGGCAGGAATATGTTTCCTCAGGACCACACTGCTCCTGACGAACCCGGATTACCCCAGGACAAAGAGGCCGACCAGCACCACAAGTACCAGGCCAAGCGCTCCACTGGGCCACAGGCCCCATGCACGACTGTATGGCCAGACCGGAACAGTCGCGATGATAAAGAGGATGACGATGATGATCAAAATTGCGCTGGAGGGCATTTGGCGTGACACCCGATCTTGGTCGACGGACATGGCTTTCAAACTTAGAACGCAGCAATTCCGCTCTCAAGCCAGCATCCTGAACGCCTTTCGGTGCCCCACCTCCAGCGCGATGGCTGGAACAAGCGTGCTCGGAGGGCCAACCCGGTAAGGGGCTTGAGAAACTAGGACGGGCGAGAAGGGCACTACCCCACAAGACGCACTCCGTGCGTCGTCCCGGTAAAGCATCAGACACTAGCTCCGAAGGTGAAGACCTCGGCCGGGCGACGAGCAGTTATCCCGCGGCTGACTCAGTCAGATACAAACAATAACGCGACCCACTCGGCATATTCCACGCAAGTAGAAGCAGCCCCCCGCTCTGTTCTCAGTAATATCACCTGCAGGGTTCCTTAGCAGCTTCACCAAACAGGGTTCGTACACCCTCCCTGCTTAACGGACGATTTGCGGTCACTTGCGCCTAAGTAGGACGAGAGGGGCAGCTAGAGGCCGCCCTTCCATTGTCATCCAATCGGTCTCACCCTCACGCATCTTCCGTTACTGTTTGGGCGCCGCTGTTGCATTGGCTCCGGCTGGCGACCCAGAGGAGCTTCCCGCCGACGCGCCTGCGGCCCCAGCCGTAGCGGGTACTCCGGAGCGGCTCATCGCTGGAGGATTGAGGACCATCAAGATCTGGTCACCTTCCTTTGTTGATGCCTGAACGAGGTAAGTGGCATCAAGGATCTGGACGTTTGTGAAGCCTGCATCCTTCATGATCTGGCGGGCCCTGTCCTGCGACATAGCCTTCGGCGGCGCATTGGATGACGGCTGAGATGATTGCGTCGACGACGAGGCAGGTGTCCCCGACTGAGACTGCGCGAGCGCTGCCGTGGATCCGAGCGCCATCGCCGCCAGTATAGAAGCCTTGATTAGCATATCACGCATTTGAGATTTCCTCTCTGCCTTGTTCAATGTCGCGCAGCATGCACAGATGGTGCGAGCCACCTCCTAACACGCCGCTAAGTGCTGAACAGATCGGTCCCACCGCACCACCAGTTGCTGATTCCAGAGCAGCCATCCTTTGCCTTCCGCTGAAACCCTCTTGACCGTTCCCTTAGGGATGGTGTCGGCAGTGGGCGCCGTACCGCCGTCCGGTTGAGGAACAGACGATACCTGGGGACGTTCCTGCCAAACAGACGGACAGAGTACGCTGCCGGACCCGGCACCGCAGACATGCAGCATTCCCAGGATGATGACGCGCGACAGCCGTTGAGAGCAGATAGAGTCACTTCGTGCATACACACGCGGAAGTATAGGAGCGGTCGACACTCGCGCTGGAGCATCTCAAGAACCAAGATTTGTAACCCCAGCCTTCGGTTCCCGCGCCGGATATCAAGGGTTAGTACTGACCGAAGGCTTTCCTGTACCTCAGGTGGATTGACTTACTCCGGGCACACGACCCTACCGATCCGGCCGCTCTCGCAAACATTGTGACCATTTCTGTGCTTAGTAGGCGCCCGTTGGAGATCGAATGGTTGGCGCTTCTGCAGTGAGAATCCTGACGTAATGCTTTCGTATCCTGGTCGTGACTCAGTCAGATCAAAAGAGTGCCGACGATCTTAATAGTGAGTTCGGACGTGCGGCCACCCAGCCTGAACAGCGCATCTTCTTACCCAACGCCTGATCGCTCCGACAGCAGACATCAGGACCAACATAGTCAGAGGCGCCGAGCATATCGGGTATGCTCCGACCCGCGCGCTGATCAGCCTCAACTATCCACGCTATAGTGGTCACCCGCCACCCCAGAAGAATTTAACACTATGTTGGGAAGTCGGAACGAACAAACAAGGATTCCTCCTGCTCTGACGATAGCAGACCACGAGTTATCCTCCTTGGATCGAGAGCTTAATCCGGACAATCCCGCAGCTTACAGCTGCATGTCGGGATCTCGGGGAACCACCTGGCCATCTCACTCGATGTAAGACAGACCGCCATGAGGCCTTAAGGCGCCAGAAGCGTGTTCAGAGAATGACGGCCAATAATCCGATGACGACCAGCAAGCCAGCAACAAAAATGATCCCGACAGCGGCACCCAGGAGCTTCAAGATCCTCATTGCAGCCCTCCTTTTCAGGGCAGCCTGTCAACCAGATCGGCACACTTTGTCCATTAGATCTGAGAGGACACTCACTCCGCGGATTTATGGTCTTCATGGCCAACTAGCTTCGGTCTATGCTGCTGAAGATGACTTTTGCCCCCGCTGCGACGCTGCTTGGCGAGGCTAAGCTCCTATCTTCACCTGAGCGACCCCGTGGGCTGCTGATCAGGCAGAGATGCGCCCGCTCCACTGCCTATAGATAACCGTATTCGTGGATACACTCATTCTCTGGGAGAACAAGTCCAGCCGCTTCCATTATCGTCGCAGCGATAGGGCTGCTGCCCTGCTACGATTGAACTTAGAGCAACTGGAGCCGAGCCTGTTTCGAGAGGGGCATTCTCCCAGCCAGAACCAGCCGGAAGACGCCCTTTAAGAGCAGCCGCATCATTCTGTCGTGACGCCAACTCGTTCGAGAGCACTGCGAGCTGCTGTTGGAGCATCGTGGATCGCTCACGTGCCTCCTGCAACTCTGCCATAACGCGGTCGCGGCTCGCAGTGATCTCGCCGACTGCTCTGGCGGTCTCAGCCCGCCGACGCTCCAGCTCTGTTAACGTTTCCCGGGCGGTGGCGAGGTCGCGTTGAACCCGAGCGTGAGCCTGTTGCATCTCTTGATGGCGTCGATCTGCCGCTTCTGTTTCGCTGCGAACCTTGGCTAATGCCTCGGCAGACTGCTCTTGCTGCTGCTTGAGGCTCGCCAAGTCTCCACGTGCTATGGTGATCTGGTTCTGGAGGCTCTCGACTGTTCCCGCACTCCGCCTTAACTCATCAAGCTGGCTGGCAGTGACTTGTTGAGTGGCTTCCAACTGCTGGATGCGCTCGTTCAGATATGCTTGTTGGCGCGAGCTCGACGTAGCGGACCAGATCGCCACGACCCAGCCGAGGGCTGCTATGACGGCAAGAGCAATGAAGCTTGGTTGTCTGGCTGTCTGCGAAAATCCATTGGCCATGAGTCACCTGACAAAAATTTATTCCTCATGAATCATCTGAGAAAGTTCTCCAGATGATCAAGGTGTTCAGCAGTTAACCTGTTCCGGCCTGCTACATCTTCAGTACGGCAGTGATCCGAGTTTCGCATTTGTCTTGTTCCACCAGCCTAGGGGCATGGCATGCGACCGCGCGCCGGTCAGGTGGCGGGCACAACGATTGGGAAGCCGCTTGACGCGGGATTTGGGATGCTACTCGGTTGAAAGCAGAAAGAGTAGTATTCGCCTTGGGCCGGCCCCGGCAGGAGGACCCTGGCAGTGCTCTTGGGGGCCACAAGAAACCCTCCCTTGACCAAACCCATGACAAAGCCGCCTGACTCGGTGTGCTGCGAAGCCTTAAAGAATTGTGGTGCTACGAACATGAGGGGAATCTCAGACTGGTTGATAACCCTCAGGTCCAAGGGGCCCAGCGCCGGCAGCCGGGCACGCTGCGGACCGCACTGCACATCGCTATTGACGGTGTTCATCGTAATTTCACTAGAGCAACGGCGGTTCAGATGAATCCATATCCTGCGGCGGTGAAGTAGTTGCGGCATTCCTCAGCCTCGATCCCAT
>NZ_JACXAB010000034.1 GCF_014699075.1 Microvirga sp. | reverse complement strand
AAGAAGGATCAACTCCGCGAAGCCGCTTAGCCAGCCTGCTCGGCCGCCCCGCTTTGCAGAACTTGACGCACACAATCACTTAGATCGAGTGCGACCCTCCGGCAGGTCGCACGCTTTAAATCCAGTAATCGCATAGTAAGCACCAGATGCTGTTTCGATGTTCGTGGACTTTTCGGCCAGTCTGACTCTGATGTACCCAAATTGCCTTTACCTCGGCATCTGCTCGAAGTTGGAGTGAGGTAGCAAATTGTAAAGATCGCCCTCTCACGGCGAAAACAGGGGTTCGAGTCCCCTAGGGAGCGCCAAAGGTTTCAAGGACTTAGCTGATTGCCTAGCTTAGTCGCGGGTTCTATGCCCAACTCCTGCCCAATAAGCGTTGCTGAGGACGCCTGAGTGCTCAAGAAATTTGAGCGCTCTATCCAGTGCGTATCGCAAGTCGATGCTCGAAATTGAGATCCGTTCTTGGCCTGCCAGCGCCGCTCGGGAAGACTTTGGCGATATAAGCATCCCGCAAAGAAAGAGCGCCCATTCTGCTGGCGCTCTAGGTGGGCCGCTGTAGCGACCATTCAGGGAGAACGACCGTGCCAACGAGGCACAAGCATGACGCTGCGCCCGAAAGGTAAACGCGTCCCTAACAGAGCCCGTCGCAGAGAGGCTTATCTGCCGGTGCTGCCAGCCCCGTGAGCCCTCGCGTAGAGTTCCTTTACATTGACCATCATTCGGATCCGCCGCCCTCCGCACTGTGAGCACCGCAGCCTCAAGGCCATGTCGGGCACTGGAAGGTCAGGAGGCCAACCCTTCAGCGGCACCTCAGCGCCGTGACTGCAGTTGTGCGCTTCGCAATAGGCCATCACGGTCCTGTACCCATCGGCGAGGCTCCGTCCGACGGTGACGGGAGGGATCTCGTTGCCGTCCGCATCATAGGCGCGTCGCGGATTGCGAGGGGGGCTCACCTGCGCCTCTTGGGTGGCATGGGCAGGTACTTGAAGGTCAGCCCCTCGGCTGCACTACGGACGGCCTCTCGGCTCACGCCGAACTCACGAGCGAGCTTGCTGTACTCCCGCTCGCCAGAGGCATAGCGCAGCCGCGCCTCAAGCACCTGCTCCACCGTCAGCTTGGTTCTGCTCATCCTCGTGGTACACCTGAATAGAACATAAAGCGAACATCTACTCAGATAAGCAGAGCTGTCGAGAGAGGTTCCTCCCCTGCAAGCAGGTCTATGAACTGTGTGGATAAGAGGCTTCCGAAGCGCGCCTTATTAGTGGAGTTAAGTCGCTAGGTGCCGCATGAGACGGCTCTGGAACGCGGGCCTGCTAGTCAATGAAACCCTTGAGCCATTACCCTATCCCGTTTTGCATTGCAGTCCTGATGCTTGCCGCCGGTTCTGTTGCCAAAAGCCCAGCCCTTGCTGACGACACATGGGCACCTCTGAGCAAGGGATGGGAGGGTTACACGAATGAACGGTTTGGGACCGCCGTGGAGATCCCACGCTACCTGTTCAAGCTTGTCGAACCGCCACCGACCAACGGCGATGGCCGAGAGTTTAAATCTGCTGACGGGGCAAGACTGTGGATCTCAGCAAGCTATGCCCCTTCTGTCGTGACAGATACGTTCCAGGAATACAAAGAGTGGGTGCTCGAACACGCGGAGTTGGACCGCGTGACCTACAAGGCGGAAGGGAAGAACTGGCTCGTGCTTTCCGGACCGAAGGGATCAACTGTCGTCTACAGGAAAGTCTTTGAGGGCTGCGGTGCAGCCCATGAAGTTCATATCGAGTACCCCGCACAGCGAAAGGCACTTTACGACCAAGTCATCGCTCGCCTCTCAAAGTCACTCGGTTGCGCCATGCCTAAGCGATAGGCAACGCTGAGCTGATGATTTCTGAATCGAAATTTCTTGGCCAAAGCCGCTTTATCATTCCCGTCGCAGCCACTGGCTGCACCCCCTAGAACCTCATCGGGCAATCCCGAAACACTCATCTCAATCTCGTGAAGGAATAGTCTAACTGCCGTCCCCGTTTACTGACCGTTCATTGTCGATTCAGATGCAGGGTCGCTATATGAGCGCCCCCAAACTCGGCAGCCATCGAGAGCATCGATCCAAGGCCTAAGCCGGAGGTAAAGATGCAGCACAAAGTCGAGCTGGTGGCGCGGGCCATCCAGAAAGCTGAGCACACAGAATTCTCGTGGGATGGTGAGTCTTCCGCCTCTAAGGAACGCTTCCGGGAATATGCCCGCAATGCCGTTAATCTGCTGGGCAAGGACATCGGCGTACTTCTACTCGCCTTGGAGGAAGCCACAGCAGGAAAGCGGAAGGGAGATCCGAGAGGGGCGTCTAACGCCGTGTCAGTTGCGAACCCTCAGAGGACGTAGCCTCCTCGCGCCGACGGTTTGGAGCTTTGGACCTATCTGACTGCTGGCCTGGGTTGTTAATATCATTTCGCGACGCTTGCTCGCGCTGCTGGCCATGTAGTCTCCGCCGTGTAAAGGCCCTCAGCCAGCGCAAGTCCTCTTGCATTTGTTCAAGGCGCCTCAGCAACTCGGCATCTGATAGGTTGTGTGTAGCAGCGTGACTGGGTGTCTGCGGCGCCTGCGCTTGGATGATGCTTCGGACCATTTCCAGGGAGGTTGTCCCCATACCCGGCAACGTCAGCCAGTGCTTATCCGGGATTTGATCCACTTCTCGGAGGCTGGGACAGCGCCCTTTGAACTCAAGCAACAGTGCATATCTCACTCGCGAGGGTACGGCTTCAAGAGGAAAAGGCTCATCTGAGGGCATGTGCCATCCCGCGAATTCAGCCACGTGTCTTCGACTGGTTTTATTCCGGCGAGCAGAACAGGGCTAATCCAAGGCGGCTTATGAGCGGATTCTTGTTCCAGCTAAGTATAAACCCTTGGGGTACCTATAATCCTCCGAAACGGATTGTGCCTCCCTCACCGACACCGAAAGTAATTGATTGCCGCCGAAACAAGTTCGGGGAGATCCGTGAGGAGAGCCGCTAGAGGTTTTTCGTTGCATCGTAAGTGACAGAGATCCCTATTCGTCGCTTTGGTGTGTCCAAGCACACATCGTACCTACAGGATAGGCGGATATTCTTGGCTCACCTTCAGGGAGGCCACGCGATGAAAACCCTCCTTTCCTACTGCTCGGCAAGAATGTTCTTGAGCGGACTGCTGCCGATGGTCGCCATGAGCCCTCGGCAGTCCGACGGCGCAGAGAACGACAACGATCTTCACCGCCGCATCGAGTTCACAGTTGAGCCATTCAGCCAAAGGGGAAGCACACCCTCTCTTTATTCTAGAAGGGCTGCCTCCGGGCTGACCGGTCACGTCTTTGCAGCCTTAGCCCTTGTCGCTGGCATCCTCGCATTGCCCCTCCTTCAGCGTCTTGCCGTGCCTACCACCACAGCCAGTGAGGCGCGGTCAGACATCATTGAAGGCAGCCCAATCGCACCCACCCTTCTAGAGCCGTAAGAGGACCGGTGAGCTGGTTCAGCTGGTGGGCCGAGCCGGCCTACTTTCTCTTGTCCTGGTTTTGTCCTCCAGCTTCAACTGCGCAGACCAGAACAAAGGCACTGAGTACGACAGCCAACTGAGCGAACGGCTCGACAGCAGCTGGAATGCTGTCGCGAAAGGGTCCACTCGCGAGGACAGCAAAGACCAGAATTGGAAGAGCAGCCCAGACTAACATCTGCTTACCTCCAAGCTGCGGGGCAGTTGGCCCGCGTGAGGCTACCTGAACCCAACTCCCACATACATCGTGCGGAAGCCCAGCCCAGCCCAGTCGCATGGCAGCGTCTCAATGCACCGCCCGCACGCTTCCAGCCGCACGAGAGGGTATTGGATACCCTAGGGCTTTCGACGGCTGGGTAGAGGGCGGTCCTCAGGCTTGTTGGTGAGGTCCTGTTTGTGTTGCAGGATGGTCATTGCACGAGCGACTGTGTCATCGACACGTCTGGCGAAGCCAGTAATAGGCTGTTTCAGCATAGTGTGTTCCTCAGGAAGCGGCGGGGAACGCATACGCTACGCAACTCCGGCGTAACGCTGCTTAAGCGCTCAGGTTCCAAGCCTAGGCCCACTAAGCGAGGATGCGACTTAGCCGAAGCAATTAGCTCAAATGCAAGGCGAAGAACCAACTACAGCTACGCTGAAACCAGTTCACGGGTTCGTGAGTTACGGCTGACATGTGCTGCTTAGTGCTCATCGGATTGCTCAGTGAGGGACATCCATGCTGCCGAACGGTAATCGCGACCGTGCTGGGTCTGTGCTAAACGGCCTGACCTTCCAGCAACAGCAGGTCAATTTCATCCTCGGACATTCAATCCAGAGCCTGTATCAGCATATGGTGAAGGAGCCGATCCCGGAACATCTGCAAGCTCTTGCTGAGCGATTGAATCGAAAAGCATTCCTTGAGAACTCCCCTCAGCCCGAGGCGAGGGTGGATGAGACATGAAGGTCCTAGCTTTCACTTCTGGAGGAGGAATGGCTTATGCCCCGGTACTACTTCAACCTTTATCAAGGAAAACACCTCATTTCCCACGATGACGCGGGCTATGATTGCCCAAATGATGAGGCTGCTCGTCAGTTCGCGCGAATGAGCAATGGGTTTGTCGCTCTCGACCCTATCTTCTCGAGCCCCTCAGGAAACTATCACTTTGTGGTTCTGAATGAAGATAAGCAGAACATCTTTACCATGCCCATATCGCAACGACCCTCATCAGGCGTGTCGCTGCTGTCCTAACCTATCACTGGCACAGGGGAACGGATGCGCCGGTCTGACGGCCAGTGGGATCCCCGATGACGCGCGAGGATTTTGTAGGACAGTGTTTTCTGGATGAGCAGGCGCCCCTGGCTGTTCCTGAGCTCAATCGTGAGCGAGCACTGAAATATTTGGAGTGCTGCTATCAGCATGGAATATCATGGGAGGACGCCAAGCAGCAAATCCAAGCTTTCCTTGAGTAAAGGAGTGTTCCACACCAAGGAATCGTACGACAGTTGCAGATTACCAATCCGCTGTTTCAGCCTTGGCTCGACTAACGCTAAACGAATGTCATAAGCGCTTCATCAGACGTGCCGCTGTCAGGGCGAGTTGCCCATTGAGCATCTCCTCGGCCGCATCGTACTTGGCGACCTACGAGCGATGGGTCGCCCAACGCATGCCCTTTGGCTTGGGCGGCAGATCCCACTCATGGCGATGTCACTTTAACCAAAACCGGACGCCTTGAATCAGATTTCGCCGCTCGAGCCACTCAGGCAGCGAGGTTGGCCGCGCCTTGCCATTCCGCCATGGCGGTGAGGCGGTGAGGCGGTGAAGGTGGGTGGCAAGGGCGGAGCGGCGAGTGCGGGGCGGAACGAAGAGGTTGCGCACAGCGGAGAACACACTGACGTACTGCTGCAGGCCTCCCACAGACCGAAAGCCCTGCATCATTCTCTCCCGCTTTCGCAACGGAACATGCGAGTTCTCGGCCCGGTTATTCAGCCCCTTGTGTGAACGATGCTCGATCCGCGGCATGATCGGTCGTCGGGCGGCCGCATAGGAGCCGAGCTTATCCGTGATCATCCGTTGCGGTGGGCAGCCCTGCCTCTTCAACAGACGCCTCAGCAAGCGTTTGGCCGCCTTGGTGTCGCGCCGCGTCTGGACGATCTCGTCGAGGACGTATCCATCCTGATCGACGGCACGCCACAGCCAGTGCTGCTGACCGGCAATGCTGATCACGACCTCGTCCAAGTGCCAGATGTCACGAGGGCTTGACGTCTTGCGCCTGAGACGGCCTGCGTAAGATGGCCCGAACTTCATCGCCCAGCGCCGCACAGTCTCGTAGGAGACGACGATACCCCGCTCAAGCAGCATTTCCTCGACCAAGCGCAAGCTCAGCGGGAAGCGGAAGTACAACCAGACAGCATGAGCGATGATCTGAGGTGGAAAGCGGTGGCGCTTGTAGCTGACAGCCGGCAGGTTCATGCCGCTCGGCCTACCGTAGGATATCCTGACGCCAAGTTACCGTGACAACACCCAACCACCTGCCCCGCCTTGTCGGCGGGCAGGATCGACAGGAAGAGGGCGTGCACCCAATCACCTTTGGGCTGGCCCGTCAGGACGCTGTCAATCAGGACCGCCAGCGGCCATGTCTCAAGCAGACCCACGCAGATGGACACGCCGATCAGAGCAACGAGGGCGGCGATCCAAACCCGGTCGGCCGCGAAGTACCCCAACGCGCGGCGGTAGACGGACATGGCCTCGGCATCGACCTGGCCGAACTGCTCGGTATCCAGGATCTCCCTCCTACAAAGGGACGGAAAGACTAACACGAATTGCTCCAAACACCACTGTTGTGCCTTTCCAATCGCTCCACACATGGTCTCGGCTGGTGGACTGACGCTAACCCAATGCTGGTCTTTCAGCGGACATTTTTGCCTTAGTTGCCCCTCGGCGACACTGTTCTCTCCACTCGAGACTCGTCAGTTCGGCCAGATGGTTCCGGGCTCGGTTCACACGGCTCTGGATCGTGCCGATCGCACAGCCTAGGGTTTGAGCCGCTGCTTCGTAGCTCATGCCTTCTGCGCCCACGAGCAGGATCGCTTTGCGCTGCCCCTCGGGCAGCTTCGCCAGTGCGGCTGCAAGATCCTTCAGCATGAGCCTGTCATCCTGATCTGGGATGGAGATCAGCGTTGCGGCATAGGATCCATCTGCATCCTCCACCTCACGCTTGCTTCTGCGGCAGGCCGAGCAGAACAGATTGCGCAGGATCGCGAAGAGCCACGCCTGGAGGTTCGTGCCGGGTTGGAACAACTCCTGCTTGCTGATGGCTCTGAGTACCGTCTCCTGCACGAGGTCCTCCGCCTGATCGGCACTCCGCGCGAGCGAGATTGCAAAACAGCGAAGCGAAGGAACGTTCGTCACGATTCCTTCGATGAAGGCTTCGCCGATCGGTATAAGATCAGGGTGGATAAGCCGGTGCTGCGGCTCGATACGCTTGTCGTCGGCAGGCTTGTCATACGAAGCACGGAGTTGCTGAGCATCATTGTCCATTCTGCCGGTCTTGAGGGCAGCCGAGACTGGCAGTTCCAAGCGTCGAGCAAGAGAGGCTCGGTCAAGCCGCATCGTTGGAGTAAGATCCGACGGTCTCATGATGGTTGTTCCCCTGCCGAACCACGGCGTGTTCGGCGCCGAGCCACTCTCTCCACTCGGTGAAAATCACTCCCTACTAACGGGCTTGTTATGCCTGTGCCCATCACACTGGTGCCGCGTCCATCCTCCACGCCAACTGTGGTGCGACGCTCGAAAGCGGAGACGGTTTCGGTGCTCTTCTCAACGTCCTTGAGCATTGCCATCTTCTCCTGTGCATAGCATCCCTCACAGTTCCGAAATATGGGATCTGGCAAGGCCATCCTCGCCGGCGAGCCTCATGAACTCGGCCAGACAATTACGAGCGCGGTTGACCCGGCTCTTGACGGTTCCGACAGCACAACCGAGTGCTTGGGCTGCTTCCTCATAAGACAGCCCGTCCGCACCCACGAGCAGGATCGCCTCACGCTGACCCTCTGGCAGCTTCTGGAGGGCTGCCTCGAGATCATGAATCATGATCCTGTCCTCTTGGTCCGGCAGGGCGATCATGCTTGCTGCATAGGATCCGTCCGCATCCTCGATCTCGCGCAGCGACTTGCGGTGGTCCGAACAGAACTGGTTGCGCAGGATGGTGAAGAGCCAGGCCTGAAGGTTCGTGCCGGCCACAAACTGCTCCCGCTTACTGATGGCTCTCAGCACCGTCTCCTGCACTAGGTCATCGGCCTGAAGGGCATCCCGCGTCAGTGAGATTGCGAAAGCCCGCAGCGACGTCACACTGGCCAGGATTTCGTCGACGAATGCTTGGTCGACCAACTCAGTGCGGGCACGGATAACCTGTGCAACTCGATCAAGAAGCCGGGCGAGGTTGGGCGGGAGTTTCTCCTCGGCAGGATCGCTATAGCAGGCTCGAAGGTGTTGGCCGAGGTGAGCTTGTACGCTGCTGTCCAGGACAGCGCAGACCAACGGACCCATCTGCTGTCGAGGAGGGTGTCGTCCATGCCCTGGATCAGTCTTCAGCTTTGACAGCCTAACCATGGTCACACTCCAGAGATTAGCGCGCGCTGCTGCCTATGCCCGCGGGCAGCCCGCGAGGTTTGGTCTTCATGATCTCGATGTCACCAAGTGGGTATGGTGTTAGCCGAGCTGCGCCGCTTCTGCCGGTGACAGCAGATCTTGGTCAGCGGGGCTTGGTGGCGTCGCGCATCGTGTCCTTGATGCCGCCAACGGCATTCTGCGCCTGGCCTGCCGTCTTCTCGGCAGCCCCATCGGCCTGGGTTTTGCTGTCGCCTGTGACCTTGCCGATGGCTTCCTTGACGGTGCCTTTGGCCTGCTTCGCGCTGCCTGCAACCCGATCCTTGTCCATAGTAGCCTCCGGGGTAGGATGATGTGCCCGTGACAACCAGTCCGCTGACGGTGTTATCACAGCTCCTAACCCATTCAAATCACTAAAGTTCATCGATTTTTCTATTGGTTTTTCTGCACTAGCCGACCCGGTTTTCCTGCACCTCTTTTTGGCGCCTTCGGGAGCTTGGCCACGATACCTTCAGCCCCGATGCCGCGCTCGCGCGCCCACACGATCAGAGCGCTGCGCCGGTTGACCCCAAGCTTCTGGTATAGGGACGCGACGTGGTTGCGCACCGTATTGCGGGCGAGCTTGAGCTCCGTTCCGATCTCAGGGTCGCTCTTGCCCTGGCAGACAAGGGTAAGCACCTCGCGCTCTCGCGGCGTCAAATCAGCCACACTGGCGGCGACTTGTGCCGGTGACTGGCCGGGCCGGGGCGGGTGGCGCAAGGCGGCAAGCTTCTCGACCACGCCGCGGCTGAACCAGGATGCGTCCGCCATCACCGCCTCGATGGCCCTGACGAGTTCCTCCTCCGAACGCCGGCGGGCGGTGATATCCTGGAACGAGCACAGGATGCACTTGCGCTCGCTCAGCATGATGGCCTCGGCTGATATCAGGCACTCGAGCTCTTCGCCGCCCTTTGCCCGCAGGCAAGCCTCGAAGTCCCTGACGACACCGACCTTGGCAAGATCGGCTTCGAAGCGGCAACATTCCTCGTCGTTGACCCAGAGGCCGATGTCACCCGCAGAGTAGCCAACCACGTCTTGAGCACGGTAGCCCAGCACTCGTGAGAAGGCTTCATTGACTTCAATCAGCCGATGATCATCGGCGGTGCTGATGGTGGTGGGCACAGGAGCTAGGCAGAAGGCTTTGGCAAAGCGCTCCTCGGACTGGCGCAGCGCCGCCTCAGCCTTCCTGCGCGGCTCCAGGTCGGCGAAGGTGAACAGCATGCAAGGCACTTCGCCAACCTCGATCGGCTGGCCGGCTACAACCACCTGCCGTCCCCCGCGATCACTGGGCACGGTGAGGCAGGCTTCCATCTGCGGGACGGTCTCGCCCGCCCGCAGCCGCTCAAGCGCGAGGCTGCGGCGCTCGGCGCGCTCCAGCACATCAATCTCGTACACGGTCCGGCCCAATACATCCTCGCGTTTGTAGCCGGTGAGCTCCAGGAAGCCGTCGTTCACCTTGACGAAGCGCAAATCCGTGAGACGGCAAATGGCGGCAGGGGCCGGGTTGGCCGCGAAGGCTCGCTCGAAGCGGTGCTCGGCCTCAATCTGTCCGCTGATGTCATGAACGATGAGCACGAGACAATCGGGATTGCCGCCATGATCGGTGATGACGAGGCTGCGGATGCGATGGGTCCGGTCCCGGTCTTGGTTGGATTGGTGCGCCACTACGACCACCACGTCCTCAAAAGCCTCGCCAGCCACAACGCGGTCGATGGGATAACGGCCGTGGTTGAGGAGATCGCTGCTGTGATGGCGTAGCACGAAGTTCTTGCGGTACTCGTCAACGTTGCGGCCGAGCTCATCGAGGGTGGTGACCCCGTGCATCTCAAGCGCGGCTTCGTTGGCATAGGTGATGGTCTGATCCGGCTCGACCAGGATCACGCCTTCGCTCAGGCCGGCAATGATCTGCTCCAGTTGCGAACGGTCCGGCGCTTGATCGCTCGACCCGTTCTCCATTGTCCGATGGCCTCGATCAGCGGCACTGGTCGCACGTGCCTTCTTCGAGTGGCGGAGATCAACGTGACCTGTGCGTGCACCAGCCTTTGTCATGGGATGGCCCGCTTTGCGCTTCCATGTCTCCAGGTTCAACGGGACCCAGCGCAGCGGGTTTCACGCAGCACGGTCGTGAGTTGCCAGCGCTGCTGGACACATGCTCGACGATCTTGGGGTGCCGGAACGCGGATCCCTGGAAGCGCGACACAGTTCGAATGGCAGGTCGAGCTTATCCATGGGAATCTAACCACATAAAACGATGGAGCGCCGGCATGTTTGTGATGGCAGGGCTCCCGGCCCGAAAGCCGGGAGCTTGGCTGTCAAAGCCCAGCGTGAGGCTCAGGCCGCGCGGTTGAAACGCTGGGCGGTTTTCTCACCCTGCACGGTCACGGTTTTGGTAGCCTCATCGGTCATCTGAAGCGTGAGCTCGGCGAGGCGCCGGCTGTTCTCGACCGTCTGTTCCAAGTTGTCGCGCAGCAGCGAGCTCTGCACCTCGAGGAAGTCCGTCATCGAGCGGCAGCGGGCCAGAGCCTGTAAGCCGTCGAGGTTGCGTTGCAGGCGCTGCTGGCTGCGGGAGACTACTTCGCGCGACACCTCCTGGAGCCCACGGGCCAAGGCCGTGCCGGACTGGGCCACAGCTCGTAGGTTGTGCGCCGCCTCCTCGGTCATCCCTTGGACCTCACCCTCTGGCCGGCTTGCCAACGGCAGCGTCTGCCCCGTGGAGCGGCGGGCCAGCTCCGAGAAGGCGCTGAAGCTGTTGGTCACCGCCTCCTGCATGGCCTGAGCCATGGTCTGAGCACTTTCGACACCTGCGCGCAATGTGTCGGCCACATCCTCGGTGACCCGCTGCACCGCTTCACCCTGCTCACGGGCCCGTCGAGCCTCAGTTCGCTTCATTTCATCAATGTTGGCCATTTCATCCTCCACTGTCTCGGCTATAGCGTTGGCCTCCTCGTCGCTCAGCACCTTGAGCACCGCGGGAAGCAGTTCCTTGCGGTCATCTCGGATATGCTGCTGGAAGGCTCGTCTGAGCTCCGTCACCTTGTCGAAGAACTCAGCGCTGTTCTTCGGCATGCGCTCCAGCTCACCCAGGAGAGCAGCCGTTTGCTGGTTGTCGGTGGTGGCCTCCCACACGAGATCCTGCATCCCATGCCGGGTCAGCACAGGAAACAGGTGTTCCTCCTGCAAGGAGGCGAGAAGCTCCAGCTCTTCCTTCAGGTCGGCGAGGAGCCGCTCACGGGTTTTGACCGCATTGTCGGACGTGGCGAGCAGCCTGTCGAAGAGCTCGTTCGCCTTGTCTGGCGGGGCTTGGGTATATCGTCTGTTGGTCGTCATTGTCCCTCACAATCTGTCGAGTTGAAGGGCCCGAGCTTCAGCTTGGCCCAAAGCGTGTGACACAGTCATATCGCTTGCACCAAAGCATTTACGCATGACACTGAAGCGATCAGGCAGTTACCCGTGCTTGGCAGGCGTTTACTCGTCTGAGACTGATGTTCGAGGGCGCTCGTCCCTAAGTTCGGCCGCGCGAGGCGACCTATTCTTGATCTTGTTGATCCAGGTTAAGCGGCAATGGTGCCAGAGGTTCCGAGATATCCTGGCCCGCACCGCGGACAACACCGCGCGGGCTCATCGCGACACCTATCCTTCGAGCCTGTGGCGGTGCCCGACCCATTACAGATGTGCCGGTCCGACCCTCGCACTGTCCAGTTCTGGCTGAGTTGTCCCAATGGTCGTCACTCAGACCACATGGAGGAAATCTATGCAAAAGCTCGCGCTCGTTGCAGCCCTGTGTCTCCTGGCCGGGGCCTGCGCCACCCGACAACAGGGCACCAGCACGGCAGTCGGTGCCACTGCCGGAGCGGTGGTGGGCGGACCAGTCGGAGCGGTGGTTGGCGCTGGGGCTGGCGCGGTGGCTGGCGCACCCGGCGGCGTCGTGGACGAGGTCCAGGGCGACAACCAACGGCGGCGTGTACGGCGACGCTAATCCATCCGCCTGGGCCGCCCCCCAGTGCTGCGGGCAAGATGAACTAGGCTGGTGGCTGGACGTCAAATGTCTCCAACAAAGATCCTGCGCCGAGGTCTGCATCGGGTCAAACAGTAACTAACTACAAGTGAAATGAAGATCCGCTCAGCGCGTAGGAACAGATAAAGGCGCTTCTTCCGAGATGTGCCAATTTCGAACATTCCTCGTCATCAATCCCGCCAACATCAACCATCAGCCGTCGTAGAATCGTCTGCCCATCGCTCCTGCGAGGGTCGCCCTCATCGTTGGATGAGCCAGTGTGGGCGATCTCGGTGCGCCTGAAACGTCCGTATATATTTCGTGAAGGAATAAGCTCGTGGCTGTCTTCGTTTGTCATTCATGTGACGTCAACCGACGAGGCAGTGTCAGCCATGAACCGCCCCTCCGTAACAGAAGTGCCTCAAACACCGGCGCCCGATTCTGCAAACATCCCAGGCACGGACCCTTCGCTACCGTGCGCAGCGCTCCTCTTTGTCGCCTCCGTCAGCTCCTTCATCGGAGCAGGCCTCCTGCTGGCGAGCATCTGAGAGGAAATGTGCCTCCTTGCTGGCAATGGTTCGCTCAGGGACCCCCATCGAGCAGAGGTGCCGATGAGGCCAATGTGCAATACTCCCAGGCAGATCTCTATAGCCCGGCCGCTTTGTTGGGGCATGGGAGTCATTAGACCGATTATTGCCAAGCTAGGTTCAGGTGCCACAAGCTTTCCCCAGAGTATGGCTTCGCATTCCGGAGGCTCCTTGGCTGAGCCTTGCAGGCAGGCGGGGCCGGTATTCTCAACCTTACAATGGTGAGCACCATGAGGGATGCACAATCCATGATCCAGGATGCTGTTTCTCGCGAGCACGCCCGCCCGCTCGCCCAACAGGCCGCCTCTCATGTCGCGACCGTTCTGGTCTGTCAGAACAACCTCATCCGCAGCGGCATCGAGCGCATCCTTTTAGGTACCCGGTTCGTCATCTCGGCAGAGGCCGATGAACAGACCGCAGCGCCGTCTGCTCTCTGCTTGATCTACACTGACCAAGCTGCGGACGACGTGTGCGGGATCGTCAACCGCCTCAAGATGCGATGGCCTTATGCCCGGACGGCTCTCCTGAGCGACCATTTGGATCCCGCTGCTGTCATCCAAGCCTTCCAAGCGGGTCTCGATGGACTGTGCCCAACCACAATGAGCCATGAAGCTCTCATCCTGGCTCTTGAGCTGGTTGTGCTCGGGGAAAGGTTTGTCCCCGCAGAGGTGGGCTTGGCTCTGCTGAATGCACAGCCCCGAAGCTACGGAGTACCGGCTGCCGCTGTGCCAACCAAAGATGGTCTTAGCGGGAAGAGCTTGTCCAGCCGCGAAGCCCAGATCCTGCATCTCATCACCCAAGGCGCCGCGAACAAGGTAATTGCGCGAGAGCTGGGGCTGGCTGAAGCGACCGTCAAAGTTCATGTCAAAGCGATCTTGAGGAAGGTCAAGGTGTCTAACCGGACCCAAGCCGCCATGTGGGCACAGCAGCATGTGAACGGGCGCTCTCAAGACGCCATCATGGACGCAGCGGAGTGATGCAGTAAATTCCAAACAACAAGGTAGCGGGCCAGATGGTCCCGGCAACAATCACTCACCTGGCAAACGGCCCGCGGACCTTGGCGAGCCGGATCACCGGTGTGTGACTGCCTTCCCAGCGACAGTTGCATGAAGAGCAGCCTAAACATCATTAATTTTAGGGCTAAGACCCCGCCGCCTAGGGCTTCCTACTCATTCCTGTTCAGTGGCCGAAGCTGCCCTCGAACCCGCATCAAATGTCCCTCAACGGCGCGTCTGCGGTCCATCAGTCGGCTCAACTTGGCCAGAAGCGTCTGCTCATCCCTAGCTGCTTGAGCAACCTCTTGGGCGCCGCTCCTAAAGCGCTGCCAGTGCGCAGCATGCCTGACCTCCTGGTTCAGCCTTTCGCACGCGGCTGCGACGCGATGGAGCTCGGCAAGCAGCTCAGGCTCGCTCATATGGTCCAGGCCAACCATCGTAGAATGAAACCCACCGGCACCGCAGGCCCTGTGGCTTTCGCGGGCGGCAGGGGCCTGCAAATATCTACAAGGATGCAGATCAGGTGAGCCCCGACGACCAGTAATCCCGCACCTGCTGCCCGTACTCGGGCCGGGCGAACGGCTCCTCACCAGCGGCATAGTTCGGCGCCCGCATCAGCCGCTCCTTGTCGGCATCGATCACATAGCCCTTCTTGCTCGTGTCATACGTCAGGGCATTCCACGGCAGCGGGTGATACTTCTGGCCGATCCCGAGAAAGCCCCCGAAGCTCATGATGGCATAGGCGACCTCGCCCGAGCGTTTGCCGACCATGAAGTTGTAGACTTCCCCAAGCTTCTCGCCCTGACGGTTGTAAACGGCCGTGCCTTCGACCTTGTTGGAGGCAATCAGGTCTGTCGTTTCGTTCTTCTCAACCGAGCTCTGGGTGCGTGACCGGCTCTGGTGGCCGACAAAGTGGCTGCCGCCACTTCTCTGTGAAGACCTGCGAGTTGAAGGGCTACTCCACGTTGTACGACGCACTGTCGTTGCGGTCATGTACCCAACAGCACCGCCAAGAAGAATGCTGAGCAGCACAATGCTGTCCTCGAAGAACAGCTCAGCCCGCCGGCGCCTGCGGAGTTCATCGTCAATGTTCCGGCGTGCGCCAGTGCGGGCCTCCAGATCATGCGTTGGGTAGCCTGGCCTGCGTGAAGCCTCACCACCATAAGACTGGGGTTCAGCGCCAAACCTGTCCTGAGAGCTTGCGGCTCGATAGGTGTCGACCATTGAGGTTCCCTCCTGAGAATAGATCAGCTCTTCTCAAGCCCTACTGATTAACCCGACGGGCCAGCGATGGTTCAGGTGATCTTGGTGTGCCAGGATGGGCTATTCACGTGATAGGGTCGCCCGTCTGCACCTCCGACAGCTTCTGCCGCTGCGCATGCTGCCTGACCATCATCTGCTTCTCGGGCGGCAACGGCACGGCGGCTGTCTCGACCAGCGTGTCGCCCGTCTGAGCCAAAGCACCGGTGCTATGAGGGTAGCAGCGAGAGCCGTCGCGCGGCGGAGCAGGTTACTGACCTCGCCCTTTGTCTCGGAGCCTATCCTTCAACCCTCCGACGGTGTTCGGGCTCCAATCCGGCTACGGGCCGCACGACACAACGCTCGGATTAGGCTCATCCATTTTAGCCGCCCCGGACCCGTTGCTCTTTCGTTGCCAGGAGCAGAGCTTCAAACGAGCTGGAGCAACCCAAGTCAGGAGGCAAAGCCTCCTCGTCGGGATTATGTCTCCGTGACGGCTTCGGTAGATAGGGAGGGAACGATGGTCCTCGTCAATGTCATGTACCCGAACGAGCCCGGCTCATCGTTCGATCAGGACTATTACCTGCAAACGCATCTTCCGCTGGTTCGGAGTCGTTGGGATCCGATGGGTCTTGAAGACCTGCGACCGGTGCGTGGGGTTGGCACAGCCGATGGCAGTCCTCCACCCTACCAAGTAATGGCCTTGCTCACCTTTCGCTCCTTGCAGGACTTTCAGGCAGCGGGGAAGGCGCATGGCAAAGAGATCTTTGCCGACATCCCGAACTTCACCAGTGTGAAGCCCGTGGTGCAGATCAACGAGAGTCTGGCTTAACCCATGGAGCAACGGCCATTCGACTGGCAGGAGGGGCTCTAATGCGATCTCATCGGATGGCGCTTACGCCAGAACACGTGGCACAGGTTCATCGCGTTCTGGAGGATCCCGGGCCCGATCCGACCTGGACCTACCACACCAATGGGGACTATGACGCCCTTGTGCAGGGCCTCGTCGTTTCGCATCCAGGCGGGCCGGACACATGGCTCTTCGCATATGGCTCCCTGATCTGGAAACCCGAGCTGGAGCACGTCGAGGTGCGGCGGGGCACAGCCCGCGGCTGGCACCGTTCGTTCTGCTTCCGGATTGAGCGGTTCCGCGGCACCAGACAGCAACCTGGGCTGATGATGTCCCTCGACCGTGGCGGCATGTGCCAGGGCGTCGCTTTCAGGTTGCCTTCGGACAGTCTGGAACGGCAGTTGGACAAGCTGGTCCGGCGCGAGATTACCGTGAAGCCACCCAACAACGTCCCGCGGTGGATCGTCGTCCAAACAGAGCAAGGGCCACTACGTGCTATTGCCTTCGTGATGAACCGGCAGTCGCGCTTCTACATGGGCAGGCTGCCGCCGGAGCAGGTTGCCGATGTGCTGGCGACGGCCTGCGGCCATTGGGGTTCCTGCGCCGAGTATCTCCACAACACGGTGGCGCACCTGGAGGAGCAGGGCATCCGTGACCGCAACCTCTGGCGCTTGCAGGCTCTGGTCGCGGAGCGGATCAAGCCCGGTACACCTGATCCCGCAGGCTTCACAGCATCCCAGGCTCCATGAGGTAAAGTGGGTGTCCAATGAGGGTGTAAGCTGTGACGGTCAACCTGCGGAGAAGGGCCGCTAGTGGCAGATACTGTTGAAAAAGTCCGCAAGTGCCAGTTTTCGCGTTGCTGGCATACAGAATGCTGGTCCTGACCTGGTGCTCTGACGCTAGTAATAGAAGGACCCGGCAGCGCCCGGGAGTGTTTCAACGAAATCGGCACACCTCGGTCGTTTGCCTCGTGGCTGCTTAAGCCTCAAGTCCGAACGTTGCTTCGATATGCTTGGTGAACTCTGAGGCGGCTCGTTGACGGGCCGCCTCAGAGTTTAGATTTCAACCTGCTCCGCAATCAGAAGGGCGTCATCGACGTCAATCCCAAGATACCGAACCGTGCTCTCGATCTTCGTGTGGCCGAGCAGAAGCTGGACAGCCCGGAGATTGCCTGTCCTTCGGTAGATCATTGAGGCTTTGGTCCGCCGGAGCGAGTGGGTGCCATAGGCTGAAGGATCGAGCCCAATTGCGCGAAGCCAGGACGCTAGCAGGCGAGCGTACTGGCGTGTCGTCATGGGCCTTCGCCGATTGACTCTACTCGGAAACAGCGGCTCGCCCTTATGCAGGTCCTTTATCTCCAGCCAGCGCCCCACAGCCTCCCGGGTCTGCTCCGTAATCTCGAACTGAACGGGCCGGCCGGTTTTTCTCTGCATAATGGTTGCTCGAGACCGCACCCGCCCATTGAGGACCACATCGTCGACCCGAAGCGCGACCAGGTCACAGGCGCGCAGCTTGCTGTCGAGAGCGAGGTTGAACAGGGCCAAATCCCGAATACGATGAGCAACCTGGAGCCTGACCCGAATGGACCAGATCTCCTTCGCCCTGAGAGGCGGTTTGGGTCCAATCAGCTTGCCCCGTTCCAAGGTGTAGTGGTTCGGCAGGGATGGTCAGCGGTACTGTCTTGCATTGCCGTGCTCCTGAAACGAAGCCCCCGCAATGAAACTTGGCCGTTTATGGCGACAGGGAACCCAGGCTGAGCATACCCAAAAGCCTTCGTCGGCTTACCAGGGCGAGCAAGACGTACCACACCTTGCGCCAATCTCCTGCTCGTGACCCATAAGAGAACTCCACATCGCTCCGCGGGAGAAGAGCATCATGACAGAGGCCCAAGAGAATGGGCTTCTTCGATGGAGGAAGAATACCGATGTAAGTCTACTTGATGCCATTCAAGGCAAGGTAGGATCGGATGACCTGACTGTCGTCCGCCTTGCCGTCTCCGCGCCCCGAGGTCGCAAGAAACATCTGCTGGGCCGCCGCCGCCAAGGGCAGTGCTGCCTTCACGTCCCGGCCGGCATCCAGCACGATGCCGAGATCCTTCACAAAGATGTCGACCGCGCTCGTCACCTCCGGCTCTGTCTCCAGCATGCGCGGTCCGCGGTCCTTGAGCATCCAGCTCGAAGCGGACGACCCGCTCATGATCTCCAGCAGGATCCTGAGATCGACGCCGACCTTCGCCGCCAGGGCGAAAGCCTCCGCCACCACGGCAATGTGCACGCCGCAGAGGAGCTGGTTGACGGTTTTCACCATAGCCCCTTGCCCAGGGCGCTCGCCGACGTGGAACACCTTGTCGCCGAGCGCCTCAAAGACCGGTTTCGCGGCCTCGAACGTGTTCTTCGGCCCTGCGGCCATGATGGTGAGCGTTGCCGCCTTGGCACCCGCAACTCCTCCCGATACCGGGGAGTCGATCAGACGGCGCCCGGCCTTGCGGATGCGGTCATCGATCGCTTCCACTGCGCTTGGCGGGCAGGTCGCCATGAGCGCCACCACGCCATCGGGCCGAAGGGATCCAAGGGCGCCGCCCTCGAAGAGCACCGCCTCGGCCTGGGCGGCGTTCACCACCATCAGGATCAGGACATCCGCCCCGGCCGCGGCCTCGGCGGCCGTGAGCGCCCGTTTGCCTCCGGCGTTTTCGAGGGCGTCGAGGGCCTTGGCATTGAGATCGTACCCGGTGACGGCGAACCCGTTCGCCAGGAGATTGCCGGCCATGGGCAGGCCCATGGCGCCGAGGCCGACGAAAGCGATGCGTGTCATGTCGTCCATTCCATTGCTGCCGATCCTCGGCAGGTCATTCGTGGCAGGCGAAACTCGGGGAAAGGTGCCGCGACCGGACCGGTCTGACACCTCCCGCCTCAATAGAGCGTGAGAGCAGGGATGTAACTCATCGCAAGAAGAACCAGCATGGAGACGGCGAGGAAGGGCCAGAGTTCACGAGTGGTGTCGGCCAGCGACGCTCGGGCGATCGATGAGGAAATGAAGAGCGTGGTTCCGATCGGCGGCGTGTAAAGACCGATACCCAAGTTCAGCACCATGATGATCCCGAGCTGCACCGGATCCAGGCCAATCGACGCCGCCAAGGGGACGAAGATCGGCCCGAGCAGCAGGATCGCCGGCGGAAGATCGAGCGGCATGCCGACGATCAGGAGCAGGACGTTCATAGCCAGGATGACCAGAAGCGGGTTGCTGATCGTGGCTGTGACCCACTCGGCAAAGCGCATCGGAACCTCGTCGAACGTGAGAATCCAGCCCACGATGGCGCTGCCCATAATCACGAGCATGACGACGCCGGTCGCGATGCCTGACTCGATCAGGCTGTGATAGAAGCGCTTCCACGTCAGGTCGCGGTAGAAGAAGGCACTCAGCGCAAGGGCATAGACGACCGCCAGCACCGAGATCTCTGTGGGCGTGGCGATACCAAAGCGCAAGCCCAGCAGGATCAGGATCGGCATCAGGAGGGCAGGGCCGCTCAGCACCGCGAGCTTCAGGAGCTCCATCCGACTGACGGCCGGATCCTCCGAGTGGATGCCACGCCGCCGCGCTATGAGGCTGCACGTCAGGATGAGCCCACCCGCCAGCAGGATACCGGGCAGGATGCCTGCGGTGAACAGGTCGGCGATGCTGACGCCACTCACCAGAGAATAGAGGATGAGCGGGATCGACGGCGGGATCATGATGTCGATGATTGCCGACGTGGCATTGTTGGCTGCGCACAGCCCGGCCGGATAACCCTGCCGCTTCTGCCACGGGATGAGCACCGACCCGAGGGCGCTGGCATTGGCGACGGCGCTGCCCGAGACGCCGCCGAAGACGACGGAGGCCACGACGGTGGTCGAGAGAGGTCCCCCGCGCCAGCGCTGCATCGCCTTGGTGGCGAAGCCCAGGAGTTTCTCCCCGAGCTTTCCGCCCAGCATCAGGCTGCCGGCCATCATGAAGAACGGCAGGGCCAGCATCGGAAAGGATTGCGTCTGCTGATACATCTGCTGCGCGACAATCATCAGCGGCAGATCGCCCTGCCATGCCAAGGTCACGCCTGCGGCAATGATGAGAGCGTGCCCAACGGGGATCGCCAGCAGCATCAAGACCGTGAAGACAACAACGAGAATGATGCTCATATGCCGGTCTCCTCTGGATCGGGGGTTGGCATGGCCTCAGGGCCGAGCTTCCAGACCCGCAGAGCAAGCGCGAAAGTGGTCAGGATAACCGCAAGGCAGCCGAGGGCGAGCGCGTAGTAGCTGTAGCTGCTCGACAGCCCAAGCACGGGGCTTGTCTCAATGGACACGATGTCGGCGACCCCGAGGGCCTCCCAGCCAAGAATGGCGTAGGAGGCAATGATAATCACGAAGCCGACGAGCAGCAGGACGCGTGCGCCGCTGCGGTTGAGGCGAGCGAGCAGTGACTCCACAGCCATGTGGCCGCCCTTCTGCACGGCGAGCGCGACGCCGGCCATGATGAACCAGGGGAAGAGTCGCTCCGGCAGTTCCTGGGAGAAGCGGAATCCGCCGCTCTCCATCACGTAGCGAGCAACGACATTGGCTGTCAGCAGGACGAGGAGTGCAAGACCGGTCAGCAGGATCACCGCACGGCACACGAAGCCTACCGTGCGGTCGATGATGTCGGCCACGGTGAGCGCGCCGCCCCCCATGGCCGGTGCTGGTTCCTCGTGATGAGGCAGGGGGGAGACGCGGGTCATGGCATCAGACCTGAGCAGCTTTGACCAGCTTGTCGACGAAGTCGCCGAAGGGCTTCCCGCGCCAGGTGTCGACGACCTTGGCCGAGGCCTCCCGGAACGCGGGCTTGTCGACCTCGTTGACCGCCAGGTTCGGATCGGCCCTGAACTGGGTGTTGAACTTCGCCTCGTTCTCGGCAAACAGCTTGCGTTGCAGGTCGCCTGCTTCCTTGGCCGCGGTCTTGATGATCTCTCTCTCCGGCGCGGGCAGGCGGGTCCAGGTGATCTGCGACATCAGGAAGGGTGAGCTTTCCCACTTGTGTCCCGACAGGCTGATGAACTTGTTCACCTCGAAAAGCTTCGAGCTTGCGATGTTGGTGAGCGGGTTCTCCTGACCGTCGACCACGCCCTGCTGGAGCGCAATGTAGAGCTCGCCGAAGCTGATCTGCTCGGTTCCGGCGCCGAGCGCCTGGAAGATGTCGATCGTCATCGGGTCGGGCGGCGTGCGGATCTTGAGGCCTTTCAGATCAGCAGGCTTCACGATCGGCCGCTTGCTATTCGTGATATGGCGAATGCCGTTGTCCCACCAGCCGAGAGGCACCATCTGGACCTTGGCGAAGCGCTGGGCGAGTTCCTCGCCGATCGGACCCTCGAGCACCCTGAAGGCAGCCGCGCTGTCTGCGAATAGGAAGGGCAGACCGAGTGCAGCGAGTTCCGGTATGAGCGCCGATGTGGAGCCCTGGCTGTTGACCGTCATGCTGACGGCGCCGGTTCGAAGGCTTGTGAGCAGAGATTGCTCGTTGCCGAGCTGCTCGGACCCGGCGACGCGGACGCTGATGTTGCCGCCGGACCTTTCCTTGACCAACTCGCCGAAGCGCTCGGTCGCGATGCTGCGCGGGTTGCCGGGAGCCGCGTTGTGGCCCAGCGTGAGGTTGGTGGCGGCACTCGCGCCACGGGTCAGCGTGAGGATGGCCGGAGCCGAGATGGCACCGGCAAGGAGGGTACGGCGTGAAATCGTGGTCTTCATAAGCGTTTTCCTTCTGGATGATGCCCGTTGGCCGGGCTTTTTGGTCGTTGTGAGGAATCAGGCTGGTCAGCTACGTCTTGCTCAAAGCCAGCCCTTGATGCTGTCCGTCATGGCCTTGGTGGAGATGCCGTAACGATCATGGAGTGTCGGCAGGGCGCCAGCATCGAGAAATTCGTCGGGCAAGGCAACCTGGCGGAAAGCGGTCGGGAACACGCCCGAGCGCATGAGGAGGCCGGCAACGGCCTCGCCCAATCCGCCGACGATCGTGTGGTTCTCCGCGACAACCACCATGCGTCCAGTCCGCGATGCCTCCTTCAGGATCGTGGCCTCGTCGAGCGGCTTGATCGTGGGCACGTGCAGCACCGCGACGTCGACGTTGTCATCGCCAAGAGCCTTGGCCGCTTCGAGTGCCCGCATGGTCATCAGGCCCGAGGAGATGATCAGCACGTCGTTGCCGTCACGCAGCATCTTGGCCTTCCCAAGCTCGAACGTGTAACCGTACTCGTCGAGTACGAGAGGCACGTTTCCGCGCAGAAGGCGCATGTAGACGGGGCCCTGATGCGCCGCGATGGCTGGTACCACCTGCTCGATCTCGTGCGCGTCGCAGGGGTCGACAATGGTGATGTTGGGCATGCCCCGAAAGATCGCGATGTCCTCCGTCGCCTGATGGCTCGGTCCGTAGCCCGTCGTCAGGCCCGGCAGGGCGCACACGATCTTCACGTTGAGGTTTTCCTCGGCGATCGCCATGCAGATGAAGTCATAGGCCCGCCGTGCCGCGAACACCGCGTAAGTCGTCGCGAACGGCATGAAGCCCTCACGCGCCATCCCGGCGGCGGCACTGATCAGGAGCTGCTCCGCCATGCCCATCTGGTAGAAGCGGTCGGGATGGGCCTTCGCGAAGACGTGCAGGTCTGTGTACTTCGCCAGGTCCGCCGTCAGACCGACGATCTCGGGCCGGGTCTCGGCAAGCTTCGCGAGGGCGTTGCCGAAGGGAGCGGGATTCGTGCGCTGGTCGGCACCTGCGAGCGAGGCGATCATCGCCGAGGTGGTGAGCCGCGGCTTGTCCGCGGTTCCCTGCCCGCCTTCGCCCTGCTCTCCGAGCCAGGCCGGGCGTGTGTACTTTGAGCGCCTCATGATATCCTCCCGGCATCGAGCAGTTCGAGGGCCTTCTGCCATTCCTGTGGCTCGACCCGCAGGAAGTGGTTGCGCTCGCGCTCCTCGAGGAACGGGACGCCCTTAGCCATTTTGGTGTCGCAAATCACGATGCGCGGCTTCGGTTCGGTGGAATTGCGGGCCGCATCGAAGGCCTCGACGAGAGCATCGATGTCGTTGCCGTCGACGCGTTGCACATGCCAGCCGAACGCCTCGAAGCGGGCCGCGAGCGGCTCGAAGCCGGTCACCTCGGAGGCCGGGCCGTCGGCCTGCTGGTTGTTGACGTCGACGATGCCGATCAGGTTGTCGAGCTTCCAGTGGCTGGCCGACCAGGCGGCTTCCCAGACGGAGCCTTCGCCCAGTTCGCCGTCGGAGAACAGGCAGTAGACAAAGGACTTCGATTGCTTGCGCTTCAGGCCAAGACAGAACCCGACGGCAAGGCCGAGGCCATGGCCCAAAGATCCACCGGTGATCTCCATGCCCGGCGTGTAGGCGGCCATACCCGACATGGGCAGGCGGCTGTCGTCGGAACCGTAGCTCTCGAGCTCGTCCTCCGGAATGATTCCGGCCTCGATCAAGGCTGCGTAAAGGGCAATGGCGTAATGGCCGATTGAGAGCAGGAAGCGGTCACGCTCCTCCCATTCGGGGTCCTCGGGCCGATAGTTCATCGCGTGGAAGTAGGACACAGCCAGGACGTCGGCGATGCCGAGGGCCTGCGCGATGTAGCCCTGGCCCTGCACCTCGCCCATGCGAAGGGCATGGCGGCGGATATGATAGGCGCGGTCCGCAAGGGATAGGTTGGACAGGGGAGGCTTTGACGCCTGCCGCCCAGCGTCGCCGGTGCTCGTGGTCATCGATCTCTCCAGGGTTGGTGGGCGCAATCCGGTGGCGCCCAGGCACCGATTAGTGGATCAGCATGCCGCCGTTAACGTCGATCACGGCGCCGGTGATGTAGGACGACAGGTCAGATGCAAGGAACAGGCAGGCGTTGGCCACGTCGTCGGCGACGCCGAGACGGCCGAGCGGAATGCCCTTGGCGATCTCCACCTTGAGCTCGTCGGTCAGCTTGCCGCCCGTGATGTCGGTCTGGATGAGGCCGGGCGTGATCGAATTCACCCGGACGATATCGGGGCCGAGTTCGCGCGCCATGGCCTTGGCCAGGCCGAGCACGCCGCCCTTCGCCGCGCTGTAGTGGGGACCGCCGAAGATGCCGCCGCCGCGCTGCGCTGACACCGACGACATGCACACGATGGAGCCAGAGTGCTGCTCGCGCATCTGCGGGATGACGGCCTGGCTCATGTAGAGCGTGCCGCGCAGGTTGACATCCAGGACAGCGTCGTAGTTGTCGGGCCCAATGTCCATGATCTTGAGCGGCTGCGTGATGCCGGCGTTGTTGACCAGCACGTCGATCCGGCCGAGTTCGCCGACAACCCGCTCAGCGGCGTCCAGACAGGACTGCTTGTCCGTGACGTCGCAGGCGAAGCCGAGATGCCCCTCGCCGAGATCGGCGGCGGCGGCCTTCGCCTGGCCGTCATCGAGATCGACGATCACGACGCGCCCGCCGTGCTGGCTGAAGAGACGTGCCGTCGCGCGACCGATCCCGCGCTGGGAAGCGGCTCCGGTGATGATGCAGACTTTATCGGCGAGTAACATTGGGCCTCCTCCAGGGCGCTCCGGATCGAGCGGAATGACAATGGGAGGGCGGTAGCCTGTGTGGTAACCCGGATGTCGCAGCAACCCCTACACGGTGCTGCACGCACTCCCGCTTCCAAGGGGGAGCAATATTCTATCCGGCTGTTCCAACCTTTCCAGGCACGCGCTTCCTCCAGACATTCTTATTTGTTGAGGCAGTCGTACCACGCTGCTCAATGAGCCAACAAACGAGTTATTTGCAATAAATCTTGAATCTGGCTCATCATTGGTGATGTCCCAGCGCTCAAGGCAGGGGGACGAGTTCGATGCCCAGTTCATGCGCGAGCCACTGCGCGAAGACCTGGATCGGGGCTCGTTGCCTGGACGGCTTCGGGAATGCCAGGTAGTGGCCGACGTAGCGGATGTCCTTGGTCTTGCTTGCGAGCGGCGCCACGAGGCGTCCGCTTACGATCTCCCGTTCGGCCAGGAGTGTGGACTCCAGGGCGATGCCCAGCCCGTCCGCTGCCGCCGCGATGGCCAGGAAGCTGCGGTCGAACCGTGATCCGCGCAGGGACGACGGGAGGTTCGTGCCATTCAAGGCGAACCAGGCGGGCCAACGCACCTGCTTGTTGTCGCTCTGGATCAGTTGATACTGGAGCAGGTCCTCAGGGGACGCGATGGTCTCGGCCAACTGGGGCGCGCAGAGCGGCGTGACCGTTTCCTCGCCCAGGGGCAGGACCACGAGGCCTTCCTGCCGCGGTACGCCATAGATGATGTCGGCGTCGAACTCGTCATTCTCGAAGCGCGTGTAGTTGGTATCCGCCGAGAGCCGGACCTCGATCTTGGAGTTCTCGGAGAGGAAGCGTGCAAGACGCGGACTGAGCCACTGGGTGGCGAAGCTCGGGGCGCAGTGGAGACGCAGCAGGTGAGGGGCCCGCGTGGACACCATCTCGAGCCCGTGGCGCAGTTCCTCAAAGGCCCGTTC
Source organism: Microvirga sp. (assembly GCF_014699075.1). Lineage (GTDB taxonomy): Bacteria > Pseudomonadota > Alphaproteobacteria > Rhizobiales > Beijerinckiaceae > Microvirga. Next base: position 19,937 of record NZ_JACXAB010000034.1, on the reverse strand, counting down.
GGTGTGACCCATCAGGGCCTCGCCCTCGGGGCTCGGGCGCACCCCGCGGCCATCCCGCTCGAACAGCACGACGCCGAGCGCCTCCTCCATCTTGCGGATGGCGTGGCTCACCGCGCTGGGTGTCAGTCCCAGCTCCGTGGCGGCAGCCTGGAACGACCGCCGCCGAGCGGCAGCCTCGAACACGCGCAGCGAAGATAGGGGCACTTTCAAGGACATAGCACGCTAACATGAGCCGCATTCACGGTTCCTTGTAAAGAATTCATTTGCCTTTCGACGCGCCCCGGGATGGATTTCCACCGTCGCAGAACGGCGGCGCGGGCAAGGTCCGACGGGTGCCGCCCCGGTCTCCCCATCGATCGCGAGCAGCAAAACCATAAAATGGCAGGGAGAAGATGATGCCACATCCTCAGGATAACCCCCATGTCGTGTTTCTCGACCGGGACACGCTCTCGCCTGAGACCCGTCTGAGGGAGATGGCCTTTCCCCATTCCCTGGCGGTCCATCCGCGGACCGCGCCGGATGAGGTCGCCGAGCGCATCCGGGATGCCGAGATTGTCATCACGAACAAGGCGCCGCTCGACCGGGAAGCCATCTTCGGGGCCCCGAAGCTCCGTTTTATAGCCGTGGCCGCCACCGGGACGAACATCGTCGATCTCAAGGCGTGCGCCGAGCGTGGGATCATCGTCTCCAACATCCGCAACTACGCGATCAATACTGTTCCGGAGCACACCTTCGCCCTGATCTTCGCCCTCAGGCGCAGCATCGTCGCGTACCGGGAGGCGGTCATCCGGGGCCGCTGGCAGGAAGCGCAGCAGTTCTGCTTCTTCGATTATCCGATCCGTGATCTCGCGGGGTCGACGCTCGGGATCATGGGGGACGGCGTCCTGGGCCGGGCGGTGGCGGAGATCGGGCGGGCGCTGGGCATGCGCACTCTCTTTTCCACCTACAAGGGCACGGAAGGGATGGGGCCGCTGTACACCCCCTTCGACGAGGTCATCCGCACCAGTGACATCATCACGCTCCACTGCCCGCTGATGCCATCGACCCAGAACATGATCTCGCACCGGGAGTTCGCCATGATGGAGCGTCGCCCGCTGCTCATCAACACTGCGCGGGGCGGACTGGTGGAAGAGGAAGCGTTGGCCGAGGCGCTGGACAGCGGACGGATCGGCGGGGCAGCCTTCGATGTGGTCACGAGCGAGCCGCCACCTGCCGACCATCCTTTGATGAAGCTTGCTGCCCGACCGAACTTCATCCTGACACCGCATGTCGCCTGGGCGAGCCAGGAGGCGATCCAGACGCTGGCGGACCAGCTCATCGACAACGTCGAGGCGTTCCGGTCCGGCTCGCCCCGGAACTGCGTCGCCGCGTGATGAGCGATCCCCGCAGCGTCCTGCATGCCCTCTTCGCAGCGGCCGTGGCATCCGCGGACCCGGCCCAGCGGGTCAGGCCGTTCCTGCCCGATCCGCCGAAGGGCCGCACTATCGTCGTCGGCTGCGGCAAGGCCTCGGCGTCCATGGCGCATGCATTCGAGGAGGCATGGCCCGGCCCGCTGGAGGGCCTGGTCGTGACCCGTTACGGGCACGGCGTTCCAACGACCCGTATTGAGGTCGTCGAGGCGAGCCACCCCGTACCCGACGCCGCGGGCGAGACCGCCGCCCGCCGCATCCTCGAGCGGGTTCAGGGGCTCACGGCCGACGATCTCGTGGTGTGCCTGATCTCGGGCGGGGGCTCCGCGCTTCTGCCCCTGCCCCTGTCTGGCATCACGCTCGAGGACAAGCAGTCCCTCAACAAGGCCCTGCTGAGGAGCGGGGCGACCATCGGCGAGATGAACTGCGTGCGCCGGCACCTCTCCGCCATCAAGGGCGGTCGGTTGGGCGCGGCATGCCATCCAGCCAGGGTGGTGACGCTCCTGATTTCGGACGTCCCGGGAGACGATCCGATCAACATCGCCTCGGGACCTACGGTGCTGGACCCCACCACCTGCGAGGATGCCATCGCGATCCTGGACCGTTACGGGATCGAGGCGGCACCGGCGGTCATGGAAGCCCTGACCAGCGGGCGCGGCGAGTCGATCAAGCCGAACGACGAACGTCTCGATCGCACCGAGGTCAGGATGATCGCAACCCCTCAGATGGCGCTCGAGGCAGCGGCTTCGGTCGCAGCGGAGCATGGACTTCCTGCCTACATCCTCGGCGATGCGATCGAGGGCGAAGCCAGAGACGTCGGAAAGGTCATGGCCGCGCTTGCCCGTCAGGTTGCGGGCAAGGGGCAGCCCTTCGCCACACCGTGCGTCCTGCTGTCCGGTGGCGAGACGACGGTCACGGTTTGGAGACACGGACGAGGCGGACGCAATGTCGAGTTCCTGCTGTCGCTGGGCCTGGGCCTGGAGGGCGCTCCCGGCATCCATGCCCTGGCGGGTGATACCGATGGTGTCGACGGATCGGAAAACGTGGCGGGGGCCTATTGGGGGCCCGACAGCCTGAGACGTGCATGGGCCATGGGAATGAACCCGCATGACAGCCTGACCGCAAACGACGGGCATAGCTTCTTTGAGGCGCTCGGCGACACGGTCGTCACGGGGCCGACGCTCACCAACGTGAATGACTTCCGGGCCGTCCTCATCGCGGCCGACACCGATGCCGGACCAACCCCGCCCTCGAACGGACTGAATCGATAAGAGCTCCCCGGGGAGCCTAGCTTGGAGGAACCAACATCATGAACATGACCGATCCACGCACCATGGCGAATGCCATCCGCTTTCTCTCGATCGACGCCATCGAGCGGGTGGGAGAGGGGCATCCGGGAACCCCACTGGGCGCGGCCGATACGGCGACGGCCCTGTTCACGCGTCACCTCAAGTTCAATCCGAAGGACCCCTTGTGGTTCGACCGCGACCGCGTCGTCCAGTCGAACGGCCACGGATCGATGCTGCTGTATTCCCTCCTGCACCTGAGCGGCTACGAGAAGATCACCCTCGACGACATCAAGCGCTTCCGCGAGCTCGGATCCCACTGCGAGGGCCATCCGGAGTTCGACCCGAGCTGCGGGATTGAGGTCACGACGGGCCCCCTGGGCCAGGGCATCGCCAACGCGGCCGGAATGGCGCTTGCCGAGGCGTTCCTGCGCGAATGGCTCGGACGGGATATCGTCGATCATTACACCTATGCCTTCGTCGGAGACGGCTGCCTCCAGGAAGGCGTGGGGCAGGAGGTCATCTCGCTGACCGGCCACCTGGGGCTTGGAAGGCTTATCTTCCTCTGGGACGACAACCGGATGACAGACGACGGGGTGATCGACCTGGCCCTGAGCGATGACATGGCCGCGCGCTTCCGGCTGAGCGGATGGCATGTCCAGGAGGTCGACGGTCACGACATCGATGCCGTGTCGGCGGCGATCCTCCTCGCCAAGAAAGATCCGCGCCCATCAATGATCCAATGCAGGACGGTCATCGGCCGCGGGTTGCCCCAGGTCGAGGGGACACGCGCGGCGCACAGTGCACGCATCTTCAGGGAAGGGGCCGATGCGGCCCGCCAATACCTCGGCTGGCCGCATGCGCCGTTTGAGATCCCAGAGGAGACGTTGCAGGCCTGGCGCGAGGCCGGTCGGCGGAGCCTGCCGGAGTACGAAGCGTGGCAAAGCCGCGTCGATGCGTTGCCCTCCGAGAAGCGTCGCCTCCTCGATCGACTCCGGGAAGGACGCCTGCCGGACGGCTGGGACGAACCGTTGCGGGCGCTCCGCGAGCGGGCCGCCCGGGAGCCGTCGGCGGAGTTCGGCATCAAGCTGTCCGGCGACATCGTGGACCTTTTGACGGATGCCATCCCAGAACTGATCTCGGGCGCGCCCGACCTGGAGGGCGCGACGAAGCACAAGCGGGCGCTCGCACCGTTCACGGCATCGGACCACGGCGGACGCTACGTCCACTATGGCATCCGCGAGCATGCCATGGGCGCGATGCAGAACGGCATGGCGGCCCATGGCGGAATCGTGCCCGTCGGAGTGACCTACCTCGTGTTCTCCGACTACATGCGCCCGACGCTTCGGCTCGCTGCCATGATGGGCCTGCCGGTTCCGTTCGTGTTCAGTCACGACTCCATCGGCATCGGCCGCAACGGGCCGACGCATCAACCTGTGGAATACCTGGCGTCGCTGAGGGCCATCCCCAACATGCTCGTCCTTCGCCCGGCCGATGCCGTGGAGGCGGCGGAGTGCTGGGAGATCGCGCTTGCCAACAGGGCCGGGCCGTCATCCCTCATCTTCGCCCGCCAGCCCCTGGAGCCAGTGCGCACCGACGGCTCAGGGGAGAACCGATCACGCCGTGGCGCTTACGTGCTGCTGGAAGCCGGGAACGGGCCCAGGCAGGTGACGCTGCTCGCGACCGGATCCGAGGTCGGCATCGCGGTCGAGGCGCGCAGGCAACTGGAGTCGGAAGGGGTCCCGACGGCGGCGGTGTCGATGCCCTCGTGGGAGCTGTTCGAGGCTCAGGACGCGGAGTACCGCAAGGAGGTTCTCGGCAGGGGAACCGTACGCGTGGCGGTAGAGGCGGCCGTCCGCCTGGGATGGGACCGCTACATCGGCGAGGACGGAGGGTTCATCGGGATGAGCGGCTTCGGCGCATCGGGAGCCGAGACTGATCTGTACGAGCACTTCGGCATCACGCCGGGCAAGGTCGTTGAGGAAGTCAGGAAACGGCTCAAGAGCAGGTCGTCCTGAGCCTCGGCGCATCAGCCCCCAGTGCCGTCAACCAAAATCATGAGCCCGTCGAACGGACGGGCTCGGATCGGGTGAGCGACGTCTTCAGTACTGGTAGGTGCCGCCCTTGGAGTTTGCCATGGCGCGGGCTGCGCGACGCTCGCCCGTACGGACCAGGGTGGTCCAAATCTCACGTCCAACGCTTCTGAGGATGGCGACTAACATCTTGCTTGGCCTGTTTCCTATGCACTGCGATAAGACCAATGTATTATGTCACCGTCGCAGATCAACGGGATTCATGGTCCCCAGCCATGCACCGAGGCCATGACACGGCTGCTGCCAAGGCGGAACCCTTCCCGACAGAAATCTTCTGGCGCCTGCAAGTCATGGTCGCGGAGCGGATCAAAACCCGAGCGTCTTCCTCGGAACCTGGCACGCCGTTTGCCGCGCTATAGAAGACCCTCGGAGAATCCTTCGCGGAATTGCAACCGTGAGCCCGGAACGTCTCTTAATGGCACATCTCGGAAGTAGGCCATAGGTCGGATTCTGGCAGGAACAGCGGACGTTCCTGAAAGGCAGGCGAGAGTCTCTGCCTGACCCATTACAGACCTCTGACGAAAGCAGCTTAGCGAAGGTTGCCGCCGCTAAACTGATCGTTTGTGCGAAGAACCTTCAAGCATTCCGCTCTGCATAGGATCGTGCCAAAACTGCACATACCAAGAGTTGGATTTGGTGGAAGAGCATCAGCGGGAGAATGATGGCTCCGATCATGCTTGCGGGGAAGAGAATGCTAGCGATGGGCACGCCGCTGCCAAGGCTCTTCTTGGAGCCGCAGAAGACAAGAGCGATTTCATCCCGTTTACTGAACCCGATGAGCCGGCTGGCCATGGTCGTTATGATGAGAACGGCGGCCAGAAGGCAGCAGTTGAAGAGCACAAGCAGGAAGAGATCTCCCGGCTCCAACTGGGTCCAAAGGTGATTGATGGCTGCTTCGCCGAAGGCATAATACACGACCAGGAGGATCGCCCCGCGATCGACGACCACAGTCAGTGTACGGCGACGCTCCAGCCATTGACCGATCCAGGGTCGCATCAGGTGCCCGGCAACGAACGGGACGAGGATCTGCACGACGATTTGGCCGATGGCACTCACGGAAACGCCGCCCTGCGTCTGCATGAACAGCCCCATGAGAAGCGGGGTGAGGACCACGCCCAGAACATTAGAGGCCGATGCGCTGCACACGGCCGCGGCGACGTTTCCTCCCGCAATCGATGTAAACGTGATGGAGGATTGGATGGTGGAGGGAAGAAGGCAGAGGTAGAGAATTCCCAATCCAATGCCCGGTGCGAGATACGATTGCAGATAGGTCTGCGTGAGCAGACCGAGAATCGGGAACAGGATGAAGGTGGCGGCGAACACCATCAGGTGAAGGCGCCAGTGGATGGCTCCCTGAATGATCGCCTGCCTTGAAAGACGGGCTCCCTGGAGAAAGAACAGGAGTGCGATGGAGCCGACGATGACCATCTTGAGGATAGGAGCCGCTGCACCGGTCGCGGGCAGAGCCGTCGCGGCGATGGCTGTCGCCACGAGGGCAAGGGTAAAGCGGTCGGGATACAGTAGGGAGCGAAAGGCCATCGAATATGAGCTCCGGATGCGTCTCTTAGAGTCGATGGCTGAAGAACCGTGCGTCCTGTCCCCGGCGGAGCTTCATCAGGGCTGATGCCTCCTGCAGTTCAAGATCACTCATCCGGATTTCCTGCCCCTTGGGGATCGAGTTCGCCAGTCGGCAATCGGCAGCAAGGTAGAACGGGGCAGGGGCGATCATTGTGAGAGGCGACGCGGGCCGGAACTCGGCGGTCACCCCGGAAATCGTGTGATGATGGCCTCCCATCGAGAGAACCCGCCCTGCCGGCAGGTCCTCGGTCGCCACGGCGATGAGGTCGTAACGCGGCTGGTAATCAGATCCGTAGCCCGACGTTTGATGGATCGCCGCGTCGAGAACGCTTGTGGCGGCTTCGAGCCCGAGCAGATGCCGTGGCAGGAACACCATGGCGTTTGCTCCTGTCCGGCTGACAATATGCCCCTTCTGAGCCAGCATGTCCCAGCTCTTCGCATCGTCGCAGCGAATGACGACGAAGACGCCGCCCGCGAAGCTGATTTCATCGGGCTTGCGCAGGCAGTGGAACACATCGAGCCGCCGGTCGCCCGTGAGGATGCCGCCATCAGCACGATGTGAGAAGATAGTCGGGACCTCATTGATGCGTGCGAGTGGCGCGTGAAGATCTAGACGGTCGGGCTGCAGACCGGTGGCGTTGGCAACCACCATGAGTTCGCACAGGTCCGGCACGGCCCTTTGCGGGAAACCCGCAATGGCTTTGTCTCGGGCCGCCAGGATCTCGCCGACCTCCCGGTCGCCAAGAGTCCAATGATGTTCCAGGCCCACATTCTCCGCAGAGCCTTCGTTGCTGGCGAGGCGGCCAGAGGAGGGATCGAAGACGAAATCGTATTCGCTGGACTTGCCGGCGGCGACCAGATGAAAGCCCATGACCTCGGCCCAAGTGGCAAGGCCGATGAGGAGGCTTGGTTGGTCGCCGTCAACCGTCGTGACGACGCGGCCGCGTTCGGCGGCCATTGCCTTGAGGCCAGGCCCAACGACGCTGTCGAGTTCCTTCGTCACGAGTGCAAGGTGCTTTTCGGTCTCGACTGCGATCAAGGCGTGGCGGGCTGCTGCCTGGGGCTGACCGGTCGCTTCGACCGCCACGTCAAAGGGTAGGTCGGAAACGCATGCGAGATCATTGGTTGCGATGTAATCACCGCGCTCCCATGCTGTCTTTGCATCGCGAGCCGACTCACACACTTGGATCTTGCGGGAATCGATGCCGGCAGCCCTCAACCCTGCTGCTGCACTCTCAACTGTGAGATCAACGGCAATGCGCGCATTCAATAGGGGGACGCGTTGAGCCTGGGCAAGGAAACTCTGGCCGAAACCGCCGGTGCCTATGACGCAGGTCTCCACGGGGCGATCCGCCGTCGCGTAATAATCGTGATAGTTCATTGCGCATCTCTCCCCTTCCGGCAGCGCCCGCCACCGGTTTGTTGTGCCGCTGAATGTTTAGTTCCTGCGAGCCTCAGCCCTAGCGAAGCATCTTCCAGGCCTTCAGGAAGAAGTCCGGAGTTCCGAAATTGCCTGACTTGAGTGCAAGTGCGAGGTCGTTCCCTGCCAGTGAGCGGGTCCAGGGGACGCCTGGATCGATCTCAGGCCCGATTGCAAGCGCATCGATATCGAGAGCATTCACGACCGCGCCGGAGGTTTCGCCCCCGGCGACGATGAGGCGGGTGAAGCCGAGCGCCGGAAGCGCTTTCGCAATTTCAGCAAGGGTGTTTTCAACGATCTCGCCCGCGTTCATCCGTCCGAGCCTGCTTTGAACGGCCTGAACTTCGTCAGGATTCGCCGTGGAGTAGATCAGAGCTGGCCCGTTTCCCGGCTGCGACTTCAGCCAGTCGAGAGCCATCGGTGCGGTCATGATTCCGGAGGCGAGGTCCAGGGCATCGAGCCGGAGAGCGGGAAGTCCTGCATCGAGGGCCGTTTTGACTTGCTCCCTCGTCGCGCTGGAGCACGATCCGGCAAGGATGATACTGCGGCCGGCGGGGGCCCCGAAGCCTGTCGAGGACGAGGGTGCTGTCAGATCCTCGCTCTGCCGATAGGCCGCAGGCAAGCCCATGGCGACACCCGACCCGCCGGTCATGAGAGGAAGGTCGGCGGCAGCGAGGCCGATGGCGCGAAGGTGCGGATCGCTCAACGCATCGACGATAACGATCCGATGGCCTGCCGCCTTTTCGCGCTCGAAAGCGAGGCGAATGGCGTCTGGCCCGGCTTCCACATCCTCATAGGAAACCAAACCAACCGGGAGCTTCGTCTGCCGTTCCAGAACGCGCACGAGGTTGGAATCCCGCATAGGAGTGAGCGGATGATCCTTCATGCTGCTTTCGTGCAGTGGTACGCCGTTCACGAAGAGGTGGCCCTTGTAGACTGTACGGCCGTTGGCCGGAAAGGCCGGGCAAGCAAGGGTGAAGTCGCTTTCCGTAAAGGCAAGGAGCGCGTCCGTGACCGGCCCGATATTACCCTCGTCTGTGGAGTCGAAGGTCGAGCAGTACTTAAAGAACAGATGCCGCGCTCCGCCCATTCTGAGAGATTTCGCCGCGGCCAAAGACTGCGCAATGGCGTCTTGCGCGGGAAGCGTCCTGGATTTCAGGGCTACGACGACGGCGTCCGCACCGGATAGGTCGAGATCCGCTCGCGGGATGCCAATGGTCTGGATGATCCGGAGCCCTTCGCGGGCCAGCATGAGAGCAAGGTCGGTTGCCCCTGTCAGATCATCGGCGATGCACCCGAGCCTCATACCATGGCTCCCCTGTTGTCGGAGGATTGGTCCTGTGTCCAGACTGAAAGCCAGCCGAGACCTTCTTCCGTCCGCCCACGGGGCTTGTACTCGGCGCCGATCCAGCCGTTATATCCCAGCCGATCAAGGGATCTGCAGATATCGCGATAGTCGATCTCGCCTTCATCCGGCTCGGCCCGGCTCGGGACTGCGGCGATCTGCACATGACCGATCAGATCCAAGAAGTGCTTGAGCCGCCGCGTCAGATCGCCTTGCATGATCTGGGTATGATAGCAGTCGAACATAATCTTCACGTTCCCGCGGCCGACCTGATCAATGACCGACGCGGCTTGCTCGACGGTGTGAAGAAAGTATCCAGGCTTGTCCCGATGGTTGATCGGTTCGATCAGAACCGTCATGTCGGCCCGGGCGGCCGTGTCAGCGGCAAGCTTCAGGTTCGCAACGAAAGTGCGCTCGGCGGCCGAGGCGGCATTGCCGGTGACTAATCCGGACATGCAGTGAACTGCCGTTGCGCCGATAGCGTGCCCGTAGGAGATAGCCTGATCGAGAGCCTGCTGAAACTCGCTTTCGCGGCCTGGCAAAGCTCCAAGCCCGAAATCGCCCGCTGTGGCATTTCCGACCGGGGTGTTCAACCCGAGCATGGTGATCTGACTACGGCTCAGGGCGCTGCGCATCTCGACCGCCGGTACCTGATAAGGCCAGTGCATTTCGACGGCTTCGAAACCTGCTGCGGCTGCGGCCGCAACCCGTTCGATTTCAGAAACCTCAGTGAACAGAAAGCCAAGATTGGCCGAAAAACGGGGCATCGGTTCATCCGCACTTATGGGAATTGTGATGAGGCGCGGAGCAGCATTCCTGAGAGCTTCTGGATGACTCGTCCGCAATCGCCTCATCCAAGTTGAAATGAGTCACCAGATCCCTCACCTGTGCACGGGTCAGCAGGCGAGGGTTGAGGCCGTGAAGGAGAAGATGCAGTTTCGCGGTCTCTTCGAGTTCCTCAGTGGCATAAACCGCAGCCTCCAGATCCTTCCCGGCGACCACCGGGCCGTGATTGGCCAGAAGCACGGCGCTGTATTGTCCTGCGAGACCACGGATCGCATCCGCAACGGCGGCATCCCCTGGCCGATAGTAGGGGACGAGAGCGGTGCGCCCGACCCTCATGACATAGTAGGCCGTCATGGGCGGCAGTGCATTGTCAGGATCAATATCGGGCAGCATCGAGACGGCAACCGAATGGGTGGAGTGCAGATGAACGATCGCGCCTGCATCCCTGCGAGTCGCATAGAGAGCGGTGTGCAGAGACAGCTCCTTTGTCGGCGCATCACCTGAGACAAGACGGCCATCCGCATCGAGCTTGCTCAGACGGGCCGGGTCGAGAAAACCGAGCGAGCTGTTGGTCGGTGTCGTCAACCAACCTCCGTCGTTCATGCGAACCGAGATGTTGCCGGAGGACCCGGCGGTCAGACCACGTTCGAAGAGAGAGCGCCCGAAAAGGCATATCGTCTCGCGAAGCCGGCTCTCATCGTTCATGTCGAGGCCTTTGAAAGTTCTGGTGCTGGAAGGGCAAACTGAATGGACGCGGCGGTCAGATCGCGTTGCTGACACGCTCCCAGGTTTTTTCCATATGGGCGGTCAGGATCTTCGACAGCTGGTCGGCATCGCGTGCTTCCAGGGCATCGATCATCTCTTCGTGATCGGCAACTGCGCCGGCCCATTTTTCAGGTCCCTCATTGCCGATGTAGCGAATACGCTTCAGGCGAGCCTGCAGAACGTTATGCACCGAGACCAGCGCCTCGTTCTTGGAAAGGCGGAGAATGGCCGAGTGGATGCTCTGGTTCAGCTTGAAATAGGGCAGGCGGTCACGTCTCTCGTACATGTCCATCATGCGGTCATGCAGCTGCCGGACCTCGCGGATTTCAGCGTCCGAGGCGTGCTCGCAGGCCAGTCGTCCTGCAAGGCCTTCAAGATTGCCGAGCACGATCAGGCTGTCATGGACGTCCTTCGCGGAGAATTGGCGGACCACAGCACCCCGACCGGGTGACAGTTCCAGCAACCCTTCGCTGACGAGAAACTTGAGAGCTTCCCGTAGCGGTGTTCGGGAAACGCCCAGCATTTTGCCGAGGTTTCCCTCGTGGAGCCGGGTCCCCGGAGTAAGCTCACCTTCAATGATCATGTCACGCACCCGGGCCACGATGGCGTCGTGAAGCGTCGGGCGGGCGATGGGACCGCGCGAATCAAAATCGTCGATCAGCAGGGCTGTTGCCTCAGATGCCATGGCTCATTCCGTTCTTTGCCGTCTTTCACAAAGCCTGACGCGGTTTGTTCCTCCTATACAACCTTTTCCTGAATCGCCGCAAACAAAATTCTGTATGCAGCATACTTGTGTACGAAATTTAGGACTGTTAACGTCCTTACGTCATTCCGAGAAGAGGTTGCCGTGAGCGCTCAATCGCCATCGATCCCGTCAGCAAAGCCGACTGTCGCATTCGCCATGGGCGATCCGGCAGGCATCAGCCCTGAGCTGGCTGCCAAGCTCATCGCGGCCGATGAGTTCCGTTCCAGCGCCGATCTCGTGATTTTTGGCGATCTACGCATTCTGGAGCAGGGCGCCAAAGTCGCAGGCGTTGGGGTTGATGTAGACATCGTTGCGTCGGAGGGCGCGATCCCGGCGCACTCGACCCGCCCAGCCTTCATCGATCTCAAGAACCTCAGTCCGGATCAGGTCGTTCACGCCACGGCCACGCTCGAAGGCGGCGTTTTCGCAACCGAGAACTTCCGGAGCGCCCTGCTGCTGGCCCAATCTGGTTGCGCGGACGCGGTGTTCTTCACGCCCTTCAACAAGAAGGCCATGCGTTTGGCCTATGAGGGATACGACGACGAGATCCGCTTTGTACGCGATGTGCTCAAGACGTCGGTGGCGGCAAGCGAATTCAATGTTCTGGGAAAGACCTGGAATGCCCGCGTCACCTCGCACATTCCGCTGTCACAGGTCGCTTCCGCCATTTCGGAGAAGGCGATCCTGCGGTCACTCACGCTGGCGGATCAGTGCATGCGCGCCGCGGGTTTCAATCCGCCGCGCATCGCAGTCGCAGGTCTGAATCCGCACGCAGGTGACGGCGGCAATTTCGGCACGGAGGAAATCGACGTCATCGAACCGGCCGTCCGTCAGGCGCAGGCGCAGGGCTTCACCGTCGAAGGGCCGTTTCCGTCGGATACTGTCTTCCTGCGGGCCAAGAACGGGGACTTCGATGCGGTTCTCACCATGTACCATGATCAAGGGCAGATCGCGATGAAGCTGATGGGCTTTGATCGTGGTATTACATTGATCGGCGGCTTCGAATTCCCGATCTGCACCCCGGCTCATGGCACCGCCTATGAGATCGCCGGGCGCGGCATAGCCAATCTTGGGGCCAGCCGTGAGGCGCTGTCGCTTGCCATCCGCATGGGGACCGAGGTGCGCGCCCGCCGCTCCGAGGTCGAGCAGCCCAAGTTGTCGGCTGTCAATTCTTAAAATGCCAGTTCCAAGAACCGACGCCATCGGTTGGAAACATCACAGGGAGGAAGAACGATGCTTAAGAAGACTTCATGGTTGATCGCTACTGCCGTCACGATGACACTCGGCGGCGTAGCGCAGGCGGACTGGAAGCCAGCGAAACCCGTTGAGTTCATCGTTACGTCGGCCCCTGGCGGGGGCACGGACAACTTCGCCCGCATCGTGCAGTCGATCATTGCCAAGCACAAGCTGATGGAACAGCCCATCGTCGTGACCAACAAAGGCGGTGGAAGCGGCGCGGAAGGCTTCATCTACACGAAGGTTGCGACCGGCGACAGCCATAAGCTCACCTTCGGCACGAACAACGCCTATCTCCTGCCTTATGTGGCGAAGCTCGCCTATAAGCCAGATGAGTTGACCCCAGTGGCGGCGATGGCCCTCGACGAGTTCCTGCTGTGGGTCAAGGCGGACGCGCCTTACAAGGACGCCAAGAGCTATATCGAAGCGGTCAAGGCAAAGCCCGACACGTTCAAGATGGGTGGCAGTCAGTCCAAGGATACGGATCAGACCCTCACCAGCCTGATCCAGGATGCCACGGGCGCCAAGTTCATTTACGTTCCCTTCCAGGGCGGCGGTGCAGCCGGTGTGCAGCTTGCCGGCGGCCACATCGACTCGAATACTAACAACCCGAACGAGAATGCGGGTCAGTGGAAAGCTGGAGCGATCACCCCGCTCTGCGTGTTCAGCCCGACGCGCCTGCAGGGTGGCGTCAAGGTGACGGCCACCATGGGCTGGTCGGACATCCCGACCTGCAAGGAAGCCGGCATCCCGATCGACCAGTTCCAGATGCCTCGCACCGTATGGCTGCCGGGTGGCGTTCCTGCTGACGCAGTCACGTTCTATGCCGATATCCTCAAGAAGGTGAGCGAGACGCCCGAGTGGAAGGAGTACATCGAGCGCACGTCCCAGACTGACCGCTTTCTGGCCGGGCAGGACCTGAAGACCTTCATCGCCTCCGACGACGCCAAGAACCGCAAGGTCTTCGAACAGGAAGGCTGGATCGCCCGCTAACTGGCGCGAACCCAGGGCTGACGGATTTTCCTCCGTCAGCCTCTTTTCCATGCGCTGCTCATCAGACCGGGATGGACACCATGATTTCTCGTTATACGGCTGAGATCGGAACTGCGACCCTGACTGCAGGCCTGGGACTTGCTGCTGTGGTCGGCGCTCTCGAATTCGGAATCGGCTGGGGTGATGCAGGACCAGAGCCAGGAGCTTTTCCGTTCTATATCGGCCTGCTGGTCGTGGCCACCAGCCTCGGGACTTTGATCCAAGCGACCGTCGGCCGACACGGATTGCAATCGGTCTTCCTTCATAAGGAGGAGGCCAAGCGTGTGGCATCGTTCTTCCTGCCGATGCTGGCCTTCGTGGTGGTGGCGCGGCTCCTCGGCCTGTATGTTGCGACGGCGCTCTATCTCGCTGTCGTTATGTGGGTGCAGGGCAAATACCGGCTCGTCATATCCGTCGCCTCAGGCATTGCTGCGGCTATCATCTTTTATTTCGCGCTCGAAGTCGCCTTCCAGGTTCCTCTCCTGAAGGGGCCGCTCGAAGCTGCTCTGGGCCTCTACTAGGCTCAAATCCTGACGGAGACAGGTCGTGGAAAATTTCGCATCACTCCTTCATGGCTTTGGCGTCGCGCTGACAACCTACCACGTCATGCTAATGATGATTGGAGTGCTTCTGGGAATTCTCGTCGGCGTTCTGCCGGGCCTCGGGGCTCCCAATGGCGTCTCGCTGCTGCTGCCGCTGACCTTCACCATGGATCCGGTCGCTGCAATCATCCTGCTCACCAGCATGTATTGGGGAGCGCTCTTCGGCGGATCGACAACCTCGATCCTCTTCAACATTCCAGGCGAACCGTCATCCGTTGCTACAACGTTCGATGGTTATCCCATGGCCCGGCAAGGGCAGGCGACGCAGGCGTTGACCCTCGCATTCCTGTCGGCCGGCTTCGGCGCTCTGGTGGGCGTGATCCTAATCACCGTGCTGTCGACATGGGTGGCGAAATTCGCCCTTCGCTTCAGCTCGCCGGAATACTTCGCCGTCTATTTCCTGGCCTTCGCTAGCTTCATCGGACTTGGCGCCGCATCTCCGTTCAAAACTGTCGTATCCATGGGCCTCGGATTTGCTTTCGCGGCGGTCGGCATGGACACGGTCTCAGGCGGCCTGCGCCTCACCTACGGATTCAACGAGCTTCTGTCCGGCATCAGCTTCCTCATTGCGGTCATCGGCCTGTTCGGCATCGGCGAGCTCATGCTCACGATGGAGGAGGGGCTGCGCTTCGACGGTATCCGGGCGCGGGTCAAGATCCGTGATGTCTTCAAGACCATCGCAACCCTGCCGCGCTACTGGGTGACGCTCCTCCGCAGCGCCGCTGTGGGGTGCTGGATGGGCGTCACCCCGGGTGGGCCGACGGCCGCTTCGTTCATGAGCTATGGTCTGGCCAAGCGCCTCTCCCGCCGTAAGGAGGGTTTCGGACAGGGTGAGCCGGAGGGCGTCGTGGCTCCGGAGACGGCGGACCACGCTGCCGGAAGCAGCGCGATCCTTCCCATGCTCGCCCTCGGTGTGCCCGGTTCTGCAACGGCAGCCGTGATGATGGGCGGCCTGATGATCTGGGGCCTCAATCCGGGACCAATGCTGTTCGTCGAGCGGCCGGATTTCGTCTGGGGTCTGATTGCCAGCATGTATCTCGGCAACATCGTGGCGGTTCTCATGGTGCTTGCCACCATTCCGCTCTTCGCCTCGATCCTGCGTATTCCTTTCGCCATAATCGGACCCGTGATCGTCGTCGTGTGCTTCATCGGCGCCTACACGGTCGCTGGCCGTCCGTTCGATCTTTGGCTGGCCCTGGCCTTCGGTGTTGTGGGATATCTGTTTAAGAAGCTGGATTATCCGATTGCGCCGCTCGTTCTAGCGATGGTGCTCGGCGATAAGGCAGAGGATGCTTTCCGCCAATCCATGATCATGTCCCGAGGATCGCTCTCGATCTTTTGGTCGAACGGTCTCGTCACGACGCTGATGCTGATCGGATTGGCTCTTGCCTTCGGACCGTTGCTGAGCAGCGCGCTCGGCCGCCTGATGAAGCCGAAGGCCTCATCCGCGGTCGCCTGAGTCCGATGTTCAAATGGTCCGCTCAATATCCGGGCGGGCCACCTTGAAGGAGTTTTCGATGATGGCATCCATCTCTGCCAGTGTAGCGTTCCTTGGCATCGGGCTCATGGGCTCGCGCCAGGCAAAACGATTGCTCGACGCCGGCTATCCGCTGACCGCTTGGAACCGGTCACGCGAGAAAGCTGAGGCTCTTGCGGCTTCTGGTGCTCGCGTGGTGGATGCCGCGTCCGAGGCCGTGAGCAACGCTGACGTTGTGATCCTCATGCTGGAGAATGGCAAGATCGTCACGGATGTGCTCTTCTCACAAGGCGTGGCAGGGACCCTGCGGCCAGGGACCATCGTGGTTGATATGAGTTCCATTAAGCCCGCCGAGGCACAGGAGCATGCGAAGCATCTGAAGGAGCGGGGCGTCCATCATATCGATGCGCCTGTTTCCGGTGGCACACTTGGAGCAGAGCAGGGGACATTGGCTATCATGGCTGGCGGCGAGGCCGAGATCTTCAGCCGTGTCGAGCCGATCCTGAAGTTCATGGGCAGACCTGTTCATGTGGGACCGCACGGAGCAGGGCAACTCGCGAAACTGGCTAACCAGATCATCGTCGGCGTGACCATCGGAGCCGTTGCCGAGGCACTTCTGCTGGCCCAGCGGGGCGGCGCCGATCCGGCCAAGGTGCGTGAGGCTCTTCGTGGGGGATTTGCCGAAAGCCGCATTCTCGAACTTCACGGTCAGCGCATGGTAGAGCGTGATTTTGTCACGAAAGGCCGCTCGGTCACGCATCTCAAGGATCTCGACAATGCTCTGGACGCTGCGGAGCGGATCGAGCTTGATGCTCTGCCTTACACCGCGCTGACGGCGGACCTATTCCGGGGTCTCATCGAGAATGCGGGCGATCTCGATCACAGCGGACTCCTTACAGAGCTGGAACGCCGAAATGCCATCGAAGTCTAAACAATCGTGTGGCTTAGTCCCAGCAGTTCATCAAGCCTCGGCGAGCGGAAGTGCCATTCGAAATACTTGCACTTCATAGCCGCGCAACGTCGGCTCTTTAAGCGATCAGTGGAGGAGTCGGATTGCCGATGGGACTATAGACTTAGGTCTCGTGCAGAACATCGCTAGCATTCAAAGTATCCACGGCGCGAAGGCTGTGAAGGGCGAGTAGCGTCTACTTGGTGCGAGGCTAAGCACGGCGATTGGTCAGCTTATGGCACTCCTGAGACGTAATCGCTTGGTCTGCTTCGGCAGGCATGAGCCGACGTTCGTTGGGCGATCGGAAGGTGAAAGGTTGACCCGAAAGAGACCCTCTTAGCCCGGACCTTGTCACGTTAACCAATATCAGGCGCATTGAGGCCAATTCGGCCATCTCTCCGGCTCATGAAGCGACATTGGTTACAGCTTTCCATTCCGCTATGGCGTTGAGGCGGTGGAGATGGGTGGCGAGAGCGGAGCGGCGGGAGCGGGGTGGGACGAACAGGTTTCTGACGGCAGAGAAGATCGAGGTGAACCTCTGCAGGCTTCCCGGTGATCGAAAGCCCTGCATCATCCGCTCCCGCCGGCGCAGCGGCAGATGCGAATTCTCCGCCCGGTTATTCAGCCCCTTATGCGAGCGATGCTCGATCCTCGGCATGATCTAACGCCGAGCGGCAGCATAGGATCCCAACTTGTCAGTGATCATCCGCCGCGGCGAGGAGCCCTGCTTCTTCAACAGACGCTTCAGCAAACGCTTGGCGCTCTTAGTGTTGCGGCGCGTCTGGACGATCTCATTAAGCACATAGCCGTCCTGATCAACTGCTCGCCAGAGCCAGTGCTTCTTGCCAGCGATGGTGATCACAACCTCATCCAAATGCCAGATGTCGCGGGGGCTTGGCGTCTTGCGCCTGAGGCGGCGCGCATAGGGCGGCCCGAACTTCAAAGCCCAGCGACGGACGGTCTCGTAAGAGACAACGATACCACGCTCAAGCAGCATTTCCTCGACGAGCCGCAGGCTCAATGGGAACCTGAAATAGAGCCACACCGCGTGGGCGATGATCTCGGGTGGGAAGCGGTGGCGCTTGTAGCTGACGGGATTGGTCATGGCGGACCGTCTACGCGGCCCGCTCTCATAGTCGGGTTAATGTGACATCACCCGATACGATGGCAGAAAGCCCGTCCTGGTCGACCAGAAGGCTGCGGACAATCTTCTCGAAGGTGCTGCCCTTGCCGGCGGGAACGATCAGGCCAAAGGTCTTCATGAGGCCTCGGATCTGGTTGGAGAGCTCGGTGCAGATCCGCACCAGCCGGGTGCGGGCCGCCACGAGCGTGCGGGTCAGCATGCTGTCGAAGCCTTTCACCCGCACCTCACGGAAGAACCCGACTTCCGCCAGATGGGCCAAGCCATCGGCATCATTCACGTCGGTTTTGTTCGCTGCCATGTCGAGTGCGGCTTTGGCATGGCGTGCATCGATGCAGATGGCCGGAAGCCCCTCGGCGCTCAGCGCATGATAGAACCACACCGACAAGGGGCCGGTCTCGAAGATCACCCGCTTCGCAGACGGGGCACGTTTGCGGATCAAGTCAGCAATCAGCTTGGGATCGGAAGGGCACTTGCCGCGCCAGACGCGCTTGCCGCCCCGGCGGATCGACACCGCCGTCTCTTTCATCGACACGTCGAGCCCGATATAGTCGTCCATGGCTGTTCTCCATTCGATGCCTGGGCCCGGCTTCCCGTCGTGAGGCCCGTTCTCCATCTTATCGGGAAACAGCCACCGGCTTCCATGAGCGTGACTGGTTTGTGTGGGGCGACTCGCTCCCGCGATTACCCCATGTGGACGCTCCCTGCTCACCGGCATCAAAGTGCCAAAGGCTGGTCGTCATTGAGAGGGCCACAAAGGGAGGGAGCGTCCGCTATGCAGATAACCACGATCGGGCTGGATCTGGCCAAACACATCTTCCAGGTTCACGCCGTTGACGAGACGGGCAAGGTTGCCATTCGCAAACGCCTGCGCCGATCCGAGGTGCTATCGTTCTTTGCGGGCCTGAGCCCTTGCTTGATCGGCATGGAGGCCTGCGCGACCTCCCACCACTGGGCCCGGGAGTTGATCAAGCTCGGCTGCACGGTCAGGCTGATGCCGCCGGCTTACGTCAAAGCTTATGTCAAACGCGGCAAGACCGATGCGGCTGACGCGGAGGCGATCTGCGAGGCGGTCACACGTCCGAGCATGCGCTTCGTGCCGGTCAAGTCGGCCGAGCAGCAGAGCGTGCTGATGCTCCACCGCATGCGGGCTCTGCTGATCCGCCAACGTACCATGCTGGTCAATGCCTTGCGTGGGCACTTGGCCGAACTTGGCATCGTCGTCGCTCAAGGGATCAACCGCGTCCGCGAGCTGATCAAGCTCATGACCGACGACAGCGCCGATGCCGTATTGCCGCCCCTGGCCCGCCGCGCTCTGGCACCGCTGGTGGACCAACTTGTCGATCTGCAGCCGCGGATCCGAGCTCTCGAGGCAGAGTTGCTGGCTTGGCACCGGCAGAGCCAGGAGAGCCGGAGGCTCGAAACAATCCCGGGCGTGGGCTTCATCACCGCCACAGCTCTTGCAGCTACCGTGACAGATCCATCCCAATTCCGCTGTGGTCGGGAGTTTGCCGCCTGGCTGGGACTGACCCCGCGGCCGAACTCATCCGGTGGTAAGGAGCGGCTGGGGCGCATCTCCAAGATGGGTGATGGCTACTTGCGTACACTGCTGGTGGTCGGCGCCACCGCAGTGATCCGTTATGCGCGCACAAAGACCGCGGCGGATACAGCTTGGATCAACAGCCTGCTGGCCAGGAAGCCAGCCCGGCTTGCGTCAGTGGCCTTGGCCAACAAGACAGCCCGCATCGCATGGGCGGTGTTGGCGAAGGGAGAAGTCTACCGGGCTCCCGTGCCTGCTGCTTGAGCACTGGCCCGGGCTGAGATCTTGAGTTTGGAAAGGGTGATGATGGCGTGATGCAAACCGGTCGAGCCGGGATCAGGCAAACCCGAGGTACTGTCAGAGCTTCGAGCTCGTCAACTTGTCAGGAGCCTGATCTGCGGATTTCATCAGGGCCAGCGGTCAGATGGGCCGCACCAACAGGCCGTACACATGACTTATGTGGACGGCCCCCGCCTCGCAAGGGTGTTGGACAGTGTTTTGATCGGATCGCTTGCGGTCATATGTCCGGCCTG
>NZ_JACXAB010000033.1 GCF_014699075.1 Microvirga sp. | reverse complement strand
GTGGCTCCTCTCCGGTTCTCCAACATGCCTATTCTGGCACGCCTGACGCTGGTGGAGGGCGCCATCCACGACATCACGTTAATCAGCCTCGGGCGCATTAAGGCAAATTTGGCCGCATGACGGTTTCACGAGGCAATAGTCGCCGCGACGTTCCACTCGGATATGGCGTTGGGGCGGTGAAGGTAGGTCGCACTGACAGAGCGGCAGGAGCGGGGTGGAACGAAAAGGTTGCGCACAGCAGACAACACGTCGACCAACCTCTGCAAGCCTCTTGACGATCAAAAGCCCTGCATGACCCATTCTCGCTGGCGAGACGGCCGAGGTGCATTCTCCGTCCGATTAGTGAGCCCTTTGTGCGAGCTGTGGTCGACTTCTGGCATGATCTGACGCTGGGCGGCAGCCAGGAGCCGATCTTGTTGGTGATCATTCGCCGGGTCGGACAGTCCTGCTTCCGCAAGTGCCGTTTCAGCAAGCGTTTGGCGGCCTTGTTGTCGCGTCGGCTCTGGACGATTTCATTGAGCACATTGGGATCGGAACCAGAACTGCTTCCAAACACGATGGGGTGGATGGCTCCCGCTCCCGACGGTGCCAAGATGAGCCCGTTTAAGGTGGACGAGAGGGAGCGGAGACCATGGGAGAGATCACAACAGTTGGCCTGGACCTCGCCAAATCGGTGTTTCAGGTCCATGCCGTTGACGCCGAGGGGCGGGTTGTTGTTCGCCGGCAGGTCCGGCGCCCCCAACTTGTGAAGTTCTTTGCAGGCCTGTCGCCCTGCCTGATCGGCATGGAAGCCTGCGCGACCGCCCACTACTGGGCCCGCGAGCTCACTGCCCTCGGCCATGAGGTCCGGCTCATGCCACCGGCCTATGTGAAACCCTATGTAAAGCGCCAGAAGAACGATGCCGCCGATGCGGAAGCCATCTGCGAGGCGGTCACCCGGCCAACCGTACGCTTCGTGCCGGTAAAATCACCCGAGCAGCAGTCTGCGGCTATGCTGCACCGCTCCCGGGCTCTCCTGGTAAAACAACGCACCATGCTCCTGCACGCGAGCCGAGCCCACTTGGCCGAACTCGGGATTGCGACCGGGGCTGGGGTCTCTCAGGTGACAAAGATGGTTGGAGCTCTGGTTCGGAGCGAACCTCTCGAGCTGCCTGATCTTGCCCGCGTGGTGCTGGAGACCTTGGCCCGGCTCGTGTTTGACCTTCAGGAGCGGCTGCGGACGATTGATAAGCAGTTGGCACACTGGCACTACACCAATGATCTCTCCAACCAGCTTGAGACAATTCCGGGCATCGGGCTCGTCACTGCTTCTGCCCTGGCTTCAAGCATCCGAGACCCAAATACCTTCCGGTCAGGACGCCACTTTGCGGCCTGGCTCGGGCTGGTGCCGAAACAGAACTTGTCCGGGGGCAAGTCTCGGTTGGGGCGGATCAGCAAGCAGGGCAACAAGTACCTGCGCCAGTTGCTGATCCTGGGCGCCACGTCAGTGCTGCGCTATCTGAGGCGGGAGGGCAGCAGTCCATCGCCCTGGATTGCAGGCCTGCTCCGGCGCCGGCCGCCGAAAGTGGTGGCGGTGGTCCTAGCCAATAAGATGACGCGGATTGCCTGGTCGGTGATGACGCGTGGTGGCGAGTACGAGGACAAGCTGGTACCCCGGGCAATCTGATGCCTGTTCGGTGACTGGCGCACGAGGTTGAGGCGCGGGAGGTGCGTGAAGGTAGCAGACGGTCGATCGCCAAGGACCAGCCGAACCCGGTTAGCGTGTCGGGCGCGACAGCCCGCTTAAACGATAGGGGGCTTGGTCCGGCGAAACCCTTCAAGGCCAGCAGTCACAAGACGATTGCATGAACAGGCCGGACACACGTGTGCACTCGACAGCTGCTGCAGGAGCGATACCGACCAGACCTAACGCGGGAGCCATCCACACACACGCTAAGTTAGAACGAACATAGAACTTCCATCTTCGCCCAGTCGGATCATGCAGCTTGAGCCAAGGGCTGAGGCAGACGCAAGGGGGCCGCAGCAGCTCTTCGTAGGTGATCTTGTCTGTCATCCGGAGCCCTCCTCCGAGTGGGGTTCGCCGGACGTCACCGGCGGGAGGACGGCGCTGACCACGCCGTTGAGTGCAAGCGCGTCACGGATCCGGTTTACCGGACCCTGCACCAGAACGAGGGGCAGGTAACGGCCGCTCTGTGGCGACAGACCCAACCGCACCAGCTCCGCTACAAGAGCCTGCGTGTGCTCTCGCATCTCGCCGATGGCTCTCTCGCGGCTGGCACGGCGGAGAACCGTCGTGGCCGGCGTGCCACCGAGTGAGCCGGCTGCTGGCTCCACGGGGATAGCGTGAGCTCCATGACGGCGCTTATCTCGTCGTCCGGCGCAGCGCCTACAAGCACGTCGCGCAGTCTCGCATCCGCCTTGTCCAACGGATCGTCGCTCATGCTGGCCTCGGGGGGGGCGAAACGCCGGCGACGACATCCTCCCGCGGCAGGCCGATGAGGAGCGACGGGGGCAGCCGTAAAACCCCCGCACCCTGCCGCCCAACGTCGAGATCGAGGCTGACGCAGGCGGACAGGATCTCCTCGTGAAGCTGACGCACGGTAATGTCCGGGTGCTTCTCAATCAGGAGCGCGGCAATGCCAGTCACAATCGGGGTTGCCATGGAGGTTCCGCTCTCGGCTCGGTAACTGCCGTCGGGAAGCGAGGATACGACGTCGACGCCAGGCGCGACCAGGGTCGGCGTCGAATGTTGCATGCCGTCCCAGGTGATCGCGCCGCCGCTGCTGCTGGTCCAGACCCTGCCGCGGGAATCGGACGCGCCAACGGAGATCACCTCTGGGTAGTTGCCTGGGCTACAATTCGTGTTCACCCCGCTGTTGCCGATCGCCATGACGCAAAGAACGTCGAGGCGCTGCGCGATCCTGGCCATGTTCCGCATTTGCGGGTGCTGTCCGGACTTCCCCGCCGAGATGTTGAGGATCTGGACTTCCGGCCGCGCTTGCGCGTGCTCCAGTGCAAAGACGTAGTGGCTGAACGAGCCGACGCGGTTCGGAATCATGGTTAAGCTGACGATCTTGGAGCCCGGTGCAACACCGACCGAGCGCCCTGCGATTAGGCCGGCGACATGGGTTCCGTGCCAGTCCGTGTCAGCGACCAAATCCGCCATTTTGTAGTCGAGGTTCGTTGGGTCGAAGACACGATTTTCAAGAATCCTGCCGGAGAGTTCTGGAACATCGGCGACGCCGGTGTCGAGAACGCCGATGACGATGCCGTCGCCGGTGAGGCCGAACCCGCGGCGACGCGCGGCGAGGAGGCCGATGTCCCGCAGGTGCCACAGCTCCGCCTCCGTGACGGAGCTCGCGCCACCGCCTCCGTTCTCTGCCAGCGCGTCGTTGAGCGGCGGGGCGATCAGCTCGAGCGCGAAATCCTCGACCACGTCGTGGTCGGGGAAGGCCTCACCGAGCGCGTCCTTCGCCTCTGGCTCGGCCTCCAGCACGGTGATGCCCGTTACTGGGGTTCCGTGCGCGGGAGTGGCGAGAACGGAGATGCCGGGCGGGACGACCGCCTCCTCGTCGTCGCGGTTGATGTTGCCGCCCATCGCGTCATCGGCGGGAGCAGTGCGCGGTCGGACGCGCGGAGCAAACGGCGCCTCAGACGCTCGCTGCTGGAGAACGAACTCGTCGAGGCGTCTATCCCCGATGGCGACCGCCTGGCGCGCCCGCACCAAGGCCTCGACCCGGCGCGCTCGAGCGGCCGGCTGCATGGAGGTCGTATCCGACGCGAGCGAGTCGCCGAGATCGTCCACCTTGGGGACGAGGAGGTAGCGCATCGGGCAACTCCTTGTTACTTCGGGTCAACGGGGGTTCACCGCGTTCCAGAGCAGCGCGGTGACTCGCTCGTAGTCGTCTAAGCGGGCAGGATCGTCCGCGACGAGGGCTGCGCCGGCAGTAGCGCAGTCGATCCCGTCGTCGCCGGGTGATGCAAGCTCACTGTCGGCGAGATCAGTCTTCTCATCCGCCGAGCCGACAATAGCGAGCGGATCGGCACCGTTCGCGAGGAGCACCTCAACCGCCTCCGGCGCGCCGAAGAACGCGGCGGCGAGAAGCGGCGTCACCCCGGAACGGTCGCGGAAGTC
Organism: Microvirga sp.; assembly: GCF_014699075.1. Lineage (GTDB taxonomy): Bacteria > Pseudomonadota > Alphaproteobacteria > Rhizobiales > Beijerinckiaceae > Microvirga. Next base: position 41,153 of record NZ_JACXAB010000033.1, on the reverse strand, counting down.
GACCGATGCGCTCTCGCCAAGCAGCGCTTTGATCGCCCGTACATCGTTGCCGGATGCAGCAGTGACTAGCGCGCTGTGGGCGCCGACCGCATCGTCGAGAGGCACCCCGGCATTGCGCAAGCGTAAGGCCACTGCCGAAAGCCGATCGACCACTCCCGGCACGCTGGCCGCGGAGATCGCGAGCGCCCAAGGTGTCCATAGCGTCTCGCCAGTCGAGCCGCGTACCTCGGCAAGGGAGATGCCCTGTCCGACGATGCGGTCAATTGCACCGTCCTCCGCCTGACCGAGCAGCGCCGCCGCGAGCATCTTTGCGGCTAGCGCCTCGTGAACGGCGACGAGATCCGGCGCGGCGAGTGCGTCTCCGGACGTTTCGGCGAGCGCCGCGTCGGCGACGGCGAGTTGCTGCTGCGCGAACGTCTCGGCGGACAGCGTTCCGCTGTCGAGCGCGTCGATGCCGGCTGGTCCCGGTTCGCCGATCACCTCGAGCGTGGCGTTGCGGATTGTCTCATTGTTGCCGTTCGGGAAGTGATTAGCGAGTGCGCCGCGCAGCGCCTCTACGATATCAATCACACGTTCCCGGCTGTCCGCGTAGCTCATGTTTCCGGTCGCATCAGTGAGCTGTTGAGTCGGGTTAAGGCAGCCAATGCTCCAGAGATAGCCGTCGCCGGGATGAAGGAGGATGCCAGTTCGGCTCTTCGTGTTGCCCACGCGGATCGCGGGCATCGGCGGTGCGCCGGCCTCCGCGCTGGTCGTGAAGCCGATTGTCTTGAACTTGGTCACGCCCGCGAGATGGCGGCTACCCGCATGTGTCAGGAGAGGGTAGGTGCCTTCCTTGATCCGGGTGTGCAGCTGGACGCCAATAGGCGAGTTGTCACCCGGACCGCGCGGTTCGAGGACCATACCGGCGACACCGTCAACCGGGCGGCCATCAACGAAGAGCTGGTACATGCTCGCGGTTCGCTCGCCCTTTCCGCGGCGCTTCTCCGCCCGAAGGCGTCTGATCTGGAGGACAACACCAACGACCGCAGTGCCGTCGGTGCCATCGCTGGGCTGCTGGCCGGTGAAGCCGCCCGCGTTGGTATCGCCGGAAGAGCCATCATTCGGCAAGATCCGGGCCACGATGTCCATGAGCTTGCGCTCGTATTGAGGGTCGCTCGGGCGCCAGGTCTTGCTGAGAAACGTCGCGAAGGACGCTGCGCTGCCGACCATTCGCCATCCGGCGAAAGCGGGATCGTTGTCGAGCCGGTGCCGGTACGCGCGCAGGAACGTCGCGGCGGAGAGGAAGCGACAGAACGTACCTCGAGCCGGCTCGACAGGATGCGGCACCGCCACCGCCACCTCGTTGAAGAGGTCGGACCAGGGAATGCCAGCGAAGTTGGCATGGATGTTGGCAAGGTCGGAGCGGCCCCAGTCGGATTCCAACGCACACTGTGCGACAATCACCGGCAGAAGCGGGACAAGCACCGTCTCAGCCGCGACCGAGTTGACGAGGGTGAGGAAGTCCGCCGTCGCGCCTTGCTCTTTCACCTTCGTGGAGCTGACGCCGGCGGCGCCATGCACGGCCGTGCTATCCCCGATGCCGGCGACCGAGCCATCGCCGAGGGTTCCGTCGGACTGCACGATCCCCGCATTGAGCAGCTGGCGCTCAATTCCGATTACCCGGCTCGCGTAGCCCTCGCGCTGCGCCCACGTGCGACCGATGAAGCGGATGAAGTCGTGCGGCGAGCGCTTCGCCATCTCATGCCAGCCACGGTATGGCGAGCGCTCAAGGAACATGAAGTAGCCCTGAATGAAATCGCGAATGCTGCCGAACTCGAGATATGTGTCGAGTCCGTCGTGGGCGAGGTACCGAACCTTCTTCGCAGGTACATCGCGGATGATGGCGTCGACCTCGCTCTTCGCCTTCATGCCGGCAAAGTTGAAGTGCTTGGCAGCGAGCTCAGAACGGGCCCAGCCGGTCTCTTCAATCCATTGCGCAAGAGTGATGCTCTTCAGCCGCTCCACCACAGTCGGGGCGAGCGATGGAACCGTCGGCGTGAACACGCGGTAGGTAGCGATGAGCTCGCGCAGTAGAGGCACGTCCGGGATCGACGAGTCAGCCTGCGGAACGATGGGCCGCGGCCTCGCCGTCGAGCCTGTACCGGTTCCCGACGTCGGTCCGGACGTGGTGACACCCGTGAAGCTTGCATACGCGGCGAGGATCGCGTCTGCTAAGCCGTCCTTCTTCCCAATACCGAGGGTCGCATCGGGACGGTTGTCACCGAAGAACGGCTCGATCAGCGCAGACGGTTGAAGCTGGGTGACGCTCGCGATGCCGCGCTTGTACGGGCTGTCTGGACTAGGTATGAAGATACCTCTGTCCTCGTTCCGTCCCTGCCGGTCGTAGAGCCTCACAAATTCCTTCTGCAGCGCTTGCGCCCAGCTCTTCGATTCGTTGCTGCCGTAGAGCACAAGCGAGCCGCGGGAGTTGCCGCTGGCGGCGTTGAAATGCAGTTCGACAGTCGCCTTCGGGGACCACCGGCTCACGGCGGCGTAGGCGCCCTCAATCCCGACCCCGTCGCGAAAGAAGATTTCGCAGCGGATTCCTGCGCGGTCCGCACGCTCCTTGATCATAAGGGCAAGACCGCGGTTCCAAGCGTACTCGTTGCGCTCCGAGAGCGGTGTCGTCCGGCTGTCGGCGGGAAAGGGTGGGCTCAGAGCCTGCGCCCCCTGACTGCGGGCGGTGTGGCCCACAACGATGGCGAGGCCCTCTGGGGCGAGGGCGTCACTCGGCGGCGGCGGCGGGATCGCCTCGGTCGGGTTGAGGCGGTCGAGAAGATCCTCAAATTCGTCCTTCACAGCGTCGCGGTGCGCGATCTTCGCCTCGTCGTCTAGGCCGGCCTCCAGCGCCGCGAGCTCCCGCGCGACATCGCGCAGCCGCGCGATCAGGATCTCTCTCTCCTCCATCTCATCCTCCTCAGCCTTGACTTTGGGGCGGAGCGCAAACTGCGCGCTCGCCAGCCGCTCAGATCGGCAGATCGACGATGAAAGCTTTCTGATGCGCGAGGATCCGGCTCTGGATCAGCGGATGCACGGCTTGCAGCACTTCGGCGTTGATGCTCACCTTACCCGATTGGTGCCTGATCTCGACCTCGCTGCTGCGCACCTTCACGAAGAGCACGTGGGTGAGCGTTGAGCTTGCCTTCATCCCGAATGCCATGAGCGTGATCAGGTGGCCGGTAGCGTCGCTTTCGGCCACCGAGACTTGAAAGCGAGCGCTTTCGGCGTGCCGGGTCTCGCGGTTGAAGATTACGAAGAACGGCTCTTTCTCCTGCGCGCGGACTAGGCTCTCGAGCGCAGTCCTGACCAGCGTCAGCGCCGTGCTGCCGGGACCTAGAAGGCCGGCGGCAATGTCGAGAACCACCTGATGCGCTTCGATGTCGTTCGCCGTCTCAGTAAACTCAGCGAACCCGTGCTCTTGTACCAGCCAACCGACGTTCTTCAGCGTGTCGAAATATGCGTCGTACCAGTCGTAGATCTTGGTCTCGTCGGCGACCTTGCGCGTTGCGGCAAGCTGCGCAAGCAACGCAGAATCAATGATTGCCTGACGCATCGCAGGCTTTACCTCTGCAGTGAAGGAGATCACGTCCGAGCCGACGACAGTTGCGTTCGTCTTACCGGCTTGCAGCGCCTCCTCGGCGCTCAGCGCGTCCAACGATCGTGCGACTGGAAGCTCAACGGCCCGTACGAATTCAGAAGCCGAAGCAAGGTCAAGCATCATAGGCGCCTCCAAGGACCTATAACGAGTCGCCCCCAAGGATCTATAACAACATGACTTTAGCCTCAACAGGAGGGATAATTAAGGGTACACCCTCCGGTCCCGTTCATCGTGCCGACGCCGCCTGATTCAGCGGCGCCCACTTCCGGCGCGAGAACTTGGCTTAGCGTTAGTTCGCAATCCAGCAGTTGTCGCCCATGCGCCACATCGGTGGTGGGCGTGAGGTTGATAGCGCTTGCAACTCCCAACAAGGCCCCGTCATCGACATCCATACTTCAATGAGATGGTTCACATGATGCGAAAAGGACAGGCGAAATACGCCTGCACTCGGCAACCGTCGCTCGTTGAGCAGTTCGAGCGGCTCGCCGCATAAGCGGATACGAACCGCGCTCAGATTTCCCCGTTCGCAGTCAGAAATTGCGACAAAGCCCGAAGTCGGCCTCCCGCACCCGAAGATCGAGAGAATAGCAATGACCCATAATCCACCTCCCGCCCGATATCAGACTGTTTGAAACCGACGAAGGGCGCTTTGGGCTCGTGAGCCAGCGTGTTGATCAGCACACGACCGGCGACAATCCGATCTGCGACTCTGCGGGCACGATCGGCAGACGCTGCTGCGGTACCAGAGCGGGCCCTTCATAACTGTCAATAAAGCGGCGCTCAATCACTCGGCGTTCAATTACCCAGTGCTCTATCTGTGGGGCGATATACGTCTCCTCGACCGCAAGCCGACGCCGGCTTGGTGGGCGCTCCGGAACCGCTTCCTGATCCACAAAATACGGGGGTAGATCCGCGGCCACAGCCGCCGCTGTACTCACCAGAGTTGATCCGCCGAGCAACAGTCCGACCACGCTCGCTTGGACAACTTTGTCTAGATCAAACATCTGCATTTGAGGTCCTGCCGTTCTTCGATGGGAACGTCGCCTCACGGTCAAGGTTCCATTCTTGGGCGTTCGTGCGGGGCCGACAGGCGCGGCATTCCGACGGGAGGCGTTCCGGCGCCCTAAGCCCGCTGCTGACGAGCGAGGGCAGCTTGGAAGTCGGTAAAGTCGGGTGCTTTTAAACCGACGTTAACGGTGATCGTGTTCCCAAAATGTTCTATGATGCTGAGAGCCACCTGAATCGGAAGATTCCTCTGTCCGAGCAGGGCGCTCATGTGTTTCTGATGTTCCCTCTAAACCCACTTTTGATTTCCTGAACGATGCGGCCTCTTTCCAAACTCGCCGATGCTTCCGGCGAGGTGTCAGCCCTTTCTCTGATCCGGGTTCTCGGTGACAAGCAGGCCGAGCCTTACCAGGCCCGGATCATGCTCTCGCTGCGCGAGGCAATTCGGCGCGGGCGCTCAGGTGCGGTTCTGGCGCCTACAGGCAGCGGTAAGAGCCTGAAGGCTGCGGCGGCCGCCGCAGATGCTTTTGATCTCGGTAAACCGATTCTGATCCTGCATCCTGACAGCAGCCTGCTGCGGCAGAACTATGCGCAGTTGCAGGCAATCCCGTCCTTGCGGAAGGCGCGGGTAACGTTTTTCGTTGCCAAAACAGAGATCATCGGGAATGACCCGATGCTCCGCAACAGCCTCAATGCCGATGTGATCATGGCGACGAACATGTCGCTGGTGAACAAGCTGGATGACGAGGACTTCCTGCGTGGCCTTGACGAGGTCGGCAGGCGAGGGGGCATCGCGCTCATCGACGAGGGACACAAGGCCGCCGCAGAACAGCTCTCGACGATTCTCCAGCGGATTGCCCGGGCTGGTGGTTCGGGGATCGTGCTGACCGCCACTCCGTTCAGGACCGACGGGCAAGATCCTCTCGATCCCTTCGGTGCCAGCATCGAGCACGATCTGATCGATGTCGCCACCTATGACGAGGTCCTGGCGACGGGCCGGACGGTGAGGACCCGGTTCGATATCGCAACAGGCGAGTTCGAGCGCCATCTTGGCGCCGACGCTGTCCGGCTGATCGAGAGCGCCTTCCTCGCGCTGCTGGCTGAGAACAAGTCAGTTGACCAGGCCTCCCAGCAGGCGTTCTCCCGCTTCTTCAAGGAGGGAGCAAGTGAAGGCGACAAGGCGATTGCCGCTCTCATCGTAGCAGCCGTTGCCCGGATCTGGGCCAAGCGTGCGAGCAACGCCACCCTGGCGATGGTCCATTGTGATAGCGTCGAGTTCTCCAAAGAGCTCTCCGGCCATCTGGCTCAAGAATGCCTTCCTCCTGGTCACGTAAGGGAGGGGGAAAAGCCCCGCGTGGCCTTTGTTGTTGCCGGCGAGATCCGCGTCTGGCGCAACGGCGCCGAGAAGAGGTTCAAGGAGGGTGAGCCGGTCGGCCGCAAAATCAAGCGCGACGACCTCCTCGATGCTGCTCGCGCCGGCGGCTTCGACATTCTGGTTAACGTCAATGCTCTCGGCGTCGGCACCGACATTCCCCAGACCGACCTCAACATTCTTGCCTGTCAGGAGCGCTCCATCGGACCGGTCAAGCAGATCAGCGGGCGAGGGGAACGGGCTCATAAAGCGTCCGGCAAGACGCACCAGGTCTTCGTCGATGTTGGCAATTCCATCCTCCGGATTTTCAGCGACATCGACGCCATGCGCCGGAATGATCCCGAGCGCTGCCGCCGCCAGGTTCGCGGGCTGGCGGCTCCGATCCGGGAGCAGTTTGAGGCCTGGTTCGACAAGGATCCCAGCCTTCGCGAGCAAATCGAGGAGCGCCAGCGTCAGATCCGGCTGCGGATGGGCGAGGGGGACAGCGAGCAGTACGACAAGGACGCTGCCCCGGATCTCCCCCGCTGGCTGGTGGCTACCTACGACGAACGGACAGGCGCGCAGCAGGCCTTCCTCTGCAAGACCCAGGACGTAGCCCGCAAATACGTGGCCTTCGTCGGCATCCGACACGACGGTGACTACGAATCTGCCAATCCTACCGACAAGCAGCGCAAGTTCCTGAGGAGCCTACAGGAGGCGCCGCCTCTCGCCCTGCCGTGGCTCACCGACTTCACCCATCCGTCCAGCGCTACCCACATGTCGGCCGCCATCGATCTCTTGAAGGACAGGGCGGGACTGATGGGTCGTTTGCTCAACGCCGCTGCCGTTCGCTTGGTGGAGCGGGCAACGGGTTCTCACAGCCTGCAGCCCGACCTGCGCTCGATTGTTCTGGATCGGCCCAATCAGCTGACGACCCAGCGACGCGATCTCCTCGCTGCCTATTGTCGGTTGCGTCAGCGCTTTGCTGATCTCTTCCCTTACGCCTTCGGCGGCAAGCCCGGGGCGTTCTCGGTCACGACCTTCGATCCCAGTGTGCTGCCTGAGATCAAGGCGATCGTGGCCAACACGAACATCCGCTTCTTTGTCATCGACGACGCCGAGAAGGAAGAGCAGCTCAGGCCCAATCTCGCCGAGGGCTTGATCAAGTCCTCCATCGTGGCGGTTGGCCCAAAGGGCCCGAGTGAGCAGTGGATCCGTCAGAAGGCAGGCTTCGGCCGCCATGACGATGCGACCCGGGCACGGGAGCAGAGCTTCCGAGAGTACCTGAAACAGCTGTCCGATGGGCCGCTGACCAAGGACCAGTCACTGACGATCACCCTCGCCAAGAGCGAGTACCTTGAGATAGCTGCCGCAACGCCGGGCAAGGACCTCATCAGAGCCATGCCTTCTGCTGTGATGAACCTGTTGCTGCTTCTCGGGGAGGAAGGTGGCATGTCTCTACCGCAAGAACAGGTCGAACTTATTCAGGATGCTATTCATAAGAACCGGGCTGACATCGCTGTTCCGTTCTCGCTTCCTCGTCTCTGTGCCCGGTATGCCCAGCGCCAGGTACCGGCGCAGAAGAAGATCCTGAAGGATCTCGAAAAGGCTGCCAACTTCAAGCGGAATCGGGATGCCTACCTGCTCTCTCAGGCGAGCACCGCACCGCGCGACCAGCGCCTCAGGGCATGAGGGGTCCTAAGATCGAACCGTTGAGGCCGCTGCATCCTGGAGGCAGGAGGTGTTCGCGCTGAGCAATCAGATGGTCTCAGTCGATAAGCTGCTGATCGCTGACGTCATAGCCTCCTGAATGATCACTGTCGGCGGGCATCAGTAAACGAAAAAGCCCCAGCTGAGAGGTAAGGACTCTCTGCCGGGGCCAACTCCACGCATTGGGGGCGATGGAGATTATACGGGCTGATACGCAACGCGCCCGTTACCCGCAGCATGAAACGGTCAAGCCTAACAATTCGTGCAAGGGTGACGAGGCTGCTGTGCACTCATCAGGAAGATCAGGACAAATGCTGAGCGAAGTGTTTGTTCATCTCGAACATACTGACCTTGTCCTTGCCACCGAAGACTGGCCGGAGCTTGTCGTCGGCCAGGATCTCGCGCTTGTTCTCGGGGTTCTGGAGGTTATTCGCTTTGATGTACTCCCAGACCTTGCTCACCACTTCGGTGCGGGGCAGGGGAGCCGAGCCGACAACGGCTGCAAGTTCGTTCGAGGGTTGCAACGGCTTCGCCAGGGCCGGGTTGGGCTTCTTGGTTTTGCTGGCTTCTGCCATTGTATCACTCCGTTGTTACGCCTCGTAGCTCTACGGAGGCAAGGGGCGGGGACCATGGCAATCGGGAACCTAACCGTTCCTTAATGGCAGCCCCGCCATTCACTACCGTCGTTTGCTTTGCGGTTTCGCCATCATCTGCCGCATGGCTTCTTCAGCCCGCGCTCTCGCTTCAGCATCATGGCTGAGGTTGCGCACCTCCGCAGGCTCGTCCTGCTCCCGCAAGCCGTTCTTGCGGGCCCGCCACTGCTTGGCCTGCGCGGCTGTTGCGGCTGCACTGGCAAGCTTCTCAAGCCGATCAAGCTGGGATGAGCTGGCCGGAGTCCGGCCCTCAGGATGCTCGTCCTCGTCGTTCGCGCCCACTGTCATGGATCCTCCGCTCCTTCAGTTCGCCCGCAACCACGCTCTCTATGCCGTGGCCACAGGGTAGGTCAGCCAATCCTTCACCTCGGCCCTACATGATTCAGGCTTCGTCTCCAGGTTCGGGCACGAGATCATCAGCACTAAGGCGGATACCGCTCGACCAGAGCATTGAAAGTCAGTCGGGTGCCACCGGGCAGTACATCCCCGCCTACTGCTCGGAGCTGCGAAATTTGCGGCTAACCCAAACTGATCCTAGAGCCGTCTCACGCAGTGGTAGAGTCTATTCCAAGTATCTGGGTCTGTTAGCGGTTCCGCTAGGGATCATCGACATCCCTTTCCGGCACATGTTTGAGCCATGTCGCTGAACCGTAGCCCGGAGCTCGGCTCGATTACTAAGCAGCATCGAATCAAGTGCGTAACTTCGAATCACCCGGAACCGGGTTTTTACATGCGAATTGACTTGGCCTTTTCAGCTAAATGATTCTAGCCAAAGAAGTTTCCCACCGCTGAATCGATCTATTGTGAATGGATTCTTGACGCGCGACTCCACAGCCAACTCAGAATCGGGCATGTCTCGTAACGGCACGAGTGTAATGGGTGCATACCATGCCTGACGTGAAAGGGATCGAACGGGTTCAGCGCTTCCGCAAGTCTCGCCGGGAACGGGGAGACAAGGAAGTGAACGTCTGGATTCCTGGGCTTCTGAGCACTGCGATCGACCAAGCGGTCGAGAGCGGCCAGTTCAAGTCCCGTGAGGCTGTCATCACCCATGCCCTCGAAGCCATGTTCGCCCAGAAGGATCGAAATGTCGTGACGTAAACCAGGCAAAGCAAAAGGCCCACGAAGCTGGAAACTTCGAGGGCCTTTGGAGACCACCGCGAGGGTGGGCATTCGGAATGTTTTGATCGACCTCCTTATGCCATCCCGACAAGCTGACTGTCAAGAGCATCGGTTTCGGTGAACGCTCCCGCTTTGCCCTCACATAGGAGGGTACGATGCAACTGGCATCGTCAGGAGGCCGGCGGCTGAGACATGCCGCTCTGGCCGCGAGAGAACTTGCGCTCGAAACCGGGCGTACGGTGACGCGAAAAGAACTATCTGCGGCAGCCAGGGACGCTGCCAAGGCCTTGGATTTGCGCAACGGACCCCGGTCGGTCCTCTCCGAACTCGTGGCCTGCTGGGGCGAGCAGGAGTGGGAGCGGCTGCTGGTCTGGCCATCCAACGACTACCTGATGAGCCGCACCGGCCTGTCCGAGCGGTCCGTTCGGTATGCCTTCAGGGTGCTGATCGACCAGCAGCTGATCGTTCCGAAGGAATCCCCCAACGGGAAGCGCTTCGCTGTCAAAGACTTAGGCGGTGAGATCGTCGATGCGTTTGGCTTCGACCTGACGCCCGTCTATGTCAGGCGAGGAGAGTGGGCCGAGCGACTGGTCGAGCAGAAGCAGCTCAGGGAAGCCCGCAAGCGCGCCTTCGACGAGATCACCATCGCCCGCCGCGCCGCGGAAGAAGCCTTGAGCGCCTTGGCCGAGCACTATCCCGATCTGGACCGTTCCGATCTGGAAGACCGTCTCAAGGCTCTAAAAGCCCGGACGCCATTGCGCAGCACAAAGATGATGCCGCTGGACGCTCTCGACGCGTGGAACGACCTGAGGACACTTTGCGAGAATGCATTCTTTGATGCGGGCAATGGGGGCAAAGATTGCCGTCACACTAATAACAACAACGGATCTCCTAGTGAGCCTTGTAACAAGAGCTTTCCGAAGAAAGCTGAGCCGGTTCGTTCAACCGAACAACCCCCGGAGCACCTATCACCGGAATTGATCCTTGAGGCTTGCCCCGCCCTCAGCGACTACGGCCAACCCGTGCGGGATCTGGCGGACATCGTCTCAGCCGGCCGCTACCTGCGAGCTTCGCTCGGGGCGCATGAGAGCGCCTGGGCCGAGGCTGTCGAAGAGGTTGGCACCGTCAGGGCGGCCATTGCGGTGATCTACGTCCTGCAGCTCTATGAGGACGACGCAGCCAAGAACGGCGGGGAGAGCCGGATCAAGAACCCGGGCGGCTACTTCCGCGCCCTCACCCGCATGGTGAAATCCGGCAAGATCGACCTTGCCGTCGAACTCCTGGCCATGAGGAGACGAAGAATGTCGTAGGCAGAGGAACCGTGCTCGTGGAGATGGTGACTGGCCAGCGTACGTGGGTTCAGGGAGCGGAAACCGTAGGGTGCATCACGGCTGTGAATCGTTAAGGCTCAATCGATTCAGGACTTTGATTGGACCTCGTCCCTGGGCCAGCGCGACACTGGCGCATGGCTCACGACACGATCCACTATCTCGTCCTGCACCGGTGCGATCCAAGCTGCAACATGGCTCGCTACTATGTCCTGTCGATCGAGCCGAGCCTGTTTGGCGATGCGACCCTGATCCGCGAGTGGGGGCGCCTTGGGCGACCCGGGCAGAGGAGGGTCGAGCTTTACGAGAACCAGTCATGCGCCGTGGAAGCGCTCGAGACCTGGCTCCAGCGAAAGTTTCGCCGCGGCTATCTGCTCCAAGGCGGGTAGAGCAGGGAAGCCTGGATCGGTCTCAGCGTAGGATCTTGAGCAGTTCTTCGACAGCTTCAGTCTCCTTGAGACTGCCTCTCTCGTACTGGCGCAGCACGTCCCTGATCTGAGCGCGCTTCGAACGTGAACTGCCAACCTGCTCGTCATGGGCAGGTGCTTGCTGTTGGATCACGGATGGCAATTCGGGCCGGCGGAAGTAGGCTTGAGCTCTCTCCAGCAGTCTCATGGTCAACATTCGTGGCGGATGACACAGATGATCGATAGGCGCTCGTGAGGCCGGTTCGTTGCCTCCTATCCTTAGCAACCGGCAGGATCGAGGAAGACAGACTTTGGTCGAAGGCATCAGGGCGAGAAAGCCGCGCTTTGATCATTGTTATGGTATGAGCGGGGCTTCAACGGTGCACACGGCTGATGGTGTCGAGCGGGCGCTGAGAGGATGACCGCACATGGATGAGAGTTTCTCGCCGACCATTTTCCTTTATGGCATGGCCCTCGTGCTCGCCGTGGGAAAGGCGTTCACGCTGACGATCTGGCGGACCCTTCCGAAACCCAGACGAGGGCTGAGGCAAGAAATGCTGCAGGCCTGGAAGAACCGCAGGCTTCAGAAGCAGGCTGCAACGAACGCAGTTCAGCCTCCTCGCAGAGAGCCGATGGCGGACGATCCCCCGAGGACTGCTGAGGAGGCTAAGAGGGAGCCACACGCCACAATGCCCGCTCCATAGACCCGCGGCTTACTTCCGAGCCGCCATGAGATCATGGGTAAGGACAGTGAGCTTGCCGATCAGCGATGCCATATCGCTCGGATCGCATGACCACTGAGTGCCGATAGCAGTCCCATCGGAGGATACGGACACGACGGCAAGAGAGCGCAGCTTGCCCTCGCGGGCGAGCCGCAGATGCTCCTGTAGGAGGTCGATCATCGAACCTGTGTTCTCGTCGACGGGCGGTGTGTTGACGGGACGGAGCTTGGCCACCGATCTACGTTCGCTAGCTTGCTTTTCGCTCATGGTGCACCCCTCAATCATTCCCAGGCTCTTGCAGACCTCTCATCGAGAATGCGCACTAGACATAAACCAAGTGTCAACACTAGGCCGACATAGTAGAAACATCGGCCGTGTCGTATTTCGACAACACTGCTGAGTAAGCTTAACCAATACACTAAGCAGCTGCCGTTGTGAGGATCCTCTACAGTCGTGGGTCAGCAGTTAACAACTGCGCGGATGTAGACACAGATGGGTGACGGCTTACGTGAGGAATGCGCAAACAACACTTGGCTCAACATTGTGAGGGATAAGGATCCGCTTGAACTCGGCCTCCAAGCCGACCGTATGTCAGAGGCCGAAGTGGCCCTGCGCCTGGCCGAGTTCATCCTGTCGCTTCCTCATTCGGGAGCGATGGCAAGTGTCGCGATCGATGGTGCCAGCATCAAGGTTGGCGACCCAATTGTCTTCGACATCGGCCGCTTCATGGCTTGGACTGGATGGGAGCAGATCAGGGAGCCGCAGTTCGGCCGGAGCGCGCGAACTGGCGCTTACCGGCGCAACGACAAGACCATCCGGGTGCACTCGCGACCAGGTGAGGGCAACGTAGTCGCCACAATCGATGGCCGCCGCGTCGTCGCCCAATGCAAGAAGGGTCCACTGGTCCGAAAGCCTGGAGGTCCGGAGTATGCATTGCTCACCGCCGCACTCGGGCAGGCGCTGTTGTTCGATGTCTCTGCCGATGACATCGTGGTCACAGCGGTTCCGGACACACCTGTCTTCCGCAAGCTCGCGGAGATTTGGCGAAGCCGTCCACTCGTCAGGCGAGCCGGCATCCGCATCGCCCTTGTGGCCCGTGACGGCGCGGTCTCTGGGCTGGATTTGTGACCGGCACAAGATGCGGTGGCGCACGCTGGAGTGAGCTCTCCCTCGCCCTGACCAGATCTCGGAAGGCTCGTTGTGAATTGCTCGCCTACGACGCCAGAGCGTCACGCCGAATTCTGACGGGTTGCGCCGGGACGTAGACGAGCCTCCGGTGCCAGTCGCACCAGCTTGATCCCTCTGGTGTCGGGGCTCCGCAGCAGATGGCACGACGAGGATCGTCGGAGACGATGTAGCGGCACTGCCGCGTTCCAATCTTGAGCAGGTTCGTCCGTTGCCTGGGATCTGGCTCTTGCATGACGGACATCTTTGCACGCTCGCTTGTCTCAACGGAAGTCGCGTTTTGCTACACGGATGGCGGGCACCTCAGCCCGCTGCTCGGGGATCCCACTAGGAGGCGCATCGACAATCTTCCTCGGCCCGTCGCGCAAGCGATCGCGTCTCCATCGTTCCCGACGAGAGAATGCCCCGGATGGAGTGAAGCCTGCGCATTCGATAGCGGTGCTGCTTGGAAGAGTCCGGGGAAGGGTCATCATCCCGGAAAGACAATCCCGAGAAGAGACGACTCTGAATGTTCGGGTGGTGAGGCAGGGAACAAGAAAAATCCCAAAAAGGACATGCCACAGTAAGGCGCCACAGCCGGCGCGGCACGGGTCAGTCCGACCTCGTCACAGTGAGCCTAGGACGTTCGTTCCTGACGAGCGCGGGCTCATCATCCATCACCCCACAGACGAAATGAACTCCATGACCACTGGTGAAGATAACACTGAAGCCCGCGTGCAGGCATTTCAGGCCAAGGCCAAAGACAGCATCTTCGGGCAGGACGCTGCCATCGATGCCCTCGCGGCCGAACTCGCCCGCCTCGAGATCCGCCACGATCACCGCCCCCGCGGCGTCTTCCTGCTCGCGGGACCCGACCGCAGTGGCACAAAGGCTGACATCGTGCAGATGGTGGCTGACGCGCTGGGCATTCCAATCCACCAGTATGACCTCTCCCCACCCTGGGGCGGTGAGGACGCGCTCATCTTCGGGCTCCATCCCGGCGTACCCGCCTGGCTCTCGCTGCAGCAGAGCCTGACCGACCATCCTCTCGCTGTGGTTAGCCTCAAGGCCATTGAGTTGGCCCATCCGACCGTCCTCAACCGCCTCCAGGCCGGCTGGACCAGCGATCACCTCGTGGAGCCGTCCGGCACGCAGGTGGTGACAACCGAGGCCATCTTCATCCTGACCACCGATCTGGCCCAGGGAGCGGTGGGCCAGCTGGCCCGCCAGGAGGCCGATCCCGACCGGCTGCATGTGGCGGCCATGAAGCTTCTGGCCGATGCCGGCTTTCCCATCCTGGTGCTGCGCAGCATCGACGCGGTGATTGGCCTGAAGAGCCACACGCCAGGGGAGCTGACGCGGGAATACCGCCGTCAGATTGCAGAGCAGGTCCGCGCGCATGGCCTGGTGCTGGCAGACGGTGGGATCGATGCCCGCATTGTCACCGATCTCATGGCGCCGGCAATCGGCCCCTATGTGGAAGGAGAGTGGGCGGTGAGAGATCGCCTCGATGCGGATCTTGTCCGCGCTAAGGCTGAGGGTGCCGAGACCATCCGGCTGGTGCTAGGCGAGGAGAGCATCCTGGTCGTGCCGGTGGATCGCCTGCTCCAGGAGGAGCCGCCATCGTCTCCCGGCTCGGCCGCTCAAGAGGACTCCGGCGATGAGTAGGCAGGAGCTGGACATCGCCGCTCGCCTTGAGGCGCATGCGCTGCTTGATCGCCTAACAACGGATGGGCCGACTTTTTCGCGTGAGGATGCCCGGCGCTTAATCGCTCTGATCCCGGTGGCGCCGCGCCGACGCTTGTCGTTCACCGGCGTGTTCAAGAGCCGGGGTCCGGGCTTGCGCGGACAGGCCGCCGGGATCGGCGATGTGGAGCTGGATGGCGCGGACAAAGAACGACGGATGTCGTGGAACACTCCGGCGTTTCACAGAATCGGAGGCTATGTGCTTACTCATACGCCTGGCCAGATTGTCATCGAGCTAATGTGGATCGCCACCCGTGAGGACCTGTCCGGTCAGAGCTGTCAGCTCCTTTACGAGGCTGAGACGGAAGAGCCAACAGCGATGGAGATTTCCGTTCAGAAAACCCTGACGCTCCTGTTCATCCGCTTAGCCTACATTTCCTACGTGCCCTGGAAGACGCCGGAGGGGTGACGGACAGGGGGGTTGAACGATCCGTCGTTGGCGGGCCAGTTTCTTGACAAGAGAAGGCTGGGCCCGCTGGCGCCGAATTGGTAAGTTTATTGCGCGCCCACGGGCCGTGCATTTTGGTTTTCGAGAATAGGCGATATAGCCTGATCCCAGCCATCACCGTTCAGTTTGCGCGAATGCCTGTAACGTCTCCCAGATACGCCGAAGTAAGTTTCCCCGGTTGTTTCTGCTGCGTACTTGGGAGCCTGGAACCGTTTTTCCGCGGCTATCCCCTTCGACTGGAGACCGGCGCCGAGTTGGACGGCGTGCAGAGGACGACCGTTTTTTCCCAACGCGCTGCTCTTTGACAGCTGTATTGGCTGCCTCAAGCAAAACATCCCATTCAGCGGCAACCAGTATAGACGGGCGGAGGCGCGGCCCCTGGATTGCTATCGTCCAAATTGAGGTAAGTTCGATTGCTTTCTGGCGCTGCTCGTTGTTGACCCACTTACGGTGCCTAGAATCGACCAATTTCTCAATAGTTCGTTCAATCGAAAGTTTCTTTTTCCCTGAACGGTTCCACAGGACTCTGTTATGCGTGATTGCGATGAGGTCCACGTCATCAGGAAACGCGCTCGCAGACCCATAGGGTGCGCAGGTCCCTTCGTTGTCAAAGAACTCGATCAGTGCAGTGAGGCTCGAGGCGGCCAATACGCGAAACTGCCCGTCCTCCAGCCATATGCGGATCTGCCACTTGGAGCGGGTTTCGACTGCTTTTTGGCGTTCCTGTCGACTGACCCAGGCCGAACCGGTCCAATTGCGGTCGTTGCCGACGATGAAATCGATCGGGTTGATATCTATATTGCGTTCGAAAGAAAGAGCTAAGCCGAACTCGTGGTGAGGAAGTTTGATCATTTTTGAATAAAGATCTCGGTATGTAAGTTGCCCAGATTGGGAATGACCCTGCGGTTCCGCCGCAAAGGTGAACCGCAGTGATCTGCAAGACGCTCAAGCGCCTCAGGCTGCATCGGAAGAGACGCTCTGAGCGGATAAAATACCTCACTAGCTATCAGTCGCCTCCCAAATTTGCGACCTCAATGAGGTGATTACATTTCTACACCCTGGCTGGGCTTCTTGTCAGGTCGGCGCCTGATAATTTTGGCTTGCTCGAAACCAATTTGCGCTTCAGTGAACTTCTGCTGGCTGTCTCGTGAGAGATGCTGCTGAATCTGTCCTATCCGATCAAGTGCGTTGGAAAGAATCTCCATTTTCTTTTCAACCTGCGCTTCGCCCGCAGCCGAGTTCGCAAGGAGTTGCTTTGCTTCCTGGAGTTTACGTTTTGCAGCGCTCTGTTCTGCTAATGTATGCGCGGCAATCTGGTGTAGCTCCAGAAACCTGTCGAATACGATAAGGAGCGGATCTATTGCAGGCTGCAACTCAACCTGTTTCTTAAGAACGTCCTTCGAGGGGATTTGTCCTCGGAAGATCCTGTCGATACCCATCTCCAGCGCCCCTGCCCACCTGGCCTGAGCATTGGATCGCTGGTCCACTCTCTCGCGCTCCTGAGCAATGGCCTTTTTCGCAGCTATGATAGTAACGTGTTCGCGAGCTACTTCCGCCTTTGTGGTCTCCAGCTGCTGCCTATCTCGATCAACTGCGGCGCGCGCGCTCGTCAATTCGTTCCTCAGCTTTCTCACGTCGCTTTGCTCTCTTTCCAAATCAGCGCGGAGATTATCAATGAACTGGTCCGCTTCACGTATCTTAGTTGCGTGCTCTGTTCGCTCCCGGGCCAGACGCTCTTCTTCCACTTTAAGTTTCTGCTTTTTCTCAGCCAGCTCCTTTTGGTCGCGTCGGAGTTGCGCTTCCGTGCTGGCGAGTTCGTGCCGCGCAGTCGTGAGGCACTCGTCCTCCTCATCTAGCCGGCGCTGTCTTTCTGTTAGCTTCGTCTCGGTATTCTTTAGACCCGCTTCAGCCACTTCATAGGCATCCTCGGACATTTGGATTTCTGCACGCAAAAGGTTTTGTTCCCGCTCCACTTCTTGAGCACGGGCCTTGATTTTCTGAGCGTCCTCCGCGATTCTTCGGCGCTCTTCCTCCACCTCCGCCTTGTCCTGGAGGGCCTGCTTCATGATAGCCTCAGCTTCCGCCGTCTTGGCATCAGCAGCGGCGTATGCGGCCTTGATTTGCGGCACTTCAAGGTGCTCGCGCCCAGTCTCGCTCTTCCGGTCGCCACGCTGGATGCGAGGATCGAGATTTTTGGCGCAATACGCGGACCATAAAGTCTGTAGACCGGAATAACCCGTCCGTTCGCCACTCTGCTTCCGCCAGAAGGCATTGAGCTTGCTCACGGAGATCTCAAGGATGTCCGAACCTCGGCTGCCGTCCTTCCGAAGCCGGCTGGTGCGTGGGAAAATCGGCGCGACGTAGATGTCGACCACGCCTCCGCCTTCCTCGTCGAGGTCCATCCTGGCTGCTACCACACCCTTGATGTCTTGGACGAACGCCAGAGCTGCGCGATAGAGGCGCTCGTTGCGTTCGTTCCGCTCGTCGTGCAGATCCCCGGCTTCTCTGATCCAGTCTGGCGACACATTGAACTGCAGATTTACACCAAGAGGCGCACCCTTTCGGTAGCGAGCGCCGAAGTGCTTGGGGGCGGCTTTGAAGGCAGCATCGTAATCGCGCGGCCGATTCGGGAGCACCGCGTTGCAAGCCCATCCTGCCATCGGAACAGCACCGTGCCGCACCGAGGCGCTGGCGTCACCCTCGCGTAAGGCATGCCTCACCTGGGTTCTGACATACCCCTTGGTGTGAATGACCTTAACCCCGACCGACGCGCGAAACATCTAGTGGCTCCAACCTAGAGGGACGATTTCTTTGAGACGTTCTCTTGATCGGCACGGCCGATCAAGAGATGCCAAGTGGTGGCAGCGAATATTAATTTATAAACACACTAAGGATTAATATTCGTCGATAAAAAAGTTCTATTCCAACGCAAGTGGCTTGTCATCTGAATATTTTGAAAAGTAATCATAATTTTCTAGTGAAAGTCATGGGGTCATCGCAGTTGCAGTGCGCATTGAATACGAAGGCGGATGCTCGAACGCATCAAATTCACTGAAAAACTTGAGGCGCGACGACTTGCACTGCGGCAACCATTGCGGGTTTGTCCTGCCCATGGTTGGAGCGCATGTGTGCAAGCGATGAGGCCGAGTGGCTTGCATAAGGCTGAATGGAATGGGCATAAGCGTGCGAGCCGACTGCAACAGGCAGGGACGCGATCGTTTCACAGCACGGCCGGCTGTTATCGACCAATGCCGGGTGTAATTTCTCGCGACTGAAACAATTAAGGCTGCGGTTCTTGCACTCCTCACGCATAGCATCCCGTGCGAGGCTGTTCAGCTAGGCAGAGCTGTGATGCCGCGTGTGTCCTTACCGTTGCCGTTCTAATCATCAGGGACCGTCTCCCGGGACGAGCCAAGCGGGTCTGACTATGGCGAGAACGACAGCAACCACAATCTCGCGCGGTTCAGTCGCCTGTGAGCGACAGATCGGAGTGACAAGAGCCACTGGTGAATGTCCCTCGTGCGCGGAAGTTGCACTAGGGCATAGAGGAGACGCATGGCCATCTCGGCTCACACGGCCGGCAAACAGTGGCCGTCGGAGCTTCATGGTCCCTATAACTTGCCAGGGCGGGAGGTCGGCAGAATTGGACGATTAGTGAGGCAGGATGAGGACAATCTGGTTTTGGCAATCCTGAGCCCAATGTCTGAGGGCAGCAGTCTTTGCATGCCGAGAACTTCCTCAAAGACCGCCATGTCCCTGTCTGACTCGGTGCGAATGTTCGCGGCTCGACGGTCGTCGCAGTCGTTATTGGTGATTCTATGAGAGGTGGTCCAGCCGCTCTCGTAATCGGTGTGCGGCGAAGTCGCGAAAGGCCCGCATCTTCAGCGGCAGAGCTCCACGTCCGGCATGGAGGAGATGGATCGGCAGCAGGGCCGGGTTGTACGCCGGCTAGATGATATCGAGCATACCGTCCGGGACGGCCAGCACGCACTGGTAGTGCAGCACACGGGTGACGCCCACGTCCTGCACCGCCACCTGAATGGTTGCTTTGGCACCTTTACGCGGGAAGATCCGATTGAAGTGGGCTGCCAGCATGTCAAAACTCACACATGGCATACCGTCCAGCTCATCTGGCGGCTTGATGCCCTGCAACAGTCTGTCCAAGGCTGCTTCTAGATTCGCATTTGGCTCAAAGGTCAGTGGAGGAGTGCCGCTTCTCACTAAGGGGCCCAGATTCACAGTCCTATCCGCTTCGCCCTTGCTTTTGGGCCTCTTGAGCGAAGAGGCATGGAAAATTGATCGTGGAGTGGCTTGGAGTTCTGGATAGAGCTAAATCCCTGCGCCCGCCACGAGCCGATGGCAGTGACGTCAGCCTCCAACAAGTCCTCTTTGCTTACAGGTCAAACCTGGTCGGGACATGCCACCTCCCTCCAGAGAAGTGAAGGTGCCGATTCAGGGGCTCAAGCGCGATCGGATTGTTCTGCGTTTGATTACAAGCCGTGGTAAGGGGCGAAAGTCGGTCGCCATGAGAGTAGATACCCGTCTAAGGGTATCTACCAAGATTGGTCAGCTTCAAGAGCAGTTGTCAAACCAACCGCGTTTCCATCCGATCTCTCATATAGTCGCATGAGTGCATCATCGACGCTGGCTGGCCTCGGCTCCCGCATTCTTCGCCATGCGGGGATATTTTTCGCCGGACCTGCGTCGGATGAGTAATCGAGCAGTGACTTATAGTCGTAGAGGAGGTCGAGTTCATAAGCAGGATTGGCTCTCAGGATAAGCTCACGGCGCGACGTACCTTTTGGCCACTGCAGCAAATCGATAATCTGAACATACTGACGCCGTTGATCGGGAGTTACCTGACCTTCGAGCATATAATCGAATTTGGCCAGTCTATCCAAGTCATCCTCGCCACAGCTAGTGCTTTCACGATTGAGCATGAGCATATCAACGAACTCAAGACGTAAGCGAACCCATGGCCATATTGCTCTTCGATCGTATTCGAGCAGGATCTGTTCCTGAACTATCCAGCCGACACCTTTAATATAGCTCCTCGTGTCACGGTACCGTCTCCGAGACTCCTCCACCCATTTATCCTGTTCGGCCTCCGGCAGATCGCTGAACCTTACCACCTTCATCCATCTCTTAAAGTCATCCTCAGGCATATCCTCTATAACGAGTAACACTGGTAGGCTGCGGGTCCTTTCGAACTTTGGGTAGAGAGAAGCCAACTCTGGCGGGAACCGTGCCTCATCACATGGATCCGAAAAGTCATAGCAGATTCTACTATCGCTTGTTTTCTCAAGATCTTCAGTTGCATCAGCTTCGAAGCTCACAAACGCATTTTGACGTGCAACTTTCTCAGCGTGCTCCTGCCGTTCGGCCTCCAAAGCAGCCTCGCCGCTGTCAAAGGATCCGAACCTTGGATTTTTCCCATCAGGAGCATTGTCGTCTGAGTATGGATCCGTCAGCGCGGGCTGCTCAAAGCTTAGAGGCGAATCCAATGTCGTGTGAGCAATGTTGGTAGGTTGGACGATCGCGCTGGGACTCGGGGGGCTCACCCCACGCATGATGTCCATGACTGTACTTCTCGTCATGTGGACTTTCGCTCGCGACTTCCGCAGCGGGCAGGCCTCAGACCGAACGGATCCTTCTGCCGGGTTGTTAGGGCGTAAGACGTGATAGTAGCTCGGTAAAAGAGCCTCAGCAATTTGACTGCTGTATTTTCCTCCGATTGTTACCCTGTCTATAAAATCGAGCTGCTGGCGAACAATCTGTTCATTATTATCGCACTGCTCATTAATCCGCCGATAAGCTGTGGCGGCGTCTGCTCGCAGCGAGGCAATTTCGTCCAGTTGGCGCTTCAGGGCTTTGCGCCAATTCTTCGGGCGCATCGTACCCCATGGATAGGGGAAGGAACTCATGTCTTTTTCTCACTATCTGGATAAGTTTGAATTGCACATTGGCAGTGCAAACCCTTGGACAGGCTCGAATGATCGCAGCTGCGCAGTCATAGGACCAATAATGTCGAAGGCTCATCAGAGATGATTACGAGCGCATCCACATATTTTTGAGAGCGAGGATGAGTGTCTTACGCTCCGGCCGCTCCGAAAAGTCGCTGACATTCACCAAGGCATGAGGTAAGTCGGTGACCATCCAGCCGGCGTACCGCAGTTGCTCTTTCTCGGATGCTTCGTCGAGTACGTCGGCGAGGCCAGTGAGATAGATCATGCCGATATACTTCCAATCGGATCCACCAGAGTATCTCGGATCTTTCCGAACCATAAGGGCGCGACCAAACCTCTTGACGGAGAAGTCTTGGTAGAAGAGATCCCGCGCGAGTGTACCCTCAAATTCCTTGCCAGCCAGCGCTTGATGGCCCGCTTGGGCGGCGTGCAGATGAAAGCGAAGAGCCTCCACTCCTCTGCTGCCCGTCATCGGCAATGATGTCGCCCCATATCCACTGAATACCGATGTCCGGTATCGAGCGCGGGTCATCAAGACGTTGACACGGTTTTCACCATGCGGTGCAGATATTGGACCCAGATTCCGGTGGTACTCGCCATCCCGAGTGCGTCCATATGTCAGCGATACAAAGATCACGTCGCGTTCCTCGCCTTGGATGTCTTGAATAGAGCGAATGAACAGGTTTGCAGCCGCAGGGATCGCTGCGATCCCGTTGTCATTCTCCAGAAGCGTCCTAATGAGGATCCGCTGTGGTTCGTTCATCGTGATGATGCCGATGGTGTAACGAGGATTGTCCCTGACTTGAGTGCGAACAGCCTCAACGATCGTTTCCGCTTCCAGTAGGTTGGTTCGTGATTTGCGATCATAGACCCCATCGACATGATGATAGAGAAGGCCGAACTTCTCTGCCGGGAGAGGCGATGGAACGGTTCTGAGCTCAGTATCGTAATGAAGTCGGTTGGACGTATCGATCAGAGACGGGTGCCGCGAACGATAATGGCGCCTGAGCATCGTGCTATGGAAGCCTGCTCGTTCGGCGGCAGACAACAGGCTCATTGACAAGATGTCGTCGGTATCTCGGGCGCCTGTGAAGGACGTCATATGGTTCGGGGGCATCTGCTGGCTGTCGCCGCAGACGATGATCTGCTTCGAAGCACCAATGGCTGCGGCAGCTGACGACAGTAGAATCTGGGATGCTTCGTCGACTATTAGGATATCGAAACGCCAGTCCGGCGGGATATACAAAGCGAAGGCCTGTGGCGAGGTCAGGATCGCTCGGGGACGGGCCTGCTCCGAACAGGACATCAGCATACCCCGAATATCGGAGTCTGGCGGGGTACCTAGGCGGTTAGCGATACTTGCTTTGTCGAGACCTGTTCCCTGAAGCATGAGCGCGGGCTCGCAGTAGTCTGTCTTTTTCAGGCGGTTCCAGACGACTTCGATGGCGCTCATTTTCTCGGCCATAAACACGATGGATTTTCCGTCGGTCAGGCCGTTAGCAATCATGTTGACAATGGTTTGCGATTTACCTGTACCAGGCGGTCCCTGGACGACAAGTTCAGGGCACCCATGACGGATGAGTGTGATGATCTCATCTTGAAAACTGTCACTGTGGGCGGCGTGAATGTTTCGAGACTTATCTGTCGGAGGAAGCCACGCCTGTGGCTGGGTTACGGAGAGCTGTTCGGCGTCGTTTGCGACGACCAAACGCCGAAGCGTCGCATGCGTCATCAGGTGAGGGTTCTGCTCGGTATCGAGACGGTCGACCATGGCCTGTCCCGTCTGGGGAAAATGGCCGAGTACTGCCCGATCTTCAAAACCTGCGAACTCCCTAACGGCGTGTAGCCATTGTTCATTGAGGGGATCGGATGGTACGTGCTCTGTACCTATTCTGATGGTGCGGAGGAGATACTGGTTAACCTCGTCGGGAATAGGTGCACCTCGCATCAAGATGCGGTCAGGCTCGACCTCCAGACGCACCGATTTGAGTAAAAGGGGAGCATACAGCACCTTACCGCTTTTCGGGTTGCTCCATGCAGCGACTCCGAGACCAAGCCGGATAGCAGAAAGTCCTTGCCGATCCTGCAGCAAGGCATCTTCTTCAGAGATCTCGCATAGAATTTCGCGCGCGAGTGGTTGTGAAATCTGTGTCTCGATGTCTTTGCCGATCTCCAGAACCTGTCCGTCGTCAAGGGCCTCCCGGATTGCACGCGCGGATCCTTGCAGAACCAGGACGCGGCGGCTGTCCCGGTTTGGCAGATTGATCAGGCGGTTCCGAGGAGAATTGTCATAGAAGCTGAGGCGCATCGCCTCGATGCGAGCTTGGAAAATATCAGACATGGAGTATCTTCTTGCAATGCGTGCTGCACGCAGCCCGTAGTCGGGTTCGCTTTGGCAGCTTTTGAAAAGGGGCAGACCGCGTCCTAAGGGGCAGCGTGGCACTGTGCGTCGCTGACCTTGAAGAGCCTGATCAGAAAACGATTGCCGGGGAAGGTTGTCGCGAGATCCAATCCGCGATGGGATCCTGGCGACGCTCGCAACTGCGCTATCGACTCGGCGATCCGCAACGCTGATCGTAACCCGCGTTGGTGTGGGCTATTTGGAATAGATGCGGTCTGATCCTGGAGATCGCGCAGTGTACAGGCGCATAGCCGCGGAGCTGCGCGTGAGGTACTTGCGTAGCTCTGGCAGCGGGATGCAAATGCGAGGGCAGGGGAATTTCTGATCACTGAAGTCATCCAGATTGGGATGACCTGCATTGGATTCGGCACGGGCAGGACTAAAGGAACGCACCCCGCGAGCCCCTTCCCTGCAGGGGCCGCCGCGGTGACCCATCTGCACAGTGACCGGGGGATGTAGCCCTCAAAGCCCGATCAGAGTCCCAAGCGCTCTACGTCGCCATGACAATACGGGTCGTGTGAATTGGCCGCCCGCTCGTATGAGCGAGCATTACCAACGTTATAAATTAATGTCAAGCGGGCCCACTGCCTTCGATTGTGCTTTCCTAACAAGACCAAGTGTTCCGAGCTCATTTGTACAAGCCGCACTCGCCTGCGCGATTATCAGACCTTATGACCCGGTCTGGCCTACCAAGCGCAGCTAATGTTCCCGAAGCAGGCGAAAGCCGATGTGATTGTCTCGCATCACGCCTCCTTTCCAAAGTCGATTTGTCCTGACTTCCAGGAGGATGCTCTCAATGCGTTCTTCGTGAACAACCTCGATCCGGAGTGCTTTCTCAAAATCCGCCTCTGGATTCAAGGTCACGTCCACACCCCAGTCGACTATCTGGTGTCAGCCGGGGAACATGAAATGCGAGTTGTCTGCAACCCCTGGGCTACCCGATGACCCGTTCCGGCGGCGCGTTGGGATCGGAGTTGTCGAGATCCCGTCTCGAGGCATGTTGAGTCTACCTCTGGATGGCGTGGTTGAGGCTCGCGCGCCCGCACGTCACCCAAGGATCAAGCCTCACGTCGGCTTACGCCCTCCTGTTAGGCGCAGCGATCCGTCAGCGCCGGTGACCTTTGGCTGGTCAAGGTTGAGGTTTCCGAGCTTCCAGGACTGGAGGACCACAGAGCTGCTCCCGACCGCCTTAGGCTTTACGCCACCCTCAGCTACACGCTCGATCGTCAGGGTTTTGCCGCTCCAGTCCAGCAGGAGACGGTCGTCCGGGCCGAAGCCGGCCTGGTCCCACAGATCCCGCGGCAGGCGGATGGAGGTGTAGAACCGATCCGAGCGCTTCGCGTCTGGAATCGACTTCACCACAAGGGCCGCGGAGCTGGTCCGCCGGACTTGAGTCTCGGTTTTTGTCGAACGTGGGCTCGCCCTCGAGCGCTCTTTTGCCCTGGACGCCGTCAGAGGTTCTGGATCTGAGCTGAGTTCTGGATCCTGCTGTTCAACCGGTTCAGCCTCTCGTGTGAGCGGCTCTTTGGTCTTGGAGGCCTCTCGCTCAGGTGGGGAGGCGCTCGGGATGGACTGGATCGCGCTGACAACCTCCCGCAGGCCGCCGGCAATCTCGTCAGCCGAGTGAACCATCAAGGGTGCGAGCCGCGC
This sequence comes from Microvirga sp., assembly GCF_014699075.1. GTDB lineage: Bacteria > Pseudomonadota > Alphaproteobacteria > Rhizobiales > Beijerinckiaceae > Microvirga. Next base: position 15,843 of record NZ_JACXAB010000033.1, on the reverse strand, counting down.
GATGGCCTCGATCCGCTGACCGCCGAGAGCCACCAGCTTGCTCATCTGCTCCGCCATGCCTTCCATGGTCGAGCGAAGGCCTCTCAGTTCTGCGGCCATTCCTGTCAGGGCCTGTTCCACCTCGCGTGACAGGGCGGGGGCTGATCCGGTCTGTGGGGGCGCCTCCGGAGCGGAGAGGCGAGGGGACTGCACGGGCTTGGAGCGGAAGACCTCCGCAGCGAGCGCTTCAGGCTTGCCCAAGTGGCGGGCCAGGATATCAGCCGTATCCCGGGACCGCCTGTCCGCTGGGACGCTCACGCCACTTGAAGAGGGTGCAGTATCTGGCGACGTTTGGGGTCCTGCGCCGTTGGACGTCCGAGACTGCTGAACCTCTCGGGGTTTTGTCAGGCAAGCCGAACACAGGTCATGGGCCCGGTCGCGTCCGAGAAGCCAGCCGCGCTCTTTGAAGTAGCCTTTGACGAGCTCATCACCGGCAGGCCTGCCGGCCTCGTAGATGTCCGTCTTGTGGCAGCCTGAGCATCGAGCGGCGAAGCGGTATCTGGACGGGGCTCCACCACTGCGGGTGATCTGCGGCTCGAACTGACGTGCGATGCCGGGCATGTGTCTTGTCCTATGCTAATCGTAACAAGCTTTCCGGCGAGGAACGGGTCTCAATCCCTGACAGGAAAGCAACTGAGAGAATGCGAGAGCACATAATTCTTTACCGGAAATTTTCCAAGCGGATGGGCCTGTTTGTTTGAAGGGATGTTTTTACCGAGTCCTGCTACCTACAGGCGGTTCAAGCCTATTGAAGCACCGTGTCCCGAGGCTGAGGCGATAGATTGATGATCCAGGAGGACGAGCCTGCCCAGGACAGGACTGTTGATCGCGTGTTCGTCGCATTCGAAGGGGGAGGCGCAAAAGGCCTTGTCCATATCGGTGCACTGAAGGCGCTTGAGGAATATGGAGCAAACATCTGCGGGCTCGCAGGAACCTCAGCCGGTGCTATCATTGCAGCCTTGCGAGCGACCGGAATGCATGCCGATGATATGGCTGATCCCGTCCGTGGCACAACACTGCTGCCGTTACTTGGTCCGAGATTCCGAGCGGCAACCGACATTTTCGGCCGGGGAGGATGGGCACGGATTGCTGCTCTACGTTCTGCTGCAATAGCCTTCTCCGGTCGCCGCCGGATGGTGACAGTCAGCTTGCTGCTTCTCGCCCTGTTTGGCTCTTTGTTCGTCGCCCATGATTACGGTCGATGGGCTGTCGCACTCGCAGTGGCTTTTTGGATTAGTGTCGGTGTGACTGGAGGCCTCTGGCTGCTCAGCGGTCTGTCGAGTGTGCATATCTTTCGGGACGCCTTGCGGAAGCTGTTGCAGGAGCGCCTTTTTCCCACTGAACCGGGACGTGATGTTCTCTTCTCCGATTTCAGCGTTGATGGCCGGCCAACCTTGAAGATTGTCGCCACCGACCTGAATGCACGTCAGCTCAGGCTGTTCTCACCCGAACAGACACCGGATATCCTGGTTGCCGATGCTGTGGCGGCCTCGATTTGCCTTCCCGTGATCTTCCGCCCCTTTGAATTCGGATCGTCGGTCTTTCTGGACGGTGGCCTCGTGTCGAATCTGCCGGCTTGGCCCTTCGACGAGGAGCGTGCGCTCGACCCTGACGCGCTGACGATAGCCGTCGAGATCATCGATACCACGTTGAACGATCCGGTTTCGCCGACAGGATGGCTTGGAGCTGCGGTGAAAACGGCGATCTTCGGCTCCTCCGTTTTGAACAAGCGGGCAGTCGGCCGGCTCGAGTTAGTCCCGATGGAAACCCAGCTGAAGGTGTTGGACTTCGATATCGGAGCGGATGCCGCGCTAAGGGCAGTCGCGGAGGCTACCAATTATGCCCGAGCCCGCATTGTGCAGCGGCTTCTGGAGGGGCCCGGTGTTCTGCGAGAAGCTGCCCGGGACGTTTATGTGCTCACCTGTGCCGTGCTGGAGGAGCAGGGAAGCATTTTCGCCTCGGGGACTTTGACAGGCCGTATACGGGTCGCCCTCGCCATCAAAGAAGCTGGATTGTACCGCTCCCTCAGGCTCCGGCACGGGATCGGCTACGAGGAGCATACCGATGAGGCGATGCTATTGCCGATGGAAGGTTCGCTTGCCGGCCGAACCTGGTTGGGACGAGAGCCCACCTTTACAGAAATCGTCCAGGTGGCCGGATTGCTTTACGATGCGGAGGGTACGGAAATCCTTCCAGGTCCGGCGAACCGCCAGCGCCGACGCCTGATCTGGCCGGAACTCGCATGGTCGCTGTGCGTTCCGGTGTTCACGGCCGGGCAAGATGAGCCTGCCTTTGTCGTTGTTGTGGAGGGCGAGGAGCGGGTGGCCGCGGAGGCCCCGGACCTGGAGAGCGTCATCAACTTGCTCTCTGAGGGAATTAACACCATATTTGAAGAGCCGCTTAAGCGGCTAGCAAGGCTTGGTTATTCATGGGCGTGAAAATCCTTCGTGGCGCAGCCGCCACCAGATCTGCAGGCTCAACTGGCCAGCGCAATACGCTCGACCCGAGCTTCGTTGAACGGGTGCGGGCAAAAGCGGCTGCAAGCAGCAGGACGCTCACGGCCAAGGCGCAGCGGATTGTCGAGGAGCATGACCGCAATCTGGCCCGGATTACGGATCCGAAGCTGAAGGCAAGTGCTCTGAAGCGGTAAGGGTGCCCCTCAGACATCTTTATTATATAACATTTCGCATAACAAGCCTTTTGACAAGAAGTCTGCTGATGGTCTGAGGGATGGCAGCATCGGCGACCGCCTCTCGGATCGCGCTCTTGAGCTGCTCGGACCATTCACGTCCTCCGTATTCAAGATCCTGGGGCTCGGCGATCATCCCTTCCTCCGCGGTATCTGCCCAGACCTCACGGGAGTTGCGCCTGCCCATGGTGCAATCCCGCGAGCCCGACCCTGCAATGGATTGGCTTCTGCGTAAGCGACGGCCAGATCCAGATGGTGCTCCTTGAGGGTGGGGTAGGCTGTCAGAATACGATCCCGCGGGATGCCTGCATTCACGGATGCAGCCACGTCATAGACCAAGACCCGTGTGCCCTTGATGACCGGCATGCCACCCAGGATTTCAGGATCCGAGACAATCGTGTCGTCCCGCTTTGCATTCGTATCCTCACTGGTAGTCATTCGCACCTTCCGCAGCCCGAACGACCTCTTCGATGTGCCCTGACCGCAGCCGGTCGATCGGCGCTGCACTATCGGTGTACTGATTGGGCGTGACCAACCACTCCCACGCCTCCTCAGGGGACGGGAAGTACCCCGCAACCCGGTCGAGTCCTTCGATCGGTCGGGAGTGCTCAAACTGGCGCGCCGGATAGACGAGCTCATGGGCGTCTTTGCGGAAGGCAATGACCGTCCCATTATCTCGCCACAGATCGAGCGTCGCGGCGGAGATACTGAGCTCCTCCACCATGCGGTCAGCAGTGAGGAGTTCGGATGCGGCCCAGTCTGTTGAGTCATCATCGACTGTGATTTCGTCCAGCAGCGCTTTACCCTCCTCCAGGCTGACCAGGGGCCCAAGGCCGGATCCCTTCATGACGAGGACGCCCTTCCTGGTATCGTCGAGCGGCCGATTCAAAGATTGCGGGCCGTGTTCCACTTCCCGAGGAGCCTCATCGTCAAGATCGTCTGCAAGGAGGGTCGTAATGTCACCCGAGGTGTCCTCTGTTGACAGCACCTGTGTCGGATCCTGTTCTTCATGATCCCGAGCGATGTCGATGACGTCCTCGAGGCGCCCTGCTTTCAGAGCCTCAAGCGGGGAAAGCCCTTCCAGCGCCTCATCCGGGACCAGGAGCCATTCAAGCCGCATCCAGTCGTGCCGGATCGCCATCATTGCCAAGACCTCGGGGAGGCCCGTCACGATCCCGTGCGGCGTGAACTGACAGGCCGGATAGCGGTAGCCTTGTCCTGTCTCGACAGCGATAAGCTCCCCCGCCTTACGCCGCTGCTCGACTAATTGCTCGGGTACTTTGAGGATCGCGGCGACGTACGAGGGCATGTAGAGCCCACCAGCCAACTCGACCAACTCGGCTTTCCGCACCTCACCGGCTGCTATCAGCTCGTCTACTAATGACATGGTCATATCAGTACGAGGCTCCATTGATCTCTTAGATCCGGGAATATTGTCGATGCCTTGGGCGTCTCTAATGATTTGCCGATTTATCACTTGCGATCTGAACAGCGGATCACCGAGGTACCCAGAGATAGTCGCTCGTGCGCGCTCATGGGTAGATCCCATGCTCGATCTGGACGAGAAGCCGGAGAACCCGGTCCGTCTTACCCTGACTCATCAGATCCAGAGGCGTTGCTTGCAGCACCTGATTAGGCCTGACCAACCAGCTCAGGCCCCGCTCCCCGAAGACCTCTTGTGCTCTCCCGATGACCGTGGCGATCTCCGGTCCAGATCCTTTGAGGAACTTGAGCTGCTCGATTTGCCCTTCGAGACGGGCAATCGCTTGGTCAACAAGGTGGTCAGTGTTCGCTGCGGTGTAGGACTTGAAGCCCCTGTCTATTTCAATGGGTGGTATATGGTCTTCGCCGCGGAGGAACTTCAGGAGTACGAACTGGCCTGCCTCGGTCGCCATTAACTCGTTCGGAGAACGCCCGCCGAACCACTGGTGCGGCGTCTTCAGGAAGTTCTCAGGATCATCGTACAGATCAGCAATGAGGGTGCGGATCTCGTCGGCCATCTGTGTCATGGTCGAGAGTCTAGCATCGCGTCTGATCGCAGCCAATTCTGGAGGAGATCGCACTACAAGTTTGGGGTTTACCAAACTAGAGCTAACATCGGATGAGGTGGAGAGGCCTCCTAAGAATCTGATCCGGTTGGGTCCGCGGGGCTTCGGGCTGCCTATCAAATATAGCCTGTTATAACAAATTGCATAATAAGAATTTTGACAAGAAGTTTGCAACAGGTGCTGTGCCATGCTCCTACCAACCAGGAGGATCCGATGCGCACCAATCAACGGCTGGCTCAGCTCTGGCTCGATGCCTTAGCCACAGAGCTCGGCGCGTCTGCTGGCACCATCGACACCTACACCGACGATCTGAACTGCTACCTTGCCTGGCTCGACGAGAACAGCCTCGACCTGGACGTTGTCGGCCTGGAGCAGATGCGGGACTACATCGCGGCTCTCGATCAGCGCGGCTATGCCGGTTCCACTATTGCCCGACGCATCACGGTGGTGCGTGGTTTGCACAAGTTCCTGATCGCCGAGGAACTCGGCTCCCGCGACCCTACCTCCCATCTGTCCGCCATGAAACAGTCCCGGAAGCTGCCTTTCGTGCTGTCCGTTGCCGAGACGGAAGCTCTCCTGGAGACCGCCCACACGCTGGCAGCCGATCCCTCTGTCGGGCTGTACCGTCAGGCCGGCTATGCCCGGCGGGCTGCCCTATTCGAGACCCTCTATGCCTCCGGCATGCGCATCAGCGAGGCTTTGTCCCTGCCTTCCGATGCTGCGCCACCTGGCACCCGTATGCTGCTGGTGCGCGGCAAGGGCGATAAGCAGCGGCTGGTCCCGCTGCACGAGCGGGCTATCGAAGCTGTCGCGCACTGGCAGAAGCTGGCAGCTGCATATTCCGGGGGAAAGCCGACCCAGTGGCTGTTCCACGCGGTGCGCAACGGAGCGAAGGCCCTCACACGCCAGGCCGCGCTGCTCGAGATCAAGGAAGCGGCTGAGGCGGCCGGGCTGGCCAGCGCCGAGCGGGTGTCGCCTCACGTGCTGCGGCATGCCTTTGCCACCCACATGCATTCGGGCGGCACCGACCTGCGTGTGCTGCAGGAGTTGCTCGGGCATGCGGGCATTGAGACCACCCAGATATACACCCATCTCGACACCTCCCGCCTTCACCAGATGGTCCGCGATCTGCATCCACTGAATGAGGAGGACCGCACCACAGCTGACTGAGCAATTGGAGCGCGACAGATCTCAATCCCTCAAAATGTTATGGTAAACATTTGTAAACAGGTTCGAGCAGACCATGTGTCCTGCGTTTCATAGTCATATCAATTTGCAGGTGCTCCCATGAAGAATGCTCGACGCTTCCTTATTTCTCCATGCATTGCTCGCCTCATTTCGCGAGAGCGAGGCGTCGACCGCCAAGTCGTAGAGGGCTATCTCTCATCCCAACCCGGCAAAGACCAACTTGTTCGGTTGGAGGCGGACCAGGCTCACTTTGTGCTGTCAGGACAGGATCCAGAAAGAAACCTGTTAGAAAAGCTAGCGCCGCTTCCACGGGAACATGCCGAGGCACTGTTCAGTCTGTGCATTGGGCAGATCTCCTATGACCGCCTCCATCTGCCACCACAAAGCGGCCTGAGCCACAAGATACAGCTTGATCGCGTTGTATATCCCAGCAGCTTTGATCTCATCACCGTTGAATTTGATGACAACCAGCAGGCAGAGGCCTTCGAGATCCCGACTTGGTTTGGGCCCGAGGTGACTACCGAGTTTACTTATGAGTGGCGCTATATCGCTCTCAATGGCTTCCAGTCGAACCTTGAGGTGCCGCTCGCAAGTCAGCAGGTCGAGGCGGTGCTCGATATGCTGGATCAATCCCGGGGGACCCTGAAGGAAAGTAACATGTCGGCTGCTGACGATGTCATTGTCGCTCTCAGCCGCTCGCTGGAGACGTCAGGCCTCCTGAAGGCCGCAAGGGAGGCCAACCCTCCTCCAGAGTCAGAGCCTCTCCCTGAAGAGCTTCGTGAACCGATGAAGAAGACAGCTCAATAACCTGAAGCCGGGCCGGACAACATTAGAAAGCGCTGCCATCGTCAGGCAGCGCTCCTTTTGTTGATTTCATAGCAAACTCTGGTTCTAAAACAGACCCTGTATTTCATCAGTGCGCGACACAGGCTGCCATCGGCCAGTCGCCAAGCTTTAGCGAGGTACCCCACACCGTAGCGGAGATTGGTTTTCGGCTCAGCCAGTTCGGCGGAGGATCCCTCAAACCCCAGCGGCGCGGCTGTCTTGGGTCTGACCTGCATGAGCCCAATCTCACTTATGCTGCCAACGGCAGCCGGATCGTACCGGCTCTCAATCCGCACCACCGCGTCAACAAGGGCCGGCGGCACCCCGTTGGCTGCGGCCATTTCGGCGATGGCAGGCAGGTACGTGGACCGGTCTTTGAGAGCACGGGGAAGAGAAGCAATCTCAAGAATAGTGGATGTGGTGATCGGCTCAAGATCAGGTGGCAGGGGGGAGCGAGGCAAGCTGCCAATCCACGTCGATCTCGGTGACGTTAAAATCAGGTTCAGCCGATCCCGAACATGTAGAAAGAAACAGGAATACTATTCCGCAGGCGAAAAGACGCAGACTGATCATAGGCCAGGATCCCTCGAGGGTGGCGCTTTACTCAGCTTTTCGCAAATGTGTTGAGAGGTCGTTTATAGCAACATCCCGTATTTCGAACGGGATAGGCAGGCGGGCTAAGCCCATCCAAAATCCGGCACAAGTCGGGCTCCTGATAACACTGTCACGCCGTTGAAGACAACCATGTGATCCACGGCTCAAGTCGGCTCCGGCGCCTGATGGCCTGGTCTTCGTCGCACCTGTCTCAGAAGCTTCAAGCAGGGCTTTGCCAGTCTACGGCATAGACTAACCTTTGGCGATCGATTGGCTGTGGCGCTTCACTTGGGACGACCACACGAGGTCCTTGCCTCAATCTCCCGGAATCGGGCTTTGCGCGGTGTGCACGCGACACAAGCATTTCACGTTTTGAAGAAGGCATCCCTAAAATGGAAGCCCTCGGGAGCACCAAAGGCTTCCCGAGGGCACGGTGTGGAAACGAGATGAGATCCGGCAGGCTACACCGACTGCTAGAGGCTGAGCCGATGCTCGTTCGCGTGTGCCAGTCCGGTCTGCTGCCAGTGCCTCACTCCTCGTCCGCTCCACCCGTTCCGATGAGGATCTCGCGCTTGCCAGCATGGTTTGCCGGACCGACAATGCCCTCCTTCTCCATGCGCTCCATGAGCGAGGCCGCCCGGTTGTAGCCGATCTGCAGGCGGCGCTGGATGTACGAGGTCGAGGCCTTCTTGTGCCGCAGCACGATCGAGACCGCCTGGTCGAATAACTCGCCCGATCCAAGCCCCATCTCACTCTCGTCGAAGACCGGAAGTTCCTCCACCTCCACCTCCTCGTCCTCGGCTGTGACCGCCTCCACGTAGACGGGCTTGGCCTGTCGCTTGAGGTGAGCAACGATCCGTTCGACCTCCACGTCCGAAACAAAGGGGCCATGCACGCGAGCGATACGCCCGCCGCCCGCCATGTACAGCATGTCGCCTTGCCCTAAGAGCTGCTCGGCGCCCATTTCGCCCAAGATCGTGCGGCTGTCGATCTTCGACGTGACCTGGAACGAGATCCGGGTCGGGAAGTTCGCCTTGATCGTGCCGGTGATCACGTCCACGCTTGGGCGCTGCGTCGCCAGGATCACGTGAATGCCGGCCGCCCTGGCCATCTGGGCCAGGCGCTGGATCGCGCCCTCGATCTCCTTGCCGGCCACCATCATCAGGTCGGCCATCTCGTCAACGATCACCACGATGTAGGGCAGCGATGTAAGGTCCATGACCTCTTCGGTATACGTCAGTTCCCCTGTGGCCTTGTCGAAGCCGGTCTGAACCGTTCTCGTGATGACCTCACCGTTTGCTCTCGCCTCACTCACACGGGCGTTGAAGCCGTCGATGTTGCGCACGCCCAGCTTCGCCATCTTCTTGTAGCGGTCCTCCATCTCGCGTACCGCCCAGCGCAAGGCGATGATCGCCTTCTTTGGCTCGGTGACCACGGGTGTGAGCAGGTGCGGGATGCCGTCATAGACGGACAGCTCCAGCATCTTCGGGTCCACCATGATCAGGCGACATTCTTCCGGTGTGAAGCGGTAGAGCAGCGACAGGATCATGGTGTTGATCGCCACCGACTTGCCCGAGCCGGTGGTGCCGGCCACCAGAAGATGCGGCATGCGGGCGAGATCCGCGATGACGGCTTCACCGCCGATGGTCTTGCCGAGACAGAGGGGCAACTTGTGCTGCGAGACCTCGAAATCATCTGAGGCAAGCAGCTCACGCAGGTACACCGTTTCGCGGGTCTCGTTCGGCAACTCGATCCCAATGGCATTGCGGCCCGGGATCACCGCCACACGCGCGGAAACGGCACTCATCGAGCGCGCGATATCCTCTGAGAGTGCGATGACGCGAGATGACTTGATGCCGGGGGCAGGCTCGAATTCGTAGAGCGTTACCACCGGGCCGGGATGAACATGGATGACTTCGCCCTTCACGCCGAAGTCGCGGATAACCTTCTCCAATCGCCCTGCCGTCTCTTCCAGGATGTCCTCGGTCAGCTCCGGTCCTTCGCGTTCCGGCGGCTCGGCCAGGAATGCGACGTCCGGCTTCTGATATAACCAATCGTCAGGTGCACGTGGGCGGGAGATCGGATGCCCCCACGTCGCCGGAGCGATTTTGGGGAGATCCACAACCAAGCCAGCCTGATGAAGCGGTTGCAGGGTAACCTCTGCCTGGCTCAGGTCTGTCACAGCGTCGGATATGGGCACCTCCTCAGTCCCCTCCTGAACCGGGTCGACTTCCGCATCAGGCACCATGGCAGGAACAGAGCCGACCACCGGGTCCAGTTGAGGCTCAAGGGCAACCTTCTCCATCCGCGACGGTTTCTTGCTCGCCGCCGGCAGGAGATCCTCGTAGAGAGCGAGGTATCCGAGATCGACCTCCTCCTCGGTAGGATCCGACACGCTGGCACCTTGAACCGCTGAAGCCGCCTCTCCATCCACAACGGCGGTCCCAGCCGCGGCGGCCGTTTCCTGGGTTTGCTCGGATGGAAGCGCCGCTTCAATAGTGGCGCAATACTCCGCTTCGGAAGCTCCATCCGGATCCGCTTGGCTGTCGTTGGTGGTCTCGATGACGACGTCGGCGGCCTCCAGGATCTGCCAATCGGTAGGGGCCATGGACACGGCGTCCAGATCCCCCGCTGAACCGACGCCAGTCATTCCGTATGACAGTCCCTGCCACGAGAACGAGACGGCTCCTGACGTCAAGCTGAAGGGAGTGGCGGCCAGTTCCGGTTGGGTCTCCAGGCATTGTTTCGGGTGCGGAGTCTCATCGGCAGCAGTAGCTTGTTGTGACAACGGAAGCCGTGTCGCCGTTTCGATCATCCGGCGCGCCGAACCGGCCTTCTCTCCGCAGCCCGCTTTAGACAGGGCAGCTTCTCTGTCGGCGAGTGACGCCAGTCGTTCGGAAACCGGATCCTCGGAGGCCAACGCTGACCGCAATTGATCGATCTGACTTCTGACAGCCGGCTCCGATGCCCCACCGGTCCCTTCGTCGGGTACGGGGCGGATGTGCTCAATCGTCGAGTTGACAGCGGGAGCTGGGTGTTCCGGCTGCGTGGGCGGGGGTTCTACATGGCCGTTGCGGGCTCGAATGACCTTATCCGGGGTGCGTGTGGCCTTCACCCCCTCGGCAAGAACAAAGGCCTGCCTCCACGGCGGCTCGTCACCGTCCTGTGCTGGGCTGCCTTCGGCATCCCTTCGATCCTGCCGCAACCGCACGACGTTGGTGATCCTACGGGGATCTTCTTCTCCGGAAAGGGGTGGTGGGGCGAAGGGCGGTTTACGGGTCGAATGCATGATCTCTTACGCAACTGGGAGGTGATTGGCCGAGCTGATTCCGGCAGTGTCGTGACTCTGCGAGCAAACCGTAAACAGAGGGTTAGACTGGGGATCTGTCCACTTGCGACGGCCCCTGCCCGGCTTACGAGTGACACGAAAGCCGCGGAACCCACACTGCAAACGTTGATGTCAACTACGAGCAGATGTCTCGGTGCCAGGAACGATCAGACCAACTATGGATGCAGCAGTTCTTTCGAGCGGCCATGGGAAAACTGCACTGAACAAAGATTCTGGAACTTGAATCCGGGCACCAATCGGTAGGTTCTCGCCGAGCGGCCGGTATCTGAGTTCGAGCCGAGCGAGGAAAATCATTCGGCATATGGCGTGTCTCTTACAAGCTGACGGTTGCAACCCGGCGCACCATCGCCCCACCGCACTGGGCCACGTTCAGCGAGAGCCCTCTTTGCAGGGTCGATCTGAGCACGTAGTGTGGCTAAGGCCCAAGGTCTTTCTGAGCGCTACGGATTTCCCGGCGCGCGATAATTAGCTCCCGTACGAGATGCTCACGCTCCCGAGGCTCAGGCAACCTTAGAGCTGTCCTGAGTGGCTCTGGCGGTCGCAGCCGCTTCCGCCTGCTGCTGGAGGCGCAGATCTGCCAGCTGCTGCCGCACGTCCTGATACAGCGGGCGGAAAGCTGGGCCGTTTGCTTCGACGATGTCGGCGAGGATGTGCACCGCTCGGACGAGCTGTTCTTCGGTCACCGGATCGTGGTCGCGCTGATGCCATTCGCTCATGTGCCGTCTCCTTGTGTGGAGCCGACACAGTGCGCCGAGGATCTTGATAGCAGGTTAAGCTTGCGCGAGGCTTGCAACCATGATCACAAGCTGGCGCCCCAGCCGTTGCTGCTATAGCATTGACCGCAGACATTCTTCAGGGGGTTGCTTCCATCTCGATCAGCCAGACATACCGACAATATTGAACAATGAAGCAATTAGACCGGCACGTCGTCATCGACGTCGAAACTGCCCAATCTTATGATCACATCATCGAAATTGCTGCTGTTGAGGTCGTCGGCGCGACAATCTCTCCTCATTCCTTTGTCCGCAGGGTCAAACCACGCTCAGCCATGAGCCCGTTCTGCTATGCGGTCCATCGTATCTCATTGGCTGACTTGCAGCAGGAGCCATACTTCGAGCACGTCATCCACGATCTGATCGACTTCGTCGGTGATGACAGAATTGTTGCGCACAACTACGCCTATGAGTACAACACTCTCAGACGGGAGTTCGAGCGTGCGGCACGGCCGACGTACTCACGGGAGCGCTTCTTATGCACCATGGCTCTGGCGAAGCGCGCGGGCCTGCCAGGCAAGCTCCGTCACGCCTGTGCGCAAGCGGGTATCAGCATTGCTCACCTGCGTGACGCGCACGATGCGTTGAACGATGCCCTTTTGGCAGCTCATCTGTTTCTGAAGCTCAATCCGGCGGAGCGACCCTGACGGTCGCGGCTGTCCCATGTCGCGGTCGCAACAGGCGATGACATCCTCACGCAATGCAGGCCTGATAATCTCCCTACTGGGATCAGGGGGAAGTCATGTGCAAGCGACAGATTGACAGGCGGCCAGTGCCGCCGGCGCCATCGAACGACAATGAGCCAAGGATTGTGCCTGGCCCAACAGCACGGAGGCCTGCTTTCCTCAGGTCGGGGACCTTGTCAGTCGTTCTGGAGCGTACCGCCCGCGTCAGGCTGGACCTGGTGGCAGATGGCGTCCTGACAATCCAGGGGCAGGACACACCTATGCAAGGCCCGGATGCACGCCACTGAGAGCGTGTTCGTCAGTGTTTACCCGATAGAGGTAGCTGTGGAACTCGTGAGCTTGGCTCCTTCTTACTCACATCAGGCCTGGCCGGAGGCCAAAGTGTTGAGTGAGGGTGCCGCATGCCGATTCATCAGAACCCTATGGTTGAATGGCCCACGGAGCTTGCTCCTCTGCTGGAAGAGGCGCAGATCGCCTCCGGTATCGATGGCAAACAGGTCTGTCGCATTGATGCTGATGTCGATGCGACAGACCTGCGGGCCATCCATGAGTTCGAGGCGCATCTGCGCCGCCGCCCGGTCCAACTCAGATTGGCCGGGAGCAATGAATGCATGACGGGCGAGATGAACCCGTCCCTTGGCCTAGGCGCTCCGCCTGACCGGATCAGCCATATCGCGAAAGTGCGCGTCAGCTTCCACGATCTTCAAAACGGCGAGTGTGTGGACGTGGCGGACAGCGACTGAGGCTGCGCCACTCCAACAGCGGAAACGACCGCCATCCGTGACCTGCTTAACAAAAGAATCTGCTGTGGCTCGTGAGCTGCCCACCGCGTCACAGATCGGTAAAGCCCTTCTGCCGCTGGGTCTTGGCCCAGCCTTCCAGCGCCCGAGCAGCTCCCGCCTCAGTGGGGAAGATGTCGACCTTCTCCTGACCTTTGGATCCGACCGGACCCCAGTTCCGGACCAGCCGGATCGTTCCGAACAGGTCGCGCTCGATCATCAGGCTGAAGAACCGCGCCCTACCCTGCTCCCGGTTGCGTCGGTAGAGCACGAGATGGCGCCGGATAGGCGAGCGAGCGTCAGGCATCCGACCGGCAGACCTTTACTCGGGTTTGCCCTTCTGCAACGTGCGCTCCATCTCGGCCATCATCGCCGCCTCGATGTCGTCGAGGTTGACCTGGGCGGCCCGGCCGCCCCCTTGTGCCGGGCCAGCCAGATCCTTGTTGACCGTTCGCTGCTTGGCGGCGGGACGCTTGACAGGCACCCGCGGCTGAACCGGGACGCGGTTCTCTAGGGTGTCAAGCAAGCTGTTAAGCGCCTCATGGGACAGGGGGACATCCTGGTATTGTTCGACGCCTCTCAGGGCAATTGCGTGATTGCTATAGCGGGTCTCGGCTGTGATCTCAGGACCAAACCACGGAAGCGGGTGGAACCCCCTGCCCTCGGCTTCGCTGTCAAACTCCACCGTCACGAAATGTAGCTCACGAGGCCGGTTGAACTGGTCGATAAGGGCATCACGGTCGCCGATCCGGAGCCTTGTGCGGGTGTAGTCGATCTCGCCGGCGCAGACATCGAGCAGCGCATGGGCGTGTCCCACCGGCACCTCGACCTCCTCGGACTCTCCATGCGGACCGGCTGTCCGGAGGATCAGCAGACCTCTGTTCTCCTCCAGGCGAACCCAGGAATTCCGGTCCCGCTGTTCCGGGAAAAAGCCTTCGATCAGGCGCAGGCCGCCTCTTTCGCGCTGGATGAGGCGGGCCAGGGACGAGGCGAGGAGAAATCGGCGGCGGACGGTCATGAAACCCTGAGAATGAAAGGAATTGAGGAAGGCTTTCATTCGTATATGGCGGAGAAAGGACAAGGCAACCCTGAAAGATGCAATATTGTTTGACGTTCAGCCGCCGTCGGACCTCTCCTCGCGGATCTGGCGCTGTGTCAGGTACTGATCATTGTCGAGAAACAGCGGGTCAGCGTCTTCGCCACGCATATCAGACTATACGATGATACTTGCGAGAGGGACGACATGGTAATGCGAGCAGCCCTTGTTCCGAGGCTCGAAGGGAGCAATCCGGTTGTCCGGTGATCGGAGGCCGAGTTCAGATAGACGGTCACGACACGATCCAATCACGGAACGAGATGAACGCTGCACCCTTCGAAACCATTCCGGCTTGGCGGATCGCAAGATTGAGGACGGCTTTGCGCGATGCGGAGCAGCGTGGCGCAAGTCTGGATGATGAGGGTCACGATCTCCTTCACCGCGCTCTTCGCCGCCGCTTTGTACTTGCCCGAGAGCGCGCGAAGAATGTGCCGAGATTGCCGTCCAAGCCGAAGACCACGCGCAAGGGCCGCAGCTTTCCACATCTGAAGTTGGTCATCATCTGGCGCGCTATCCTGAGCTGTCGCTCCTCGGCTTGGAAGCATGGCGAAACGGCGCCGTTTGGCACCATTCGCAGGGCGCACGATCAGGCTGTTGCGGTGTGCCAGGCCGCTGGCCTTGCGCCGCCGCGCTATCGCACGGTCTATGTCCTATGGCATCGTGGCGTACCACCGGCAGACGTCATTACGGCTTTGCGAGATGAATATCCAAGCTTGGTGGAGTAATGAATTCACCACGCAGTGGGATGAAGGCGGCCCTTCCAGCGCTCATGACGCGGGAGTTGAGCCGCGGCAGCCAGACGCTTTGTTAACCTGCGTTGAGCTGCCTTCGACGAAGCCATTGAGGGTTCAGTCATCTCTGTCTCCGGATCTGGCTCGGATACTGTCTCCTGTTCAGCCTCTTTAGAGGCCCTCCGGCGCTTCCGCGAGTCAGCCTTCACACGCTCAGTTCGTGCGGGCTGAATGTCATGGGCACGCAACGCTTCTTCTGAATCACCAAAAACAGTGTCCATCTGCGACACGGCTTGAGCACTCAACTGCGCTCTTGCGTGTACGTCTTCAACATGCTCAGAGGTCGTCGCCAACAGATCAAACTCCATCTGTTTCTGCCTGCCGGTCAACGAAGAGCGCTTACGGCGCGCAGTTCCAACGGGCTCTGAACCGCTCCATACAGGCTCGACGATGCTCGGCAGAATGCGTGGGGCGGCAGATGGCTCAGGCACCACTTGAGGCTCTTCCTTCCGGAAGACTTTTGTGACCTCAGCTAGGGTTGTTGCAAGCAAACGTCTTGGCGGGAGATGGGTGCGCTGACCTGGAACGCGGGACTTCTTGATCTCAACCAAGAAAGGCTTTGAATTATGCTTCATTGTAGATGCTGATTGTGAACATGAAAGATGATGATCTAAGAACTTGCAGATGTGGGGTCAAGATTGAGTATTCTTGATGCTGCTTATCCAAATTCTTCGTGAGTTCGCTTCAGAATATATTCTGCACCACAGCTTCTGATCTCACTGTTGCAAAACCCTCGAGCAGGTCTATGCCGCTCGTCGGGTGAACAGCCTGCGCAGCAGATGGGGCTTGTCGCCCGAAGGGACGATGACGGAACCCTCGCCCTTCAGCCGCTGGGCCGCGTCAAGGTAGGCTTGAGCTGGTGCACTTGTGGGGCTGCCCAGGGTCACTGGCGCTCCGACGTTTGAGCTGAGCAGCACTTCCCCACTCTCCGGGATGATGGCCAGCAGCGGAATGGACAGGATCTCGAGCACGTCTTCCACCTTCAT
>NZ_JACXAB010000032.1 GCF_014699075.1 Microvirga sp. | reverse complement strand
AGGGTCAAGATGAGTGAATCACGAAGCCACCACGCCGCATAGCCCCAACGACTCCGTCAGAACTGCCGTTGCTCTAGAAGTTCCTTCGAGACGGCCGCTCTGCGGCCTCCTCAGGATGAGGTGAGAGGATAAGTTTACTGAAAACAAGCCGTCGCTGACCGCTACTGATTTATCCATTCCCCGCATTTCGGCGGCACTTCGGTGCCCCAGGGCATCAGAGGCACGGTCGAGGTGGAGTTCTTGGGCGAGCCCTCGATGACCCGATCCGAGTAGACCATGTAGACCAGAGTGTTGCGCTTCACGTCGCAGCCGCGCACGATCTGCATCTTCTTGAAAATGAGGGAGCGCCGCTCGCTGAACACCACGTCGCCCTGGCCGAATTTCTGCTTGAACTTCACGGGCCCGACCTGCCGGCAGGCGAGCGAGATGTCCGACACCTCCTCGGCCACGCCGAAGGTGCCGGCGATGCCGCCGCGCTCCGGGGTCGTGTAGTGGCAGGCCACGCCCTCGACGACGGGATCGTCGAGCCCATAGACGGCGAGCTTGTCGTCCGGGGTGAGCGCCCGCCAGACCGTGGACTTCTTGAAGATCAGGTCGGGTTCCTGAGCCGCGGCGCCGGTGGCGGCAGCCAAAACAAGGGTCAGGCCTAGGGCGATTCGGGCAAGCATCGTCGGTTCATCTCCCACCGTTACGCTGTCATGTGGGGATGGTTGAGAGCTTTGACGAGAGGCTATTCGGCCTGATGGCAAATCACGCAGATCTTGTTGCCGTCGAGATCGCGAAAATAGGCCTCGTAGTAGTTCGGATGGTAGTGCGGGCGCAGGCCCGGGCTGCCTTCATCCGCCCCGCCCTGCTCCAGGGCTGCGGCATGGCACGCATCGACCACGCTGCGCTTGGGCGCCTGCATTGCGATCATGGCCCCGTTGCCGACGCTCGGCGCCTCGCCGTTGAAAGGCCGCGCCAACAGGAACTGCGGCGGGCCACCGGGCGCTTCCCACCCGACGAGCATGTCGTCCGCGTAACGCACCTCGTGCCCGAGCGGCGCGAAGACGGCATCGTAGAAGGCCCGCGCCCGGGCAAGGTCATTTGCCCCAATGGTCATATGGGAGTACATGCTGGATCTCGTCTCAGGGTCGCTCTTCAGGGAAAGCTAGACAGCTTCTCTTGGAGCGGGCAAGGCGTTAAACACAATAGGGTCAAATTCGGGCGTCACATGACGAGCCAACCCGGCATATGATGCCCAACGGACCGGTTCTGCGATCAGCTTCATGACAAAGACATCATTTCTGCGCTCCCTCATCGCCGTGACGGCCTTTCTGGCTGCCGGACAGGCGGCGCTCCCCCAGTCCGCGCAGTGCCAGCGCTTCCAGGCCGAACTGGCGTCCCTGGAGCGCAGCGGCGGCAGCGCGCCGACCGGCCAGATGCGCGCCCAGCGGGCGGAGATCAACCGGCTCGTCACCTATTACCGCAATATCGGCTGCGAGCGCGGCCCTCTCGGCTTCCTGGCAGGCCCTGCCCCTGCGGAATGCGGCTCCATCGCCGCGCAGATCCGCCAGCTCGAGGGCGGCTATGCCCGCCTGGCTGCTCAGGGAGCCGAACAGGGGGATATCGAAGCCCGGCGCCGGCAGCTCCAGGCTGCGGTCCAGCAGACGTGCTCCACGGAGCCCCGCGGCTTCTTCGAATCGCTGTTCGGCGCCCCGCGCCAGCAACAGCAGCAGCAGGTCATGCCCGAGGGCCAGCCGATCATCGCCGATGACGAGCCGCGCTCTCTCGGCGGTGGGCGCCTGATCTGCGTGAAGACCTGCGACGGGTCCTTCTTCCCGCTTACGACCCCGCCGGGCGGCGGCCAGAGCGCCAACGAGATGTGCCAGGCCCTCTGCCCCGGCACGGAGACCACGGCCTTCGCCTATCCGGGCGGCGACAACGGCCTCAACCGGGCGGCCTCGCTCTCCTCGAACCAGCCCTATACGTCGCTGGCGAACGCCTTCAAGTTCCGCAAGAGCTTCGACGAGAGCTGCGCCTGCAAAAAGCCCAACGAGAGCTGGGCGGTGGTGCTGCGCAAGGCCGAGAGCATGCTCGAGCAGCGCAAGGGCGACCTGATCGTCACCGCCGAGAAGGCCGAGGAGCTGTCGCGACCCAAGGTGCAGGCCGCCCGCAAGGCCGCCGACAAGAAGGCCGAGGAAGAGGCCAAGGAGGCCGCCGAGATCGCCGCCGCCGCGCCGACCGCAAGCAAGGAATCGGCCGGCATCGGCCCGCAATCGATCGAGAACAGCACCGTGGTCCGCCAGGGTGAAGGCGCAAAGCGCGAGGTCGCCGCCAGCAATGGCCAGAAGAAGACCGTGCGCGTGATCGCCCCTGACGTGATCCCGGTGCCGAACGTTCAGAACTGATCGTTCTGAACCAAGCACAGCCTGTCATTCCCGGCCGGAGCGCAGCGGAGGGAAAGGGAATCCATGGCGCTACGCTCCATCGTAGATTCCCTTCCCGGCCTTCGGCCGCCGGGGATGACAGCGGCGGTCAAGCGCATCCATTCCGCCTCGCGTCCGGCCATGCTATCACCCCGGCATGAAACCGCTCGATTCCCTTGAGATGCCCCGTCCTGCGGGCGCGTCTGACCCGATCATCACCGTCTCGGGTCTGACCAAGACCTATGCCTCGGGCTTCCAGGCCCTGAAAAAGGTCGACCTGGAGATCCGGAAGGGCGAGATCTTCGCGCTCCTAGGTCCCAACGGCGCCGGCAAGACGACGCTGATCAGCATCATCTGCGGCATCGTCAATCCGAGCACCGGAACCGTTGTCGCGGATGGCCATGACATCATCCGGGATTTCCGGCCGGCCCGTACGAAGATCGGGCTCGTGCCGCAGGAGCTCACCACCGATGCCTTCGAGAGCGTGTGGGCGACGGTGACGTTCAGCCGGGGCCTCTTCGGCAAGCCGCCGAACCCGGCCTATCTCGAGAAGATCCTCAAGGACCTCTCCCTCTGGGAGAAGCGCGACAGCAAGATCATGACGCTCTCGGGCGGCATGAAACGCCGGGTGATGATCGCCAAGGCGCTGTCGCACGAGCCCACGATCCTGTTCCTCGATGAGCCCACCGCCGGCGTCGATGTGGAACTGCGGCGGGACATGTGGGAGATGGTCCGGGGCTTAAGGGAGAACGGCGTCACCATCATCCTGACCACCCACTATATCGAGGAGGCCGAGGAAATGGCCGACCGGATCGGGGTGATCAACAAGGGCGAGATCGTCCTGGTCGAGGACAAGCATGTGCTGATGCAGAAACTGGGCAAGAAGCAGCTCACCCTGCACCTGCAGACCCCGCTTTCGAGTCTGCCGCCCGGGCTGCAAGCGGACAACCTGCAGCTCTCCGCCGACGGCGCCGATCTGGTCTACACGTTCGACACGCAAAGCCAGGAGACGGGCATCGCGGGCCTCCTGCGCCGGCTGAACGAGCACGGCATCGACTTCAAGGATTTGCAGACCTCCGAGTCTTCGCTGGAGGAGATTTTCGTCAGCCTGGTACGGGGGCGCGCATGAACTTCTACGGCATCAAGGCCATCTATCTCTTCGAGATGGCGCGCACCTGGCGCACGATCATGCAGAGCATCGCCTCGCCCGTGCTGTCGACCTCGCTCTACTTCATCGTGTTCGGCTCGGCCATTGGCTCACGCATGGCCAGCATCGAGGGCGTGAGCTACGGGGCCTTCATCGTGCCGGGGCTGATCATGCTCTCGATCCTCACCGAGAGCATCTCGAACGCCTCTTTCGGCATCTACATGCCGAAATTCACCGGGACCATCTATGAGGTTCTCTCGGCGCCGATCTCAGCGGTGGAGACCGTGATCGGCTATGTGGGGGCGGCCGCCACCAAGTCGATCATCATCGGCACCATCATCCTGATCACGGCCCGGCTCTTCGTGGATTTCTCCATTGAGCACCCCTTGTGGATGATCGCCTTCCTGGTGCTGACCTCCGTTACCTTCAGCCTGTTCGGCTTCATCATCGGCATCTGGGCCGACAGCTTCCAGAAGCTGCAGATCGTGCCCCTCATGATCGTGACGCCGCTCGCGTTTCTCGGCGGCAGCTTCTACTCGATCAACATGCTGCCGCCCTTCTGGCAGACCATCGCCCTGTTCAACCCGGTGGTCTATCTGGTGAGCGGCTTCCGCTGGAGCTTCTACGGCGTCGCCGACGTGGGGGTGGGCATCAGCCTGGGCATGACCCTGGTCTTCATGCTGATCTGCCTCGCCGCCATCGGATGGATCTTCAGGACGGGCTACAGGATCAAGGCGTAAAGTGCTTCCCCCGCCATCATGGCCGGGCTCGTCCCGACCATCCACGTCTTTGGCCGCGTAAAAACGTGGATGCCCGCAACAAGTGCGGGTATGACGATGAAGGGATAGCTGCGCGACCTTTAAGCCGCCTGCCCGGCCAGCCGCGCCCTCGCCCGCTCCGGCCCGATCAGAGGCAGGAGCAATGCCAGTTCGGGGCCATGGTCGAGCCCGGTCAACGCGAGGCGAAGCGGCATGAACAACGCCTTACCCTTCATGCCCGTGGCGGCTTTCACCGCTTCCGTCCAGGTCTTCCAGGTGGCGGCATCCCAAGGAGCCTCCGGCAGAACGGCAGTGGCCGCCTCAATGAAGGCCTTGTCCTCGATAACCGGCGTTACGGGTCCGCGCACGACCTTGGACCATTCCGCCGCATCCCGAACCTTCGTCAGGTTGCCGCGCACCGCATTCCAGAACGCCTCGCCCTCATCCGCACCGAGCTGCGCCAGCCGCTCGCGGGCAACCCCATAGGGCATCTCGTGGATAAGGCGGGCATTCAGATGCTCCAGCTCGCTCTCGTCGAACTTCGCCGGCGCGCGGGAGATGTGGGAGAAATCGATCAGCTTGGCGAGCTCGTTGAGATCGGCAATGGGCCGCACGGCCTCGGCCGAGCCAACCAGCACCGCCAGCGAAGCGACCGCCTGCGGCTCGAGACCTGCATCACGCAGGCCCTTCACGGACAGATGGCCGAGGCGCTTCGACAGCCCCTCGCCGCTCGCGGTGATCAGCAGGCTGTGGTGGGCGAAGGTGGGTGAGCCGGCGCCCAGAGCCTCGAAGATCTGGATCTGCACCGCCGTGTTGGTCACGTGGTCCTCGCCGCGGATCACGTGCGTGATCTTGAGGTCGATGTCGTCCACCACCGATGGCAGGGTGTAGAGATAGGTGCCGTCCTCGCGCACCAGCACCGGGTCGGACAGCGAGCTGCAATCCACGTGGCAAGGACCGCGCACGAGATCGTCCCAGGCGACGTTCGTCGGCTCCAGGCGGAAGCGCCAGTGGGGCTTGCGGCCCTCGCTTTCCAGCTTGGCTCGGTCGTCGTCCGTGAGCTTCAGGGCCGCCCGGTCGTAGATCGGCGGCAGGCCGCGGGCGAGCTGGCGCTTGCGGCGGAACTCCAGCTCCTCCTGGGTCTCAAAGCAGGGGTACAGCCGCCCGGCCGCCTTCAGCTGCTCGGCGGCCGCATCATAGAGCGCGAACCGCTCCGACTGGCGCACGACCATGTCGGGCGGGATGCCGAGCCAGTGCAGATCGGTCTCGATGGAATCCGCATATTCCTGCTTCGACCGCGCCACATCCGTGTCGTCGAAGCGCAGGATGAAGGTGCCGCCCTCGCGCCGCGCATAGAGCGCATTGAGCAGGGCGACGCGGGTGTTGCCGATATGGATGTGCCCGGTCGGGGACGGGGCGAAGCGGACGATGGGCTTGGACATGCAAAATGCTATGGCGAAGGGAGCGAAGGCGCGCAAGGGGTGACTTCCAATTCCCCTCCCCCTTGCGGGGAGGGGTTAGGGGTGGGGGTGGTGCGACAAGGTAAGGGGTCGAACCAGTTAGGTGCTGTAGCAGCCTTCATGCGCTCTGAAAGAAGCACACCATTCTGACTTCCCAACCCCCACCCTTCATCCCTCCCCGCAAGGGGGAGGGAAAGCGCCCTACACGTCCATTGACCCAGTGCGCGGCTTGCCCATGGCGCGTTCCAGGGCTTCGTCCTTCTGGTGCGCCGCCAGTCCCTGGTCGCGGTAGCGGTTGACGATGGGGTAGCGGCGGTCGCGGCCGAAGTTCCGGCGCGTCACCTTCACGCCGGGCGCCGCCTGCCGGCGCTTGTACTCGGCGATGTAGAGCAGGCGCTCCACCTTCTTGACCACCTCCAGGTCATAGCCCTTGGCCACGATCTCGGAGACGCGCAACTCCTCCTCCACGAGCCCGCGCAGGATCTCGTCGAGGTCTTCATATGGGGGCAGCGAATCCTGGTCCTTTTGGTTCTCGCGCAGCTCCGCCGTGGGCGCCTTGGTGAGGATGTTTTCGGGGATGACGACGCCGTCCGGGCCGAGCGCGCCCTTCGGCTTCCGGCGGTTGCGCAGGGCCGACAGTGAAAAGACCTCCATCTTGTAGAGATCCTTGATCGGGTTGAACCCGCCGTTCATGTCGCCGTAGATGGTGGCGTAGCCTACCGACATCTCCGACTTGTTGCCGGTGGTCAGCACCATGGATCCGAACTTGTTCGAGATCGCCATCAGGATTGTGCCGCGGGCGCGGCTCTGGAGGTTTTCCTCCGTGATGTCCCGCTCCCGCCCTTCGAACAACGGCTGCAATGCGGCTTCAAAGCCCTCCACGGGCTCGGCGATCGGCAGGATGTCGTAGCGCACGCCGAGCGCCTTGGCGCAGTCCTCGGCGTCCTTGAGGGATTCGCCCGACGTGTAGCGGTAGGGCAGCATCACGCAATGCACCCGCTCCGGCCCAAGCGCATCCACCGCCATGGCGGCGCAGATGGCGGAATCGATGCCGCCGGACAGCCCCAGCACCACGCCGGGGAAGCGGTTCTTCTCCACGTAGTCACGCAGGCCGAGCACGCAGGCGGCGTAATCGGCTTCCTCGCCCTCCTCCACGGTCACCACCGGAGCGTCCCGGCAGACCCAGCCCTCCTCGCCCTTCTCCCAGGTGGTGAGCGCGATGGTCTCCTCGTTGGCCGGCAACTGGCAGGCGAGCGAGCAATCCGCGTTGAGCACGAAGGAGGCGCCGTCAAAAACGAGCTCGTCCTGGCCGCCGACCTGGTTGAGATAGACCAGCGGCAGGCCGCTCTCGGTCACGCGGGCAGCCGCGATGTTGAACCGCTCCTCCGTCTTGCCGCGCCAATAGGGCGAGCCGTTGGGCACGAGCAGCATCTCGGCCCCGGTCTCGGCGAGGCACTCGACCACGTCACCGGTCCAGATGTCCTCGCAGATGGGAAGGCCGAGACGGATGCCGCGGAAATTCACCGGCCCCGGCAGGGGCCCGGCCTCGAAGTTGCGCTTCTCGTCGAAGACGCCGTAATTGGGCAGGTCGACCTTGAAGCGGACGGAGACCGTGCCGCCGTCGAGGAGCGCATAAGCATTGTAGAGGAGCCCCTCCTCCCGCCACGGCAGGCCGATGAGCATGCCGGGCCCGCCATCCGCAGTCTCGCGGGCGAGCCGTTCCAGAGCCGCACGGCAGGTGTCCTGGAAGGCGGGCTTCAGCACGAGGTCCTCGGCGGGATAGCCCGCGAGGAACTGCTCGGCGAACATCACGATGTCGGCCCCCATCCGGGCCGCCTCGGCGCGGGCTTGGCGCGCCATCTCTTCGTTGCCGGCCACATCGCCGACGATGGGGTTGAGCTGCGCAAGCGCAATCTTGAGAATGTTCTGAGCCATGGCACCTGCAGATTTAGCGCGCAGCCGGGTGCGCAGCAATGCGAGGGTAGAGCTTTCCCATGAACTCTTGAACGCTCAGTGAGCAGGGCTGGTCCCGCTCCTTTGCATGAGCCTCTGCGAGGATGCGACCTCCCGATTCAAGAACCTCTGCAAAGCTCAAGCTTTGTGGGAACCCGTTATTGTCCAGTTCGTTGTTCCAACACGAATTACACGGGAGACTGACATGTTGAAAGGTGGCTTGCTTTGGCTCATCGGCATTCCTCTGCCGATCATCCTTATTCTCTTCTTCATGGGCTGGCTGAGCTAAGCTCAAGTACTTGTAGAGTAGCGTATGCGTAAAAGAAAAAGGGGCGCCTCGGGCGCCCCTTTTTCTTAGATCATCCAGCTGGTTATTCCGCCGCCAGGGCGGTCGGTCGTTCCCTTGACTGGCGCTCCCGCTTGACGAGCTCCGACGTCAGGAACGCGATTTCCAGTGCCTGCTCGGCGTTGAGGCGCGGGTCGCAATAGGTGTGGTAGCGGTCGGAGAGATCCGCATCGGTAAGAGCGCGGGCGCCGCCGGTGCATTCCGTCACGTTCTTGCCGGTCATCTCCAGGTGGATGCCGCCAGCATGCGTGCCTTCGGCCTGGTGGATGGCGAAGAAGTCCTGCACCTCGCTCATCACCTGCTCGAACGGCCGGGTCTTGTAGCCCGAGCCCGCCTTGATGGTGTTGCCGTGCATCGGATCGCAGGACCACACCACCGTGCGTCCCTCGCGCTCGACTGCGCGGATCAGGCCCGGCAGATGATCGGCCACCTTGCCTGCGCCGAAGCGGCAGATCAGGGTGAGGCGTCCGGCTTCGTCCTTCGGATTGAGGGTGTCGATGAGTTTGAGCAGCCCATCGGCCGAGAGCGACGGGCCGCATTTGAGGCCGATCGGATTCTGGATGCCGCGCATGTATTCGATGTGGGCGTGATCCGGCTGGCGGGTGCGGTCGCCGATCCAGAGCATGTGGCCGGAGGTGGCGTACCAGTCGCCGGTCGTGGAATCGACCCGGGTCATGGCCTCCTCGTAGCCGAGCAGCAGCGCCTCGTGGCTGGTATAGAAATCCGTCGAGCGCATCTCGGGATGGGTCTCGGGATCGATCCCGATGGCCCGCATGAAGTTGATGCTCTCGGTGATGCGCTCGGCCAGCTCGCTGTAGCGCGAGGATTGCGGCGAATCCTTCACGAAGCCGAGCATCCAGCGATGGGCGTTTTCGAGATTGGCGTAGCCGCCGGTCGCGAAGGCGCGGATCAGGTTGAGGGTCGCGGCCGACTGGCGATAGGCCATGAGCTGGCGGCGCGGATCGGGCATGCGCGCTTCAGGCGTGAAGGCGATGTCGCTGATGATGTCGCCGCGATAGCTCGGCAGCTCGACCCCGTCGATCGTCTCGGTCGGAGCCGAGCGCGGCTTGGCGAACTGGCCGGCCACGCGGCCCACCTTCACCACGGGCGAGCCGCCCGCATAGGTGAGCACCACGGCCATCTGGAGGAACAGGCGGAAGAAATCGCGGATGTTGTCCGCCGAATGCTCGGCGAAGCTCTCGGCGCAGTCGCCGCCCTGGAGCAGGAAGGCCTCGCCCTTGGCAACCTTGGCCAAGGTCTTCTTCAGCTTGCG
Organism: Microvirga sp.; assembly: GCF_014699075.1. Taxonomy (GTDB): domain Bacteria; phylum Pseudomonadota; class Alphaproteobacteria; order Rhizobiales; family Beijerinckiaceae; genus Microvirga. Next base: position 37,390 of record NZ_JACXAB010000032.1, on the reverse strand, counting down.
GGCCTCGCCGGCAAACACGAGCGGGGGAAAACCGGCAAGCTGCTGCTCGACGCCCTCAAGCGCCTCAAGGTCCGGATAGGCCGGAACCTGTTGGATCGGCTTGTTTCTCCAGCTATCGGGCGTCCACCGCTCGGTCATGACACTTACCCCCGTGTCCTTTCTTCAATGCTCATCGTGCGCCGCAACAAGCGGCATGAAACGGCACCTATACACGACATAAATAAAAAGGCGAGTGCGGAGGCACCCTGCCTCGGTGCGACGATTCTGTCATCCCACCGCCTCAGGCTTCTTCACCACCACAGGCGTTCGCATGGTCACCAGTTCCTCCGCCGCCGTCGGGTGAACCGCGACAGTGCGGTCGAAATCGGCCTTGGTGGCGCCCATGGTGACGGCGATGCCGGCGAGTTGGATCATCTCGCCCGCGTCGTGTCCCATGATGTGGACGCCCACAACCTTGTCGGTGGCCTTGTCGACGATCAGCTTCATGAACACTCGGTCCTTGCCACCCGAGAGCGTCGCCTTCATGGGCCGGAAGGCGGTCTTGTAGACGTCGATCTCGCCGTAGATCGCCCGCGCGGCCGCCTCGCCGCAGCCGATCACACCGATCTCGGGTGTGGAGAAGACGGCGGTCGGGATCAGGTCGTGGTCGACCATCGTGGGCTTGTTGCCGAACACCGTATCGGCAAAGGCGTGGCCCTCGCGGATGGCGATGGGGGTGAGGTTCGCCCGGTTGGTGACGTCGCCCACCGCATAGATCGAGGGGATCAGCGTCTGCGAATAGGCATCCACCGGGATGGCCCCGACCTCGTCGACCGTGATCCCTGCTGTTTCCAGGCCGAGCCCCTTGGTGTTGGGGCGCCGTCCGGTGGCGACGAGAACCTGATCGACCATGAGGGTCGAACCGTCCGACAGAGTGGCGGCGATGCCCCCGGCGGTCTTTTCGAGGCTCGAGAGGGTCCGGCCCAGGGCCAGGTTGATGCAACGCTGGGCATAGGCCTCGCCCAAGGCCACCCGAACATCGTCGTCGAAGCCGCGCAGGAGCTTGTCGCCCCGGTGCAGGAGCGTGACCTCGCTGCCGAGCCCGGCGAAAACGCCGGCGAACTCGACGGCGATGTAGCCGCCGCCGACCACCAGGATACGCTTCGGCTGTTCCTCGAGATGGAAGACTTCGTTGGAGGTAATGCCGAGCTCGCCGCCGGGGATGACCGGCTCCAGGGTCGGATGGGCGCCCACTGCTACGAGGATATAGCGGGCACAAATGCGTGCGCCGGTCTTGAGCACATGGACTGTATGCGCGTCCTCGATCACGGCGCGGCTGTCGACGATCTCGACCCCGGCCTTGTCCAGGTTGGTCCGGTAGATGCCCTCCAGCCGATCGATCTCCCGGTCCTTGTTGCGGATCAGGGTCGCCCAGTCGAAGCGGGTCTCGCCCACGCTCCAGCCGAAGCCCTGCGCCTCATGGAATTCCTCGGCGAAGCGGCTGGCATAGACCATCAGCTTCTTGGGCACGCAGCCGCGGATGACGCAGGTTCCGCCGACCCGGTACTCCTCCGCCAGCATGACCTTCGCGCCATAGCCGGCTGCGATCCGGGCCGCGCGCACGCCGCCCGACCCGCCTCCGATGACGAAGAGATCAACATCGAATGAGGTCATGGTGCGGTCTCCGCTCAAATTCCGGTTCAACAAATCATATAGGGAATGTTGCTGGGCGGCACCGCCCGACAGCCCTGCTCCGGGCACATGGCTGCCCCCTTGCGCTGGTGTTCTTACGCCAAGGTTCAACAGCGATAAAGAAGCAAGCGCTTGCCGCTCCCCTGTTCCCTCTTTAGGGTCTGCGCAGGACGCTCTCACCAAACGTCAGCGTCAATGGAGGAAACCACATGACCCAGTTTCGCAAAGGCCTTTGGCGCGGCGCACTCGCGGCTGCAGCCGTGGCCGGCTTCGTGACATCGGCAGCAGCCCAGATGGAGCTCAAGATCATGGCTCCCGCAGCGCCGGGCGGCGGCTGGGACCAGACCGCACGCTCCATGCAGCAGGCCCTGACCCAGTCCGGTGTCGCCAAGAGCGCGCAGGTCACCAACGTTCCGGGCGCCGGCGGCTCCATCGGCATCGCCCAACTCGTGAACAACTCCAAGGGCGACGGCAATCAGCTCATGGTCATGGGCTACGTGATGGTGGGCGCGCTGCTCACCAACAAGTCGCCGGTCACCCTCGATCAGACCACGCCGATCGCCCGCCTGACCACGGAGTACGAGGCCATCGTGGTGCCGGCGGACTCACCGATCAAGAACGCCAAGGATCTCGCCGCGGCCATCAAGGCCGATCCGGCCAAGGTCACCTGGGCCGGCGGTTCGGCCGGCGGCGTCGACCACATCGCCGCGGCGCTCTTCGCCAAGGCCGCGGGCGCCGACCCGACCAAGATCAACTACATCCCCTTCTCCGGCGGTGGCGAGGCCCTGGCGGCCATCCTCGGCGGCAAGGTGACGGCCGGCATCTCCGGCTACGGCGAGTTCGAGAGCCAAGTGAAGGCCGGCAAGCTGCGCCTCATCGGCCTGACCTCGGCGAAGAAGACGGCGAATGTGGACGTGCCCTCCATCAAGGAGCAGGGCATCGACCTCGAGATCGCCAACTGGCGCGCGGTCGTGGCCGCTCCCGGCATCTCCGCCGACCAGAAGAAGGCTCTGACGGACGCCATGGACAAGATGGCGAAGTCGAAGGAGTGGCAGGAGATCCTGAAGGGCAAGGGCTGGGAGGACGCCTACGTGTCCGGCGATGCCTTCACCAAGATCCTGGCCGAGGAGCAGGCCCGCACCAAGGAAGTGCTCACCGCCGTGGGTCTGGTGAAGTCGTAAGCTCAAGCCTAGAATGATTTCGGAGCGCCGCGTTCTTGAAGCGCGGCGCTTCTTTTTTGCAGGAATTGCCATGGCCTCCTCCTCCCAGCGGCGCATCGACGTAGCAGGCCTCGTCATCGCCCTTATTCTTCTCGTCCTGGCTGGAATCGTCTGGTGGGACATGACCAAGCTCCAGATCCTGTCTCCTTACGACCTCGGCCCGAAGGTCATGCCCATCATCGTCTCGGGCTGCTTGATCCTGCTGGCCATCGGCAATGCCATCGGGGCCCTGCGCGGCGACCTTCCCGTCCGTGACAGCCTGGACTGGAAGCCGATCATCCTGATCCTCGGGGCACTGGCATGCCTGATCGTGCTGATCCGGTTCGGGGGCGGCTTCATGATCGGCACGGCCCTCCTGTTCGCCGCCACCTCGACAGCCTTCGGGCGCCGGGCTTTTGTCACCGATTTCATCATCGGCGCAGTGATCGCCCTCATCGTCTACGTGCTCTTCGCCAAGCTCCTGACCCTGTCCCTGCCGGCAGGGCCGCTCGAACGCCTGTTCTGAGGCCGCCATGGAAGCCTTCACCTCCCTCGCCGGCGGCCTTGCCGTCGCCATCCAGCCGGCGAACCTGATGTTCGCCCTCATCGGCGTTCTCCTCGGCACCGCCGTCGGCGTGCTGCCCGGCATCGGCCCTGCCCTCACCGTGGCGCTGCTCCTGCCGATCACGTTCAAGCTCGATCCTGCGGGCTCCATCATCATGTTCGCCGGCATCTATTACGGCGGCATGTATGGCGGCTCGACCACCGCAATCCTGATCAACACGCCGGGCGAGAGCGCCTCCATGGCGACGGCGCTGGAGGGCAACCTGATGGCCAAGGCCGGCCGCGGCGGTCCCGCGCTCGCCACCGCTGCCATCGGCTCCTTCGTGGCGGGCACCATCGCGACGCTGGGCCTCACGCTCCTGGCGCCCTACCTCGTCGACATTGCCGTGAGCTTCGGGCCGGAGGACTATTTCGCCCTGATGGTGGTGGCCTTCGTCACCGTCTCGGCCACCTTCGGCGATTCCCCCGTGCGGGGGCTCACCAGCCTGTTCATCGGCCTGATGCTCGGACTGGTGGGCATCGACCTGCTCTCCGGCCAGTCGCGCCTGAGCTTCGGCGTGCCGGAGCTCTACGACAACATCGAGGTCACCACGCTGGCGGTCGGCCTCTTCGCTGTGGGCGAGGCGCTCTATGTCGCCTCCCGCCGCCATATCCAGGAGGAAAAGCTCGAAGCCGTTCGCGGCTCCCTCTGGATGACCAAAGAGGACTGGAAGCGCTCCTGGAAGCCCTGGCTGCGCGGAACGATGTTCGGCTTCCCCATCGGAGCCCTCCCGGCAGGCGGCGCGGAGATCCCCACCTTCCTGTCCTACGCGACGGAACGGCGCCTGACCAAGCATCCGGAGGATTTCGGCAAAGGCGCTATTGAAGGCGTGGCGGGCCCGGAGGCTGCGAACAATGCCTCAGCCGCAGGCACCCTGGTGCCGCTGCTGACGCTCGGCCTTCCGACGTCAGCCACAGCCGCCATGCTGCTCGCCGGCTTCCAGCAGTACAACATCAATCCCGGTCCCCTGTTGTTTGCCCAGAACGCGGACCTCGTCTGGGGTCTGATCGCCAGCCTGTTCATCGCCAATGTGATGCTGCTGGTGCTCAACCTTCCCCTGGTGGGCCTCTGGGTGAAGCTGCTCACGATTCCGCAGCCCTGGCTCTATGCCGGCATCCTGGTCTTCGCCACCATGGGAACCATCGCGGCCAATCCCTCGCCGGTGGAACTCATGATGCTGACAGTGTTCGGCGTGCTCGGCTTCCTGATGCGGCGCTTCGACTTCCCGATCGCGCCGGTCATTGTGGGCCTCATTCTGGGCCCCCTGGCGGAAAGCCAGCTGCGGCGCGCGCTGTCGATCAGCCTGGGCGATCCCATGACGCTTCTGCAGAGCCCGATCTCGGCAACGCTGCTGACCATCGCCCTGCTCGCCCTCGTCCTGCCCTTCTTCCTTAAAGGTTTGGGACGGTTCAAGGCGGTGGAGGATTGATCCAACAGAAAAGGCCCGGAACTCTCCGGGCCTTTTACATTCTATGCGGTTCTGAACGCGCTTACTGCAGCTGGTGCCCGCGCTTGCCCATTTCCTCGCGGGCGCGGTTCATCACGAACTGCGCGGTCTGCTGCGTCCAGGTTGCGAGATCCCGCACGACGTCGTCGAGGATCCCCGGCTGGGTCTCCACGTACTTCTTGCCCGCCGGAGACTTGTAGAAGTCGGAGATCGTCTTCAGCTCGGCCTCGGTCATCCGGCTGGCGAAGGCCCGCGCCGCGTTGTCGACCATCTTCTGCTTTTCTTTGTCGAGTTCGGGCCGCATCTGGGCCACGACCTGATCGAGGTCGTTCTTGATCTCGGGCCGAGTCACGTTCATCTGCTGCAGCTGATCGAGGAACGGCTCGACCATGGCGTCGAACGAACGGGCCATACCGGAGCTGATCGCGACGTCGCGCGCGAGAGCCATGTGGCTGGGGCTCGGCTGGGCCTGGGCAAAAACCGGGCTGGCGAGCATGAACAGCGCGACGGAGGTCGCGGCCAGTCGGGAGGCGTTACGGATCATAGAAGTGGCTCCAATCGTCATGGTTCTGGTCAGAGCTGACCGAGTTCGACGAGCCCGTCAGCGGTGGCGAGGATCGCGCCGGTGGCCAGGCCCAGGAAAAGACCGTGCTCCACGACGCCGGGGATGTTGTTCAGCGTCGAGGCAAGCACGTTCGGCTTGTCGATGCGCTCGAGATGCGCATCGAGAATGAAATGGCCGCCATCCGTCACGTAGGGCGCGCCGTCGGCGGCATGCCGGAGGCGCAGCTCGCCGGTCATGGACAGGGAATCCAGCAGCCGGGCAATGGCCCGTTCCGTGGCCGTGAGGCCGAAGGGCATCACCTCGATGGGGAGCGGGAAGCGCCCGAGCTTCGTCACGAGCTTCGACCCGTCGGCGATGACGATCATGCGCTGGCTCGCGGAAGCGACGATCTTTTCCCGCAGCAGCGCGCCGCCGCCGCCCTTGATGAGGCGCAGGTCGTTGTCGATCTCGTCGGCCCCGTCGACCGTCAGATCGAGATCCGGGGTTTCGTCGAGGGTGGTCAAGGGAATGCCCTCACGCAGAGCCTGATCGCGAGTTGCCTCGGAGGTGGGCACACCCACGACCCTCAGCCCGCCCCGGACGCGCTCACCGATGGCCGCGACGAAATGCACTGCGGTCGAGCCGGTGCCGAGCCCCAGCCTCATCCCGTCGGTGACGATCTGGGCCGCCCGTTCGGCTGCTGCGCGCTTGAGAGTGTCGCTCACGGAGATCCTCTGACATTAAGGAGGCGCCCGGCCGGAGGGCCGTATGACCCGCCTCTAGCATGCCCGAGCGCCTGGAAGAAAGAACGTTTCACGGATGAGCAGCCCCTGGTGACTCCGCGAAGGGTCCTATGGGCGCTGCGGTGATGCCCCCGAGCCCGGACTCACGCTGGGCGTAGCCACGGGAGCGGCCGCCGAGGAGGTCGCTGCTGATGGTGTCGTCTGCGGCGTGCACACCACCCGCTCGTCGAACACGTAGCAGATGCTCATCTGCCCGGTTCGGTAGTTGACCCGGAACACGCCCCCTTCCCGCTCGTGGCGCGAGGCGACGAGCCCATATTCGCCCGGAGCCTGAGGACCGGCGCCTTCGCCTGCGCTGAAGCACAGGGTCACTCCAATTGTGCCTTCCTGGAGACCATATTGGCAGGAGCTGACCTCGCCAGTGATCCGATCGATCCTATAAATACGGTTCAGGTCGGTCTGGGGAGCGGGAACGAAATCATAGGACGCAGCCAGGGCGTGGCCGGAAAAGCCCCCCAGCGCCAAGGCTGAAAAAATCAACGCCGCGGGACCAAAGGACCGCATTCAACACTCCATTCGGTAAGAACGAATCAACCTTAGGACCTTATCATCCCGATGCTTGATTCCCTTGCCCGCAGCAGGTAGCCGACCTTCATGGCCATTGATACCCCGCACAATGTCTCGCCCATCGCCGTCTTCGACCTCGATGGAACCCTGGCAGACACGGCCGGCGACCTCGTCGGAACCCTGAACGTGATCCTTGACCGCGAAGGATTGGCGCCCCTGCCCGTCCGGAAGGCGCGCGACATGATCGGCGCGGGCGCCCGCGCCCTGATCCAGCGGGGCTTCGAGGCGGCCGGCAAGGAGCTGACGCCGGATTATCTCGACGAGTTGTTCCGGCAGTTCATGGTTCATTACGGGGAGAACATCTGCGTCCGCACCCGGCTCTACCCCGGCGTGATCGAGGCCCTCGACCGGCTGGAGGAGGCGGGGTTCATCCTGGCGGTCTGCACCAACAAGGTCGAGGAGCATTCGGTGAAGCTCCTGCAGGAGCTCGGGGTCGGCCATCGTTTCGCAGCCAATTGCGGCCGCGACACCTTCCGCTACTTCAAGCCGGACCCTCGCCATCTGACGCTCACCATCGAGCGGGCGGGCGGCCACCCGAGCCGCGCGGTGATGATCGGCGACTCGCGCACGGATATCGTGACGGCGAAGAACGCCGGCATTCCGGTCGTGGCCGTTCCCTTCGGCTACACGGACGTGCCGATCCAGAGGCTGGAGCCGGATCTCGTCATCAAGCATTTCGATGAGCTGTTCCCCGCCGTCCAGCGCCTCATGAGGCCGCTGGCGGCCTAGAGCATTGGACCCGAAAGTGGATTTGCACTTTTGGGATCGATTTAATGCTCAATCCATGGCTTGCGCTTACGCACGAGCCATCGCCCGTGCGCTTCGAGGCACACGATATCGTGAAGCTTGCTGTCAGGAAGAAAATGGTGGGCGCGACAGGGATTGAACCTGTGACCCTTCGCGTGTGAAGCGAATGCTCTCCCGCTGAGCTACGCGCCCTGACAAGGGCCTTCTAAAGGCGCAGAACCCCCGGCGTCAAGCCAAAGAAGCTGCCAAGCCGGCAAGTATTTTGTTGCATGGATCGTGGCAGCCTGACTTTAACCACCCGGTTACGACGCGGCGAGAATGTGGCTGATCGGCACTAGGATTGTGTAGCAAAATCCTGGTACTGCATGGATCCCAAGCGGGGCTGTTGCGTTGTGCAATCACAGACCCGCCATCAACGTGTTCAAACCGAGGCAATTATGGGACGCACTCGCGCTGCTCTCGCCGGGCTTGCTTGCGCCTTCGTCGCGCTTGCGACGCCGGCTGCGGCATTTACGGCCATCGATCCTCTCACCCGCCAGCCGCTCTACAGCGCCGAGGAGACGTACCGGGCGCAGGCGTCCGCGGTCCCACGGCAGATCGTGACCTTCAACGGCCGCTATGCACCGGGCACGATCGTCGTCTCCACCAGCGAACGCCGCCTGTGGTACGTGCTCGGCAATGGCCAAGCCGTCCAGTACGGCGTCGGCGTCGGCCGTCCGGGCTTTACCTGGGCAGGCACCCACTCCGTCACCATGAAGCGCGAATGGCCGGATTGGCGCCCGCCGGCGGCCATGCTCAAGCGCCGTCCCGACCTGCCCCGCTACATGAAGGGCGGACCCGACAACCCCCTCGGCGCCCGCGCGCTCTATATCGGCAGCACCATCTACCGGATCCATGGCTCCAACGAGCCTGAGACCATCGGCGAGGCCGTTTCCTCCGGCTGTATCCGCATGACCAACGAGGATGTCACCGACCTCTACAGCCGTGCCAGGGTCGGCTCGCGGGTGGTGGTTCTTCGCTAAAAAGCCACGATGAAAAGCAGAATGGCCGGGCAAGTCCCGGCCATTGTCGTTTCCGAAGCCCTCCACTGTCATTCCGGGGCCGCGCAGCGGAGCCCGACCCAAAGGGCCGCGCGAAGCGTGGAAATCCATAACCGCTGACGGTGCAGGATAAGACACAACGCTAACCGCTCTATATAGATACGTCGTGTTTATGGATTCCAGGCTCGGCCCATGGCCGCCCCGGAATGACAGTGCGATTTAGATTTTCACCGCACCCGATCCCGCGACAATCCCTTGGCGGCCAGGTCGTCGAGATAGGCCTGCCACTTCTCCCCCTGCTCCGCCCCGAGCCGGTAGAGATAATCCCAGCCATAGATCCCGGTATCGTGCAGGTCGTCGAAGACCAACTTCACGGCATAATTGCCCACCGGCTCGACGCCGATGATCGTCACCTCGCGCTTGCCCGGCACGGTCCGGCGCTCGGCAGGGCTGTGCCCCTGCACCTCGGCCGAGGGGCTGGTCACCCTCAGGTACTCGGCCGGCAGGCTGAAAGCCGTGCCGTCGTCGAAGGCGACCTGCAGGCTGCGTTTGTCTCTGGCGAGCCGAAGCTCCGTCGGCCAGCGCTCGGATGCCATGATCTCACCCTTTTCCCGGTTGCAATTGACGCTACGTGCTTGATGATGCGGATTGAAGCAAGATTCCTGTGAGCGAGAGCGTTTCCACCATGAGAGCCATTCCGGCTCAGCTTGAGACTTCCGAGAGCGGTCATTCCCTGATGGACCCCTTCGGGCGGGCCATCACGTATCTGCGCGTCTCGGTAACGGATCGCTGCGACTTCCGCTGCGTCTACTGCATGTCCGAGGACATGGCCTTCCTGCCCAAGCGCGACCTGCTGACCCTGGAGGAGCTCGACCGCATCTGCTCGGCCTTCGTGGCCAAGGGCGTGCGCAAGCTGCGGATCACCGGCGGCGAGCCCCTGGTGCGCCGGGACATCATGACCCTGTTCGGCTCCCTCTCACGGCATCTGGATTCAGGCGCTCTCGACGAGCTGACGGTCACCACCAACGGCTCGCAGCTCGCCCGGCACGCGAAGGATCTCGCCGCCTGCGGGGTCAGGCGCATCAACGTCTCCCTCGACACTCTCGACCCGGACAAGTTCCGCGCCATCACCCGCTGGGGCGATCTCGCCAAGGTGATGCACGGGCTCGATGCCGCTCAAGGAGCGGGCTTGAAGGTCAAGATCAACGCCGTCGCGCTCAAAGGCGTCAACGAGGACGAGCTAGAAGCCCTGCTCGAATGGGCCCACGGCCGCGGCATGGACCTGACCCTCATCGAGGTGATGCCGCTGGGCGAGATCGACGGGCAGCGCATCGACCAGTTTCTCCCCCTCTCCATGATCCGCGCCCGCCTCGCAGCCCGCTACACCCTGCAGGACCTGGACGACCGCACCGGCGGTCCGGCCCGGTATGTGCGGGTGAAGGAAACCGGCGGGCGGCTCGGCTTCATCACGCCGATGACGCACAATTTCTGCGAGAGCTGCAACCGGGTGCGGGTGACCTGCACCGGCCAGCTCTTTATGTGCCTCGGCCAGGAGGATGCGGCCGACCTCCGGGCGCCGGTGCGCGCCTCCGAGAGCAACGAACTCCTCGACCGCGCCATCGTCGATGCGATCGCCCGCAAGCCCAAGGGGCACGACTTCATCATCGACCGGCGCCACTCCCGCCCGGCGCTCAGCCGCCACATGAGCGTGACGGGCGGTTAGGCTGCTTTTCTACTGCCGCCGTTAAGTACTGAGACAGCCTGTCATTTGACTGTTCAGTATTTTCAAGTGATATCGAGCCGGATCATCTGGGCTGGGCTGCCGTGAGCGCATTGGGGTTTGGACGAAGACTGGCGATTGCTGCCGGGCTGCTGCTCGGGCTGGGCATGGGTCCCTGCCTGTCGCAGGCACAAGCGCCCGCACCGCAGCCGGTGATCCGCGTCGCCATCGAGGGCGCCTACCCGCCCTTCAACTTCATCGATCCCAACAACGAGCTGCAGGGCTTCGAGGTTGATCTGCTCAAGAGCCTGTGCCAGGTCATGAAGGCCCAATGCGAACTCGTCCAACGCGAGTGGGACGGCCTCGTGCGCGGCCTGCTGGACCGGGACTACGATGCCATCATGTCGTCGGTGGAGATCACGGAGCGGCGCAGGAAGCGCATCGCCTTCTCCGATCCCTATTATCGCGTCCCGGCCATCTTCATCGGATCGAAGGAGACGGCGCCCGGCGAGGTTTCGCCTGTGGCCCTTGCCGGCAGGACCATCGGCACCACGGACCGCAGCGACCATGAGACCTATCTGAGAGAGTTCTACAAGGACTCGCATATCGAGGTGTATGCGAAGGCCGACGAGGCCAATCTCGACCTCCTGGTCGGGCGTCTCGACGCGGTCTTCGGCGATAAGCGCCTGCTCACCCGCTTTCTCGAATCCCGCGAGGGGAGCTGCTGTCACGTCCTCGGCGATACCCCCAAGGAGCCGGCTTACCGGCACCAATCCTACGGCATCGGCCTGCGCAAGGAGGACGAGGCTTTGCGCGAGCGGTTCAACCGCGCCATCGCCGAGGTGCAGGCCAACGGCACCTATGACGGGATCCGGGCCAAATATTTTTCCTTCGACATCAAGTAGTGCCGTTTGACCCAAGCGCCCTCACTTCCTAGAACCGAGAAGGATTTTAGGGAGCGGACGATGGCGAAGGTTGCATTCCTCGGACTTGGCGTGATGGGCTATCCCATGGCGCGTCACCTCAAGGACAAGGGTCATGAGGTGACGGTCTACAACCGCACGAGCGCAAAGGCGGACAAGTGGGTGTCCGAGAACGGCGGGCGCGCCGCCAAGACTCCCCGCGAGGCGGCCGAGGGCCAGGAGATCGTCTTCGCTTGCGTGGGCAACGACGACGACCTGCGCCAGGTGACGCTCGGGGCCGACGGCGCCTTCCACGGCATGGGCCGGGGCACCATCTTCGTCGATCACACCACCGCCTCGACCGAGGTGGCGCGCGAGCTCTACGCCGCCGCCCAGGAGAAGGGCTTCGCCTTCATCGACGCTCCGGTCTCGGGCGGACAGGCCGGCGCGGAGAACGGCGTTCTCACCGTGATGTGCGGCGGCGACGCGGAGCCTTACGGGACGGCCGAGCCGGTGATCATGAGCTTTGCCCGCGCCTGCCGGTTGCTGGGCCCCACCGGCTCCGGCCAGCTCACCAAGATGATCAATCAGATCTGCATCGCGGGCCTCGTGCAGGGTTTGGCCGAGGGCATCCATTTCGGCAAGAAGGCCGGCCTCGACATCGAGGCGGTGCTGGAGGTGATCTCGAAGGGCGCCGCCGGCTCCTGGCAGATGGAGAACCGCGGCAAGACCATGAACCAAGGCAAGTTCGACTTCGGCTTCGCCGTCGATTGGATGCGCAAGGACCTGTTCATCGTGCTAGGCGAGGCGCGCAAGAACGGCGCCAGCTTGCCGGTCACGGCTATCGTCGACCAGTTCTACGCGGAGGTCCAGAAGATGGGCGGCAATCGCTGGGACACGTCGAGCCTGATCGCCCGGCTCGATAAGTAAGCAGCCGACTGATTGCCCATCAAAGCAAAACGCCGGAGCCCCAAAGGTCCGGCGTTTTGCTGTCTTGGGTCAGCGCTCCTGCGGACAGGGTCGTCCAGGCAGGCAGCGTTGGGCCCGATTGTCGCCTCCTTGGCGCCGTGGCGCCTCGAAGGAGGGCCGGTCACGGGACGGCCTGTCCATGTCCCGTCCCGGACGGGGCTGGTCGAAGCCTCTCGGCGGCTCGCGGACAGCCCGCTCCGCTCGCATGGGAGCCTCCATGCGGGGCATCGGCCTCGGCTGGAAGGCGGGTGCTTCCGGTCGCTCGACCCGGCGGGGTGCGGGACGCTCCTCGAAGAGCGGGCGGGCACGCCGTTCAGCCCGCTCGATGTCCCGAGGCGCGACGTCACGGAACGGGCGATCCGGGCGCGGTTCATCGCGCAGAGCAGGCCGTTGCGCGCGGGCAGGCCTCTCCTCCCGGTCCGGCCTCTCCAGGGATGCTGGCCGCTCAAAGCGCCGACGGGGCGCCGCTTCATCTTCGTCACGACGGGGGCGGCACTCCTCGATCTGAGGCAGCCCGACCATGGGCGCCCGCTCGATCCTCTCCGGTGCGGCCCTCTCGGGCCGGTTGCGCGGGTCCCGGCGCTCGGGCTCACGGGCAGCCCTGTCCCGATCCGGGCGCTCGCGCTCGATCTCGATCCGCGGCCGGTCCGGCCGCGGCTGGCGCGGCAGGATCTCATCCGCATCGAGCCGCGGGCGCGCGGCGCCGCGGACAGGAGCCTCGGGCCGGATGTCTTCCCAGTCGCGATCACGCCTGTTGGGGCGCTGATCCCTCTGCCTGTCGAGGCGCCCCGCGGCCTCGTCGGCATCCGGCCTGATCGGGCGCGGACGCTCCTGCCCGTCGCCGATCAGCGGAATGCGACGCGAGGGAATGCGGTCCGGCCGCATGCGCGGCGGCTCGCCGGGACGAACATCCCTGCCCTCGCGCGGGGCTCTCGGACTGACCGAAACCGGGATCGGCTCGAGGGGCGCAGCAAGACCGGGCTGCCGCGGCACGCGGGGCCGTTCATCGCGCAGGTTGCGGCGCGGCCCTGGGAGAGGCTCATCGAGGCGATCGAAAATGTACGGAGCCCGCACGGGAATGGCGACCGGCCCCCTTGGGGTTCTCGGAGCGATCGGCTGGTAGAAGTAGCGGGGCGGACGCGCCCGGTAAGGCACGGGGAACGCAGACGGGATCGGCAGGATGCCGGCCATGATCGGCGGCGGCGGCGGCTCGCGGATGATGGTGATGAAGTCCTCGTCGTCCTCGTCCCATCTCGGCAGGAGATAGGCCGGCAGGCGCGGCGCGGGCACCTCGCGGATGATGGTCACCACCTCGACGACCTCGATCCGCTCCAGTCCCGGAAGGGGCGGAGGCAGATCCTCGTAGATCACCTCCTCGAAGACGGCCGGCGGAGCATAGGGCGCGGACAGGCGGGCAAGCCTGCGCCGGCAATCCGGCGCGTGCGGGCCGTTGGGGTAAGCACGAAGATAGGTCCAATAGGCCTCGCGCGTGTTGCGCGTGACGGTCCGGCGCCAGATGGCAGCCTCGCGGCGGGCGGAGAGCAGCGCCGTTACGCGGCGGGAGAGGCGATGATCGGGGTAGCGGCGCAGGAAGGCCTGATAATCCTGGATCGTGTCGCGCTCGACCGCGATGGCATAGGCCTCCTCGGCGGGCACCTCCTCGATGCGGCGCACCTCGCGCACCAGCGGCGCGGCAGTGGCCTCAGCCTGCTCGAAGAACACGAAGGAGGAATCGCCGAGGTTGGCGGAATGCCAGGGGATCTGCAGGCCGTTCGTGGTCTCGTGCACCCGCAGGCGTGTGCGGGCGAATACCCCGTCCAGGGGTAGGCCCGGCTGGCGGATCATCTCGGCCAGGGCCGTGGCATAGGGGCCATAAGGACCGGCTCCATCCGTGGCGACGATGTTGGGCGCCGAGGAGAAGGCCATCAGGAAGCCTGAGGGAGGCTCGATCAGGGCCAGCCCCTTGGCGATGGGCTCGCCCGTGGAGCCGAGCGCGTAGTCCCGCGCCATGTCGGCCACCACCACCCTCGTCCGGGCCGGGCTCTGCTCCAGGGAGCGGACGAGGTCGGAGAGGCGGAAGCCGTCGATGGCGATGTCCGCGTCACGCTGGATGCGGGCGTCGACCGGCAGCAGATAATTGTCGCCTTCGAGCTGGACTGCGTGCCCGGCAAGATAGACCATGACCGTGGAGCCAGGCTCCAGCCCCTCGACCTTGTCGAGGAAGTCCCGCACGAGGCTGCGCAGGTCGTTGGTGTTGAGATCGCGACCCTGGACGACCTCGAATCCGGCGCTGGTGAGGGTCTGGGCGATCAGGCCTGCATCGTTCGCGGCGGTGGCAAGGTTACGTCCCTCATAAGCGCCCTGCCCAACCACGAGGGCGAGACGATCCTGGGCATAGGCGCCGGAGGCCTGACCGATGGCGGCCGCCAAGGCAACAGCGGCAAAAACGACGGCACGTTTCAGGGAAAACACGGTTCAAGCCCCTCTTCGACCCACTTCTGCGGGATCATGGGAGGAGAATAAGGCCAAGCCAGTTGAATGCACCGTGAACAAACCGGGACGATCAGTTTACGTCTAACCTCCTATCCTCATCCTGAGGAGCAGCCACCAGGCTGCGTCTCGAAGGAGGCTCCAGTGCACTCTGGAAGCTCCTTCGAGACGGATTGCTCACGCAATCCTCCTCAGGATGAGGCCAGAGGAAAAATTTAAAGGGGAAGGAAGTGCAAACTCACCGTCGCGTCATGGTGAGATAAACCACGAAGGCGCCGATCGCGACCGCAAGGCCCATGATCGCCATCTGCCGGGCCTCGCCGGTGAGGGCCGCGTCGCGGTACATCTGCGAGAGCCGCTCGGCGCGCTCGGGATCCCGCGATATGAACAGGCCGATCACGATGCTCAACGTGGCGAGGCCGAGAATCCAGTAGGTGGGGCGCATGGCTGTTCCCTCAGCGTCCCTGGAAACGCGGGGCGCGCTTCTCACGGAAGGCCGCGACACCCTCCATGAAGTCGTCGCTCGACCCCGCCTCGGCCTGCAGCTTCGCCTCGAGCTTGAGTTGGGCCTCCAGATCGTTCGAGAGGCTCTGCGCCACCGCCTGCTTGGTCAGTTGGTAGGAGAGCCCCGGACCGGCTGCGAGCTTGGATGCGAAAGCCGCCACATCGACCGCGAAGGAGGAATCCTCGAATACCTTGTAGACGAGGCCCATGCGCTGCGCCTCCTCGGCGGGAACGGATTCGGCGCTGAGCATGAGGGCGAGCGCGAGCTTGGGACCGATCAGCCGCGGCAGGATCCAGGTGCCGCCGGCATCGGGGATCAGGCCGATCTTGGCGAAGGCCTCCTGCAGGTACGCGGAGCGGGCCGCCACGACGATGTCGCAGGCGAGCGCGATGTTCATGGAAGCCCCGACGGCCGGGCCGTTGAGAGCCGCGATGACGGGCTTCGGATAGTTTGAAAGCCTGAGGATCAGCGGGTTGTAGTCCCGCTCCAGGGCCGGTCCGAGGTCGAGGCGTCCCTCGGCGTCGCGCGTGAGATCGACCGTCAGGTCTTGACCCGACGAGAAGGCTCGCCCCTCCCCGGTCAGTACCACCACGCGCACGGTCTCGTCCCGCTCGCATTGATCGAGCGCGTCGCGCAGCTCGGCGTGCATGGTAGCGTTGAACGCGTTCATCTTGTCGGGTCGCGCGAGGGTGATCGTCGCGACGGTTCCGTCGACGGTGCAGCGCAGGGTCGTCGGGCTCATGCTGTCCGGGCTCCTTATCGTCGGGCTCGAACATAGAGCATCGCACCCGAAAGTGGACACCACTTTCAGGGCTTAACCCGGTTCAGGTTGTGGAGTGATCTAGAAAACGGATGACTGAAGCGTCTCGGACCGGGCCGTCAGGTCGCTCTCCAGGGCTGCGCGGCTGTGGGTTTCGCCGGCTCTCCTGATCTCGTAGCGGGGCTCTTCGCCGCCGGACGGCAGCAACTTGGTGACGACGAAGTCTCCGGTCCATGAGGGACTCATGAGGCGCTTGCCCGTGAACGTCACGTGCTGGCCACAGGCATAAAGATAATCGGACAAGGTAAACTCCTTCGGGACATGGCGGCAGGCGACGAGGCTTTCAGTGGCTGAAGAGGCGAGGCTGTTCGTTCCGGTGCTTCGCCCTTCGTGGCAGGTTCATCCAGGGAACAAGGTTGAGGTCTGCAGGGTCATTCCCATAGGGAAAGTCGAGCGGGCCGGACATCTCCGCATCTCGAAAGGCCCCGATGGACGATGCAATCTGGCTGAGTTCATCCTCACTGGGCACGCACTCATAGGCGCGAACCGTAGAGCCGCTTGGGGACCCAGCAAAAACATGGCCGTTCTGGTGATATGGAATGAATGTCATGGAATTACCTGATCTATATCAAGTGAACACCTCGCAAGACTGATCGTTCCAAATATTGTCCTGAATACTAGTAATCTTCCCTACCATGCCGATGTATATCACAGGCTTTATCTTTAAATTTATTATCTGCTCATTCAAAGAAGTTCACGAACTTCTCTCTGCAGCGTCGGCAGCAATTCGGCCTCGAACCAGAGATTCTTCTTGAGCCAGCCGTTGTTGCGCCAAGAGGGATGCGGCAGGGGCAGGATCCGGGGCTTTTGCGGATGGCTGAGGATGCCGCGCCAGCGCCTCACCGTTTCGGTGAGGCCGTCTTTGAAGTTCTCGCCGAGGTGCCAGGCCTGGGCATATTGGCCGATCAGCAGAACGAGATCGAGGTTGGGCAGAGCCTGAAACAGGGGCTGGCGCCAGGCCTCGGCGCATTCCCGGCGCGGCCCGAGATCGCCGCCCTTCGCATCCTGCCCCGGAAAGCAGGATCCCATCGGCACGATGGCGACCCTGGAGGCGTCATAGAACGTCTCCTCGTCCATGCCGAGCCAATCGCGCAGCCGGGTTCCTGAACGGTCGGCGAATGGGATGCCGCTGGCATGCGCCCGGGTGCCGGGGGCCTGACTGGCGATGCACAGGCGCGCGGTGGCGCTGCCCTGGATGATCGGGCGCGGCTCGTGCGGCAAGGCCGTGCCGTAGCGCGGCGCATCGCGGCAGATGCGGCAGGCCCGCAACTGCGCGGCGAGATGGTCGAAATTGGCAGAAGAACTCATCTCTCACAGATGGGAATTCTGAGGCTCTATATCGAAGCGACCTTTTGAGGCGGATCAAGGCAGGCCTGATTGGCGCCGCCTAAAAGCATTGCATGATCGACCTTCTCACCTTCGTGCCGGCCGTGGCCGCCATCCTGGCGACGCCGGGCCCGACCAACACGCTTCTGGCCAGTTCGGGCGCGCAGGCGGGTTTCCGGCGCTCGTTGCCGCTGGTTCCGGCAGAACTGTGCGGCTATGCGCTCGCCATCGCTGGTTGGGGCCTGTTCCTGGAGCCGGCCTCCGCCGCCCTGCCCTGGCTGAAGCCGGCCCTTCGGCTCGCCTGCGCGGCTTATCTGATCGCCGTCGCCTGGGGCCTTTGGTCGAAGGCGGGAGGGGCGATGAGCGGATCGGGCTTCGGCACGCGCCGGGTCTTCACGGCGACGCTGCTCAACCCGAAGGCGCTTCTGTTCGCGGCCGTGATCTTTCCCGAGACGGCCTTCGCGACGTCGGCTGCTTTCCTCCAGGCCATCGGCGTCTTCGCGGCCGTGATCGTGCCCATCGCGCTCGCCTGGATCGGCTTCGGATCGGCCCTGTCGCAGCCGGGGTTCTTCATCCGGCCGCAGACGGTCCAGAGGGGCGCGGCCCTGGTCCTTCTCACCTTCTCAGCCTCGCTCGGAGCGGCAGCCCTCGGCTGAGATCAGCCGCGCGAGGCCTTGTCTCTGCGCCAGTCCTGCGGCCGCTCGAACTCGCCCTCCCAGAGCCCCACGCCGCGATCCTGAGCGCGGGCTTCCTCGGCGTCGTAGTCGCGCCCATAGGAGACCGCCCAGCCGCTCGCCACCATCTGCGTGCCGATGTCATCGCCGTCGACGGTGCAGCGGGCAAGGATGCGCTGATAGCGGTCGCGGCCGGCGGCGCGGCAGCGGACATTCTCACCGGACACAAGATCGATCAGAGCCCTTCTGGCCGTCTCGCCGCAGGCATAGGAGCGGCCGGCCTTGGAGCAGCGCTGCTCCATCTCGGGCGCGTCGATTCCCTTCAGGCGAATGCGCGCCTCGCCGATGCGGATCGTGTCGCCGTCAGTCACCTGAGCCCGGCCCTCCAACGAGCGCCCGCTCGGTTCCAGCACGACCGCAGCCCCGCCGGCGAGGGCCAGCGCCACGACAAGCGAGGTGATGCCGCTCCGCCCGGAGCGGCGGCGTGGAAACTTCACGACAGGCGCTCGGAGACTCCCGCCTGCCCGAAGGTGGCCATGTCGCGATGGACCGCAGCGGCGGCCTTCACGAGGCCGGCCGCCAAAGCCGCACCGGATCCTTCGCCGAGGCGCATGCCCAGCGCCAGAAGCGGGATCTTGCCGAGGCGGGCGAGCACGTCCTGATGCGCGCCTTCGGCGCTGAGGTGGCCGGCGATGCAGTGATCGATGGTCGAGGGATGGATGGCGTGGAGGATGGCCGCGGCAGCGGTGGCCACGTAGCCGTCGAGCACCACCGGGATCCGCTGCAGCCGCGCGGCGAGAATGGCCCCCGCCATCGCGGCGATTTCGCGTCCGCCGACGCGGCGCAGCACCTCAAGCGGATCCTTCAGGTTGTCGCCATGATAGGCAATCGCCGCCTCGACGGCCGCGACCTTGCGCTTCAGGCCCTCGTCATCCACGCCCGTGCCGCGCCCGACCCAGTGCTCGGCCGGCCCGCCGTACAGCGCCGTGTAGATCGTTGCCGCGACGGTGGTGTTGCCGATGCCCATCTCGCCGATGGCGAGAAGGTCCGTGCCGCCGGCAATCGCCTCCATGCCGAACGCCATGGTGGCGACGCAGGATTTCTCGTCCATGGCATCGGCCTCGGTGATGTCGCCGGTGGGCATGTCGATGGCGAGATCGAACACCTTGAAGCCCAAGCCATAGGCGGCGCAGATCTGGTTGATGGCCGCGCCGCCTGCCGCGAAGTTCTCCAGCATCTGGCGGTTCACGTCGGAGGGGAATGCCGACACCCCCTTGGCGGTTACCCCGTGGCTTGCCGCGAACACGCAGACGAGGGGACGGTCGACGCTCGGCGTGGGCTTGGCCTGCCAGGCGGCGAGCCACTCGGCGATCCATTCCAGGCGGCCGAGGCTGCCGGCGGGCTTGGTGAGCTGCCCGTCGCGCATCCGCACGGCCTCGACGGCGGCCTCGTCCGGACCCGGCATGGTCGTGATCAGGCGGCGGATATCGTCGAAAGGTGAGGACACGGCATCAGACATGGAGGGCTCCAGCCCGCAAGGGCATTGCAGAACGCGAAGAGGCGTGACCTATAACGGCCCATACACGCGGGGTGAAGCATGTCGGAGCAAATTGGACCGGGTGAGGCGGCACCCATGAGCGCGTGGCAGACGGCTGCCATCGACCTAGCCCATTGCGTTCGCTTCTATTCCCGCCTTCCGGTGCCAGCTCTGCCCTGGGAGCAGGACGCCCATGCGCCGCCGAGCTTTCCGCGCCTACTGCGCATGATTCCCGTGGCGGGCCTCGTGCTCGGCCTCCTGCCGGCCGCCGTGCTGGGGCTTGCCCTGCTCATCGATCTCGGCCCCTGGCTTGCCGCGACCCTGTCGGTCGCCGCCATGGTGCTGACCACCGGCGCCCTGCACGAGGACGGCCTTGCCGACACCGCCGACAGCATCGGGGGCACCACCCGCGAAAAGCGTCTGGAGATCATGCGCGACAGCCGGATCGGCGCCTTCGGCGCCTCGGCCCTGTTCCTCTCGCTCTCGCTCCGGATCGGCGCCCTGGCGGCCCTGGCCTCGCGCGTCGACGGCGGAGCCGTCGTGGCGGCGATCCTCATCACGGCCTCCCTGTCCCGCACGGCGGGCCTGATGCCTCTCGTGTTCCTGGCCCCGGCTCGTCGGGATGGGATGTCCCAGTCGGTCGGCCAGCCGGCGCGGAGCACCTTCTGGCGGGTGGCCGGGATTGGCGCTGCGCTGACTGTTGTGCTGGGCGCGCTCGGTGGCCTGCCGGCTGCCGGCATTCTCCTGATGCTGATGCTCTCCGGCCTCGCTGGCCTCGCCCTCACCCGCTTCGCGGAGCGCCATCTCGGTGGTCAGACGGGCGACATCGCTGGCGCCGCGCAGCAGGTGGCGGAGATCGCCGCGCTGATCGGCCTCTTGACCGTTCTTCCCTCGTAACAACATGAAGAGAAGTGCTTCCACTGACGTGGAATCGCTTCTCGTTTTTGCATGGCCGCGCTTTCTGGCGGCGGACCGGACCCACTTCGCCGAAAAGCGCTCTCAGATGACCCGTGTTTCCAGCCCCTGCATCCGCGTCTGCACCCTCGATTCAGAGACGGGCCTCTGCGAAGGCTGCGGCCGCACGCGCGAGGAGATCACCCGCTGGTACCGCATGCCGGAAGAGGAGCGTCAGCAGATCATGGCGGGGCTGCCGGAGCGCATGCGGCAGGCCTTCGCCCTTGAATCATCCTTCGCGCCGGAATCGGACAAGGCGGAGTGATGCCCGGCATTCGCGGAGCGGGACTTCTTCTCCTGATCGGCGCCCTTGTGGTGGGGCTCTTCGCCGAGGATCCCATCGGCGAGTTCTCGGCCATGGAGGCAGCGGGCCTTCTGAGCCTTGCCGGCCTCTCTCTCCTCATGGCGGCCTCCATCGTGGAAGGCTTTGCGCGGCACTGGACCTATGGGGTGCAGTCCATTGCCGTGAGCGGCGGCATCCTCATCGCCCTGCTCGTGACTTACGCGTCCCGTGAGGAATTGCAGACCGTGCTCGACCGGGCTATCGGCGACATCGCTGTCGGGCGCACCGTCACCACAGCTGAAGGCGAAGTGGTGGCCGCGCGGCGGATGGATGGAAGCTTCCTGGTGCAGGGCGAGGTGAACGGCCGCGAGACCCGCTTCATCTTCGACACGGGCGCCAGCACCGTGGTCCTGCGGGCCGAGAACGCCGCAGCCCTGGGCTTCAAGCCGGAGACGCTGAACTACTCCGTGCCCGTCTCGACCGCCAACGGCGCAGCCCTGGCCGCGCCTGTGGTCATCGAGAGCCTGACCGTCGGGTCGATTACGGAGCGCAATGTCCGCGCGCTCATCGCCCGTACGGGCGTGCTCCACGCCAATCTGCTGGGCATGAGCTTCCTCGAGCGGCTTGGGTCGTACGAGGTGCGGGGAAACAGGCTGATTTTGCGGGCCAAGGAAAGCGCCGGCTAAAACTCGTCGTCCCGGACGGCAGAGCCGATCCGGGATCGTGCGCAGAATGAGGCGCTGGTCTCCCTCTCCCTGAGGGAGAGGGTTGGGGTGAGGGGTTACAGGCCTATCCGGAGAAGGCGGCGCCCCCTCACCCGGTCCTGCGGTCCGACCTCTCCCACCGTGAGAGGTAAAGCGGAGCCACACTCCTCACGCGATCCCGGATCGGCTAACGCCGTCCGGGATGACGCCTTTCTACTCCGCCGCGCTGAGCCGAGCCTCCAGGGCCGCCGTCTCCCGCGACACATGCGCCACCGCATCCCGTAGCGTCTGCAGGTTCGCGCCCGGCTTCACCGCCTCCGTCGCCAAGTGACGGCGATAGGCGCGCGCGCCGGGGCGGCCGGTGAAGAGGCCGAGCATGTGCCGGGTGATGGTGTGCAGGCGCTCGCCCTTCGCGAGTTGCTCGGCCACATAGGGCTCATAGGCTTCGACTGCTTCGAAGCCATCGGCCACCGGGGCCGCCCCGCCGTAAAGCTCGGGGTCCACAGCGAGCAGGATTTCGGGCTCGTGATAGGCCACGCGGCCGAGCATCACGCCGTCCACATGCTTCAGGTGCTCATGCACCTCGGCAAAAGTCTTGATGCCGCCATTGATGGCGATCGGCAGATCGGGACGCGCCTGCTTCAGGCGATAGACCCTGGGGTAGTCGAGAGGTGGGATGTCCCGGTTTTCCTTCGGGGAAAGCCCCTGCAGCCAGGCCTTGCGGGCATGGACCGTCAGCTCGTCGCAGCCGGCCGCCACCACGCAGTCGGTGAGGCGGTTCAGGGCTTCTTCCGTGTCCTGATCGTCGACGCCGATCCGGCACTTCACCGTCACCGGCAGGCGCACGGCTGCCTTCATGGCCGCCACGCATTCGCCCACGAGCTTCGGCTCCTGCATCAGGCAGGCGCCGAAGCGGCCGTTCTGCACCCGGTCGGAGGGGCAGCCCACATTCAGGTTGATCTCGTCATAGCCGAACTCGGCGCAGATCCGAGCGGCCTCCGCCAGATCCTTCGGATCGGACCCGCCAAGCTGCACGGCCACCGGATGCTCCACGTCGCTGAACCCGAGAAGCCGCTCCCGCGGCCCGTGAATGACCGCCCCCGTGGTGACCATCTCCGTATAAAGCCGCGCCCGGCGCGACAGGATACGATGAAACGCCCGGCAATGCCGGTCGGTCCAGTCCATCATGGGGGCCACGGTGAAAAACTTCTGGGTCATGTTCAGCAAAACTGTCGGGCAGCAATCTGGGATCGGCCCTCTCATATGGGGATGACCGGCTCAAGGCAAATAGGAGTGTGGCGGTATCCTTCCAACGTCATCCCCGGACTTGTTCCGGGGATCCACGTCTTTGCTCCATTGCGGCTCCCAAGACGTGGATGGCCGGGACAAGCCCGGCCATGACGCGGTGGAAGACTTCAGACCACCCCCGCGACCTTCGCGCCCAACACCTCAGCCGCAGCACGCGGATCGAGCTTCACCTGTAGGCCACGTTGGCCACCGTTGATGAACACTTGGCGGTGCTCGAAGGCCGATTGCTCCAGCACGGTCGCGACGCGCTTCTTCTGGCCGAAGGGGCTGATGCCGCCCACGTGGTAGCCGGTCATGCGCTCCGCGTCCGCCGGCTTCATCATCTGGGCTGCCTTGCCGCCGAGCGCCGAAGCCAGCTTCTTCAGGTTCACCTCCTGGTCGGAGGGCAGGATCACGCAGGCCGGTTTGTTGTCCACCAGCACCATCAGGGTTTTCAGCACGCTCGACGGATCGGCGCTCAGCGCCTCCGCAGCCTGCAGGCCGATGCGCTCCGCGTTCGGATCGTAATCGTAGGAATGTACCGTGAAGGACACGCCGGCCTGCTGCAGGGCCAGCGTCGCGCGGGTGGTCTTGGACATGGTCGTGAGAGATTGGGGCTCAGACTCGATCAGTGATCGTGCTTGTGGCCGTGATGATCGTGGCCGCATCCGCAGCCGGGGCCGTGCTCGTGATCATGCTTGTGCTCGTGTGCATGATCATGGTCGTGACCGTGAGAGTGCCCGTGATCATGGCCGTGCGCGTGGCCATGATGATGGTGATGCCCATGGTTGTGATCGCACACGTGGGTGCTGCGCTCCGGCTTGAACGGGCGCTCCACCGGGGTCACGGTGCAACCCTGGCCGCGGGCCAGTTCCGCCAGTGCCGGGTTGTTCTCGATGTAGATGGCGTCCCCCGTCACCTCGACGAGGCCGTGGTTGCTGCCCAGATGCCAGGCAAGGCGCATGAGGCGCAACGGGTTCTCGGCCCTCACCTCCAGCAGCGACTCAGCCGCCGCCTTCACCTGCACGAGTTGCCCGTCTTCGAGGCGCAGGGCATCGCCGTCATTGATGGTGGTTTCCATGTCGAGATCGAGCACGATGTCGGTTCCGCCCTCGGCCCTCAGCGTTCCCTGCCGGCGACTGCGGGCCTCATGATCGAGGGAAATCGTGGCGACG
Organism: Microvirga sp.; assembly: GCF_014699075.1. Classification (GTDB taxonomy): domain Bacteria; phylum Pseudomonadota; class Alphaproteobacteria; order Rhizobiales; family Beijerinckiaceae; genus Microvirga. The sequence continues at coordinate 13,422 of NZ_JACXAB010000032.1, read as the reverse complement.
ACACGGTCGGCCTTCACGGCGGGCTTGCGGACGATGGTGGTGACGCGGGGCATGGGTTCGTCTCGGTCTGTGATCGGGTGAAGCTCAAATAGGAAGCGCGGCCAGATATTAATAGGCGATCTTGTCCGGCTTGTCCGCCCAGGCATCGAACACCGCCTTGGCCTCCAGGCTCGGCTGGTGGTCCATGGGGATCAGGCGCTCCGACACGGGCTTGGGGATCTCGTCATAGATCAGGCTGTCGTCAAAGCCGATCTCGGCCGCATCCTGCCGGGTATTGGCATAGACGATCCGGCCCACCCTGGCCCAATAGGCGGAGGCGAGGCACATGGGGCACGGCTCGCAGCTGGTATAGAGGGTGGCGCCCTCCAGGGAATGGTCGCCGACAGCCTGGCAGGCAAGCCGGATCGCCGTGACCTCCGCGTGGGCCGTGGGGTCCTTGGCGGAGGTGACCTGGTTCCAGCCCTCGGCCAAAACCCGGCCGTCGCGCACGATCACGGCGCCGAAGGGGCCGCCGGCCCCCTCCTCCATGTGCTCGCGGGACAGTTCGATGGCGCGCGCCAGATGGCGCTGATCGTCGAGTCGGTTGGTGCTCATGATGCTTATGTATCGTTGGAGGCTGCGGGAGGCGAGAATTTTTGGGCGACACCCCCGTGCTCCCGAACCTGCAGCAGCTGCGCGGTCACGGAAGCCGCGATGATGGCTGGGTCCTTATCCTCGATCCCGGGCAGCCCGATGGGGCATACGAGGGAGCGGATCGTCTCCTCAGGCAGCCCGATCTCCCGGAACCGCTTCTCGAAGCGCGCCCGCTTCGTGGCGCTGCCGATGAGACCCACATAGGGAAAATCCCGCCGCAGGGCTGCCGCCGTGATCGCCATGTCGAGGGGGTGGTCGTGGGTCATGACCAGGATGAGCGAATGAGGACTGGCTTCAGTGATCTCCGCCTCCGGGTCCCACATGCGGATGGCCTTCGCGTTCGGCGGGAGATGGGGCGGAAAAGCATCGTCCCGGTCGTCGAGCCAGCGCACGGCAAACGGCAGGGGCGCCAGCGACAGCACGAGCGCTCGGCCCACATGCCCGGCGCCGAACAGGAGAACGGGCGTGCGTACCTCCCCATGGGTTTCACGCCAGCCGCTCCAGCGGTCGTCGCCGACGGCGGAGGAGAACTCGCGTCGCACGCGGTCATCCTCTAGGCGGCATTCAAGCTCGAATAATCCGCCGCCCGCCTCCGCTTCGACGAGGGGCGCGAGGTCTTCCATGTCCCGGCTGTCGAATGTCTCGATCAGGATCTTCACCCGCCCGCCGCAGCACTGGCCGAGATCGGGACCGAGCGCCTGATCGACGATCCGCGCCGGACGGCGGCCAGCCCCGAGCATCTCGCGGGCGATGTCGAGCATGCGGAATTCGAGCTGCCCGCCGCCGATGGTGCCGTGGAAGGCGCCATCGGGCCGCACCACCATGCGCGCGCCGACTTCGCGGGGTGCGGAGCCTTTCACGTCATGGACGGAGATAAGGGCGGCGCTGCCGTGCCGCGCCACGAAATCGCTGAGCTGACGCCAGACCCTCACCCCATGGGCCTCCCCCGCAGCGCCTCGCAGGCACGCAGGATCGCCTCCGGCGTGGCAGGCGCATGGAGCGGCACGGGCTTCGATGCATCAAGCGCGTGGATGGCATCGGCAAGCGCGCAGAAGACGCTGTTGGCCAGCATCACAGGCGGCTCGCCCACGGCCTTCGACCGATAGATCGTCTCCTCCCGGTTGGTGTTGGGATAGAGCGCCACGTTGAAGGCGGCAGGCACGTCGGACGCCACCGGGATCTTGTAGGTGGAGGGTGCGTGCGTGAGCAGTCGCCCATCCTTGGCAAACACCAGTTCCTCGGTGGTGAGCCAGCCCATGCCCTGTACGAAGCCGCCCTCGATCTGGCCGATGTCGATAGCCGGATTTAAGGAACGGCCGACATCATGGAGAATGTCCGTGCGCAGGAGGCGGTTCTCGCCCGTGAGCGTGTCGATGATCACCTCGGAGCAGGCAGCCCCATAGGCGAAGTAGAAGAACGGCCGGCCCGTTCCCTTGGCGCGGTCCCAGGTGATCTTCGGCGTCTTGTAATGCCCCGCCTCGGAAAGCTGCACGCGGGCTGCGATGCATTTCTTCGCCATCTCGTCGAATGGCACGCTCTCATTGCCGATGAACACCCGGTCGTCGCGGAATTCGATCTGCTCCTCCGGCACCCCGTAGGCCTCGGACGCATAAGCGATCATGCGCTTCTTGATCGCGCCCGCTGCGACCTTTGCGGCCATGCCGTTGAGATCGGAACCGGATGAGGCGGCCGTCGGCGAGGTGTTGGGCACCTTCGCGGTCGTGGTCGCGGTGATGCGCACACGCTCCATGGCGATGCCGAATTCCTCCGCCACCACCTGCGCCACCTTGATGTAGAGCCCCTGCCCCATCTCGGTGCCGCCGTGGTTCAGATGCACGGAGCCGTCCTGATACACATGCACCAGCGCGCCGGCCTGATTCATGTGCGTGAGCGTGAAGCTGATGCCGAACTTCACCGGCGTGAGCGCCAGCCCGCGCTTCATGATCGGCGAGGCGGCATTGAAGGCCGCGATTTCCTCGCGGCGCGCGCGGTAGTTCGAGGTCTCTTCCAACGTGCGCACGAGATTGACCAGTGTGTCGGTCTCCTCCACCTCCATGCCGTAGGGCGTGACGTTCTCGCCCGGCCGGTAGAAGTTGGCATAGCGTACGTCGAGCGGATCGCGACCCGTCGCCCAGGCGATCTGGTCCATCACGTGCTCGATGGCGAGCATGCCCTGTGGACCGCCGAAGCCACGGAAGGCCGTGTTGGACACGGTGTTGGTCTTGAGCCGCTTCGAGGCGATATGGACGGCCGGCATCCAATAGGCATTGTCCGCGTGGAACATGGCGCGATCCACCACGCCGGCGGAGAGATCCGCCGAATAACCGCAGCGGGCCAAGAGATCGACCGCATAGCCCTGGATGCGCCCCTTCTCGTCGACGCCGACCTTCCAGTCGCAGCGGAAGTCGTGGCGCTTGCCCGTGAGGATGAAGTCATCGTCCCGGTCGAGGCGCAGCTTGCACGGGCGCCCGGTCACACGCGCTGCGAGTGCTGCGGTGACGGCCCATTGCGTCGCCTGGCTTTCCTTGCCGCCGAAGCCGCCGCCCATGCGGCGCGTCTCGCAGATGACGTAGGCATCGGGAATGTCGAGCACGCGGGCAACCACGTGCTGCACTTCCGTAGGATGCTGGGTCGAGGAATAGACGTGAATGTCGCCGTCCTCGCCCGGGATCGCCATGGCGACCTGGCCTTCGAGATAGAAATGCTCCTGCCCGCCGACGCGGAACTGACCTTCCAGCCTCTTCGGCGCCTGAGCGATGACGGCAGCCGGATCGCCGCGGCCGTATGCGTAGTCCGGCAGTACTGTCTCCTGGCGCTCCAGTGCATCCTCGACCGTGACGCTCGGCGTCTCGGCTTCGATCTCCATCACGGCTTTTTTGACCGCGCGGCGCGCGGTGTCACGGCTCGTGGCCACGACGGCAAAGAGTGCCTGGCCTAAGAAACCGATCTCGGTGTTGACGAAGAGCGGATCGTCGCCGAAGGCGGGCGACACGTCATTCTTGCCGGGTATGTCGGCAGCTGTGAGCACCGCCACGACTCCGGGCACAGCGCGTACGGCGGAGACATCAAGGGAGATCAGCCGCCCGCGCGCTTTCGGCGACTGGCCGATGGCCACATGCAGCGTGCCTTCGGGCTCGCGGATGTCGTCGATGTACTGCGCGACGCCCTGAACGTGCTTCGGACCGGAATCGTGCGGCAGGGGTTTGCGAACGTGGCGCAGGACTTCGATATCCTCCCCCCGGATCTCGGGTGTTCCCGAGATCCGTTCTTGCCTGCCCAAGTCAGATGCTTCTGACTTGGGTGGGGGAGGGTCGGAGCGCGTCAGCGATCCGGGGTGGGGTGACAGCGTGACATTCGCAGATGTGGAGTTTCCCACCCCCTCCTGCGCCTCCGGCGCAACCTCCCCCCTCAAGGGGGAGGTGGAATGGGCGCCGAGTTTTGGCTGCTCGTTCATCGCCCTACTCCGCCGCCTGGAGCGCGTCGCGCTGGCCGATGATGCGCGTGGCGCGGGTCTCGCCCGATGCGGTCTCGCTCAAGGCCTTGAACACGAGGTTGCGCGCCACCGTGGCGCGATACGCAGCTGAGGATCTATGATCGTCGAGAGGCTGGTAATCACGCGCAATCGCCGCCATGGCCTCGCCCCAAGTCGAGGGCTCATCAAGCGAGAGACCAACAAGTGCCTGCTCCGTCTCGAACGCCCGCTTCGGAGTCGCCGCCATACCACCGAAGGCCACGCGAGCCTCAGAAATGCGTCGCCCATCGAGCGTGAACTTGAAGGCGCCCATCGCGGACGAGATGTCCTCATCGAAACGCTTGGAGACCTTGTAGGCGCGGAAGGCTTCATCGGCTCGCAACTTCGGCACCGTGATGCGGCGCACGAACTCGCCGGGCACGCGGTCCTGCTTGCGATAGGCGATGAAGAAATTTTCAAGCGGCATGGTGCGCGTGGCATCGCCGTGGCGCAGCTCGAGCACGGAGCCCAATGCGATCAGCGCGGGCGCGAGATCGCCGATGGGCGAGCCGTTGGCGATGTTGCCGCCCACGGTGCCGGAAGCGCGCACCTGCCAGGATCCGAAGCGGCGCATGAGCTCGCCAAGATCGGGATCGATGCGGGCAAGCGACGGGTGAGCCTCGGCATGGGTGACAGTCGCGCCGATGCCAAGCACATCTGAGGTCTCCTCGATGTTATCGAGGCCTGTCACGCGCCCGAGCCAGATCACCTTCTCGATCTCGGCCATGCCCTTCGTGATCCACAGCCCCACATCCGTGCAGCCGGCCACCAGGGTGGCGTCGGGGTGCCGCGCGTAAAGTGCCGCAAGGGAATCTTCACTGGCAGGCGCCGCAAAGAAGCGTGTCTCGTCACCGATGAAGACATCCTGCCCATCAGAGAGCGCCGTCGGACCCTGCACGTTCTGCTCGATGTTCGCGGCGAATGAATCGTTGGGCGCTTCGCCGCAGGCCTGCAGGGCTGCATCGACGATGGGCCGGTAGCCCGTGCAGCGGCAGAGATTGCCGGCAAGCGCATCGTTGACGGCCTCGCGGCTCAGGGGCCGCTCGCCCGCGTGATAGAGCGTAAAGAGGCTCATCACGATGCCAGGGGTGCAGAAGCCGCATTGGGAGCCGTGTGCGTCCACCATGGCAGTCTGCACAGGATGCAGTTCGCCGCCAGCCGCGAGATCTTCGACCGTGATGAGCTCGGCTCCGTCGATCTGGCCGAGGAGCAGGATGCAGGCATTGACCGGCTCGTAATGCACCCGCCCGCCGCGCAGCCGGCCCAGAGCCACGGTGCAGGCGCCGCAATCGCCCTCCGCGCAACCCTCCTTGGTGCCCACGCGACGCTCCTGAAGCCTTAAATAGTCCAGAAGCGTGGTGCGCGGATGGAAGCCCGAAACCTCGACTGCTCGTCCCTGTCGCCAGAAGCGGATTGTGTCTCGTACCACGATGTTCCTCCGCCGGTTCGACCCGGCTTTATTATGGTGGGCCGGGTAGAATGGCGGAGCAAGACCTTTTCGCCAAGGGGCCGTTGAGGGGGCAGCCGAGCGCTAAGGTTACCAGGTGCCCGTATTGGCCATGGAGGCCCAGGGCTCCTGCGAGGGCTTGGGTTCGCCGCGCTGGAGCAGCTCGATGGAGATGTTGTCGGGGGTCTTCACGAAGGCCATGTAGCCGTCGCGGGGCGGACGGTTGATGGTCACGCCCGCATCCATCAGCCTCTGGCAGGTTTCATAGATATCGTCGACCCGGTAGGCGAGATGGCCGAAGTTCCGACCGCCGGCATAGTCGTGCTCGTCCCAGTTGTAGGTCAGCTCGAGCAGCGGCGCCCTGGTGTCCTGGGCCTTATCCACGTCGCCGGGCGCCGCCAGGAATACGAGGGTGAAGCGGCCCTTCTCGTTTTCGATCCGGCGGACTTCGACCAGGCCGAACTTGTTGCAGAAGAAATCGAGGGATTGTTCGAGGTTCGAGACGCGAACCATCGTGTGCAGGTATTCCATGATCGTCTCCGTGAGCGGAGTTCACGTGATGGCGTATTTCGTCCGGAGATCAAGGGGTACCATTTTGTTGCGCGGAAAAAGCCTTGGATTTGGCCAAGATCCCGTGACTTTTAAGCGTTGCTGCGCCAAGCAGACTGGCGGTCCCTCCCCAAGGCCCTAGAACCAACGCAACTTCGTTTCATACGGGTACCCGATGCGCACCGAGACAGCCTCCGTCATTCGCCTTGAGGATTACAGGCCCAGCGACTTCCTGATCGACCATGTTGATCTCGACGTGAAGCTGCACCCGACGGAGACCAGGGTGACCGCGACGCTCGTCATGAGGCCCAATCCGGCCGGGCGCTCCGATGCGCCCCTGGTCCTCGACGGCGACGAGTTGAACCTGAGATCCGTGGCACTGGACGGACGCGTCCTATCGGACGACGAGTTCGAGGCCTCGCCGCATTCGCTCACCATCGCGCAGGCGCCGCGGCAGGCGTTCACCCTGACCATCGAGACCGAGATCAACCCGACGGCGAACACCAAGCTCATGGGCCTCTACCGCTCCAGCGGCAACTACTGCACGCAATGCGAGGCGGAAGGCTTCCGGCGCATCACCTATTTCCTCGACCGGCCCGACGTTCTCTCCGTTTATACCACGCGCATCGAGGCCGACCGCGAGGAAGCTCCCGTTCTCCTCGGCAACGGCAACCCCGTCGAGAGCGGATCGATCGACGACACCGGCCGGCTCTACGCCGTCTGGCACGATCCGCATCCCAAGCCGTCCTATCTCTTCGCTCTGGTCGGAGGCCGGCTTGGCCGGGTCGCCAAGAGCTTCACCACCATGAGTGGGCGCGAGGTGGAGCTTGCGATCTATGTGGAGCCCGGCAAGGAGAACCGTGCCGATTATGCCCTGGATGCGCTTGAGCGCTCCATGCGCTGGGACGAGCAGGCCTTCGGCCGGGAATACGACCTCGACGTGTTCAACATCGTGGCCGTGTCGGATTTCAATATGGGAGCCATGGAGAACAAGGGCCTCAACATCTTCAACGATAAATTCGTGCTGGCATCCCATGAGACCGCCACTGACATGGATTATGCTCATATCGAGGCGATCATCGCGCACGAGTATTTCCACAACTGGTCCGGCAACCGCGTCACCTGCCGCGACTGGTTCCAGCTCTGCCTCAAGGAGGGCCTGACGGTCTTCCGCGATCAGGAGTTCTCTTCCGATGAGCGCTCCCGCCCGGTGCATCGCATCGCCGAGGTGAAGACCCTGCGAGCCCGGCAGTTCCTGGAGGATTCGAGCCCCCTCTCCCATCCGGTGCGCCCGAACCAGTATCGCGAGATCAACAACTTCTACACCGCCACGGTCTACGAGAAGGGCGCGGAGATCGTCCGCATGCTCAAGACGATCATCGGCGAGGAGGATTTCCGGCGCGGCATGGATCTCTATTTCGAGCGCTGCGACGGCACGGCCGCGACGGTCGAGGATTTTCTCAACAGCTTCGCGGAGGTCACAGGCCGCGACCTGTCGCATTTCGCCCGCTGGTACAAGCAGTCCGGAACGCCTCGCGTGACGGTCAAGAGCCACTACGACGAGGCGGCGCAGACCTATCGTGTCGATTTCACCCAGAGCACGCCCCCGACACCGGGGCAGGCGACAAAGCAACCCATGGCCATTCCGGTCACGCTCGGTCTCGTCTCGCATGACGGATCGCCCCTGGCTGCCACCTGCGACCGGGTGGACGACCGGGGCGTGTTCCTGCTCGACAAGGCAGCCGACAGCATTACCTTCACGGGCGTGACGTCCCTGCCGGTTCCGTCCCTTTTCCGGGGCTTCTCGGCTCCGGTGAAGGTCTCGCTCGATCTGCCCAACGAGGAACTGCTCGTTCTCCTGAAGCACGACACGGACGCGTTCAACCGCTGGCAGGCGGCACAGACCGTTGCCATGCGGCTGCTGGCCTCCCTCTCCGTCGACGGTCAGGTTGCAGTCGAGGAGACCGACGCATTCTCGACCGCCCTCTGCGCCTTCATCGACAGGGATGCGGAAAACGATCCGGCCTTTGCGGCTCTCGTCATGACCCTTCCGAGCGAGGCCGACATCGCGCAGGAGATCGGCCAGGATGTGAACCCGGATGCGATCCACCGCGCCCGTGCTGAGCTGCGCCGGCGCATCGGAGTGGCCGGTGCCGAGCGCCTGCAGCGCATCTATGCGACCTTCACCGATTCAGGCCCCTACAGCCCGGATGCGGCCAGCGCCGGACGCAGGAGCCTGCGTAATGCCTGCCTCGATCTTCTTGCCGCAGCCGATCCCGGTGCCGGTGAAGCGCTGGCCTCGGAACAACTTCAGTCCGCAACCAACATGACGGACCGTCTCGCCTCGCTCAGCGTGCTCACGACCATTCCCGGAACTGTGCGCGAGGACGCCATCGCCTGGTTCGGGGAGCGCTACCGCAACGAGCCTCTCGTCATCGATAAATGGTTCACGCTGCAGGCTGCGATCCCCGAGGATGAAACCCTTGAGCGGGTGAAGAACCTAATGCAGCATCCCGCCTTTTCCATCAGCAACCCCAATCGGGTGCGCTCGCTGATCGGCAGCTTTGCCATGCTGAACCAGGTTCAGTTCAACAGAGCAGACGGCGCTGGCTACCGGCTCCTCGCCTCGATCGTCCTGCGCGCGGACGAGCTGAACCCGCAACTGGCCGCCCGGCTTCTCACCGCTTTCAGCACCTGGCGGATGATGGAAAACGGCCGGCGGAAACATGCGGAAGAGGCCCTGCGCTCCATCGCGCAAAAGCCCAATCTTTCCCGCGATGTAGGGGATATCGTGAGCCGGTCCCTTGAGGAAAGCCAATCGAAATAACCTATATGGATGAAGAGGTTATGAGGTTGTCCCAGATTTCCCCAAGGGAACGCGACATAGGAAATTTTTTATTAACCTTCGGGTTCTACTAACTAGACAAATCACCCGCTCAAGATTCTATTGTTAGTGATTCGGAGAGATGCGGCACGTCCTCCGAAACAGGACGCAAATGGTTCCGGAGGAAGCATCGCATGGCGGGGGCGGTGACCGCATGCGTACCCGCGCGTGCGGGTACGATTCTAGGGGTTACGCGATCAGACGCGAACCCCACCTATCGACGGCTCGAGCGATATGAGCCCCTGCTCCGCTTGGCGGTTCCGGCGGTCCTGATCCTGTTTCTGATCACGCTTGCCGGCAGCGCGTGGGTGCAGATCCGCGATGGCCGCAAGGACACGCTCTTCGACGCCATCAGCGACATCGACATCATCGCATCTCTCTCGGCGGCGAAGCTCGGCGCTGTTCGTGCGCCCGCCAATGGTGCGCAGGCTGCAGCGCAGCTGGAGGACCTGGCCAAGGACATGCCACCCAGCGCCCTGACGCAGAACCGCACGCTCATGCTGGTCGATCAGGCAGGCGCCATTCAGGCCGTTTATCCGCCGATGACGAATGCCCCCGCAAAGCTCACCGATATACTAGGCGAAGCGCAGCCGCTGATGCTGTTTGCCGACCGCGCCGGCGTGATGACGGTCCGGCTCCCCAGCGGCGTTGAGGGCATGGCGACCGTTCGCTCGCTCGCCGCCTCATCGGGACAGATCGCGCTCGTGCAGCCCATGCCCCACATCCTGTCGGGCTGGTGGACGCGCACTATCGGTCACGTCTCGCTGCTCGGCGCCACGATCCTGGTGCTGCTCGGCATCGGCGTGGCTTATGTAATGCAGGCGAACCGCGCCCGCGCCGCCGACGAGGTCTGCGAGAAGGTGCGCGACCGGATCGACTCCGCTCTCAACCGCGGCCGCTGCGGCCTGTGGGATTGGGACATCGGCCGCGGCCGCATCTACTGGTCCGACTCCATGTACGAGTTGCTCGGCTACGAGCGCCAGGACGAGTTCCTCTCCTTCGGCGAAGTGAACGCCATGATCCACCCCGAGGATCAGGATCTCTTCACGCTTGCCGAACAGCTCGCTTCGGCCAGCACCTCGCTCCTCGATTACGAGTTCCGCATCCGCAGCATCACGGGCGACTGGGTGTGGCTGCGCGCCCGCGCCGAGCTGATGAACGATCCGGACGATGCAGCGAGCCATCTCGTCGGTATCGCCGTGGACGTGACCGAGCAGCGTGGCCTCGAAGAGAAGACCGCCAAGGCCGATGCCCGCCTGCACGACGCCATCGAGGCGATCTCCGAGGCCTTCGTGCTGTGGGACGCCAACAACAACCTCGTGCTCTGCAATTCCAAGTTCCAGAAGCTGCACGAGCTGCCGGCCGATGCGCAGCTGCAGGGCAAGTCTTATGCGGAAGTGATGGCGCTCGGCCGTCCGCCGGAGGTGCAGCACCAGTTCCTGCGCCGCGAGCAGCAGGATGTGGGCGCACGCACCTTCGAGGCTCGTCTTCAGGATGGCCGCTGGCTGCAGATCAACGAGCGTCGCACCAAGGACGGCGGCTATGTGTCGGTGGGCACGGACATTACTGCGTTGAAGCGCCATGAGCACCGCCTCGTCGAGTCCGAGAAGGAACTTATCGCCACCGTTCTCGATCTCAAGCAGTCGCGCCAGAAGCTCGAGGCGCAGACGCACCAGCTCGCGGACCTCGCCGAACGCTACCTCGACCAGAAGGCGCAGGCCGAGAGCGCCAACCGCGCCAAGTCCGAGTTCCTGGCCAACATGAGCCACGAGCTGCGCACGCCGCTCAACGCCATCATCGGCTTTGCGGAGGTGATGCAGAGCGGCATCTTCGGCTCGCTCGGCTCGGACAAGTACGAGGAATACTGCACCGATATCCGTTCAAGCGGCCAGTATCTTCTGTCGGTGATCAACGACATCCTCGACATGTCGCGCATCGAGGCCGGCCGCACGTCTCTCACCAAGCAGCCGATGGAGGTTCACGCCTCGATCCAGCGCGCCCTCAAGCTGGTGGGCGAGCAGACCAAGGCCAAGAACCTCTCCGTCACCGTCGACGTGAACCCCGACGACATCGTGGTGCCCGCCGACGAGCGCGCCCTGCACCAGATCCTGGTCAACCTGCTCCAGAACGCCACGAAGTTCACGAGCGAAGGCGGCTGCATCACGGTGCGCACGCGCCAGGCCGGCAACGCGGTCAACATCTATGTGGAAGACAACGGCATCGGCATCCCGGCGCATGCCCTGCACAAGCTCGGCCAGCCCTTCGAGCAGGTCGAGACCGAGTTCTCGAAGAGCTACAAGGGCTCCGGCCTCGGCCTCGCCATCGCTCGCTCGCTCACCGAGCTGCACGGCGGCTCCTTGCGCATCAAGAGCCAGGAAGGCATCGGCACCATCGTGCTGGTCCACCTGCCGCTCACGGAAGCCACGCATGCGGATATCGCCCTGGCGGATGCAGCCGCCTGAGGCGCTTTCACCTTCGACGCTCTCAATGCAAAAGGCCGGTGTCGTGAGACACCGGCCTTTTTCTATGACTTGAGCTGTATGTTGTGTTCAGAGCCAGAGCAGGGCGAAGCTTGAGGCGGAGAGGGCCAGGCCCTTGCCGAGCGTGGCAAACTGCACCTGGGCTGCACCGCCGGCTCCGTCCGCATCGTAGAACAGGTCGCCGGTGCCGCTGTTGTACACCAGACGGTGCGCCGTCGTCGTCGCCGCAGCCCCGATCGCCAGCTGGAAGCCAAACACCTCCCCCTGGTTGGCAAAGGCCGAAAATGTGTTGCGCGTCAGCTGCAGCAGGTCAGGCCCGCCCACGCCGAAGTCGTTGACCACATCCACGTTGCCTGCGCCCAGCACCCCGTCAAAGCGGAAGATGTCGGTGCCGTTGCCGCCAGTCAGCCAGTCGGAGCCGGCCCCGCCGATCAGCAGGTCGTGGCCCTCCCCGCCCACCAGCCAGTCGCCGCCGCCAAAGCCCCAGAGCTGATCGTTGCCGCCATGGCCGAACAGCTCGTTGTAGTGCTCGTTGCCACCCAGCGCGTCGGCATAGGCGGAGCCCGCCAGCCCCTCGATGGAGAAGTACATATCGCCTGCCGCCTCGCCCTGGTTGCGCCAGCTCTCCGACAGGTTGGCCTCAACACCCGCCGTGGCTCCGTAGTAGGTGGCAAAGTCATGGCCTTCGCCGCCATACAGCCAGTCGGCCCCACCGCGGCCTTCCAGAGCGTCGTTGCCGCCCAAGCCGTAGATCTCGTTGCCGAGATCGTTGCCGCTCCGATCGTCGCTGAAGGACGAGCCGGCAAGACCTTCGATCGCCACATACACATCACCTGCGGCATCGCCCGTATTCCGGCCCGCGTAGAGCAGATCCGCCACCACACCCGACTCCGCCGTGCGGTACTCGGCATAATCGAAGCCTTCGCCGCCATTGAGCGTGTCGGCTCCTGAGCCGCCGTCGAGCCGGTCGTTGTCGTCGCCGGCATAGAGGCGGTCGTTGCCGAAGTGGCCGAAGATCGTGTCGTGGCCAAGGTGGCCATAGATGGTGTTGTTGCCGTGATCGCCCGTGAGATGGTCGGCAAAGTTCGAGCCGGCCAAGCCCTCGATGCTCTCGTAGGTGTCACCGGCGGCGTCGCCGGTGTTCTGCGACGCGTCAAGCAGGCTGGCGGTCACCCCTGTGGTGTAGCCGGCCAGGTCCGTGCCCGCTCCGCCCACGAGCCAGTCGGCCTCCGTGCCGCCGATGAGCATGTCGTTGCCGGCGCCGCCCACCAGGTAGTCGCGGCCGGCAAGGCCTACGAGGCGGTCGTCGCCATTGTGGCCATAGAGGTTGTTGCCGTCCCAGTTGCCCGTGAGCGTGTCGTTGTGAGCGGACCCGGAGAGCGCCTCGATGCTGATGTACACGTCGCCGGCTGCATCACCGGCGTTCTCTCGCGCATTGGACAGGTTCGCCACCACGCTGTATGTCGCATCCGTATAGCTGGCAAAGTCATAGCCGGCACCGCCGTAGAGCCAGTCGGCACCACCGCGGCCCTTCAGGGTGTCGTTGCCGCCGTTGCCGTTAAGCTCATTGTTCAGATTGCTGCCGGTGAGTTCGTCGGCATAGGCCGAGCCTTGAAAGCCCTCGATCAATGTATAATTGTCGCCCGCCGCCTCGCCAGTGTTCTCGGCTGCGTTCGATAGGTTCGCGACGACACCGGCAGAAGATTGCGCATAGCTGGCGAGGTCGAAACCATCGCCGCCATCAAGGATATCAGCGCCGAGACCGCCCATGAGGATGTCGGCCCTGTCGCCACCAGTGAGGGTATCATCGCCCTCGAAACCCGACAGACCTCCATTTCCGACTAGAGCAACGGCAGTTCTGACGGAGTCGTTGGGGCTATGCGGCGTGGTGGCTTCGTGATTCACTCATCTTGACCCT
>NZ_JACXAB010000031.1 GCF_014699075.1 Microvirga sp. | reverse complement strand
CTCCCGTTCCAGGCAGTGAATCACAACTCCAGCCCGCGCAGAAGCCGTAGAGTCCTAGTTCCGGTCCGATGCTCTAGAGCTGAGCTTCCCGTGGGGGCAACTACGGGCCGGGGCCGCGACCACAGATCCTTCAAGGACGGGTCGCGGCCAATTTCCCCTCTTCAGCATCCAGTGCTGCCTGTTCGCCCGATTCAGGCAACGAGGTTAGGTCCGGGTTTCCCCGGACCTTGTCGTTCAGAGGCCAAGCACCCCTAGTACGTGCCGAACTTGAAGTTCAGCTTGGCCCGGGCGACGAAGAAGTCGTTCTCGTCGTCCCCTCCGCTGGGCGCCACCACCGGAATGGCAGCTCCACCGCCGGCAGGCGTGAAGGTTCCGACTACGCCGTCGAAGTCGTCATCGTCTTCATCGAAGCTGAGCCACAAGCCCTCAATGCCGAAGGTAACGGCCGAGGAGCCGAACCAGTTTACGGGCAAAGCCCACTCCACGCCGCCGCCTGCGACCCAGCCGGTGGTATCCTCCGAGTAGGCAAGGCCACCTGTGGCATAGATCAGCACGCGGTCGAACGCGACGCCTGCACGGGCACGAACCGTGCCGAACCAATCCGACAGGTTGCTGTCAAACTCGCCAGGCACGAAGGTTCCGACCGTGCCGGCCGGGATGAACCTGACGTCTTCGCTCTCATCGGTATCCGCCCACTGAATGTCGGTCTCGACGCCGATCACGAAGGAGCCGATCTGGTAGTTGTAGCCGATCTGGGCGCCGCCCGTGAAACCGCCGTCGCCATTGTCCGGGAATATCAGCGTCCCAGGTGCTGCACCGCCGAGGACGACGGTTTCTTCGTCGTCACTGCGCCAGCCCCAACCGGCGTTCACGCCGCCGTAGAAGCCGCTCCAGGTGAAAATCGGGGCCGCCGCAACGAAGGGCACCGGAGGCGGAGCTGCGCGGGCCGGGAGGTCCGCAGCAGAGGCAGCGGCTGCCGCAAGCGTAAGGCCGGCAGCCCCTGTCAGGAGGCTAAGTACGCACTTTCTCATGACCGTAACCCCTTGTTGTGAGGATCCACGGGCAATACTTACGCTCCTTGGACAAGGGAATGCTATGGCAAAGCAGCAACACTTGAGCAAACCTCAAGTATTCAAGTGGCAAAAAAGTAGTACTACCTTTGTAATTAAGAATATTATCTATAGATCCTGAAAATAAGTCTCTTAACAGATTGTTAAAACTGATTGACATTGCTATTCGCGAATGCCCTAATATCTACGTTTTCGGCTTGACAACCGAAGGCGAGGAGATCACTCAACCCTGCCCCACCGGGCGGGGTTTTTTCTGGAAATTTCGCTACAAGCGACCCAGCAAGCCTCATAAGTCTCCAAGCAGCAATTGAGCCTGAGCGCCTGCCTTCGGGCTTGGGCGTTTCTTGTCTGAAGGCGAGGATGCTCGAATGTCCCGCTTCTCAGACCTTTTTCGAGGGTCCGGACCGGTCATCCGCGCCTTGGCCTTGTCCCGTGCGATAGCCTCAGGGGCCGCCGGATTTTCGTCCAGCCACTTGCCGCGTTTGATGACCTCGTTGACGCGGCCCTGGTTGACCCCAAGCTGGAAGGCGATCTCCTGCTGGGTCATCTCCGTCGTCGCGTGAAGCTCCAGGATGTGCCGGGCGAGTTCCGGTGTCATCTTCTTCCCAGCGATCCGTCGCGCAGGGGCCACCGAACGCTTGGTGCGGTCCCGATCCCGCAGCTTCTGCAGGATGGCGAGCGCCATGTGCATTCCCTGCTCGCGCAGGGCATCCTCGAATTCTTTGAGCGTGGTCAAATCGAACGCACTCCTTCAGAGACAAGGAAGACCTGAAGAGAACAGGCACCCGGCTTCCAACCCGAACGTTCTCATCAGAGACAACGGCCACGCTCGGGCTTGGTTTCAGAAGCGACCGGGCGATCAGTCCTCCTCTTCCTTGCAGGGCCAGGATTTCGGTTGCGCCAGGCCCCCTGGAAGCTTGGTCTGCGCCGTGCCGCAGGCAATATCGACTTGGGCCTGGGTCAGTCCAACCGCGCGGCTCAGGTCCGAGCCGCCGATCTGGGCCAGGAACATGTAGGTCCCGGTGAAATTCGCCCCTTGAAGATCGAGCCCGATGAGGCGAGCACGGGATAGATTGGAGTAGCTGAAATCCACGCCCGTCACCCTGGCGCTCTGAAACAGCACACGGGCGAGTTCCGCCTTGGCCAGGTTCGCTCCCGTCAGATCCGCGCCGCTGAAGTCGGACCGGTTCAGTTCGGCCTTGTTGAAGTTTGCCCCTGCAGCCTTGGCCTGGGCGAAGTTGGAGCGGCTCATATCGGACGAGACGAACACCGTCCCAATGAGAGTGGCCTGCCCGAAATTGGCCCGCCAGCCGAGGGCCTTGGTGAAGTCGGCACGCGACAGGTCCGCTCCCTCGAAGCGGGTGCGGCTCACCTCGGTTTCGCTCAGGTTGGCTCCTGCCATCTTCGACGATGCGAAGTCGCTCAGGGTCAGGAGAGAACGCTGGAAGATCGTTCCGGTCAGATCCTCACCGGTGAGGACGAGGCGCGCCTTGGAGCATCCGGACCAGTCGACGCCAGGACTTGGCGCATCCTGACACTTGGCCGCGGCAGATCCCGCGCAGAGGACGAGAAGGATCAAGCCTCCAACGGTACGGCGCGACGCTCCCACCGCTGGCGATAATGCCCGAATCTGCACGAACTCACGGTCCTCCATGGGGCCCTCTCAAGGCTTTGATTGATAACTAGGCTTCGCGCCTGTGCCGAGGAGACCCGAGCTGCAACTTTCCCGAATTGTGCAAGACTCGACTTCCCTTGCGTATGGTCTAGCTTCTGCATCGATTCTTGTGGAGGCACGTATGCGTACCATCGTCACCGTTTCAGCACTTCTTTTCGCCGGCTTCACCCTGGGCGGCTGTGTTGCCTCCACGGGTCCTGTCGGCGTCCTGCCCCGCGATCCTGTTCCGCCCCCGCCTTCCGTCTCCGGCCAGCCGCCACGGGTGCCGGCCGCCAGCCAGAGCGCTCGCACGGCGGTCCAGCGCCGGACGCTGAGCGTCCCTGGCCAGGCTGCCTCTCCCCGTTCCTGATCCTGTCGGGGCGGCAACTCGCGGCATCGATCCTGCGCCAATGCGTAGCTGGCGCAGATTCCTATTCCGATGGTATATGCCCTAACGTGACATAAGAATGCGGGCGAAATTCCATGACTTGGTCCATCACCTGGGTTGAGGCCATCGGCTGGCTGGGGGCAGCGCTGGCGATTGCGGGCTGCGCGATGAAGACGATCATCCCGCTGCGCTGCATCGGGATCGGCGCAAACATCTGTTCGCTGATCGTCTCCGCCTATCTCGGCAATATTCCAGGCGTCGTCGCCAACCTGATCCTGCTGCCGATCAACAGCGTGCGGCTCTACCAGATGCTGGGCCTGATCAAGCGCGTAAAGCAGGCCTCCAAAAGCGATCTATCCATGGAGTGGCTCAAGCCCTTCATGACCCGCAGCAGGACAAAGGCCGGAGAGGTGCTGTTCGCCAAGGGCGATGTCGCCACCTGCATGTTCTATACGATTTCCGGGCGCTACCGCCTGAAGGAGATGGGCATCGAGCTGGTGCAGGGGCAGGTGGTCGGCGAGATGGGCTTCCTCTCCCCGGACAACACCCGCACCCAGACCCTGGAATGCGTCGAAGCGGGCGAAGTGCTGAGCATCTCCTACGACGAGGTGCGCCAGCTCTATTTCCAGAACCCTCAGTTCGGCTTCTATTTCCTCCGTCTCGCCAGCGAGCGGCTGTTTAACAACATGCAGAAGATGGAAGAGGAGATAGCCCGTCTCCGCGCCGCCCTGCCGGAAGTCGAGACGGTCAGGAAAGCCGCCTCAGCTTAGAAGAATTATAAGAAATTGGCAGTTTAGAATTCTTATAAGTTATTGATTTGATTTGCTTTTTAATTGACCCCAAAGTGCGATCGTGGTTCTTGCAGCATCAATGGGACACGGCACTACGCCGCCCATGATCAATTCTGAAGGAACCTGTGATGGCGAACCTCTCGTTTGCGCGCGGCCTGCTCTGCGGGGCGGCTGCTCTTGGTGCTCTGGCCGGCTCAAGCCTCTCCGCCTCGGCCGAGGAAGTGCTGAACATCTACACCACCCGCGAGCCCGGCCTGATCAAGCCCGTCCTTGACGAGTTCACCAAGGAGACCGGGATCAAGGTCAACACGATCTTCATCAACAACGGCCTCGAGGAGCGCATTCGCACCGAGGGCGCGAACAGCCCGGCCGACGTGATCATCACGGTTGATATCGGCCGCCTGGCAGCCGCCAAGGATTACGGCGTGACGCAAGCCGTGAAGTCCGAAGCGCTCGAGAAGGTCATCCCGGCAGCCTATCGCGATCCGGAAGGCCACTGGTTCGGCATCGCCCTGCGTGGCCGCGTCGTGTACGCCTCGAAGGAGCGTGTGAAGCAGGACAAGATCTCCTATGAGGAGCTCGCCGATCCCAAGTGGAAGGGCAAGGTCTGCATCCGCTCGGGCCAGCACCTTTACAACATCAGCCTGATCGCCGCGATGATCGCTCACAAGGGCGAGGCGAAGGCCGAGGAATGGCTGAAGGGCGTGAAGGCGAACCTCGCCAAGAAGCCTTCGGGCGGCGACCGCGAGCAGGCCAAGGACATCCTGGCCGGCGTCTGCGACATCGCTGTCGGCAACACCTACTACGTCTCGCTCATGCTCAACGGCAAGGACGAGGAGCAGAAGAAGTGGGGCCAGGCGATCAACGTGATCCTGCCGACTTTCGAGGGCGGCGGCACGCACGTGAACGTGTCCGGCCTCGCGCTGGCCAAGAACGCTCCGAACAAGGCCAATGCCATGAAGTTCATGGAGTACATGGTCTCCGACGCATCCCAGCAGATCCATGCCGAGCTCAACTCGGAATACCCGATCAAGGCCGGCATCAAGATCCACCCGACCATCGCGTCCTTCGGTGAGCTCAAGGCCGATAACGTGCAGATCGCTAAGATCGCCGAGCTCCGCAAGAAGGCCAGCGAGCTGGTCGACAAGGTTGGCTTCGACCAATAAGACAGTGGGCGGCTCCAGCGCATCGTGCGAAAAAGTGGATCCGGTTTTTCGCGCCGTACGATGCGCTTCTGAGGGAGTGAGCATCGGCTTGGTCCCAAAAGTGCCTTCCACTTTTGGGGCCGATGCTCTAAGCCGCCCACTTGCTTTTCAGAGAGGCGCTACCGGCAACGGTGGCGCCGTTTCCGTTTGACCGTGATCGCAAGAACCCAAACAGCCATCGGCTTCTCGTCCCAGACGAAGGCAAAACGTATTCCCTGGTGGCTCTCTGCCGCCCTGGCGGCTGTCGGTCTGCTCGTGCTTCTGCCGGTCGGCGCCCTCCTCGGCATCGCGGCCGAGGGCGACGCGGAAATCTGGCCGCATCTCATCGCCAATGTGCTGCCGGCGAGCACGATCGACACGATCGCCCTGCTCGCCGGCGTCGCCCTCGTCGCAGGGTCCATGGGCGTCACGACGGCCTGGCTCGTCACGGCTCATCGCTTCCCCGGACGCAATATCCTGGTGTGGCTCCTGCCGCTGCCGCTCGCCGTGCCCACCTACATCACGGCCTACATCTATGTGGAAATCTTCGATTCCGCAGGACTCGTGCAGATGGCCCTGCGCGACTTCATGGGCTGGCGGTCGCGGTCCGAGTACTGGTTTCCGGAAATCCGCTCGCTGCCCGGCTGCATCCTCGTCATGTCCGCGGTGCTCTACCCCTACATCTACATCGCCGCGCGGGCGATGTTCCTGACGCAGAGCGCGAGCATGCTGGAGGTGGCGCGCACCTTGGGCGCGAGCCGCATCAAGCTCTTCCGCATCATCGCTCTTCCCCTTGCACGCCCAGCGCTGGCCGTCGGCCTTTCGCTGGCGCTGCTGGAAGCGCTCAACGATATCGGCGCAAGCGAATATCTCGGCGTGCGCACCCTCACGGTGTCCGTGTACAACACCTGGCTCAACCGGGGCAGCCTCGCGGGCGCGGCGCAGATCGCCTGCGTCATGCTGGCTTTCGTCGTCGGCCTGATCCTGATCGAACGCTACGGGCGGCGGGACAGGCGCTATGCCCTCTCGCCGAAACGCCATCGCACGGTGCACCCCGTCACGCTCAAAGGTGGACGCGCTTGGACGGCGTCCCTGCTCTGCGCAATGCCGGTCCTTCTGGGCTTCATCCTGCCGACGGGGTTTCTCTTACGAGAAACGCTGCGCGGGGGCCTCGTCGAGCAGTTCGACACGGACTTCCTCGCTCACTTCATGACGACAATCGGCCTTTCCGTGGTCGCAACCCTTCTGGTGCTGGCCCTTGCCGTCCTTCTGGTCTCGGCCGCACGCCTGTCCAAGAACTCCCTGACCAAGGGAGCGCTCCTTGCGGCGGGACTTGGCTATGCCCTGCCGGGCACTGTCCTGGCGCTGGGCCTCATGACGCCGCTGGTGGGGTTCGACAACCTGATCGGCACGATCTGGCGCCACCTGACCGGCGAGCGTCTCGGCCTCCTGCTCATGGGCGCCGCGGGCGGCATCATCATCGCCTACGTGATCCGCTTCCTGTCGATTGCAACGGGCTCCCTCTCGGCAGGCCTCGACCGGGTGTCGCCGAGTCTCGAGGATGCAGCGCGCACGCTCGGAGCGTCGCGGCGGGAGATGGTCTGGAAGATCCAGATTCCGCTCATGCGGCCGGCGCTCGCAAGCGCCGCCCTGCTGATCTTCGTCGACTGCATCAAGGAACTGCCCGCAACCCTGCTGCTGCGGCCCCTCAACACGGAAACGCTCTCGACGCTCGTCTACAACTATGCCTCGCGCGGGCGCTTCGAGGATGGATCGCTGGCCGCGTTGGTCATCGTGCTGGTCGGGCTCGTTCCGGTCATCCAACTGGTGCGCAGCGCCGAGGCGCAGCCGAAAGCAGCGGAAACACCGGTTTCATAAAGAAAAAGCAGCCGTAAGAGCCGCTTTTGAATTCTATTCTGTCTCTGTCCTCATCCTGAGGAGGCGCTGAGAGCGGCGTCTTGAAGGAGGATCCAGTGTGCGCTGGAGACGCCTCGCCCTTCGAGATGCGAGCAAGCTCGCTCCTCAGGATGAGGCTCCGTGGTGCGCGTCAAGCAGCCTGCTTGCCGTTCAAATCGACTTTGAAGTCCGCTGCCGTCTTGGCCTTGATCTCCTCGACCGTCACACTGTCGGCGAGTTCGATCAGGGTCATGCCGGAGCCGCCCTTCTTGTCGATGCTGAAGACGCCGAGATCGGTGATCACCAGATCGACCACGGCGGTGCCGGTCAGGGGCAGGTTGCACTCCTTCAGGAGCTTGGGATCTTCAGAGCCGTCCTTGGCCTTCGCCACATGCTCCATGACCACGACGACGCGTTTCACGCCTGCCACGAGGTCCATGGCGCCGCCCATGCCCTTCACCATCTTGCCGGGGATCATCCAGTTGGCGAGATCGCCATTCTGGGCCACCTGCATGGCGCCGAGGATCGACAGGTCGATATGGCCGCCGCGGATCATGCCGAAGGAATCGGCGGACGAGAAATAGCTCGTGGTCGGCAGCTCGGTGATCGTCTGCTTGCCGGCATTGATGAGGTCTGCGTCCTCCTCGCCCTCGAAGGGGAACGGGCCCATGCCCAGCATGCCGTTCTCCGACTGGAGCTGAACGCGCATGCCCTTCGGAATGAAGTTGGACACGAGGGTCGGGATGCCGATGCCGAGATTCACGTAGAAGCCGTCGCGCAGCTCCTTGGCCGCGCGGGCGGCCATCTGTTCACGGGTCCAAGGCATCAGACTTCCTCCCCTGCTCCCGCCAGCACGGCGGCGTCCGTGCGCTTGCGGATCGTGCGTTGCTCGATGTGTTTGACCGGGTTCGGCACATGCACCATGCGCTTCACGAAGATGCCCGGGGTGTGCATGCAATCCGGGTCGATCTCGCCGGCCGGCACCAGATGCTCGACTTCGGCAATGGTCATGCGCGAGGCGGTGGCCATCATCGGGTTGAAGTTGCGGGCGGTCTTCCGGTAGACGAGGTTGCCTTCCGTATCGCCCTTCCAGGCATGGACGATGGAGATGTCGGCGAACAGCCCGGTCTCCATGACGTATTTCTCGCCGTTGAACTCGCGCACTTCCTTGCCCTCAGCAATCAGCGTGCCCACACCGGTCTTGGTGTAGAAGGCCGGGATGCCGGCGCCGCCGGCACGGATGCGCTCGGCCAGCGTGCCCTGCGGGTTGAACTCAAGCTCCAGCTCGCCGGAGAGGTACTGCTGGGCGAAGAGCTTGTTCTCGCCCACGTAAGAACTGATCATCTTGCGGATCTGGCGGGTTTCCAGAAGGCGGCCGAGGCCGACCCCGTCCACGCCCGCATTGTTGGAGATGAAGGTCAGGCCCTTCGCTCCCGAATCACGAATCGCCTCGATCAGCGCCTCCGGAATGCCGCAGAGGCCGAACCCCCCGGCCATGATGGTCATGCCATCCTTGACCAGGCCAGCCAGCGCCGAGCTTGCATCGCTGTAAACCTTATCCATCAAATCCTCTCCTTGTGGGCAGGAGCCTGCCCGTTCGAAGTGTCGCGGTTCGAATGGCGGCCACCCTGCAACCTGGCCTCAATTTAGACAATCCCTTCGTATGGATATATGGATAGGATTCATGAATTCGGCCCTGCCTTGAGGACATCTCCTCTTCACCGCTTGCGAGGCAGCGCTCAAGGTTTACAACACTCATTCCATGTCCCGCCGCGTTGTCTTTCTCATCGCCTTGATTTCGCTTGCCGTTCTCGGGACGGCGGCCTCCCCCTGGACATTGCCGGGAGGCGGCCTGTCGGCGGAGTTGAAGGAGCATGTGAGAAGCCGCTATGGCCTCGACCTGACGGTCAGGGGCCGGAGCACCTTCGCGGTGCTGCCCATCCCACGGGTCAAGTTCGAGAATGTGGTGCTTGAGTTTCCGGACGGGGCTCTCAAGGCGGAAGGCGGCACCCTGAGGGGCGAGTTGCGCATCCTGCCGCTGCTCTTCGGCCGGATCGACCTGTCCGACTTCGACCTGACGGAAACCCGCATCACCGCCTCGGCCCAGAAGCTCCAGGCCGTCAAATGGACGGAGATCTTCAAGGACCGCGCGACCGAAACCCATGCCCGCCGGCTGGTGTTGACGAAATCCTCGGTGCGCTGGACCGACCTGAAGGACAGCAATCTTGACGGGCTCAATGCCATCGTCCGGTGGGTGGACCCGTCCGAACCCATGACGCTGTCAGGGTCCGCTCAATGGCGCGACGAAGTGGTTTCCCTGGAGCAAGCCTCGGTCTTCCCGGACCTGCTTGCGGCCAACAAGATTAGCCCGTTCTCCCTGACCCTGTCCGCACCCAGCGCCCGCCTCACCGCCGAGGGGGAAGCGCATCTCGGGGATGGGCCACGCATCACGGGGGAAAGCACCATCAAGACCGCTTCGGTGCGTGACTTCACCCGCTGGAGCGGAATGGATCTTCCCTTCGGATCCCTGCTGCGGGCTCTCTCGATCAGCGGCGACTTCTCCTTGGACCGCCGCCGCCTGTCCTGGCCTGCAGTCGCCATCACCCTGGGCTCCGACAAGCTGGAGGGCACCTTGGGCGTCCGGTTCGATACGGAACGGCCGGTCATCGCCGGCACCCTGGCGGCAGTTACGCTCAACCTGTCCGACCTTTTCGCCCCGTTCAACCAGACACGCACCTCCTCAGGCGCGTGGAGCGAGGAAGCGATCAACCTGGCCGGAGCGACGGGCTCCGACCTTGACCTTCGCCTTTCGGCTTCGACTGCCAGCCTTGGGCGCCTGAGCCTCGACGATATGGCCGCCAGCGTGCTCATCCAGCCCGGCCGCATCGAGGCCTCCATCGGGCGGGCTGCCTTCTATGACGGCACCTTGAAGGGGCGGTTGTCGCTGGCAGCCCAGAACGGCCTCGTCGACTTCAAGAGCCAGGGGACCTTTTCAGGGGTGCAGATCGCCCCCTTCCTGGCGGCTGCCGGCGAGCCACGCTGGATCACGGGCCGTGCCCAGGGGCAGTTCAGCTTCGATGGACAGGGCCGCAACCCGGCCGACGTGATCCGTCAGGCGGCGGGCCGCTCCTCGATCGAGCTGACGGACGGTGAACTGTTGGGGATCAATCTCGAAGACGCCCTTCGCCGCGTGGAAAAGCGTCCTCTTCTCGCATCCCTGAACTGGAAGGGCGGCCGTACGCCTTTCGCCAAGGCCGAAGCGCAGGTCGTGATGCAGGACGGCATCGGCGAGATCGTCGAGGGCAAGCTGAAAGGCCCGTCCGTGCAGGCCCAGCTTCGCGGGCAGGTGCTGATGGTGGATCGCACGCTTCAGGTCACGGCAGGCATCGCGTCGGTCACTGCACCGGCGGGGCAATCCCCTGCCCTTGCCTTCGACGTCACAGGCGATTGGGACAATGTCACCGTCAGCCCCCAGGTGCGCTCGCTCATCGAGCGGTCGGGGGCGGCAAAGCCGCTCTTCCCGTCGCAGCGCGTGCCGGCCGGCGAGCAAGGCCCGCAGGCCACGGCTCAATGAGCGTTGCGGCGCGAGCTTAAGATCGAGCGCTTGCTCAATAAGGTTGCCGAGATCACCCCGAGAGTCACGATCCCGATCAGGATGGCTGAGGCCGCATTGACCTCCGGCGAGAGCCCGAGCCGCACCGCGCTGTAAATCTTGATCGGCAGTGTGGTGGCGCCAGGACCCGCGTTGAAGCTCGCGATCACCAGATCGTCCATCGACAGGGTGAAGGCGAGCAGGAAGCCCGCCACGATGGAGGGCGCAATCAGCGGCAGCGTCACCGAAAAGAACGTGCGCAGGGGCGGCGCACCGAGATCCATCGCGGCTTCTTCCAGTGAACGATCAAAGGTCATGAGGCGCGACTGCACCACCACGGTCACGAAGCACATGGTGAGCGTGGTGTGAGCCAGCGTAATGGTCCAGAAACCCCGGTCGAAATCGACAGCCACGAAGAACAGCAGCAGGGACAGACCGGTGATGACCTCCGGCATGACCATGGGTGCATAGACCATGCCGGTGAACAGCGTCCGTCCGGGAAAGCGCCCGTAGCGCGTGAGCGCGAGCGCTGCAAGCGTGCCGAGAA
Organism: Microvirga sp.; assembly: GCF_014699075.1. GTDB lineage: Bacteria > Pseudomonadota > Alphaproteobacteria > Rhizobiales > Beijerinckiaceae > Microvirga. Next base: position 36,223 of record NZ_JACXAB010000031.1, on the reverse strand, counting down.
CGGTTGCCAGCGTTGCGGACAGGAACGCAACACGCAGCGTCACCCAGGCTGCTTCCATGAGCGCCTCATTGCGGAACAGCGCGCCGTACCATTGGGTGGAGAAACCGCCCCACACGGTGACGAGCCGCGAGGCGTTGAAGGAATAGAGCACCAGCAGCAGGATCGGCAGGTACAGGAACGCGAAGCCGATCACCAGCGAGGTGACGTTGAAGGCGCTCAGACGCCGGTTCATGGCCGCGCCTCCACGCGCCGGGCCTCGACATCGCGGTAGATTACGATGGGCACGACGAGAATGATGAGCAGCAGGATAGCGACCGCGGAGGCGAGCGGCCAGTCGCGGTTCGAGAAGAACTCGCTCCAAAGCTGGCGTCCGATCATCAGGGTCTCGGAGCCGCCGAGCAGATCCGGGATCACGAACTCGCCCACCGCCGGGATGAAGCACAGGAGTGAGCCTGCAATGATGCCCGGCATGGCGAGCGGCACTGTGATGGTCCAGAACGAGCGCCAGGGCGTTGAGCCGAGATCGAGCGCCGCCTCGAGCAGCGTGTCGTCCATCTTCTCCAGCGTCGCGTAGAGCGGCAGCACCATGAACGGGAGGTAGGCATAGACGATGCCGATATAGACCGCCGTCTCGGTGTTGAGGATGTCGAGAGGCTCCGAAATCAGGCCAACTGCCATGAGCACCTGCGTGAGCAGCCCTTCGGGCTTGAGGATCGCCACCCAGGCATAGATGCGGATCAGGAAACTCGTCCAGAACGGCAGGATGATCGCCGCGACCAGCAGTGCCCGGTAGCGCTCCGGCGCGCGCGCCATGCCATAGGCGATGGGAAAGCCCACGAGCAGCAGCAGCAATGTGGACACGGCGGCGATGCGCACCGACGAGAGCGTCGCGCGGAAATAGAGATCGTCCTCGACCAGCAGGATGAAATTCTCGAAGTCCAGTGCGCCGAAGAAACCGGCGATGTCGCTCCACTCGAAGACGGGCTTGTAGGGCGGCTGGGCCACTGCCGGGTCCGACAGGCTGATCTTGAGGACGATGAGGAACGGCACGAGGAAGAGCACGCCGAGCCAGAGATAAGGCACGGCAGGCACGAGACCTGCGGTGAGGCGCCGCATGAGGGTGCGTTCCATCATGGCTATTCCGCCAGGATCACCGCCGCATCCGGCGCGAAGGTGACATAGACCTGCTCGTCCCACTCGATGGGGCTTTGGACGAAGCGGGAGGCATTGGCGCGGGTGACGCGCAGGATCTCGCCGGTGGCGAGCTTGACACGGTAAACGGTCCAGTCGCCGAGATAGCCGATGTCCCACACTTCGCCGGTGAGCACGTTGATGGCGCCCTGCCCCGGCGGGTCGCGCTGGATCACCATCTTTTCCGGGCGCACGGCAATCGCCACAGCCTGACCGGAATGCAGCACCTCGTCCGGATCGTCGATGGTGAGCGGTACTTCGGCGGACGATGTCTTCACCCGCCAGAGGCCGTTTTCCTGGCCCTGCACATGGCCTTCGATGATGTTCACATCGCCGACGAACTCGGCGATGAATCGGGTCTTGGGCTGCTCGTAAATCTCACCGGGCGTGGCGACCTGCACGATCCGGCCGTGATCCATGACGGCGATCCGGTCGGCCATGGTCATGGCCTCTTCCTGGTCGTGAGTGACGACCACGAAGGTCATGTGGAGATCATGCTGGATGTCCATCAGCTCGAACTGGGTCTCCTCGCGCAGCTTCTTGTCGAGGGCGCCGAGCGGCTCGTCGAGGAGCAGCACCTTGGGCTTCTTGGCAAGCGCACGGGCGAGCGCCACGCGCTGGCGCTGGCCGCCAGAGAGCTGGCTCGGATAGCGGCGGGCGAGCTTCTCGAGCTGCACGAGGCGCAGCATCTCGCCGACCCGGTCCGCGATCTGGTCTTTGGGCATCCCATCCTGCTTGAGCCCGAAGGCGATGTTCTTCTCCACGCTCATATGCGGAAAGAGCGCATAGGACTGGAACATCATGTTCACCGGCCGACGATAGGGCGGCACGCCCGCCAGGTTCTGGTCGCCTAAGGTGATCGTGCCCTCGGTCGGCGTCTCGAAGCCGGCGAGCATGCGCATCAAGGTGGTCTTGCCGCAGCCGGAGGGGCCGAGCAGGCAGAAGAACTCGCCTTCGAAGATGTTCAGGGAGAGATGATCGACCGCTGTGGAATCGCCGAAACGTTTCGTGACGTTCTCGAAGCGGATGAGCGGCTTGGCATCGGGATTCGCCCAAGGGGCGAAGGAGCGGCGCACGGCGCCAACGGAGGCGGATTGACGGGCTGGAGGAGGCAAGATGCTTGAACTTCACCTGTCTGAGAAAAACCAGGGCGCAAACTAGGATGTTTGGGCTGCAAGAACAACAGCTTAAAAGCCCCGCGTCCCCACACTTTGCGCCGGATGTCAGGGACAGGGTAGAGGCTATTCCGTTCGACCGCTGAGGGCTGAGCCCGCCGCGCAAGAAAAAGCCCGGCATTTCGCCGGGCTGAAGTTTGGAGGTTAACTCAATGCCCGCCGCTACCGGCAGGAGCCGCCCGCGGTTTCTTGATGAACGGCAAGGCGAAGATCAGGCCCAGGAACAGGATCGTCAGCAGCAGGAACACATCCGCGAACGCCATGACCATCGCCTCGCGGTGAACCATGTTGGACAGGGTCTTGATCGCAGCCGTGCCGGCATCGGTGCCCAGCGACTGGAACTTCAGGGTCATGGCGTTCAGCGTTTCGACCGCCGTCGACCGGCCCCAGTTCACGCTTTCGCGCAGGCGCTGCAGATGAAGGTCCAGGCGGTCGTTCAGGGTCGTGTTGATGAGTGCCAGACCCACTGCACCCCCTAAGTTGCGAGTGAGGTTGTAGAGGCCCGAAGCGTTCTTGATCCTGTCCGGCGGCAACGTGCCGAGCGCGATGTTGTTGATCGGCACCATGCAGATCATGAGCCCGACGCCGCGGAAGATCTGCGGTACGAACAGCTCCCAGAAATCCCAATTCTTGGTCATGCCGCTCATCATCCATGTGCCGAAGGCGAAGGCGGCAAAGCCCATGCCCATCATCACGCGCGGGTCCATTTTACGTGACAGAACACCTGCCACCGGCGCCATCAGGAACATGGTCGCGCCGGACACGAACATGGTTTCGCCGATCTGCAACGAGGAATAGCCGCGCACGCTACCGAGATAGACGGGATAAAGATAGGTCAGGCCGTAAAGCCCGATGCCCATGACGAAGCTGAAGGACGAGCCGGCCAGGAAGTTGCGGTCGGCGAACGCGCGCAGATCCACGATCGGCTGCTTCGCGGTGAAAGCCCGGTAGAAGAAGCCCAGGCCGCCGACCACGCAGACGATTGTGAGGATCAGCACCAACTCGTCCTGGAACCAGTCGTTCAGAGGCCCCTCTTCCAGCACGTATTCCAGGCTGCCGAGAAAGGCCGCCATGAAGCCGAGGCCCGCCCAGTCGAAGCTCTTGAAGAGGCTTAAATCAGGCTCATCGAAATCGACCAGCAGATAGGTGGAGATCGTGACGAGGATGCCGGGCACGATATTGACCAGGAACAGCCAGTGCCAGGAGAAGAGGTCGGTGAGATAGCCGCCCAGCGTCGGCCCGATGGTCGGTGCGAGCGTCGCCACCAGGCCGATGATCGGCGAGATCACGGGCCGCTTTTCCGGCGGGAAGATCGTGAAGGCCGAGGCGAAAACGGTCGGGATCATGCCGCCGCCGATGAAGCCCTGCAGCGCGCGATAGACGATCATCTGATCGATGTTCGTGGCCGTCGCGCACATGAAGCTCATGAACGTGAAGCCACCCGACGCGATCACGAACATCCAGCGCGTGGAGAGCACGCGGGAGAGCGTTCCCGACAGCGGGATCATGATCACTTCCGCGATCAGGTAGCTCGTCTGCACCCAGGAGATCTCCTCCGACGACGCGGAGAGACCCGCCTGGATTTCGGCAAGCGACGCGGAGACGATCTGGATGTCCAGAATCGCCATGAACATGCCGAAGACCATGCAGAAGAACGCAAAGGTGCGGCGCCCGCTCACGGGCGCCGGCTTCGCAGCCGGCATAGGGCTCGGTGCGTTCGAAATGGCAGCCGATGCGGCCATGGTTCTTTACTCTTTAAGGCTGGCGGTCTTCTCGGTGTCGGCCGAGGTGCGCGTATCCACATCGACGACCACCGACAGACCGGGACGCAGGATGCCCTGCTGGACGATCTCCGGATTGACGGAGACGCGCACAGGCACGCGCTGAACGATCTTGGTGAAGTTGCCGGTGGCGTTCTCCGGCGGCAGCAGGCTGAACACGGCGCCGGAGGCCGGCGAGACGCTTTCCACCGTGCCGACCACATCGGCATCCGGGAAGGCATCGACCTCGATGCGCACCTTCTGGCCGACCTTCAGGGACGCAAGCTGCGTCTCCTTGAAGTTGGCGTCCACATGCACGCTCGTCATGGGCACGAGGGCCGCGAGCCGAGCGCCGGGCTGCACATAGGTGCCGACTTCCATGGCCTTGTTGCCGATCACGCCGTCGGCCGGGGCACGGATCTCCGTGAAGGTGAGGTCACGCTCCGCCTTCTCGACGGAAGTCTGCTGCTCGGTTGCGACGCGCTGGGCTTCGTTCTGCTGCGCGGCGAGCACGTCGACATTCGACTTTGCAGCAGCAAGCGCCGCTTCTGCGCTCTGCACATTGGCCTGACCCCGGTCGCGGGCGGCCTTGGCATTCTCAAGCGCGGCCCGGCTGGTGAAGTCGGACCGGGCGAGCTGCTGCTGGCGGGCATAGTCGCTCTCGGCACGCTCGGCCTCCGCCTTCGCGGCGGCGATCTGCGCCTGAGCCTGCGCCACGGAGGCGCGGCCCGCCTCGATCTGGCGGCCGATGCGCGTGACGGCGCTCTGCTGAGTCGCGAGCTTGTCCTTGGCCGATTGGAGGGCGAAGCGGTAATCGCCGTCATCGATCTTGGCGATCAGGTCGCCTGCCTTGACGCTCTGATTGTTGTTGACGGCTACGGATTGCACATGGCCGGATACCTTCGCCGACAGGATCGTGATGTCGGCCTGCACATAAGCGTCCTCGGTCGAAACCATGAAGCGGCCATTGGTCCACCATTCGTGGCCCTCGTAGCCGCCGAAGACCAGAGCCCCGGCAAGAACGGCCAGGATCAGCGGCTTCTTGCCGAGGCCCTTCTTCTTGGTCTCAGGCGCAACCGCCTCCAGAGCACCCTGCCCCGGCTGGCACACCGGCGCCTCTACGACACCGTCGGGGCCGCTCTTCGCGCCCTGCTCGAACTCTTGCCGATAAGCCATGTTAAACCTCTGCAAGGCTTGTAGAATCCGTATGCGTCGAACTATCGGACAGGCCTTGATCTGTGGTGTCTGCCTGCCATATATGAGTTGACCGAACCGTTCGGTCAATGGACAATCAAGGAAGTTCTGGAAGCCATGACCGTTGTGCATGACGGTATCCGGGTTCAAGACCTCGCCGAAGCCGGAGAAGAAAGCGCAGAGAGCGCCAAGCGCCGCCAGATCTTGGAAGGCGCCCGCAAGGTGTTCCTAGCTCAGGGGTTCGACGGTGCCAGCATGGGCGAGATCGCCAAGGTTGCAGGCGTCTCGAAAGGCACGCTCTATGTCTACTTCGACAGCAAGGAGAGCCTGTTCGAGGCCCTGACAACAGAAGAGAAACGGGGTCTGGCAGAGGTTCTGTTCAAGCTCGACCCCGAGGATCCCGACGTCCGCGGTGTTTTGAGAACCCTGGGACTGAGCTACCTGCGCCGCATGGGCAAGCCCGAGCATATCTCGTCGATCCGGATGGTCATGGGGGCGGCGGAGAAGTTCCCGCGCCTGGGTCAGGCCTTTTATGAGGCCGGCCCCTGCCAGGGCATCGCCCGGCTCAAGGCCTATTTCGACCGGCAGGTCGAGGCCGGACGGTTGTCCATCGAAGACACCGGCGTCGCCGCCCAGCATTTCCTCGACCTCTGCGTCTCCGGCATGCTGCGCCGCCTGCTTTTTTCCGTTGGCGAGCCGCCGACGGAAGCCCAGATCCAGAGGAACGTGGAGAATGCCCTTCGCGTCTTCTTTGCAGCCTACGGTCCTGGTGCTCCTCAGGAATAATGACGGTTGGAGCTTTCCCGCATCCCTGCCCTTCAATAGTCTGAGCCGCATCGAGCTGGGAGTGGGCAATGGGAAAGCATGAGGGCAGCGGAGCCGGCCATATTGCGGCCTTCGCCGCGATGGCGCTCATCTGGGGGCTGACCTGGCTTCCGATGAAGATCGCCTCCGAGGCCGTTCCGCCGATTTTCCTGGCGATGATGCGCTTCCTGCTCGCGGGCCTCTGCTACCTCGCCTTCATTCTCGCCAAAGGGCTGCCCTTGAGGATGGTGCAGCCGGGGCGGGTCATCGTCGCGTCGCTGCTCATCACGACCGGCTGCTACAGCCTGCTGTTCTGGGGTGTCGCCAGGGCACCGACCGGTCTATCGTCCATCGTCAATCTCTCCCTCATGCCAATCTTCCTGATCGTGATCGGCGCGCTCTATGGACAGGAGCGCATCACGCCCCGCAGGCTGGGAGCCATCGCGCTCGGCGTTCTCGGTCTCGTGATGCTCTTCTCCGGGCGGACAGGCTCGGCGCAGGACGGCGCCCTGCTCGGCCTCGCCGCCGTGGCCCTGGCAACCTTGAGCTATGCCTGGGGCGGGGTGGTCAGCCGCCCGCTGATGCAGACGATGCACCCGATCAGCCTCGCGTTCTGGGAGACGAGCATCGGTGCGCTCGGCCTCGTACCCGTGTCGCTTCTGGTGGAGGGCTACGATCCTGCCTACTTCGCAGGGCTCATGGATGGACGGGCGATCATGGGCCTCACCATCCTGGTCCTCGGCGGCTCGCTCGGAGGATTCTCGATCTATCTCTGGCTGGTGCGCGACTGGGGTGCCTTTAGGGCCGGGCTCTACTCGTTCGTCAGCCCCGTCGTGGCGGTCACTGTGGGCGTCGCCTTCGTGAACGAGGCCTTCGGCTGGCCGGAAGCCATCGGCATGGCCGTGATGCTGTCCGCTACGGCGCTCGCCCTTACGGAGGGCAAGCGTGCAGCGACGGTCGCCTAGTGATCGGTCCGGAAGGCCTCGGCCACACGGGCCTTGAGCACGTCAGGCTGGCGCAGGATCAGGGCACCCCTGGTCCGCTCGATCAGGCCCTCCTGGGACAGCATCGTGAACTCACGGGTGATCTGCTCGCGGCGGCAGCCGATGCGGGCGGCGACGATGTGGTGGAAGGGCGGCGGCGTGATCACCCGCTCTCCCGACTTGTCCTGCCGGGGCGTCGACAGCCGCAGGAGTTCCGAATAGAGCCGGTGCCGCAGATCCAGCACCGTCTGCTCCATGAAGCGGGCATTCAGCTCGCGGATGCGGGACGCCATGAGGCAGAACAGGCGCTCGGATACGGGCTGATGGGAGAAGAGCATCTCCTTGAAGACGGACGCCGGCATCACGCAGGCTTCGCCCCGGGTGAGCGCCGTGACGTTGGCGGAACGGGGAACGCCATCAAGAGCGGCCAGTTCGCCGAACACGTCGCCGGGCTTCATCTCGTGGAGGATGACCTCCTTGCCGGAAGCCGTGCGCATGAGGACCCGCACCTCTCCGGAGAGAAGGAAATACACGTCCGTCGAGGGCTCGTCGAAGTCGACGACAACCTCCTCGGGGTCGAAACGGCGCCAGTTGGCCCGCGTCTCGAACGGGGCGAGGTCAATCTCCAGACCCTTGAATAACTTGATCCCAGTGAGCCGCCCCATCGGTGTCCTCCCTGCTCGATATCTTGGCTATAGCATATATTCCGCACTGACGGTACGGGAGAAATGCCGTATCCCTTTGTCAGGCCTCCAGGATCCTGTCACTGGCGATTCAGGCTATCGCCGGACCTTATGCGGGTCGGCGGCAGAGCGGTGAAGCCGCCCAAATCCCTTGCCAGCGCGGCCTTCCCGCGCCAAAAGGCGGCATGCTTCACGTCAACGACCTGACCTACCGCATCGGCGATCGGCTGATCCTCGACCACGCCTCCTTCAACCTGCCTGACGGCGCGAAGGTGGGCCTCGTCGGGCGCAACGGTGCGGGCAAGACCACCCTGTTCAAGATCATCCAGGGGGAGCTTGCCACCGAGAGCGGCAGCGTCACCCTGCCCCGCGGCATGAAGATCGGCGCGGTGGCACAGGAAGCGCCGGGCGGTCCCGAGACCCTGATCGAGGTGGTGCTGGCCGCCGACAAGGAGCGTGCCGCCCTTCTCACCGAGGCCGAAACCGCAGACGGCCTGCGGCGGGCCGAGATCGAGATGCGGCTCACCGATATCGGCGCCCATTCGGCCCCGGCCCGCGCGGCTGCCATTCTCCACGGCCTCGGCTTCGACGCCGAGGCGCAGAACCGGCCCTGCTCCGACTTTTCCGGCGGCTGGCGCATGCGCGTGGCCCTGGCCGCCGTGCTCTTCACCGAGCCCGACCTGCTGCTGCTCGACGAGCCGACCAACTATCTCGACCTGGAAGGCACCCTTTGGCTCTATGATTATCTCGGGCGCTATCCGCACACCGTGCTGGTGATCAGCCACGACCGCGAGTTGCTCGACACCTGCGTCAACCACATCCTCCATCTCGATCGGGGCAAGCTCGCGATCTATCGTGGTGGGTACACATCCTTTGCCAAGCAATACGCAGAGAAGCGCGAACTCACAGCGAAAGCGGCCGCCAAGCAGGAGGCCGAGCGCAAGCACCTGCAGGCCTTCGTGGACCGCTTCAAGGCCAAGGCCTCCAAGGCCCGGCAGGCGCAATCGCGCGTCAAGCGGTTGGAGAAGATGGAGGCGATCACCACCATCGTGGAAGACGACGTGCTGCCCTTCAACCTGCCTGGGCCTGAGCGCCCCGCCGCCCCGCCGCTCATCACCGTCGAGAGCGGTGCCGTCGGCTATGGCGAGCGCATCGTCCTCGACCGCCTCAACCTCACGATCTCTCCGGACGACCGGATCGCGCTGCTGGGCTCCAACGGCAACGGCAAGTCCACCTTCTGCAAGCTCATCGGCGGAAGGCTTGCGCCCATGAAGGGCGAAATGCGCACGCCCACGCGAATGGATGTCGCCTATTTCGCCCAGCACCAGCTCGACGAGCTGAACCCCAAGGCCACCGCCTACGACCATGTGGCCGAGCGCATGCCGGACACGCCCATTGCCAGGATCCGTGCCCGCACGGCGCAGATCGGCTTTCCTGGTGCGAAGGCCGACACACCGGTCTCCGCCCTATCCGGCGGAGAAAAGGCGCGCCTGCTCATGGGGCTTGCGGCTTTCAACGGCCCTCACCTGCTCATCCTTGACGAGCCCACCAACCACCTCGACATCGACAGCCGCACGGCCCTGATGGAGGCGATCAACGACTATACGGGCGCGGTGATCCTGGTGAGCCATGACCGCTTCCTGATTGAGGCCTGCGCCGACCGGCTCTGGATCGTCGGCAACGGCAGCGTGAAGCCGTTTGACGGCGACATGGACGACTACCGCCAACTCGTCCTCTCGGGAGAACTCGACCCGCAGAAGCGCTCCGACCGGCCGCAGGCCCCCGCCGCCTCAAAGACCGACGAGCGCCGGGCCGCTGCCGAACGCCGGGCGGCGCTTGCCCCCTTGCGCAAGAAGCTCGATGCACTCGAGAGCCGGATGGCGAAACTCACGGATGTGATCGGCAAGGTCGATGCGGCTCTCGCCGACGGCACCGCCTTCCAGAAGGATCCGGCAAAGGCGTCCGAGCTGTCCAAGATGCGCGCGGAGGCCGCCGCGACCCTGGAAACGGTCGAGGAGGAGTGGCTCGCCCTGAGCAGCGAGATCGAGGAGGCCGGCGTCTGGGCGCCAAGCCTACCTCCCTAGAGCAGGCGAGATACCTCCTCGGAGTGCACTCAAAATCGAAGCGTGGTCGTAAGCTGATCCTAGCCTTATGGGGGAGGCTGACGATGAAAATCCTGATTTCCGCTTGCACCGACAGGGCCTTTGCCGGGGGGCTCGTGCCAATGGCCCATCTGACGGTCGGATCGGCATTGGCCGTGAATGACAACGCGGCTCAGGTGCAATCCAGATGGAGGCTCCGTCTGCATCGGACACACTCGGCCGATCCGACCCGGCAGGCTGCCTGTTAAGCCAGGTGCGGGGGAGCACAGCAGGCTGTTCCGTTCAAGGTTAGCGTCCGGCTTTCCTCGATGGAGGCTTTGATGGCTCAAGTCCTGACTTACTGCACCACGAAGCTGTTCTCTCACGCCGTCCTGCCGCTGGTGATGATCAAGCCGCAGCCGCTCGTGAGCGCCAATGACGATCATCCCCTGGCAGCGTTCCCGGACGTTTGGCGGTAAGCAGCCACCTCGGTTGTGAACACTCGCCATTACTGCTGCGTTCATCATGAAAGGCGTATGGTGATACACCTGGAAGGGAGAACGACCATGTATCGTGCAGTTTTGGCCACGGCTATGCTCATCGGCGGCGCCATCGTCGGGATGCCGTCGGGGGCACAGGCGCAAGGGCTGGTGCCCTGCGCTCGGGAGAACGGGTTCTGCCGTGTTCCCTACTCAACCCGTGTGATCTACGGCATTCCCGGCCGCAGCGTCGAAGTTTACGTTAGGGACGGCGGCGTCCCCTGCTCCAACAGGGTGTTCGGCGATCCCGCTCCGGGCGTTGCGAAGCGCTGCGCCTACGTCGCCCGTGGGGCCGATAGAGGCCCCAGACGATACGAGGAGCGATCCAGAGGATACGACGATGGGTATCGCAGATCCTTCCGCGAGTATGATCGCGGCCCGTGGGACTATTATGATGACGGGTATGATCGTCCTTTCCGCTCCTACGAGGTTTACTGATCCGCTGAATGCACAGTCGGTCACTGGCTGAGACGTCAAGGAGGCGAGCGTAAGATTTGTACGCTCGCCTTTTCGTTTGTCGAGGAGAGGTTGTCCACTCATCACCGAATGATGAGATGCGCCACGGCACGTGTCTCGCTCCGAGATCGCCTCTTTACCAATCGTTCATCATGATCTCACTTCGCGACCGGGCCGGCAGATATACGCCCGATGAACGGGCCACCTTGCCACCATTCAGCCATCCTGTCCGATGATGCAGTCACGAGGGGTTAACCGCCCTGTGGCACTACTTGGGCCTGAACCTTCGACGGGTCTCGCAATGAGAGAAGCCCGGCAACAGAAGACTGCGGAGACAACGATGGCGACCATCTAAGGGGATGAATTCGACGACGATATCGACGGTTTCGACACCTCGGATATTATCTACGGCTATGACGGCAACGATCTGATCTTTGGCTTTTATGGCGACGGCGACATCTACGGCGACTGGGGCCACGACACGATCGATGGCGGCTTCGGGGATGACTACCTGATCGGCGGCGGCGGCGACGATGACCTTTATGGCGGCGCAGACTTCGACGACCTCTATGGCGGCTCCGGTTTCGACTTCCTCTCCGGCGGGTCCGGTCTAGATCTCCTCTCCGGCGGCTCGGACGGCGATCTTCTGTCCGGCGGAAAAGGGCGCGACACGCTGATCGGTGGAAGTGGAAAAGACGAGTTCTTCTTCAAGAGAGGCGATTCCGGTCTCACAACGAGCACGGCGGACACGATCACCGACTGGAACAGATTCTATGATTCCATCGAAATGACGATCAAGGGAACCTCGCGCAACTATCGTGAGGTCGAGACGGACGCGCGCTCCATTTCAACGGCTGCCTCCGATGCCGACTACCTGCACGGTGAGAGAGCGTCAGGCACGTGTTTCTGTTCAATCCCGACACCGACACCGGCTTTCTGGTGTCGGATCTCAACGCCGACGGCCGGTTCGAAACAGGCATCGTGCTCAAGAAGGCCGGCTTCGCGTCAGACATGAGGTACGACTACATCATCTGAGAACGCACTTCTCATCAACAAAAATGGCCGCACCTGTTGCGGCCATTTTCATTTGCAGGCTCGAAGATGCTGACCCGGAAAGGCTCAAAACATACAGATAATCTTCAAGGCTTCACCACCCGGTCGAGCTTGTTGTTGACGAAGAAATACAGCTCGCGACCGCCGGGCTCGGAGTAGAGCACCTGCACCTCGCGCTGGCCCTTGCCGCTCTCACCCACGAGCACGTCGGTGGCAGGCTTGCCCTTCAAGCGCACGAGGTCGCATTCGGCGATGCCGGGCTCGATGGCGGTTGCCGTCCCCGAAGGCGTACCGGTGCAGCGGCCATCGGGGCCGAGGACGGGACCGTCGATCTGCGGGCCGAGGGAGGCCATCGGCGCAGGGGCCGCAGGCGCTGCGACCGGCGGCGCAGATCGGGTGCTGGTGCAGGCAGACAGGACAACTGCCGCGAGGGCTACGCCCGACAGATCTCTCATACGCATTCCCATCAATCCTTGTTATCCGCCGCCCTCGCCTGCAGAGCTTCATCGAAGAGCCGCTGCACATCAGCTTTGAAGGCCTGCCGTGACGCCTGCCGCGAATAGAACATGTGGCCGCCTTCGTAAACCGTCAGCCCCACGCGCTTTTGCGGGCCGAGGTCGGGAAGCTGGTTCAGCAGCAGCTGGGACGCGAAATACGGGGTTACCAGATCGGTGAAGCCGTGAGTCACGAGGACACGCATCTTGCCGTCGAGCGACAATGCCTGCCGCAGTTCTTCCAAGTTTTCAGGGCCGTTGCGTCCGCCGCCCCAGCGCCAAGCGCCGTTGACCGATCCGTTGAGCAGGCTGTAGCGCCCCTCCGCCTTGTAGTTCAGGGTGTGGGTCAGGTGATGGATGATGGCGCTCGTCAGAGGCGCCGTCATGCCGTCGAGCACCGGATCCTCGAAGCGGGAGACCTGGGCGTTCGGATTCGGGTCGGCGATCGCCACGTTGGTGTCATAGGCGCTGACGATCTCGGACGAGCCGCGACGCAATTCCCTTTGGGCAGCCCGCATGTCGATGCGTCCGGCCAGGCGCCGCGAGACCTCGGGGCTAAGCCCTGTCAGTTCAGCAACGCGCCGGCTGACGCGCTCCACTGCCTCCTTGTCCTGGAGGCCGCGCATGAGATCGACGAGATAGTCGCCTGACGCATAGGCTTCCGCGTCCTTCAGCGCATTGCGCGTTACAGGACCGTTCCGCGACAGGTTCGTGGCCGCAAGCGATGGCAGAACCGCTGCGTTGATCCACAGTGCGCCGGCGCCCTGGTCGAGCCAATCGAAGTCGAAGACCGGCGAAACGAGAACGAGACCACTGAACCCGATGCCCTGATCGCTCTGGAGCTTCTGGGCCAACAGCGGGCCTCGGAAACCACCATAGCTCTCGCCGGTGAAGAATTTCGGCGACATGAGCCGGTTCTTTTCCTTGAGCCAGCGCATCACGAAGGCGGCGAGCCCATCGATGTCGCCCTGAACGGAATAGAAGCGCTCCCGCACCGGATCGCCGCCGACCACACGGCTGTAGCCGGTCCCAGGTGGATCGATGAAGACGAGATCGGTGAAGTCGAGCCAAGTCTCGTCATTGGGCACGAGCGCCGGAGGGGCCGAGGGGCTGATCGTCGCGCCATCGAGCGGCAGGAGCCACGGCCCAACGGCAAGGAGATGCAGATAGGCCGAGGACGCGCCAGGGCCGCCATTCACCGCAAAGGTCACCGGCCGCGTCGCCGGGTCCGAATCGTCCCGTGTATATGCGACGAACCCGATCTCCGCCTGTGGCGCGCCCTGCGGATCGGCCAGGGTCAAATGCCCGGCCGTTGCAGTGAATGACAAGGTCCGGCCAGGAAGTTGAAGGGTGTGTCGCGTCACCGACTCCGGCGGCAGGGCCTGCGCATCCCTGGCCTCGGCCCGAGGCCGGCGCTGCTCCTGCCCCTGCCCCTGCGGCTGGTGTTCCTGGGCTCCGGCGAAAGGCACGATAAGGAAGAGGCTGAGCGCGGCAGCGAGCAGACGGAAGACGCGAAGCATAGCTATGATCCTTATGGCCTCCAAGAAACTGGAGAGGTGATACCCCGTTCCAAGGCAAAATGATCTAATTCACAATCACATCTGCTTCAGGTCCTTCACAGAGTACCGGAACTATGTTTCACAACTTGGAATTTAATCCAGATCCGGCAGTAGAACATGCATTCACCAAGTCAGATTACCCTGAGACTTTATCCGATTTGGATGATCTGGACTGGCCGCATTTCCCATACATCGCGCTGATGTTCGCTCCTGTAGCGGTGGTGGAATGGAGCCTGCCTCTTCTTCCTGCCGCGCTCAAGGAAAACGGGAAAGCTCTCCTCATTGGTTTTGCCGTCCCAGTGCTCTACGTCCTGCTCTATGCCTTTTTGCATAAGATGAGAGCGCGCGCTCAGAACTTCATCATTCTTGTTTCTACCTTGTATGGCGCCATCGCAGTCGCCGAGGCGCAACGGGCATTCACGATCGGCGGGCTCGACCATTGGCTTGGGGCGGTCTTGTGCCCGCTCTATGCATTGAGCTTCGCCTGGCTGTGGCACAAGGTACGCATCGCCCACCAGACTGCAGTTGCAGCGACCTACTCAGCGGAACGCGAAGCTCAAATTGATATCCTGACAGAAGCAATTTTGCGGGCGCAAAGCCTCCAACGCGAGCCGGAAACCGACGACAGGGTTCCGTAAATCTGCGTAGCTCACGCCTTCCGCTGCCAGCGGCCGCTCTCGTCCTGCTGCCAGTAGGTGGCATCATGGCCGCCCTCTTTGACCGCCCGCCACTGATCGCGGGCGAAGGCGAGCGCCTGGATGTCGTTGCCGTCGAACAGGATCGCTAGGCGCTGGTAGGCGGCCGTGTCCTCCGGCAGGCTGGCGCCTTCCACGAGAAAGCGGATGGAGGCGCCGTTGGGATTGCTGCCTGACAGCGTGATGAGAATCGGCTGGTCCGCCGCGTGAGCCTCCCGGTCCGTCCCGTGCGGCAGGAAGCTCTCGTCGGTAAAGGTCCACAGGTGATCGTCGAGGGCGGACATGCGCTCCTCGGTCACGACCTGAATCACCGCGCGCCACCCGCGCTCCAGCGTCTTCTGCAGGAGCGTGGGCAGCACGGCCTCGAGCGGCTGATGCTGGAGATGGTAGAAAAGGACCTCGGTCATAATACCCCTGTCATCCCGGACGGAGCGAAGATCCGGGATCTTCGTCAAGATCAAGCACCATTCTCGTCAAGCGATCCCGGGTTCTGCAGCGCAGCCCCGGGATGACGTTATGTAGGATTACCGGGCTTCGTAATGATCGCGCACGAGACGGTCGAGGAGGCGCACGCCCCACCCGGAGCTCCAGCCCCGGTTGATCTCGGTCGTGGGCGAGCCCATGGCTGTGCCGGCGATATCGAGATGGGCCCAGGGCACATCGTTGACGAAGCGCTGGAGCAGCGCCGCAGCGGTGCTCGAGCCGCCGAAACGGCCGGCCGAGTTCTTCATGTCGGCGAACTTGGATTCGATCATCTTGTCGAACTCGGGGCCCAGCGGCATGCGCCAGACCCGCTCGCCCGTGGCCTTGCCGGCAACGGTCAGGCGCTCGGCCAGTTCGTCGTTGTTCGAGAACAGGCCTGCATATTCCTGGGCCAGAGCCACCATGATCGCGCCTGTGAGGGTCGCGAGGTCGATCATGAACTTGGGCTTGAAGCGATCCTGCACGTACCAGAGCACGTCGGCCAGCACGAGGCGGCCCTCGGCATCCGTGTTGATGATCTCGATGGTCTGGCCCGACATGGTGGTGACGATGTCGCCGGGCCGCTGGGCATTGCCATCGGGCATGTTCTCCACGAGGCCGATGGCGCCGACCACATTGGCCTTGGCTTTGCGGCTTGCAAGCGCATGCATGAGCCCGACCACGCAGGCGGCGCCCGCCATGTCGCCCTTCATGTCCTCCATGCCGGCGCCCGGCTTGATCGAGATGCCGCCGGTGTCGAAGACAACACCCTTGCCGACGAAGGCGATGGGCTTATCGTTCGCCTTGCCGCCGTTCCAGCGCATGATGGCGACCCGGCCGCCGCGCACGGAACCCTGGGCCACGCCGAGCAGTGCCCCCATGCCGAGCTTCTTCATGGCTTTGTCGTCGAGAATCTCAACCTCGACGCCGAGCTTGGTCAGAGCCTGGGCACGAGCGGCGAATTCCTGCGGCCCCAGGATGTTCGGCGGCTCGTTGACGAGGTCGCGGGCGATGATGACGCCCTGCTGGATACCCTCGCGGGTCTTGTAGGCCTTCTTGACCGCAGCGGGATCCGCCACGCTGAAGACCAGCCGTCCGCCGCCCTTCCCGTTGTCCTCGTCCTTCTTCTTGGTCTTGTAGCGGTCGAAGCTGTAGCGGCGAAGGCCGACGCCAACCGCGATGTCGGCCACTGCCTCCGGCGTGACCTCGATTTCCGGTATGTCGAGGACCACCGTCGCGAGCTTGCCGTTCACCTTGCCGGCAATCAGGCCACCCAGTTGCACGAAGTCCAGGTCGGCCCGGTCCTTCTCGCCGCCAGTGCCGATCACGATCAGCCGCTCGACGGAGAGGCCTGAGGGGACCACGATCGACATGGCGGACTTGGCTTTGCCCTTGAAGCTTTCCGCAGCGGCAGCCTTGGCGATCAGATCGACGGCCTTCGGTCCGAGCTGCTTGGCCACGGCGGCGGAGGGCTTGAGTTTCTCTCCGACGAAGACGATGAGATCGCCGGATTCGACTTTCCCGTGGGCCTGGAAGTCGATCTTGAAGCTGTCGGCCATGAAATCCTCTTTGTTCTGGTGCATGTCCGGTCTTGGGGCCGGCTGCGACGCTGATGCGCTGTGGTGACGGTTGGGACATATATCATATTGCAGCTGGGATCAGGGGGAAGCTGCCGTGAAATCGGCGCAATCTCAGGCTGTTGAAAACGGCCGTCTTGCCTGAGACTGTCCGACACGATACCCAGGGCGCAACCGCCCGGGGGCGAAGGGCCTTATGACACTTCTCGAACGCTACATCCTCAAAAACACTTTCAATGCCTTCGCCGCGTGCCTGGTAGCCCTCACGGGCGTGATCTGGATCACCCAGGCCCTGCGGGAACTCGACCTGCTGACCGGCAAGGGCCAGACGCTCATGATCTTCCTGACGGTGACGGGCTTGTCCCTGCCCGCCCTGATCAGCGTCATCGCGCCGGTCGCCCTGTTTCTGGCCACCATCTACACCCTGAACAAGCTGAACGGGGATTCCGAACTGATCGTCATGAGCGCCGGGGGCATGCCTCCGGGGCGGCTGCTGCGGCCCTTCCTGGCGCTGGCGGCTTTTGTCTGCCTGGCTGTGGGCATCATCTCGGTCCACATCATGCCCGCAAGCTTCCAGGAAATGCGCCAGCTGTTCACGAAAATCCGGGCCGACTTCGTGGGCACCATGGCCAAGGAAGGCCAGTTCATCAGCCTGGATAACGGCATCACCTTCCATTACCGGGAACGCCAGGGCGATTCCCTGCTCGGGATCTTCATGGAGGACCTCCGGGAGAAGAACAAAGCCATCGTCTATCTGGCCGAGCGGGGCCAGACCGCCGAGCAGAACGGAACGTCCTATCTCGTGCTCCAGAAGGGAAGCGTTCAGCGCAAGGAACCGAACAGCCGCGACTCCTCCATCGTCGCCTTCGAACGCTATGCGGTGGACCTCTCGGCCTTCAACAAGGAGGGCGGAGAAGTCATCTACAAGCCCCGCGAGCGCAGCACCCTCCAGCTCCTCTTCCCTGACAAGAGCGAGCCCATCTATCAGCAACAGTCTGGACGCTTCCGGGCCGAGCTTCATGAGCGCCTGTCCTCCTGGCTCTACCCCCTCGCCATGATGATGATCGCCTTCGCGGCTCTGGGCGAACCCCGCACGACCCGCCAAGGCCGTGGCATGGCGATTGCCAGCGCGGTGGTGGCGATCGTGCTGATGCGAATCCTCGGCTTCGCTGCCTCGAGCGGCGTCGCCCGGGCCCCGGCGGCGGTCATCGCGATCTACGCCGTGCCGCTGGCCAGCATCCTGATCAGCCTGCTGCTGATACTGCAAGGTCCTGCCATGCGAGTGGCCCAGGCCAAGTTTCTGAGGCTGTTCAGTAATCTCCTGCCGGCACGCTCTCCCGCGATCCAGAAAGCCTGACCATGCTGATCGGCCGGACCCTTGGCTCGTATTTCTCGCGGCAGTTCCTCAAGACTATTTTCCTGGTCTTCGCGACGGTCTTCACCCTCGTCTACACCCTGGACTTCGTAGAGCTCATGCGCCGAGCCGGCGATGCGCCGAGCGCGACGACAGCGGTCATTGCGCAACTGGCCCTGTTCCGCACCCCGGCCATCGCCGAGCAGGTGATGCCCTTTGCCGTGCTGTTCGGCAGCATGGCGGCTCTCCTCCAGCTCAGCCGCAAGCTCGAACTGGTGGTGGCGCGAGCGGCGGGCATCTCTGCCTGGCAATTCCTTCAGCCCGGTCTCCTGATCGCGGTGCTGATCGGCGTGCTCTCCGTTACCGTCTACAATCCCCTTTCCGCCGTCCTCAAGCAGCGCGCCTCCGCCCTGGAGACGAGCATTTTCTCCAGGAACGTCCAGACCCGGGAAAAGCCCATCTGGCTTCGCCAGAGGAGCCTGGACGGGCAGGCCATTTTCCGTGCGAACGGCTCGGCGACGAATGCCGCGACCCTCTATGACGTCACGGTCTATGCCTTCGACCATGACGGCACGTTCAGCCACCGGGTCGAGTCCCGTGAAGCGAACCTGCACGAGGGTTTCTGGGAGCTGAAGGACGCCCGGGTTCTGTCGGCAACCGAGGAGCCCCGGTCCCACGACCGCTATCTGATCGCCTCGACCCTGAAGCCCTCGGAGGTTCGACAAAGCTTCATCGACCCCGATGCGGTCCCGTTCTGGGAGCTGAAGGAAACCATCAGCCGGATGGAGCAGGCGGATATCAACGCCACCACCTACCGGCTCCATTACGACCTGCTCCTGGCCCGTCCCCTGCTCTTCATCGCCATGGTGTTCGTTGCCGCATCCGTCTCGTTAAGATTCTTTCGATTTGGCGGTGTAGCCATGATGGTTCTGGGTGGCGTCGCAGCCGGGTTCATGCTTTATGTCGCCACTGAGCTTATGGCGGAGCTTGGAGCCTCCGGAATCATCAGTTCGTTGGTTGCGGCCTGGTTCCCTGCTGTAGTAGGCAGTCTTTTAGGGACCTTGGCCTTATTGTACCAAGAGGACGGCTGACCGTTCTCAAGAAAGAGTATTGCGAAGGAGTGGGGATGCGGCGGCTCAAGACAACGATCGCAACGTCGGCGGTCGCAGCGGCACTGATACTTGCCGCTGGGTCAATGCCTGCGCTTGCCCAAGCCACGCTCAACGAGACCATCGGCGCCCGCGCCCAGTCGGGATCCGGGAACGACCGACTCCTCGTGGACGCCAAGGAAATCGTCTACGACAACGACCGGAACAC
The DNA here is from genome assembly GCF_014699075.1 of Microvirga sp. GTDB lineage: Bacteria > Pseudomonadota > Alphaproteobacteria > Rhizobiales > Beijerinckiaceae > Microvirga. Next base: position 16,846 of record NZ_JACXAB010000031.1, on the reverse strand, counting down.
GATTGCCGCCACCGGCGACGTGCAGATGAACTACCAGGGCCGGACGCTCCAGGCCGACCGGGTCACCTATGACCGGAACACCGGCCGCGTCTTTGCCGAGGGCAATGCCCGCCTGACGGATGCCAACGGCACCGTCGCAACGGGCGATCGTTTCGAGCTCACCGACGACTTCAAAAACGGCTTTATCGATTCGCTGCGAGTGGTGCAGACCACCGTGGAGCAGGGGCGTCCCCTAACGACCCGATTCTCGGCTCCGCGGGCAGAGCGTTCTGAGGGCGAGACCACGACCTTCGAGCGCGGCACCTACACCGCCTGCGAACCGTGCAAGGACAACCCGGAACGCCCCCCGCTTTGGCAGGTGAAGGCGGCGAAGATCATCCACAACAACAGCGAGCGGACGATCTATTACGAGGATGCCACTCTTGAGCTCCTCGGCATCCCGGTCGCCTACCTGCCCTATTTCTGGACGCCGGATCCGACCGTCAAGCGCAAGACGGGCTTCCTGGCGCCGCGTTACGTCTATTCGAACACCCTGGGCTATGGCGGCTCGGTCCCGTTCTTCTGGGCCATCGCGCCCAACTATGACCTGACGATCAGCCCAACCATCCTGAGCCGTCAGGGCCTTCTTGGGCAGGTCGAGTGGCGCCACCGCCTGGAAAACGGCACCTACAACATCCGCGCGACCGGCATCAACCAGCTGGACCCGGAGGCGTTTCTTCCCCCTCCGTACGGAGCAGGCGACCGCGATTTCCGCGGCTCTCTGGAGACGTCGGGCGAGTTCTTCATCAACCAGAACTGGCGCTGGGGCTGGGACATCGCCCTTGTGTCCGACAAGTGGTTCCTCACGAACTACCGCATCCGCAGCGAGAGCCTGAGCAGCTATTACGTCAAGGAATCGGTCTCGACCGTCTATCTCCAGGGCCAGGGAGATCGCTCGTTCTTCGATGCGCGGGGCTACTACTTCAAGACGCTGTCCACCTACGACTGGCAGAAGCAGCAGCCGATCGTCGCTCCGGTGATCGACTACAACAAGCGCTTCACGCCTCCGACCATCGGGGGCGAGTTCGCAATTGATGTGAATGTCACCAGCCTGTCTCGTGAGGCCGCCCAGTTCGACCCGCTGTCCAACGATAGTGCGGCCTACTTCGGCATTGCTCGGACCTGCCGCCAAAATGATGATGGATTATTCAATCCTGCTGAGTGCCTCGTTCGCGGCATAAGCGGCTCGACGTCCAGAGCTTCGGTCACGGCATCCTGGCGGCGCGAGTTCGTCGATCCCATCGGCCAGGTCTGGACCCCCTTCGCCTATCTGCGGGCCGACAATTTCTGGATCGCTCCCGATTTCAACGGCTACCAGAACCCGCAGCTCGAGAACTTCATCGACGGGGATGACGACTATCTCTTCCGCGCCACTCCGGCGATCGGTCTCGAATACCGCTATCCCTTCGTCGCGAGCCTCGGCACCTCAGGTCAGCAGATCCTGGAGCCGATCGCACAGATCATTGCCCGACCGAACGAGACCCGGATTGGCAGCCTGCCCAACGAGGATGCCCAGAGCCTCGTCTTCGACGACACGTCGCTCTTCGATTGGGACAAGTTCTCCGGCTACGACCGAGTCGAGGGCGGCGTACGCGCCAATGTCGGCCTGCAGTACACGGTCACCGGCGCAGACGACTTCTATGCCAATGTGCTGTTCGGTCAGTCGTATCAGGTTGCTGGACGCAATTCGTTCCGCCAGGGCGACCTGGCCAATGTAGGCTTGGACTCGGGCCTCGAATCCCGGGCATCCGATTATGTCGGCCGCTTCCAGATTTCGCCGAATGCCAATTTCGCTTTCATCTCGCGCGGACGCTTCGATCAGGAAGATTTCAGCCTGAACCGGTTCGAGGCCGGCATCCGGGCGAACTTCAATCCCTATCTGCCGGTCTCGACTTCTCTGATCTATGCCCGGTATGAGGCTCAGCCTGCCATCGGCTTCCCAACCCGCCGCGAGGGCCTGCTGGCCTCCGCCCGTTGGGACATGACGCCGAACTGGTTCGTCACGGGCTCGGTCCTCCTCGACCTGGACCGCTATCTCGTGGCGCGCGAAACGTTCGTCATTCCTACGGCGACTCCGGGAGCGATCTCCCAACGTGAGAACATAGGTTATGTGGCTGGCATGTCCCTGGGACTGGGCTACATGGACGAGTGCACGACTTTCTCGGTGAGCTACAGCATCACCCCACGCGACATCGCCCTGACCTCGGGCGAAAAGGAGCAGAACCACACGGTCGCCTTCAGCCTTGAACTCCGCTCGCTTGGCGAGGTGGGCTACACGCAGAGACTCAGCGGTTCCGACGATGAGTGATGGTGAAGGACACGGGTGCCGGCCTTGAACCAGCCCTCACTCCTGCTGACGCAGGGTGACCCTGCCGGGATCGGGCCGGAATTGGCCCTGAGGGCCTGGATGCTGCGGGAAGAACGGACCCTGCCCCCCTTCGCTGTTTTGAGTGACCCCGCATTCCTCGAACGTGTTGCGCAGAGCCAGGGCTGGGACGTGCCGATCATGGCCGTTCAGACAGAGCAGATCCCCGACACGTTTCCAAAGGCTCTGCCGGTTCTCCCCTTGAGCGTTTCGGTCTCGGCACAACCCGGCCGGCCTGCTGCAGGCGCAGCAGCGTCGGTGGTCGAGTCTATTGAGACAGCCGTACGACTGGTCCAGAAGGGGTCAGCCTCGGCGCTCGTCACCAACCCCATCGCCAAGCACGTCCTTTACGAGGCCGGGTTCCGGCATCCGGGCCATACGGAGTTTCTCGCCGCACTCGCCTCCAAAGGCAGCGGAGAAGTCTATCATTCCGTGATGATGCTCTGGAGCGAGGGGCTGGCGGTGGTGCCTGTGACCGTGCACATTCCTCTTGCGGACGTGCCCTCTGCCCTCACCACGGATCTGATCGTGCTGACCGGACGGATCGTGGCCCGGGAACTGCGGGAGCGGTTCGGCATCGCTCACCCGAGGCTGGCGCTTGCAGGCCTCAACCCTCACGCCGGCGAGAACGGAGCGATGGGAACGGAGGACGCCGGCATCATCGTCCCGGCCATCGATGCCTTGCGCGCTGAGGGCATCGAGGCAGTAGGCCCCCTGCCCGCTGACACCATGTTCCATGCTCGCGCTCGCGCCCGCTACGATGCGGCGCTCGCCATGTACCACGACCAGGCTCTCATCCCGATTAAGACCATCGCGTTCGACGAGGCGGTCAACGTGACCCTCGGGCTTCCCTTCGTGCGCACCTCTCCGGATCACGGCACAGCCTTCGACATCGCGGGCAGAGGCATCGCCCGGCCCGACAGCCTCATCGCCGCCATCAAGCTCGCCGCTCGGCTGAGCAAGCCATGAGCCAAATCGACGACCTTCCCCCTCTGCGCGAGGTGGTTCGCACCCATGGGCTCATGGCCAAGAAGTCGCTGGGCCAGAACTTCCTGTTCGACCTCAACCTGACGAGCCGAATTGCCCGCTCCGCGGGACCGTTGGAGGAAGCGACCATCATCGAGGTCGGTCCCGGTCCCGGCGGCCTGACCCGAGCAATCCTTGCGGCCGGCGCAAAAAAGGTGGTCGCCATCGAGCGCGACACCCGCTGCCTCCCGGCGCTCGCCGAAATCGCCGAGCGCTATCCGAGCCGGCTGGAGGTGGTCGAAGCCGATGCCCTGGAGTTCGACCCGCGCCCGCTCGTGGGCGACGGGCTCGTCCGGATCATCGCCAACCTGCCCTACAATGTCGGCACGGCTCTGCTCACCGGATGGCTCACCGGCGAGGCCTGGCCGCCTTGGTGGGCCTCCCTCACCCTCATGTTTCAGCGCGAGGTCGCCGAGCGCATCGTGGCCGACGAGAGCGATCCGAAGAACTACGGCCGCTTGGGTGTCCTCTGCGGCTGGCGCGCGGAATCGCGCATCCTCTTCGACGTACCGCCCTCCGCCTTCGTGCCGCCGCCGAAGATCACCTCGAGCGTCGTCCACCTGACGCCACGGGCCAACCCTCTGCCCTGCCGCCTGGGAGCGTTGGAAGCAGTGACCCGGGCCGCCTTTGGGCACCGTCGCAAGATGCTGCGCCAGAGCCTGAAATCCATCGCTCCGGATCCGTCCGAGATCATTCGGGCGGCTGGGCTGGAAGAAACGATCCGGGCCGAGAACATCCCGGTGGAGGGCTATGTGGCGCTGGCCAATGCCCTCGACGCCATGCGTGCCTCGCGGGCTTAAAGCGGCTCCAACGCTCGCCCCGCCTTCGATACCCTCTATATGAAGCCGCTCGACGGGAGGCGCGGAGGTCTTTCATGGGGCCTTAACCGCGCCTCTCCCATGATCGGATCGGATGAGCGGCCTAGAGCCGCCGCAAAGGAGGAAGCGGGCATGTCGCAGCCGCGCAAGAGGATCGGGCTTCTGTTCGGAGGACGCTCTGCGGAGCACGAGGTCTCCAAGCTCTCAGCCGCCAATGTGCTGCGCGCCCTCGATCCGGACCGCTACGACATCGTCCCCATCGGCATCGGCCGCGACGGGCGCTGGCTCCTCTGCGACAGCGGCAATGGCGGTGGACGAGGGGCGAAATCTCTGGAGATCCCCGAGGGGGCGCCCCAGGTCGCCCTGTTGCCGGGCGGTGCAGGTGAGATGATGGTCCTGAACGGCGATGCCGGCTCCACCACGCTCCGCCTCGACGCGGTCGTTCCCGTGCTCCACGGGCCGAATGGCGAGGACGGGACAGTTCAAGGATTCCTCGAACTCGCGAACGTTCCCTATGTGGGCTCCGGCGTGATGGGCTCCGCCGCCGGAATGGACAAGGATGTGGCCAAGCGGCTGCTGCGCGACAGCGGCCTGCCGGTCGTTCCCTTCCTGACGCTGACGCCCCACACCCGCGTCGACTACCGGGCTGCCGTGGATGCGCTCGGCACGAGCGATCTTTTCGTGAAGCCCGCCAACATGGGCTCGTCGGTGGGCGTGTCCCGCGCCTCATCGCCGGAGGAGTTCGCCAAAGCCTGCGAAAAGGCCTTCCGGTATGACGGCAAGGTGCTGGTGGAGCGGAGCGTCACGGACGCACGGGAGATCGAATGCTCCGTGCTGGAGAATGCTGCGGGGGAGATCAAAGCCTCGCCGCTTGGCGAGATCGTGCCGGCCGGCAGCCATGGCTTCTACAGCTATGATGCCAAATACATCGACGCGGACGGCGCCCTCCTGCGCATCCCGGCGGAACTCACCTCAGACCAGGCCGAGCGCATCCAGAATCTTGCCGTCGAAACGTTCAAGAGCCTCGGCTGCGAAGGCTTGGCGCGCGTGGACTTCTTTGTGGACCCGAAGAGCGAGAGCAGCCTGTTCGTCAACGAAGTGAATACGCTCCCGGGCTTCACCGCGATCAGCATGTATCCGAAACTCTGGGAGGCAGGTGGCCTGCCGCAGAGCGAGCTGATGGAGGTGCTGATCGGGCATGCCATCGCCCGTCACGAGCGCCGGAACCAGCTGGCGCTCGTCTAGGCAGCGACCTAGTCGAGCTTCTCCGCGAGCAATCCTTCGACGAAATCCGACAGGCCAACGAGGCGATCGCGCTTGAGGCGCTCGGCGGACTGGATGGCCTTGAGGCTCTGGAAGGAGCGGTCGAGGTCTTCATTGACGATCACGTAATCGTACTCGACCCAGCGCTCCATCTCGACACGGGCATTGGCGAGACGCTTGGCGATGACGTCGGGGGCATCCTCCGCCCGGCGCTCCAGGCGCGCCTTCAGCTCCTTGAAGCTCGGAGGCAGGACGAACACGGTCACCACGTCGTCCGGCAGCTTCTGCCGCACCTGGCGGGTGCCCTGATAGTCGATGTCGAAGACCATGTCCTGGCCGGATGCCAGCGTCTTCTCCACGGGCTTGCGCGGCGTTCCGTAGAAATTGCCGTGTACCTCGGCCCATTCCAGGAGCTCATCGCGATCGCGCATCGCCTTGAACTCCTCCACGTCGATGAAGTGATAGTGCCTGCCCTCGATCTCGGACGGACGCTTGGGACGGGTGGTCACGGAAACCGACAGGACACCGGCCCGCTCTTCCACGAGGCTGCGGGTGAGCGTGGTTTTGCCGGCGCCGGATGGCGACGACAGGATGAGGATCAGGCCGCGACGGCCGACCGGCGACTTCGGATCTTGGCTCACCGCATCACTCCACGTTCTGAACCTGCTCGCGGAATTGCTCGATTACGGCCTTCAATTCAAGGCCGATCCGCGACAGGGAAACATCATTGGCTTTCGCGCACAGGGTATTGGCCTCGCGTCCGAATTCCTGCGCCAGGAAATCGAGACGCCGGCCCACCGGGCCACCCTCCTGCAACAGGCCGCGTGCGGCGTCCACATGAGCGCGCAGGCGATCAAGCTCCTCGCGGATATCGGCCCGGGCCGCGATCAGCACCGCCTCCTGATGGAGGCGCGCCGCGTCGAAGGCATGCTTGCCTTCGAGCAATTCCGCAACCTGAGCCTCCAGCCGCAAGCGGATCGCCTCCGGCTGGCGGGCGGGCGCGGCTTCGGCCTCGTTGACGAGACGCGAGATCAGGTCGAGCTGCTGCCTGAGGACGGCGGAGAGCGCCTGCCCCTCTTTCAGGCGGGCTGACTTGATGGCATCGATCAGCGCTCCGACACCGGCCCGCAATGCAGCCGCAAGCCCTTCATTCTGCCCCGGATCGTCGGCATCGTCGTCGAGTTCCACCACGCCGCGCACGGCGAGAAGACCATCGAGGGATGCGGGCTTCACGTTTTCCGGCAGAGACAGGCCATCAAGGGCGGAGAGGAGCGACTGCAGCACATCCTGGTTGACGCGCAGCTTCGGGGCTGACGATGCCTTGCTCAAAGAGAGATTGAGCTGCCCCTGCCCCCGGGTCAGCGCCTTGAGGATCTGCCCTCGCGCCTCCTCGCCCATGGCGTCGAGGCCTGAAGGCGTTCGAACACGTACCTCAAGCCCACGGCCGTTCACGGTCTTGAGTTCCCAGGCCCATTGGTAGGCGCCGGTGACGCCGGCCTCGCGGGCAAAGCCGGTCATGCTCGCAATGGACATGCGTGAAACCTCGAGAGGGAATGAAAAAATCGGCGCGACCATAATGCGCGCCGATGGAAGAGTCGATTGCAAGGATCAGGGATCTACCCCGACAACTCATGGCTGTTGAAGAGCTGGGACGTTCTTCGGTTTAGTCAGGTCGAAGCTCTTGTTCTTGAGCGGGTCCTTCTCGGTCCCCTCGCTGGCATCGAACCCGCGTCCGGGGCGGCCGCCGACAGCCGGCAGGGCATTTGCGGTGCCGCGCAACGCGGGTGCAGCACCGGGCGGCACGCTGGTCTGCTCTCCTTCGGGCAGGACCCGATCCACATCCGCAGGGCCGATCGCCGGACGGCTCTTCTCGAGCTGCCGCCACCGGGCCACGTTGCGCTGATGCTGCTCGTAAGTCTCGGCGAAGGCATGGCCGCCGGAACCGTCGGCCACGAAGTACAGATCCTTGGTCCTTGACGGGTTGGCCACCGCTTCGAGGGCCGCGCGGCCGGGATTGGCGATGGGACCGGGCGGCAGCCCTTCGACCACATAGGTGTTGTAGGGCGTCGCCGCCTCGATCTCGCTGCGCAGGATGCCGCGGCCGAGCGTGCCCTTTCCGCCCACGAGCCCATAGACGATCGTGGGGTCGGACTGGAGCCTCATGCGCTTCATGAGGCGATTGATGAAGACACCGGCCACCCGCGTGCGCTCGTCGGCACGGCCCGTCTCCTTCTCCACGATGGAGGCCAGGATCACGAGTTCCTGCGGCGACTTGATCGGCAATTCGGGCGAGCGGCGCTGCCAGATCTGCTCGATCGCCTGCCGCTGAGCCGTCTGCATGGTGTTGATGATCTGCTGTCGCGTGGTGCCGCGCTCGAACTTGTAGGTATCGGGCAGGAGCGAGCCTTCGCGCGGGGTCTCGGTGACATCGCCTGTGAGGATCTCGTGCTCGTAGAGACGCGCCAGAACCTGCTCGCTGGTAAGCCCTTCCGGAACCGAGACGGTGTGCAGGATGGCCCGGCCCTGGATCAGGGTGTCGATAGCCTCCTCGACGCTGGTGCCGGCCTTGAACTGGAACTCGCCGGCCTTGAGCTGCCCGCGCTGACGGTTCATGTAGGCATAGGCTTGGAACAGCAGGGGCTGCTCGATCACGCCCTCCTGCTTGAGGATCTGGGCGATCTCGCCCGTGCCGGTATTGCGGGGGATCACCACGACCTTGTCGCTCTGCAGCGGCCCGTCGGCGGTCACCGCCTGCTGCAGCATGGAAAAGCCGAAGATGCCGGCAATCGCCACGGCGACCAACAGGGTCAGCAATCCGCTGAGCAGGGACAGCATGCCCCTGCGGCGACGGCGAAGCTTTGGCGGCGGCGGGGGAGCCATCGAGGGTTTGATGGCCTCGCTCGGGGACCGGGGCGCCAGGCGCGGCTGGGACGATCCGTTGTCGGAATCGTCCATAGGGAGAAGGATCTTTTTCTTTCGTCCGAACATCACGCCGCTTTTCTGGTATCGGCCGGCGGTCCTGCCGGTCCGCCGACACCCTAGCAGGGATTATGGCGAAAAGCCGTAAGGGCTCGGCGCCTTCCTTAGGATACGCGACGAAGAATGAGCGAAGCGTTAGTTCCGCCGAACCCGAAGGAGTTCGACAGGGCCACGTTGACCTCTTTCCGCCTGGCCTGCTTCGGCACGAGATCGATGGCCGTCTCAACCGACGGATTGTCGAGGTTAATGGTGGGCGGGATGATGCCGTCGCGGATGGCCAGGATCGAGAAGATCGCCTCGACGGCGCCAGCGGCGCCGAGAAGGTGACCGATGGCCGACTTGGTGGACGACATGGAAAGCTTGCCGGCGGCATTGCCCATGATCCGCTCGACCGCCTTCAGCTCCAGCTCGTCGCCGAGCGGCGTCGAGGTGCCGTGGGCGTTGACGTAGTCGATCTCGGATACGTCGATGGCGGCGCGCTTGAGGGCAGCGGCCATGCAGCGATAGGCGCCGTCACCGTCCTCGGACGGCGAGGTGATGTGGTAGGCATCGCCCGACAGGCCGTAACCGATCACCTCGGCATAGATCTTGGCGCCCCGCGCCTTGGCGTGCTCGTATTCCTCCAGCACCACGACACCGGCGCCCTCGCCCATGACGAAGCCGTCACGGTCCTTGTCGTAGGGACGCGAAGCCTTCCCGGGCGTGTCGTTGTAGCCCGTGGAGAGAGCCCGGCAGGCGGCAAAGCCTGCAATGGAGAGGCGGTTGACCGGGGATTCCGTGCCGCCGGCGACCATTACATCCGCATCGCCGAGCGCGATTAGGCGGGCTGCGTCGCCGATGGCATGCGAGCCGGTGGAGCAGGCGGTCACGACCGCGTGGTTCGGCCCCTTCAGGCCGTGCTCGATGGACACGTAGCCGCCAGCCAGGTTGATCAGGCGTCCGGGAATAAAGAAGGGCGAGATCCGGCGCGGGCCGCGCTCGATCAGGGTGGCGGACGCCTCGTAGATGCCGCCGATGCCGCCGATGCCGGAGCCGATCAGCACACCCGTGGCGCACTGCTCCTCATAGGTCTTCGGCTGCCAGCCGGAATCACGAAGAGCCTGGGTGGAAGCGGCCATCGCATAGACGATGAAGGGATCGACCTTGCGCTGCTCCTTGGGCTCCATCCACTCATCGGCGTTGAAGGTACCATTGGTGCCGTCGCCGCGCGGGATCTGGCAGGCGATCTGGCAGGACAGGTCGTCGACCTGGAAATCCGTGATCTTGCCGGCGCCGCTCTGCCCCTCGACGAGGCGCGACCAAGTGGCATCGACCCCGCTGCCCAGCGGAGTGACCATGCCAAGACCTGTAACAACTACCCGGCGCATGAATTCCTGCCCTATCGATTAATAAAATTCGGGCGTCGGATGAGTCACCCGACGCCCCTTCAGCTCTTAGGCTGCGTTCTTCTCAAGGAAGCGGACAGCGTCGCCGACCGTCACGATGGTCTCAGCCGCGTCGTCCGGGATCTCGACGTTGAACTCTTCCTCGAACGCCATCACCAGCTCGACCGTATCCAGGCTGTCGGCGCCCAGGTCGTCGATGAAGTTCGCGTTCTCGACCACCTTGTCGGCTTCGACGCCGAGGTGCTCGACAACAATCTTCTTCACGCGATCAGCGACGTCACTCATCGTTTTTTCCTCAGTGGCTGCCGCCTCAGGATTGGGCGGATTCAAGAAATCAAAATAGATCAGCTGCTCAGCTGACAACGCTGAAACGGCTACCCTGCGCCGTGCAAAGCCGCATTTTTAAGCGCCGGTCAACCCCTTTGACCTGATCGGGATCATGCTTAACACAAGCTTATCCTGTCTGGCGAGAGGTTGTGGGCACCTGCAAACAGATTCCGGAAACGGCTATAAGTTCCTTTAGAACATGGCCATTCCGCCATTCACGTGCAGGGTCTGGCCCGTCACGTAAGCGGCTTCGTTTGACGCGAGATAAACCACGGAGGAAGCGATTTCATCGCCCTGGCCCAGGCGCCCCATGGGGATCGTACCCAGGATTCCCTCGCGCTGCTTGTCGTTGAGCACGTCGGTCATGGGCGACTCGATGAAGCCCGGAGCGACGCAGTTCACGGTGATGTTGCGGCTGGCAACCTCGGCGGCGAGCGCCTTGGTCATGCCGATCAGGCCGGCCTTGGAAGCGGCATAGTTGCCCTGCCCCGGATTGCCCGTGGAGCCCACCACGGAGCCGATATTGACGATGCGGCCGTAGCGGCGGCGCATCATGTTCTTCACGGCCGCCCGGGAGAGGCGGAAGGAGGCGGTGAGGTTCACGGCGATCACCGTGTCCCATTCCTCGTCCTTCATGCGCATGAACAGGTTGTCCTTGGTGACGCCCGCGTTGTTGACCAGGATGTCGAGCCCCTCCATGGCGGCCTCGGCAGCCGGGACGAGAGCCTCGACCGAGTCCTTGTCGGACAGGTTGGCCTCGACCACATGGACCCGCTCGCCCAGGGAGGAGGCCAACTCGTCCAGGGCGGCGCGGCGGGTGCCGGAGAGGGTGACGGTCGCGCCCCGGGCGTGGAGCGCGCGGGCGATGGCGCCGCCGATGCCGCCCGTGGCGCCGGTGACGAGAGCCTTGCGGCCGGTGAGATCGAACATGGCGGGGTTTCCTCTTATCCGTTCAGGGACGCCTTGAAGGCGGCGACATCCTCAGGGGTTCCAATGGCGGCGGACGACGCGCCGGCCGCGATGCGCTTCACGAGGCCTGTCAGCACCTTGCCGGAGCCAACTTCATAGAAGGAATCGACGCCGTGGGAGGCTATGAAGGCCACGCTCTCGCGCCAGCGCACGGTCCCGGTGACCTGACGGACCAGGGCATCGCGGATCGCCGACGGGTCGGTGATGGGGGCGGCCTCCACATTGGCCACGACCGGAACAACCGGAGCATTCACGGTCACGCCGTCCAGGGCTTCGCGCATGGCGTCGGCCGCCGGCTGCATGAGGGCGCAATGGAAGGGGGCGGACACGGCCAGCATCACGGCGCGCTTGGCGCCCTTGGTCTGGGCGATGGCCACAGCCCGCTCGACGGCGCTCTTGTGGCCCGACACCACAACCTGGGCGCCGCCATTGTCATTGGCCGCATCGCAGACCTCTCCTTGAGCCGCTTCGCGGGCGACCTCGAGGGCAGCATCGTATTCGAGGCCCAGAAGCGCCGCCATGGCGCCCTGCCCCACGGGAACGGCGTTCTGCATGGCGTTGCCGCGAATCCTGAGAAGCCGGGCCGTATCGGAAATGGACAGGCTGCGGGCAGCCGCAAGCGCCGAATACTCGCCGAGCGAATGACCGGCCACGAAGGCGGCATGCCGCTTGAGATCGAGACCCGCCTCGGCTTCCAGGACGCGGATCGTCGCGAGGCTCACGGCCATGAGGGCCGGCTGGGTATTTGCCGTAAGGGTCAGCTCCTCCGCAGGCCCTTCCCACATGAGGGTGGAGAGCTTCTGGGACAGGGCCTCATCCACCTCGTCGAAGACAGCCTTGGCTTGCGGGAAGGCCTCGGCCAGGGCCTTGCCCATTCCGACCGTCTGGCTTCCCTGTCCGGGAAAAATGAATGCGCGCGTCATCAGGAATGGAACCCTCAGTTCAACGAATCCGCGCGGGACTCGCACCCGGAGGGCAAGGAGTCAAGGCGAAGCGCGCGCTGCGCCGCACTTGACCTGTGATCAGATGAGACGCCGCCACCCCCGCAGCATCTGCCGGTTCACCGGGGGTCTTTGCAGGCTCAGATGCCTTAAGGCAGCGTCGAAGGCATGACCGAGACTTCGCAGAACGGATCTTAAGGCTCCCAAGAGCAATCTCCTCAAGCTTTACCTTGGGAAACTCTACCCAGGCCTGGGTACCCCCGCCGTGCGCCCTCGCACCTGTCCCAGGCGTGTTCTCCGGCTTGGGCATAACCCCCTGCCGCAGAACGCATCCTCTTGTTTTCTTAAGGCAACCGGTGTATCCGGTCCCTCTTCCGATATTTATTGAACCTGAAGAAGGAGCCCCGCATGGCTCGCGTGACCGTCGAAGACTGCATCGACAAGGTCGACAACCGGTTTGAGCTCGTGCTGCTGGCCAGCCACCGGGCCCGCCTCATCTCGTCGGGCTCGCCGCTGACGATCGATCGCGACCGCGACAAGAACCCGGTCGTGGCCCTGCGTGAGATCGCGGACGAGACCATCGCTCCGGACGACCTGAAGGAGCAGCTCATCCACTCCATGCAGAAATATGTCGAGGTGGACGAGCCGGAGGCCGAAGCCGTTCCGATGCTCAGCAACACCGCCGCAGCCCCCTCCACGGGCAGCGACAACGACGCCGACGTGCAGTTCGACCGCATGAGCGAGGACGACCTGCTCCGCGGCCTGGAGGGCCTCGTGCCCCCGAGCAGCAGCGCGGACGACGACGACCGCGAGTAAGCGATCTCCAGCCTTTCTCGAAAAGCCCGGCCCCTGCCGGGCTTTTTTGTTGCACGCCTTAACCACGGCCCGGCATGCCCGCCTTGCGGCAAGCTATTCAGCTTGCGGTCGCAAGACGTTGTACAATATCTTCAATACCTTCCCGATTTTATGCCAGAGAGACCGGGCCCAAAGGAGATGTCGGCCGTATGATGCGCCAGTATGAACTCGTCGAGCGGGTCAAGCGCTACAACCCCTCGGCCGACGAGGCGCTTCTCAACCGTGCTTACGTGTACGCCATGATGGCCCACGGCACCCAAAAGCGCGCATCCGGCGACCTGTTCTTCGGCCACCCCCTCGAAGTGGCCGCCATCCTGACAGACCTCAAGCTCGACGACGCCACCATCGCGGCGGCGGTCCTTCACGACACGGTGGAGGACACCCAGGCGACCCTCGAGGAGATCAACAAGACCTTCGGGCCCCAGATCGGCGCCCTCGTCGACGGCCTCACGAAGATCAAGCGGCTCGACCTAGTCTCGAAGCGCGCGGCTCAGGGGGAAAACTTCCGCAAGCTTCTGCTCGCCGTCGCCGACGACGTGCGGGTGCTTTTGGTCAAGCTCGCCGACCGCCTGCACAACATGCGCACCCTGCAGTTCATGCCGGCAGAGAAGCGCAAGCGCATCGCCGAGGAAACCCTCGACATCTATGCGCCCCTTGCCGGGCGTATGGGCATCCAGGAGATGCGCGAGGAGCTGGAGGAGCTGTCCTTCCAGAATCTCGACCCGGAGGCCTATGAGGCCATCCGGCGCCATCTGGGCGAGCTTTCGGCCAAGAGCGAGAAGCTGGTCGAGGAGATCGAGCGGACCCTGACCACGAAACTGCGTGCCCAGGGGATCGAGGCGGTGGTGTCTGGGCGTCAGAAGCGCCCCTATTCCATCTGGCGCAAGATGGAGCGCAAGTCCGTTTCGTTCGAGCAGCTCTCCGACATCTTCGCCTTCCGGATCATCGTGGGGAGCATCGACGAGTGCTACCGGGCGCTCGGCATCGTGCATACCAGCTGGCCCATGGTTCCGGGGCGATACAAGGACTACATCTCGACCCCGAAGCAGAACGACTACCGCTCGATCCACACCACGGTGATCGGCCCCGGCAGCCAGCGCGTCGAACTGCAGATCCGCACCGAGGACATGGACGAGGTGGCGGAATACGGCATCGCGGCCCATGCCCTCTACAAGGAAGGCGTGAACGACGATTCCCGCCTGGCGACCGAAAGCCGGGCTTATCAGTGGCTCAGGCGCACCATCGACCTCCTGGCCGAAGGCGACAACCCGGAGGAGTTCCTCGAGCACACGAAGCTCGAACTCTTTCACGACCAGGTCTTCTGCTTCACGCCCAAGGGCCGCCTGATCGCCCTGCCCCGCGGCGCGACGCCCATCGACTTCGCCTATGCGGTGCATACCGATGTCGGCAACACCGCGGTGGGCTGCAAGATCAACGGCCGCATGTCGCCGCTGTTGACCGAGTTGCAGAACGGCGACGAGGTGGAGATCGTCCGCGCCGAAGGGCAGACGCCCCCGGCCGCGTGGGAATCCTTGGTGGTCACCGGCAAGGCGCGCGCCTCGATCCGCCGCGCGACCCGCGCCGCCGTGCGTCGGCAATACACCGGCCTCGGCCATCAGATCCTGGAACGCGCCTTCGAGCGTGCCGGTCGCCCCTTCTCCAACGAGAAGCTGAAAGGTGCCCTGCCCCGGCTGGCCCGTGTTTCGGTCGAGGACGTGCTGGCGGCGGTGGGGCGCGGCGAGATGTTCTCCGGCGACGTGGTGCGGGCCGTCTATCCGGACTATTTCGAGGAGCGCCGCGCCGGCAGCGGACAGCCCGATGGCACTGGCAAGAAAGGCGCTGGCGAGCATGCAAGCGGCATCCCGATCCGTGGGCTGAGCACCGACATGCCGATCAGCTTTGCGCCGGAAGGCGGCGCCGTGCCGGGAGACCGCATCGTCGGCATCATGACCCCCGGCGAGGGCGTGACGATCTACCCGATCCAGTCACCGTCGCTCGCGGCCTACGACAACGAGCCGGACCGCTGGATCGACGTGCGCTGGGACCTGGATTCAGGATCGACCCAGCGCTTCCCGGCGCGCATCAAACTGCAATCGATCAACGAGCCCGGATCGCTGGCCCAGATCACGCAGGTGATCGCCGACCATGACGGCAACATTGATAACGTCTCCATGAAACGGCGCACCCAGGACTTCACCGACATGACCATCGACCTGACGGTGTGGGACCTGAAGCATCTCAATGCCATCATCGCGGAGCTGCGCGCCAAGCGCGTGGTGAGCCGCGTCGACCGCGTTACCGGATAGAAGCCTATGTCAGCCAAACCTCGCATCGCCGTGATCATGAACGAAAACACCAGCAGCGGCGGCACGCTCTACGAAACCACGAAAGCGTATTTCGTCGCCGTCCAGCGCGCCGGCGGCCTGCCTTTCGGCATTCCCTACATTCCGGAGATGATCGAGCCCGTCGTGGAGGAGTTCGACGGCTTCGTGAGCGTCGGCGGACGCATCCGATTTCCTCGCGACTGGTACGTCGCCGGCGACGTGTCGCGTTATCCGTCATCGGAGCGGCTTGAGGTCGAGCAGGCGCTCATGCGGGGATTTCTCGAACGCGACAAGCCGGTGCTCGGCATCTGCAACGGCATGCAGATGCTCGCCTGCCTCCACGGAGCGCGCATGGTGCATGAAGTGCGAAAAAGCGGCCCGCACATTCTCACCCATGACGATCGGACGGCCATGCACTCCGTCGAGATCGTGCCGGGCACCATGCTGTCGCGCATCCTGGGCACCGCGCGCCTTGAGGTGAACAGTCGCCATCAGGAGGCGGTCGTCGAAGCGTCCGCTCCGGTCGTCGTCGCAGCCAGGGCACCCGATGGCGTGATCGAGGCTGTTGAGATCCCGTCCGGGCGTTTCGCCATCGGCGTTCAGTGGCACCCGGAGGCCTTCGCGACTCAGGACAATCCTGGCAACAGGCTGTTCAGCGCCTTCGTGCAGGCGGCGCAACAGCGCCACTGATCGTCACTACAGGAATTCCCGATGCCGATTTCCGTTCTCGGTCTCGATGCCGACGATACGCTCTGGCACAATGAGACGTTCTATCAATCAACGCGCCAGCGCTTCAACGAACTGCTCGCCGATTTCGTCGATGCCAAACGCCTCGAAGAGGAGATCGAGGCAACGGAGAAGCGCAATCTCAGCCTCTATGGCTATGGAGCGAAAGGTTTCACGCTCTCGATGATGGAGACCGCCATCCAGGTGAGCGACGGGACGATATCGAGCCGAGCTCTCAGCGAGATCCTCACGATCGGACGCGAGCTGATGAACCACCCCGTGGAGCCCCTTCCCGGCGTTCACGAAGCTCTCGAAGCTCTCTCGGCGGAGTACAAGCTCGTGCTGATCACCAAGGGCGATCTCTTCCACCAGGAATCGAAGCTCGCCGCTTCCGGCCTCGGCGGCTTCTTCTCAGGGATCGAGATCGTCAGCGAAAAGAAGGCGGACACCTACACCCGCATCTTCTCGCGCCATGGCGCCGGCCCCGAGCACGCCGCCATGGCCGGCAACTCCGTGCGCTCCGACGTGCTGCCGGCGCTCGAAGCGGGCAGCTACGCGGCGCTCATCCCGTTCCACCTCGTCTGGGCGCACGAAGACGCACCGTTGCCAACCAAGCATCCGCGCTTTGCGGAACTGCCGTCGCTGGCAGATCTACCCCGCTGGCTGGCCGAGGTTTCCTGATCTCAAACGAAACGTGCCGCCCGGCTCATCACCGGGCGGCACGATTTTGGCATCCTATGTCACTTCGTCAAATGACGAAGAGGTCTGAGTACTTGAGGGTAGCCTTGTTGGTGAGGGTGGCGATCTGGATCTGCACCTTCGCTCCCGT
>NZ_JACXAB010000030.1 GCF_014699075.1 Microvirga sp. | reverse complement strand
TTCACTTGCACACCCCGGTCAGAGAACATGAATGCAAGATCACGGTAGCTGATCGGGAACTGCAGGTACCAGCGGACTGCCCACAGGATGATCTCTGCCGTGAACTGCCGGCCCTTGAACGGGTTCTTCTGATCCTGCTTCACCGCCAGCCCCCTCGCACCGCCCGCACGTCATAGCCCAGGCAAGGAGACCCTCAAAGCTGCAACAGAACCCGACTCTAAGGACGGTTTCTCACTCGGCTCGGGTCATACCCGCCCTCGAGGCCCTACTAGTGCCCGGCGACCCGTAGTGGCCATCCTGATGCCCCTTGACAGGCTCAATTCTATAATAACTATTCGTATAAATAGAACAAATAGCCGCCCAGAGGTATCCATGCTCAACCGTCGTGATCTGCTGAAACTCTCATCCGTCGCCGTGGGCTCACTGCTCCTCCCTACGGGGCTCCGGCCGGCCTTCGCTGCCGGCGGGGACATAACCATTGGCGCGCCGCTTCCAATGTCGGGGCCCTTCGCTGCCAATGGTAAGTTTGGCTCCATGGGTACCGCAATGCTTGTTGAGGAGGTCGGCAAGGTCTTAGACCGTAAGCTGAGCTATCTCGAGATCGACACGGAAGGAAAACCGGCCACAGCCGTTCGCAAAGTTCAGGAGGCGATGGAGCGCGGAGTAACGCTGTTCTCCGGCGGCATCCTGTCGTCCGAGGCCCTTGCCATGGGCAAGGAGGTCGCGAAAGGGAAGGGGGTCTTCATCACCACAGCAGGCGCCGATGAGATCACCGGCTCGGAGTGCAACAAGAGTACGTTCCGGTGGAGCGTGCCGACGTTTGGCGCCATCGAGCAGACCGTGCGTCCGCTCATCGAGCAGCTTCCCAACGCGAAGCGCTGGTACACGATCACGCCGCAATACGTGTTCGGCGACGGCCTGCTCAACGCCGCGAAAGCGATCTTCAAGGAGAAGGGGATCGAGCATGTCGGCAACAGCTATCACTCCCTCACGGAAAAAGAATTCAGCGGTTATCTGACCAATGCCATGGCGGCCAAGCCCGATGCTCTCCTCATCCTCAACTTTGGCTCCCAGTCGTCCGATACTCTTCGTCAGGCCGTCAGCTTCGGCATGAAGAATCGCATGACGATCCTGCTGGCTTGGGCTTCGGGACTTGAACAGTTTGAAGCCTTAGGCCCTGAGCTGATGGAGGGCGTCTACTTCGGGGCTCAGTACTGGCACGGCATCGACTCGCCGTTTAACCGCGAGCTGGTCGCCAAGGTGCAGGCCAAGCACAAGATGAACCCGAATTACGCCTTCGCCAGCGCCTACCTGACCACGAAGATCCTGATCGACGCGGCCGCGAAGGCGGGAAGCGCAGACGGCCCGGCGGTCACCCAGGCCATGGAGGGCATGAAGTATGCTGGCCTGACCGGCGACGAGGAGATCCGCGCGGCGGACCACCAGGTGATCAAGAACTATTACCTGCTGAAGGGGAAGGCCAAGAGTGCCATGAAGGACAAGGACGACTACGCCGACATCATCAGCTTCGGCAAGTCGTTCCAGTCTCCGGAGCAAGCCCAGTGCAAGATGGCCTGACCAGCGGCGGGGACGGCACGCGGCCGTCCCCTCTTTCTTGCAACCATTGATTGGCTCCAACATCAGGTGCCCGCGTGATATATCTGTTTCAGCTGGTAAACGGCATCGGCCTGGGAATGCTCTACTTCCTGCTCGCGGTGGGGCTGAGCATCATCTTCGGGCTGCTTCATTTCGTGAATTTCGCCCACGGCGCATTCTATCTTCTGGGCGCCTATTTTGTTTATGACATGACCGAGCGCGGCCTGAATTTCTGGGCGGCGCTTCTTGTGGCGCCATTCATCGTTGCGGGGCTCGCGGCCCTGACGGAATCTGTCCTGCTGCGGCGCATCTATCACTTGCCGCATACGTTCCACATCCTCGTGACCGTCGGACTCGCCCTGATGGTGCAGGAGCTGGTCATCATCCTTTGGGGGCCAGTGGGCGGCAATGTCTCGACTCCGGGCGCGCTCAGTGGCGTGCTTATGCTGGGCGATTTCATCTATCCGCAATACCGCCTCTTCGTCATCGGGCTGACCCTCGTCCTTGCCATCGGCCTCTGGTGGCTTTTGGAGGGCACGCGGCTCGGCGCAGTGGTGCGCGCAGGCTCGGAATCGACTGACATGGTCTCGTTGCTCGGCATCGACATCCTGCGGGTGAACACGGCCGTCTTCGCCCTCGGCGCGGGCCTTGCGGGCCTCGCCGGAGCCCTCGCGGCACCGATCCGCGGCGTCGAGCCCTTCATGGGTGTCGAGGCTCTCGGCATCGCCTTCGTGGTCGTCGTCATCGGCGGCATGGGCAGCTACACGGGCGCGCTCATCGCAGGGCTTCTGGTGGGGATCGTGCAGAGCATCATGACGACGCTCTGGCCCGAGGGCGCCCGCCTGATGATCTATCTCGGTATGGGTCTCGTCATCCTGACGATGCCGCGCGGCCTGCTCGGCCGGGCATGAGGGCTGCCATCATGAACCGCGCCTCTCTACATTTTCTTCTCGCCGCTCTTGTAGCCATTGCGCTCCCGCTCTTCATGCGGTCTGGCACGCTTGCGTCCGAGGTGCTGATCTTCGCCATGGCGGCGGCCGCATGCAATCTCCTCCTTGGCTATACAGGTCTTTTATCCTTCGGCCAGGGAATCTTCTTCGGACTCGGGAGCTACGCTGCCGGACTGACCTTGCTGCACACCTCACTCCCGCTCGCTCTGGCGCTCGTGCTCTCGGCGATCACGGGAGCCGTCGTCGCTACGGGAGTCGGCTGGCTCTCGATCCGCCGGCAAGGCGTCTATTTCGTCATGCTGACGCTCGCCTTCTCCCAGTTCTTCTACTTTCTCGCCTACACGTTCAAGGACATTACCGGCGGCGACAACGGCCTGCTCAACATTCCCCGGCCCGCCATCGGACCTTTCTCTCTGGGAGAGTCCTGGGCCTACTACGCCTTCGTGGCGGTGCTCTTTCTACTTCTCTTCGCGGCTCTGCAGCGGGTTGCGAGCTCCACGTTTGGGCGTACCCTGCTGGCGGTTCGCGACAATGAGGAACGCGCGCGCGCCATCGGCTTCCCCGTCCGCAACTTCAAGATCACGGCCTTTGCCATTTCCGGCGCGGTGACAGGGCTTGCCGGCGCGCTCCATGCTCTCCTCATCGGCGTCGCGCCTCTGTCGAACATCGATTACCACATGAGCGAGAGCATCCTGATCATGACGATTATCGGCGGCACCGGAAACCTGTTCGCCTCCGTGCTTGGAGCAGGGTTCTACGTGATCGTCTCGGATCTGCTCTCGTCGATCTGGCCGCGCTGGCTTCTCCTTCTCGGCGGGCTCCTCATCGTGGTGGCGCTCTTCATGCAGAAGGGTCTTTGGGGCCTCCTCGAACGGCTGGTCGAGGCCCTGCCCATGGGCCGCAAGTCGTCCATCAACTCCTCCATCGAATCGCCCATCCAGCCGGAATCCGAGGGGAGGGGTATATGAGCACCCAGACTCCGATCCTTGCAGCCGACAAACTCAGCGTCCGATATGGCAGCTTCCTCGCCCTCTCGGACGTCACCCTGTCGATTAAGCCCAACACGATTCACTCCGTGATTGGCCCGAACGGAGCAGGAAAGACCACCCTGTTCCATGCCCTCACCGGCCGCGTGCGAGCATCGAGCGGGCGGATCACCCTCGACGGGCAGGACATCACCCATGTGTCCGACGACAAGAGGGTGCCTCTGGGCATCGCGCGCTCCTTCCAAGTGACGAGCCTGTTCCAGAACCTGAACGTTCGCGAGAACCTGCGCCTGGCGGCTCAGGGGCGCAATCCTCTTCAGGCGCTCGCACCCTGGCGCGGAGTCGATCCGCGTGACCACGCGCTCGCCGTCGCGGACGAAGTGATGGAGCGCCTAGAGCTGACCCATGTGTCGGACAGGGCGGCGGGCGAACTCTCACACGGGCAGCAGCGGCGGCTCGAAGTCGGGATGGCGGTCGCCGCGAAGCCGCGGCTGATCCTACTCGACGAACCGACATCCGGAATGGGCATCGACGACGTAGAGGCGATGAAGGCCCTGATCCGCGATCTGGGCCGCGACCATACGGTGCTCTTCATCGAGCACAACATGGGCATCGTCATGAACATCAGCGACACCGTGACGGTCATGCGTGCGGGGCGCGTGCTGGTAGAGGGGCCGCCCGCCGTGGTGCGAGACGATCCGGAAGTGCGGCGCGCCTATCTCGGCAACATGATCACGGGTGATATCGCATGACCACGGCATTGCTCGAGATCGAAAACGTGCATGGCTATTACGGCAAGAGCCATATCCTTCAGGGAGTGACCCTCGAGGTGCGGGCCGGCGAGGTTGTAACGCTGCTCGGCCGGAACGGGGCCGGGAAGACATCGACCCTGAAGAGCATCAGCGGCCTGCTCTCGCCGAGCGACGGACGCGTGCGCTTCGCCGGAACGGACGTCACGGGATGGCGTCCTCACAGAATCGCTCAGCGCGGTCTCGCCCTCGTGCCCGAAAACCGCGGCATCTTTGGATTGCTCACCGTCGAGGAGAACCTGCGCATCGCGGAGCGGAAGGGGTCACCTTGGTCGCTGAAGGACGTATACAGGATCTTCCCGCGCCTCGAAGAGCGCCGCCGCAACGGAGGCGGCCAGCTCTCTGGCGGCGAGCAGCAGATGCTGTCGATTGCCCGAGCCCTTCTCAACGCGCCGAAGCTCCTGATGCTGGATGAGCCCGTCGAAGGACTGGCCCCTGTCATCGTCGATGAGATCGTCGACCAGATCAAGAAGATCCGCGCGGCCGGAATCCCGATCCTGCTCGTCGAGCAGAACCTCGCCGTCTGTACGCAACTCGCCGACCGCCACTATATCCTGGAGCTCGGCCGTGTCGTCTATCACGGTACGCATGACGAGTTCGCGGCCGATGAAGCGACGAAGGACCGCTACCTGGGCGTGAAGGCCCATTGACCCCGCGCTCTGGTAAAATCAATGATTCCCAATCTTCAAATCAATCCCCAGCGTCTCTGGGACAGCTTGATGGACACCGCCAAGATCGGCGGAACGGCGAAGGGCGGCGTGTCGCGCCTGACCCTGACGGACACCGATAGGCAGGTGCGCGACTGGCTTAAGCAGGAGTGCGAGAGGCTCGGTTGTACCGTGACGGTCGACGAGGTCGGCAACATGTTCGCCGTTCGCCCCGGCCGGCGCGCCGATCTTCCTCCCATCGCGATCGGCAGCCATCTTGATACACAGCCCACGGGCGGAAAGTTCGACGGGATCCTCGGGGTGCTCGGCGGCCTGGAGGTACTCAAGACCCTTCAGGATTCCGGCTACGAGACGAACGCGCCTCTCATGCTGGTGAACTGGACCAACGAGGAGGGCTCGCGCTTTGCGCCCGCGATGCTCGGGTCAGGCGTCTATGCGGGCGTCTTCGACCGGGGCTATGCGGACAGCCGGGAAGATCGTCAGGGCGTCACGTTCGGCGAGGCCATCGAGGCGATCGGTTATCGGGGTGCCGCCAAGGCCGGATCGGTCACGTTCGGAGCGATGTTCGAGCTGCATATTGAGCAGGGGCCCATCCTCGAACAGGAGGAGAAGGTCATCGGAGTCGTCGAAGGCGTACAAGGCATGCGCTGGTACGAGATCTCCGTCACAGGAAGAGAAGCGCATACAGGCTCGACCCCGATGCCCATGCGGCACGACGCCCTCGTGGGGGCGGCGCGGCTTATTGATCGGGTTGAGGGCATTGCGCTGGAGCATGCTCCTTCCGCCGTGGGCTCCGTTGGATTGATTGAAGTTCAGCCCAATTCGCGAAACGTCGTGCCAGGCCACGTGTTCTTCACGGTGGATTTCCGCCATCCGCAGGATGAAGTACTCGACGTCATGGAGCGCAAGCTCCTGGCCGCGGTCGACGAGATGGCCGGCAGGGGAAGCCTCGGTGTGGAAGCCAAGAAGGTCTGGGAGTCGCCTGCCGTCAGGTTCGATAGTAATTGCCTTGCTTCCGTGAGAAAGAGCGCGCAGGCGGCTGGGTATCCGGCGCGCGACATGATCTCGGGCGCGGGGCACGATGCGGCCTACATCGCCCGAGTCGCGCCGACCGCCATGATCTTCGTGCCCTGCGCGGGCGGGCTAAGCCATAACGAGGAAGAAAGCACGTCCTTCGAGGAATGCGCCGCTGGGGTGCAGGTGCTCCTCGGCGCGGTTCTCGACTACGACGAGCGCGGGATCGAACGCCTGAGCTGACGCATCTCGAACCAACCGCTCCGGGTTCGTCCGGATGCATGGACTTCATGGCGCTGGCCGGCGCCTTCACAAGGATAGACAGGCATGCGCTTCGTTGTCGCCCGCATGAATCACGAAACCAACACGTTCTCGCCGGTGCCGACGCCGCTTGCATCCTTTGCTCCCCGCTGGGGAGCGGATGCCCTGCAAGCTGGCAGGGGCTCGCGCACTGCCATGGGCGCCTTTCTCGCCTCTGCGGAAGAGCGTGGGGCAGAGGTGGCGACGCCGGTCTTCGCCACCGCCAACCCGAGTGGTCCCGTGGCGGACGACGCCTTCGAAGCCATGGCGGCAGCCATCGTCGATGCGGTCCGGAACGGATGCGACGCCGTTCTCCTGGATCTTCACGGGGCGATGGTGACCGAGAGCCTAGAGGATGGAGAGGGCGAGCTCCTCGCCCGCATCCGTGCCATCGCACCCGATGTGCCGCTCGGCGTCGCCCTCGACCTTCACGGCAACATCACTGAACGAATGGTTGCAAATGCCGACGTGCTCGTCGGCTTCAAGACCTATCCGCATGTGGACATGTACGAAACCGGTGCTCATGCGGTGCGGCTCGTTGGACGCATGCTCGACGAGGGGTTCGCGCCGAAGCGGGCTTGGTGCCATCCGCCACAACTGGCCCATACCTTGAAGATGAACACTGGCGTTCCCGGAGCCATGCAGGATGCGATCAAGGCTGCGAGAGCCGCGGAGGAGAGGTCCGGCGTGCTGGCTGTCAGCGTTTTCGGCGGCTTTCCCATTGCCGACATCGCGGATGCCGGCGTCTCGGTGATCACGGTCGCGGAGTCGGCTGATCTCGCCGCGGAGGCCGCGCGCGAGATCGGCGGGTTCCTATGGGAGCGCCGCGCCGAGTTCGTGTACCACGAGGAGCCGCTCCACCAGTCGGTCGTCGCGGCGCGCGCCGCCGCCGAGGGAGAGGGGCAAGGCCCCGTCCTGCTGCTCGATCATGGCGACAACTGCATGTCCGGGGGCACCTGCGATACTATGGACGTACTCGGCGAGGCGCTAGCGCAGGGGCTCGATGACATCGTCGTTGGTCCGATCTGCGATCCTGAAGCCGTGGCGGCAATGATGGACGCAGGAGTTGGCGCCCAGATCGAGCTCGGGATCGGCAACCGCGTGGCGATGCCGCGCATCGGCGTCTCCAAGCGCCCGCTGGAGCTCGCCGGGGTAATTCGCGTTCTAGGCGACGGCGAATATACAATCAGCGGGCCAACCTATACGGGCATGCGCTGCCTCATGGGGCGGGCCGCCGTGCTGGACACCGGCCGGGCGCGAGTACTCATCACCGAGCAGCCTCACGAGCCGTGGGACCTTGCGGTGTTCACGAGTGTCGGTCTCGACCCCCGTGCGTGCCGCTACCTGATCCTCAAATCCCGCATGTATTGCCGTCCCGTCTTCGAACCCATCGCCAGAGCCGTCGTCGAATGTGCAAGCCGTGGGGTGACGAGCTCGGACTACGAGTTATTTCGTTTCGAAAAGCTCGCCCGCCCGGTATACCCTCTCCAGGAAGACATCCCGTGGAAACCTGAGGCGGTTCGACTATGAGAAGAGACAATGAAGGCGTTCTGGCCCGCGGGCGCGGACGGATGCAGCGCACGAAACTCTCGGATCAGATCGCCGAAGACCTGAGGCGCTGGATCGCGCGGGAGGGCCTTAAGCCGGGTGACCGGCTACCCAACGAGAAAACCCTGATGCAGCATTACGGCTGCGCGAAGGGTACTCTTCGCGAAGCGCTGAAGGCCCTTGAAGTCCAGGGGCTTGTGAAGATGCAGACCGGGCCGAACGGCGGCGCTGAGATCCAGCCCGTTTCCATCGACGCGGCCATGCAGCAGTTGCGCAGCTACCTCCATTTCCAAGTGTTGGATTTCGAACAGATCTACGTGCTTCGGCGCGGCCTTGAGGTGTCTCTCGCGGAAAGTGTCGTCGGTCGTCTGACAGAGGACCAATTGCAGCGACTCGAGACCAATATCAAGCAATGCGTCGAAGCCCGCGACAGCGGCGATCGTGTCACGGGCCGTCGGCTTGAGATCGAGTTCCACGACATTCTCTGCGAGAGCTGCGACAATCCCCTGCTCGCCTTCATCTGCCGTTTCCTGAACGGGCTCCTGCGCGATCTCGTCGAGTTCCGCAGCGACCGCTACGACGAGCACGAGGCTTTTGGTCAGCACAACGTGGCGAGCCACCGGGATCTCGTGGCGGCCTTCCGAGTCAAGGATCGCAGCGGCGTCAGCCGGATCATGCGCGAGCACATGTGTTGCGCGGAAAGCTTCATGCAGCGCCTCGATGCATCCTTCCGCTCCGATTTGCTGAGCACCGGCTGAGATCGGTCACTTTGCACAGGCGACTGAGCTGTGCGATGACGCCGTCTCAGTTGCAGTCGTTCAATGTCATCGATCCTTGAGCCGCCATGGACGCGATAGACCAGCGCATCATCAGCATTCTCCGAACCGACGGGCGTATCACGAATGCCGACCTGGCCGAGAAGGTCGGGTTATCTCCGTCGGCGTGCCTGCGCCGTGTTCGGCTTCTTGAGGAGAGCGGAACGATCCGCGGATATTCCGCACTGATCAATGATCGGGCCGCAGCATCGGAAACGGTCGTCATCGTGCAGATCACCCTGGAACGGCAGACGGACGAGTATCTCAGGCGCTTCGAGAAGGCCGCCTGCCAATGTCCCGACATCCGGGAGTGCTATCTCATGACCGGAACGTCGGACTATCTTCTCCGTGTGGCCGTGCCCGACGCGGCGAGCTACGAGCGCATTCACACGGACGTTCTATCCTGCCTGCCGGGCGTCGCCCGTATTCACTCGAGTTTCGCGATCCGGGCTGTAATCAAGCCGCCGGATCTTTAGTGCTCAATCCCAGACACGAGCGGCAGCCACATGGCCGACCTTGGCTTTCCTTGAGAAAGATTGCAGGACGTTGTCCATAAGGACAGAAAGTTCGATTGCATCGAATTTTATAAAGCCATCATCAGGCAAATACGCGAACCCTACGACGCTTCGGCAGGATATTCAGGACGATTTACGTCACTTTAGAGCATCCTTAGAGGTGCGCGCAGTGCAGCTTTTCCGTTCGATGCCTTTTGCAGTGGACCATTATGTCCCGCCGGCGACGGCTTCCGGCCGCTCCGGCACGATCGGCTACGAACTGCTCAACAGCTTAGGTGCCCGCTACCACCGTCAGTACATCCATTCCTGAGGATACACACCATGCGCGTTCTCGTTCTCGGCAGCGGCGTCATCGGCGTCACGTCCGCCTACTATCTCGCCAGGCAAGGCCATGAGGTGACGGTGGTGGACCGCCAGCCCGCTGCCGGCATGGAGACGAGCTTTGCCAATGCAGGACAGGTCTCACCCGGCTACTCCGCTCCGTGGGCGGCTCCGGGCATTCCGATCAAGGCGATGAAGTGGCTGCTGATGAGGCATCGGCCCCTGGTGCTCTGGCCCCGCACCGAGTTGCGCCTTTGGGGCTGGCTCGCCCATATGCTGGCCAACTGCACCGAGGACGCCTACCGACGCAACAAGAGCCGGATGGTCAGTCTGGCTGAGTACAGCCGGGACTGCCTGCGCGAGCTGCGGCAGGAGACGGGTATCACCTATGACCATCGGGAGCAGGGGCTACTTCAGCTCTTCCGCACGCAAAAGCAACTTGACGGGATTGGCGAGGACACGGCTGTTCTCGATGCCTATGGCGTGCCTTACGAGATCCTGGATCCGGCAGGATGCGTCGGTGTTGAACCGGCCCTGGGTCTGGTGAAAGGCAAGGTCGCTGGTGGACTGCGTCTTCTCGGCGATGAAACCGGGGATGCGCATCTGTTTACCCAGCGGCTTGCTGCCATGGCCGAGCAGCTGGGCGTCCGGTTTCGGTACAGCACCTCCGTCCAAAAGCTGCTCACCGAAGGGGAGCGGATTATCGGGGTGCAGATCAACGGCGGCGAGGTGTTCACGGCGGATGCCTATGTGGCAGCGATGGGTAGCTATACGCCCCATCTGGTGAAGCCCTTAGGGATCCATCTGCCGGTGTATCCGGTGAAGGGTTATTCCTTGACCATGCCAATCACCGATGTGGATGCGGCACCGGTCTCGACCGTGATGGACGAGACCTACAAGGTCGGGATCACGCGCTTAGGCGATCGGATCCGGGTCGGCGGCACAGCGGAGCTGGCCGGCTTCAGCCAGCGCCTACGGGGGCCGCGGCGGGCGACACTTGAGCATTCGGTCACAGACCTCTTTCCGCAGGGCGGCGACGTCAGGCAAGCCAGCTTCTGGACGGGACTGCGGCCGATGACGCCAGACGGCACCCCGGTGGTCGGTCCGACACGATACAAGAACCTGTACACGAACACCGGCCATGGCACCCTTGGCTGGACGATGGCCTGCGGCTCCGGGCGTGTTCTCGCCGATCTGATCACCGGCCGGGCGCCGGAGGTTTCTCACAAGGATCTCGCCGCCGATCGTTACAGAACCGAGTGGCGCTTCCAAGCCGCGTAATCCTACCTAACGCCGGCCGCTTCAAGGTTGGACGCCCCTCACAAAGTCAGAAGGTCGGCGGCGTGCAGGCGCTGACGACCTCGCAGGGCACGGGACCAACGCAGCGGAACCGGTGGGGCCGCCAACTTTCGAAGTAGTACGCGTCACCTGGCCCTAGGATCCGCCGCTCGCCTTCGACCGTGACCTCCAGCCGTCCGCTCAGGATGATGCCACCCTCCTCACCCTGATGCGTGAGGGGTACCTTGCCGGTATCCGCGCCCGGTTCGTAGCGTTCTTTCAGGATCTGAAGCGCACGGCCGAACAGGTTGTTTCCGACCTGTCGAAAAGAGATCTTGCCCTTGCCGATCTCGACCAGCTCGTCGGAACGATAGAAGGCCTGCTTCGGCTTCTCCGGCTCCAGCGCAAAAAACTCCGCCAGTCCGATCGGGATGCCGTCGAGGATGCGCTTCAACGCACCGACCGAGGGATTGGTCTGGTTGGACTCGATTAACGAGATGGTCGAGTTCGTGATGCCGGCCCTTTTGGCAAGCTCGCGCTGAGACAGGTTATGAACCCCCCGGACATAGCGGAGTCGTCCGCCCAGATCGAATTCCATCGCAGCTCCATGCCCTACGTGTTTCTGTTGTTCCAAATAAGACAAACACACCCAACGGCATCAAGCAATGTCAGTGGCTTAGCAGAATAAAGAAAAGGACTTGTTGGCCTCCTTCGATCATGGCCATGATCCGCCATCGAAAGGATCTCGGTCATGAACGCTCCCCAACGGCACAACAGCTTCCGGCTCGACAGCTACTGGATGCCCTTTACAGCAAACCGCCAGTTCAAGGCAGCGCCCCGCCTGCTCACGCGGGCGGAGGGGATGTACTACACGAGCGATGACAACCGTCAGGTTCTCGATGGCACCGCAGGTCTGTGGTGCGTGAACGCTGGGCACAGCCGCCGCGAGATTGCTGACGCAGTAGGCCGGCAACTCTCCACCATGGACTACGCACCATCCTTCCAGATGGGCCATCCTATTGCCTTCGAGTTCGCGGAACGTCTGGCCGAGATCGCGCCAGGTGGGCCGAGCGCAGGCCTCGACCGTGTGTTCTTCACCGGGTCCGGATCGGAGTCCGTCGACACGGCACTCAAGATGGCCGTCGCCTATCAGCGTGCGATCGGTCAGGGCACGAGGACACGGTTTATTGGACGTGAGCGCGGCTACCACGGGGTTGGCTTCGGGGGCATCACCGTTGGCGGCATTCTGAACAATCGCCGCGTGTTCCCGCAGCTTCCAGGTGCAGACCATCTGCGGCACACTCACGATCCGACCCGCAATGCCTTTGTGAAGGGTCAGCCCGAGCACGGTGCTGAACTTGCCGATGATCTTGAGCGTCTGGTCGCTCTACACGGGGCGGAAACCATTGCGGCGGTGATCGTCGAGCCGGTTGCGGGTTCCACCGGCGTTCTCATCCCGCCGAAGGGCTATCTTGAGCGCTTGCGGGCGATCTGCGACCGCCACGGCATCCTGCTGATCTTCGACGAGGTCATCACAGGCTTCGGACGTGTTGGCGCACCGTTTGCGGTAGACTCCTTCGGTGTCGTTCCGGACTTGGTGACCACGGCCAAGGGTCTGACCAATGGTGCTATTCCCATGGGCGCCGTGTTCGCAAGCCGCAGGGTGCATGATGCGCTGATGCATGGACCTGAAAGCCAGATCGAGCTGTTCCACGGCTACACGTATTCAGGTCATCCGGCCGCTTGTGCTGCCGGACTGGCGACCCTCTCGATCTATCGCGAAGAAGGCCTGCTCACCCGGGCGGCGGAGATTGAGACCTACTGGCATGATGCCATCCACAGCCTGAAGGGACTGCCGAACATCACTGACATTCGCACCATCGGCCTGATCGCCGGTATCGAGCTGGACAGCCGCGCGGGAACTCCTGGGGGCAGGGCCTACGATGCGTTCGTCGACTGCTTCGAGAGGGGGCTGCTGATCCGTGTCACGGGCGATATCATCGCCCTGTCGCCACCCCTGATCATTGAGACCTCCCAGATCGACGCCATCATTGACACCTTGTCGGACTCCTTGAAGCGGGTTGCTTGATCTCAACGCTACTTCTCAGGTCAGACACTGCTGCATAACGAACAAATGCCGCATCCAGGATATGGATACGGCATCCGTGTTTCCGCGACCGAGTTGCACGGATTGTTTGGGTGGTCGATGACGGAAAGTACAAAGCAAGCTTTCAATCACGTCCTTCAGTTATCCGACAGCAGCCGATCGCTTGTGCGCAACGGCGGTGATCAACGCATTCGCGAACGCGCATATTGCAGTCGGCGAATTTAGTGGGAGGCGAGAACAGGGTTATAGCGGCGACAAGGGCCGGTGGTGAGGTTGCAGGATCGGTTGAGGCCAGCACAGGACGACGTGGATCTTGCATAAGCCCCTTCCGGACCAACTTGTCCCCGCCAAACCTTGGAACTGAGTATCTGCTAACTTCCCTCCGCCAATCCACTTTGAGCCATATGGATGTTCGCAATCAACCCCACTCGTCTGCTCGACGAGCTAGCGGCGTTTAGCGGAAGCGAGCTTTGGAATAGGCATCAGTCCCCTAGAAGGAGCTGCTATTCAAAAAAGTGTTTCCTCGACAGTTTTGCGCCTGGTTAGCTCAGGAAGTTAGTCAAGTCTGGAGCCTCAGATATGCCGAGCACTTCCTCAATCGCCAGTGCAACCGATAGTGCCTGCACATCAGCCCCCTCAGGACAAATAATCTGCAGTCCTATTGGAAGATTCCCAGGCTTCTGCGGCAGAGGGATGCTCACGGCAGGACACGCGAAATAATTCGCAGGCTGAGTGTTGCGGGTCATACCCAAAGCAAGGTCAAGGGCCTTCTGTTCGTCATCCAGGTCAGCCACGGAAGGTGGAGGCGTTGCGGTCGTCGGAGTGACCCAACCGTCGAATCCTGAGAACTTCTCGGACACGCTCTGGCGAGACCTAGTTCGCTTTGCCTCAAGAGCCAGATAATCTGCTGCTGTCACATCAAGGCCAGACGTTGCGCGCTTCGCAACAATTGGATCCATCTGGTCGCGACCGGCAAGGAAGCGATCTCGGCCGATGGTCGCAATGAGGCAGGCCGGGAGAACAGCGGGGAAATAGCGCTCGCGTTCGCTCGCCTCGGGAACAGACACGGGCCTCAACCGGCACCCTGCAGCCGACAGGGCTTCCATCACACCCCTAATTTGCGCTTCGACAACTGGATCGAGGTTATCAAAAAAGTACTCCTGAGGAATGCCAAGCCGAAGCGCCTCGACCGGAAGAGGGCGGGCTTCCGGTTCGCCTGTGAGCGCAGCCACAGCAATCGCCGCGTCTCGGGCACTGCGCGTTAGCAGGCCAGGCGTATCCAAATGAGGGGCCAAGGGGAAGGCCCCGTCGGTCGAGAAGAAACCGGGTGTCGTCTTGAGCCCGAATATCCCATTGAACGCGGCGGGGACGCGGACTGAACCGCCCGTATCCGAGCCAATGGCGAAGGCACACAAACCGGCAGCAACTGCGACGCCTGAACCGGAGCTCGAGCCTCCAGGCAGGCGCGGAGTTTGCGCGTCCCATGGATTTATAGGTGTGCCCTGGGCACTGGATACCCCTGTAATGCCGAGGGCGAACTCGACGGTCTTTGTCTTACCAAGGATAACGCATCCTGCCTGTCGCAAACTTTTGACCAGGGGGCCCTCTAGTCCAGCGATGTCATCGATGTTCATTTTGGTGCCCGCTGTCGTGGGCATACCCTCGACAACGAACAGATCCTTCACGGCGACTGGTACGCCCATCAGCGGACCAAGATCAGTGCCGGCCGAATAGAGCGCGTCGATTGCGCGGGCGGTCTCAAGCGCCTGCTCGGGGGCAACATGCTGGAATGCGCCGAGTCGTGGGTCGAGCACTTCGATGCGGGAGAGATAAGCCCGCGTCGCCTGTTCAGATGATATCTCGCCGGCTCGAAACCGTCGGGAGAAATCAGAGAGCCCTCCCTGAGCAAGTGGATCATCTTCCAACATGACCATTTAGCGTCCCTCGTAATATTAAAACATCGTCACTTTCCGCAGCGCAGGTATGTGAACCATGACTGACGTTGTTTCTAAGCGGAGGATAATATCCAGCTAAGCTCTGTCGAGGAAAAAAGTGTTTGGCAGAGCTCGAAGACGCGCACTAGGCTTAAGTCACTGCAGAAGGAGGCTCTTTCCTGCAGCAATAGACTTCCTAGTGAAGCAGATAAAAAGGTGAGGAAACAAATGAGGATTGCAATCGCCGCTGCATTAGCGGCCACTCTGTCCGTGATCGGCGTTCCTGCTCAGGCGCAGGTTGAGCTAGGCGTCATCAACAGCCTTTCTGGTAATTTTGCAGCATTTGGCGAACGATATCGAACCGGCCTTCAGGTTGCACTTGACGAGATCAATGCGAACGGAGGCATCAAGGGTCAGCAGCTCACCCTCACGATCCAGGATGACCGGTCCGAAGCGAAGAGTGCACTTGCCGCAGCTGAGAGTTTTGCCAGCAAGGGCGTTCCGCTTGTCATCGGCTCCTATGCTTCCTCGATCACAGGACCACTTGCCCAGTTCCTGACACGCCAAAAAGTTCCGATGATCGTTTTGGGCAGCGCCGACGATAGCATCACGAAGCCGGGTTCGCCGTGGGTGTTCCGCGCCAAGCATAACTCGACGATCGTCGGGAGAGCTTATTTCGACTATTTCGACCATCTCAAGAATACAAAGAAAGATGTGCCTCTTGAAACGGTCGCCATGCTGTACGGTAATGGCGCGTGGCCGACTTCACTGGCGAAGGAAGGCAAGCGTCTGGCTTCGGAGCGTGGGTACAAGGTCGTTGGTGACCAGTCTTATGATCAGGGGGTCACTGATTTCCGGCCGATCCTCAATCGCTTCCGCGGCGCCAATCCGGATATACTCTATATCGTGTCCTATGCAGAGGATGGTGTCGCGATCACCCGGCAGATGCGTGAGGTTGGTCTCAACGCCAAGGTCATTGCCATCGATACGTCCGCGGCTCTTCCAAGCTTCGTTCAGCAAGTCGGAAAATCGGCTGACTATGTTGCAACAGCTGTAAGCTGGAGCCAGGATGTGAAGTATCCCGGTGCTCAGCAGCTCTATGAGCGCCTGAAGGCCAAGGCCGGCGGTGAGCCTTCGTTCTATGAGGCAGAAGGCTATCTCGCGCTGATGGTCGCGGCCGATGCGCTGCGCCGTGCTGACCCCAAGTCGCGTGACTCCGTACGCGAGGCGCTGGCTGCCACTGACATCACGACGCCTGTGACGACGGTAAGCTTCAAGAGCGCTGACGGGTTCCAGGGCCAGAACCCGATCCGAAGCCTTATCCTGCAGATCCAGGATGGCAAGCACGTCACGGTGTTCCCGGATGATCTTGCTGCGAAGCAGGCGCAACACCCCACGCCGGAATGGTCGACCCGCTAACCTAAAGGAGCCGGCGGCACAGCCGCCGGCTCAGCCAGAGCTGCAATCACATAACAGGCTGGCTCACCGCCGCGCATGTTCATACGGCGGATAAACGCCTGACAGCAATCAGGAACAAGAATGGCCGGGTTAGATATTTTCCTCCAGAACATTGCTAACGGCGTTCTGATGGGAGGCGTTTATGCCCTCATCGGAATCGGCCTAACCCTTGTGTTCGGGGTCATGCGCACGATCAACTTCGCGCACGGCGATTTCGTTGTGCTGGGCATGTACAGTGCTGTCCTCTTCAACGCTCTGCTCGGATGGGATCCATACCTTTCGCTGCTTCTCGCGATGCCGATCGGCTTCTTTGCTGGGGTCATCGTTGAGCGCTTCATCCTCTCACGCGTCATCGATGCGCCGCCGGAATCGGCGCTTCTGGCGACGCTCGGGATCTCATTGATCATCGGCAACGCGATCCTGCTCACCTTTGGTGGCGAGCCGCGCTCCGTGCAGGTGTCATATGCCTCATCAACTTTCTCTATTGCCGGGGTCAATGTCTCTATGGTCCTGCTCCTCGCTGGGATCGCTACGGTCATCATGATCGCGGCACTCTATGCGCTGCTCAACCGGACCGAAGTTGGACGTGCCATCCGCGGCACTGCGGAAAACCGGCTTGGCGCCGAGCTCGTCGGCATTGATACGCGGCGGATCCATAGCATCGTCTTTGGTCTCGGCGTGATGCTGGCGGTCATGGCAGGTGTCACACTCATCCCGCTCCTGTTCGCAACTCCGACCAACACGGGGGCCGTGTTCACCCTGAAGGCTTTCGTCGTGACGGTTCTCGGTGGGTTGGGGAACGTCGGTGCAGCGATTGCCGGAGGCATTCTGCTGGGTGTGGTTGAGGTTCTGGGCGCCTCTTACTTCATGTCCGAATACCGTGAGGCTTATGGATTGATTGCGTTCCTGCTGATCCTGCTTTTCCGGCCTGAGGGTCTGCTTGGACGGACGGTGAAACGCGTATGACAAAGCATCTCATTGGACTGGGCGTGCTGCTCGCTGTCGGCATGGCCTACCCGGCCATCTTCCCTAACAATCTGACGATTGCGATCTCTGTCCTGCTGTTTGCCGGCTGGGCCACATCCTGGGACCTGCTCGGCGGATGGAATGGTCAGGTGAGCCTTGGCCATGCATCGTTCGTGGGCCTCGGAGCTTATTTTGTCGCCATTGGCGAGGGCCAGTTCGGACTTGCGCCATGGTGGACAATGGCCATGGCAGCCGCTGTTGCGGCAGTCCTCGCCTATTTTTGGGGATGGCTGACCTTCAGCCTGCGTGGGCCGTACTTTTCGCTTTCCACCATCGCAGTTGCGGAGATCCTCCGGTTGGTAGCCATTAACGAGGAATGGTTATCCGGAGGCGCTACGGGCGTATTCATTGCAACCCTCCCGGAGCCGTTTGGCATCGATCTCTTCTCCAGAACGGCCCAGTTCTACATGGCGCTCGCCTTCGCAACAGTGGTGATTGCTACCGTCATCGTGATCTCTCGGGTCCGGTTCGGCTATCAGCTACGGGCTGTTCGCGAAGACGAGGACTCGGCGATGGCAGCGGGCATCGATCCGACGGCGACGAAGTTGAAGGCGTTCATGCTGTCCGCTGCGCTCACCTCGATCGGCGGGGGAATTTACGGGATCGTACTAGCGTTCATTGAACCGCACGTCATTTTCGCCCTTCTCCTATCGGTGCAGATCGCCCTCACAGCCATCATCGGTGGGCGCGGGACGATCTGGGGACCCGCAGTCGGCGCCATCGTGCTGATCGGAGCGGGAGAGATGTTCCGTACTACGTTCGCTGAGGCGAACATGCTGATCTACGGGATCCTGATCCTGGTGGTCGTGCTTTTCGTTCCCCGCGGCATTGTCGGGGAGCTGGCCCGCAGACATATTCGGAGGCTCTATGCCAAACGTGCTCAGGGCTGACGGCATTACCGTCAAGTTTGGTGGGGTAACGGCCGTCAACAATGTTGGCCTGTCCCTTGGCTCCGGCGAGATCCTTGGGTTAATCGGCCCGAATGGAGCCGGCAAGACCACACTGTTTAATGCGGTGACGGGCTTTGCCCCCATGCACTCCGGCAGGATCGCCTTGCTCGATAGGGATATCACCGCGCTCCCGGCATTTAAGCGGACCCGTTTGGGGTTCGGCCGGACTTTCCAGACCGAACGGCCGTTTGAGGAGTTGACGGTCCTGGAGAATGTGCTCGTTGCCGCGTTTCTGACGGCCAAACGGCGGAGCGAGGCGGAGCGCCTCGCTATGAGCGTCCTCGAGCAGGTGGGGCTGGCGGATCGCGCTCACCAGCCCGCACTAGATCTCAACCTTGCGCGCCGACGGCGGCTGGAGCTGGCGAAGGCGCTTGCTGTAAAGCCGAAGGTGATCTTTCTCGACGAGATCATGGCGGGTCTGAATCCTCCTGCGTTGCGGGAGATGATCGCTTTCGTGGGATCATTAAGTGCGCAAGGTCTCGCGGTCCTGATGGTCGAACACATCATGGAGGCGATCATTGAGCTATCCGATCATGTCATTGTACTCGCCAGTGGCGAGAAGATCGCTGAAGGCACTCCGCAACAGGTAACGAGCAATGAGCGCGTGATCGAAGCCTATTTGGGGACCGACTGATGGGGCAGGCAATTCTGCAGGTTGACAATGTCGACCTTGGTTATGGTGCGCTGAAGGTGGTGCTTGGTGCCTCTCTCCATGTGGATCGCGGCGAGTTGGTCGGCCTCGTTGGTGGAAACGGTAGTGGCAAATCGACAATCCTCAGGGCGATCTCAGGCATGATTGCTCCGTGGAGCGGACGCATCCTATTCGCCGGCGAGGAGATCAAGGGAGCACGGCCTCATCAGATGGCTCGTAAGGGATTGGCGCAT
This sequence comes from Microvirga sp., assembly GCF_014699075.1. GTDB lineage: Bacteria > Pseudomonadota > Alphaproteobacteria > Rhizobiales > Beijerinckiaceae > Microvirga. The sequence goes on along the minus strand of NZ_JACXAB010000030.1, from coordinate 28,682 downwards.
GTGCCTATGGGCCGTCAGTTGTTTCCGAATATGACCGTGCGGGAGAATTTGATGCTGGGGGCCTACTTGCCTGAAGCAAAGGCTGTCCGGGACGAGAACATGGCGAAGGTTGAAACTCTCTTCCCGGACCTTGTTCGCAACTCCAACGCCATGGCTGGTCAGTTATCCGGCGGACAGCAGCAGATGGTGGCTATTGCACGTGCTCTTATGCTCGGGCCAAAAATGCTGATTATGGACGAGCCAAGTCTCGGGCTATCGCCGCTTTTCGTCAAAGAGGTGATGGCAGCGATCAGACGGGTCGCCGAGACTGGTCTTCCAATCCTGCTGGTGGAGCAGAACGTGAAGCAGGTGCTCGCTGTCAGTCACCGCGTTTACGTGCTTGAGAACGGCAAGCAGGTGCTCGATGGCCCGTCAGAGGAGTTACAGGGGCACCCGATGATCCGTAAGGCTTATCTCGGCCTGTAATCTGTGACCGTTAGGTGCAAGAGCAACAGGCAAAGGCGCATAGTTGGACTGTATAACAGCTTCTCAGGAGCGTCTTGACGCTTGGTAGTGGGGTCTTGTGCTCCGGACGCAGTCACAAGGTCCTTCTTTAGAGCGTCGGGCATCGAGAGAACTCACGTTCCCTGTATTGTGGGAATTTCGCGTTCTAACTTACTTGGGCTCGCTTGGTCTTTTCTGCCCATCTCGAAAACTCGACCGGCGAGGTTGGATGTCCAGTCTTCATCGCGAAAGCTGCCTTCGACAATCCCCTTACGGCTTTAGAACGTTATTAAGTATCAGATTTCTTATCATTATCTATCAATATCCGCCGATATTTGCGATTGACGTTACGGCTTAGGTCGTCAAAGGATCAACAAAATTTCAGGACGGCTAAATTCGTTGTCTGTCTGCTGAACCGGTTCAGACGGCGCGAACGAGACAACGCTGGCTTAACAGAGGGTAGGGAGGATCACCGATGTATTCCAAATTCGTTCTTGCGCTGAGCACGGCGCTGCTGACCCTAGTAGGGGCGGCGCAGGCCCAAGAGGCCGTTGAGATCGGCGTTGTCGTCGAGCTCTCCGGCGCCGGCGCCCCGGCGGGCACTAACTGGCGTGACGGCATCAGGATCGCCGTGGACGAGATCAATGCGGAAGGTGGCATTCTTGGCAAGCCGGTCAAGGTCACCGAGTACGACACGCAGACCGATCCGCAGATATCACGTGCGCTGGTGCAGAAGGCGATCGATGGACGCGCCTATGCGATCTGGGGCACGATCTATTCCGGCTCAACGCTGGTCAACATGCTAGTAGCGCAGCAGAACGGCGTGCCGCAATTCGTCGGTTCTGAGGCGCCAACAATCGTCGAGAAGGGCAACCCGTTTGTCTTCCGCACCTCCTCCGGCGCTCAGAAGGGCGTCCCGGCTCTGGTGCCCTACTTCAAGGACACGTTGAAGGCCAAGAAGGTTGGCGTCGCCTGGGTGAACAACGAGTTCGGCCGCGGCGGACGCAACGTGTTTATCGCCGAAATGAAGAAGGCTGGGATCGAGGTTGTCACCGACGTGCCATCCGAGCAGGCGCAGACCGACTATGCGTCGGATGTCTCCAAGCTGAAGCAGTCGGGTGCTGACGCTGTGTTCGTCTATATGAACCAAGAGGAGTCCGCCCGTTTCCTGATCGAGGCGAAGAAGCAGGGCCTCTCCATGCCGCTCGTTGGCGAGGTAACGCTGACGGAGGCCAAGGTGATCGAGCTGGCCGGCCCCGCGGCTGAGGGTGCGATCGCTCACGTCGGCATCACGGCCACTGCCGATCAGGTCGAAGGGATTGCAGCCTTCAGAGAGAAGTTCGTAAAGACCTTTAAGCGAGTTCCGACCCACGATGCGATCAAGGGCTATATCGGAGCCTGGACGACCAAGTACGTGACCGAACTCGTCGGCAAGTTTGATGGCGAGGCCTTCTCGGAGAAGATGCACGGCTTGTGCCTGCCAGCCACTAAGTATCCGAGGATCCTGCTCGATACCTGCTGGGACAACCGCGGTGAGGTGTCCCGTCCGAGCTTCATGGTGCAGGTCCGCAATGGCTCACCGGTAGTGATCGGCACCGTTCCGGCTAACTGATCGCTAGCGCATCATCGGGAAAGTAGATGCTTTTCTTCCCTGAACGATGCGCCGCTCCCAAGGGGGCATTGGGCTTAGAATGTGGGCTCCACCTTTAGGTTCGATGCTCTCGTGCCGGCCGCGCCGGTCGCCACAGCCTTCAGGCAAAAACAAATGATGTCCCAGTTCCTGCAGGTACTGTTGTCCGGCCTCGCGACTGGATCTATCTACGCGCTTGTGGCGATCGGCTTTGCGCTGGTCTGGCAGGCCGCCCAGACGATCAACTTCGCCCAGGGCGAGTTCGTCATGCTTCCGGCGTTCCTGGTCTTGGTCGGCCTGAACTACTTCGATCTGCCGCTCTGGGGCGCGCTGCTGTTCGGCCTCGCCATGTCGATCCTCATACTGGGAGCAGCATTCAAGAAGCTGGTCGTGGAGCCTATCCTGCCGCATGGCGGCATCACACTCGTTATTGCCACGATCGCGCTCGGCATTCTAATCAGGGAGAGCGTGAAGGAGTTCTACAGCGCTGAGGGGCAGCCCTTCCCATCCGTGCTCCCCAGCGACCCGATCAACATCTTCGGCGCGGTCGTCTCACTGCAGGATATCCTGAACCTTGTTCTCTCGCTAGGCATCGTTGTCCTGCTGACGCTCTTCCTCAACCGCACCCGAACTGGCCGCTGTATGCAGGCAACCGCGCAGAATCCGGCTGTGGCCGAGATCCTAGGCGTCGATGTGAAGAGAATGGTCCTCTACACGTTCCTGATCAACGCAGCGCTCGCGGCGCTCGCCTCCTTCCTCATCACGCCAGTCTATCTCGCAAAGTTCTCCAATGGCGAAACCCTTGGCCTCATTGCCTTCATCGCGGCCATTGTCGGCGGTTTCAACCAGATCCGCGGCGCGCTGGTGGGTGGCTTGCTGATCGGCGTCTTGGACAACCTGGTGGCTACCTACGTCACAGCCGAATACCGCGCTGCGCTGCCGTTGATCCTTCTCATCCTCATCATCCTGGTCCGACCGCAAGGTATTCTGGGCACGCCTGAGGGGAGGGCTGTCTGATGAACGCTTGGCTTCGCCGCGTCCTGATCCTGGTTCTGATCGCACTCGCGATTGGCGCGCCTCTCGGACAGGGTAACTACATCATTTACGTGATGACCTCGTGGCTGATCTTCTCGATCGCCGCGATGGGTCTCAACCTAACACTGGGCTATGCCGGCCAGATCTCGCTGGCGCAGGCTTCCTTCATGGCTATCGGGGCCTATACGACGGCGCTCCTCACGCTGTCAGGCTGGCATTGGCTTGCGGCCATGCCACTCGGCGTATTGGCGTGTTTCGTCGTTGGGTTCGGGTTGGGCTATCCGGCCTTGCGCGTAAAGGGTCATTTCCTCGCCTTCGTGACGCTCGCGTTCAACACGCTGGTCTTCCTCGTGCTGCGCAACGAGGAGTGGTTGACAGGTGGAACCTACGGGCTGGTCGGCATTCCACGGCCGACTTTCGGTCTTTTTTCGACAATGCGGTCGCTGCCCTTCTATTACTTCACGCTGATGGTGACGATCATCGCCGCGCTTGCGATGTGGGGCATCGTTCGCTCGCCCTGGGGCCGCGCCTTCAGAGCGTTGCGCGAGAACCCGATTCGGGCCGAGAGCTTAGGAGTTGACACCCGCCGCATCACACTTCTGGCTTTCGCGATCGGTTCCATGTACGGCGGGCTTGCCGGGGCACTGATTGCATCGCTCGTGCAGTTTATCGAGCCGGGCTCCTTCGGGCTCGCCCATTCCCTGCGCATCCTACTGATGGTCGCGGTCGGTGGTGCGGGATACTTCTTCGGCCCATTCCTAGGCGCGGGCGTCGTGATCCTGCTGCCCGAAATCCTGCGTTTCACCGAAGGCTACTACCTCATCATCTATGCCGTGCTCGTGATCGTCATGCTCATCTTCGTCCCGTCGGGCATGATCGGCATCTGGGGACGCATCCGCGACCGATTCATCGCGCGGCCTGTCGCCCGCGCCGATCTCCAGCAGGGGGCGCAGCTCAAATGAGCCAGCCAGTCCTTTCTGTCCGCCGCATCGAGAAGAGCTTCGGGGGCATCAAGGCCGTCAGGGGCGTGTCCTTCGATGTACACAAGGGCGAGATTCTCGGCCTGATCGGGCCGAATGGCTCCGGCAAGTCGACGCTCTTCAACTGCATCCTCGGTCAGCTCGAACCTGATGCGGGCCAGGTCCATGTCAACGGCCGCGACGTCTCCGGCCTACGGCCGTCGAAGCTGAACAGGCTCGGAGTCGGCCGCACCTTCCAGCAGCTCGCCGTATTCCCGCAGATGAGCGTGTTCGACAATATCGTCCTGGCGGGGCAGGAGCATCGCGGCACAATGCTGTCCCGACTCTTTGGCCCCTCTGATGCGCGCCTCACGGCAGACGCTGAGCGGATGATTTCGTTCTTCCGCCTAAACCATTTGCGCGGCACGCTGGCGGGCTCGCTGTCTTACGGTCAGCAAAAGCTGCTGGATGCAGCTATGGCTTTCATGGCGGGTCCAGCCCTTGTGCTGCTCGACGAGCCGGCGGGCGGCGTGAACCTAACGATGCTCGCACATCTGAGGGAGCGGCTCGCCGCATACAATGCCGAGCACGGTACGACATTCGTGGTGATTGAGCATAATATGGAGTTCGTGATGAGCCTCTGCACCCGCGTGATCGTGCTCGCCGAAGGTGCAGTCATTGCCGAGGGGACACCGGACGAGATTCGGTCGAACCAAACTGTAATCGATGCCTATCTCGGTGGCTGATTGATGCTTGAACTGCAGAACGTCCATGGCGGCTACGGTAAGATCACGATTCTGAACGGCGTCACGTTCAGGATCCCGAAGGCGTCGATCACCACGATGATCGGTCCCAACGGCGCGGGCAAGTCCACTGTGTTTAAGGCGATCTTCGGCCTGCTGCAGATCCACTCGGGCCAGATCCTACTGGATGGCCAAGACGTTGCGGGTCAGACGCCGCGCCAGATGATCGCCCACGGCGTGACCTATGTGCCGCAGGGCCGCAATGTGGTGCCGCAGCTTTCGGTCTATCACAACCTCGAGCTTGGTGGGATCACTGCCTCCAACCAAGCCAGGGTGAGGCAACGCATCGAAGCGGTGATGGACCAGTTCCCTATGCTGCGGGAGTTCAAGAATCGTAAGGCGATCGAGCTTTCCGGCGGGCAGCAGAAGCAGCTCGAGGTGGCCCGCTCGCTTCTGCTCGATCCTAAGTTGGTGCTCATCGACGAGCCCTCTATCGGCTTGTCGCCGAACATGGTGCGGGAGGTCTTCCAAACCCTGATACGCCTGCGCGACAGCGGCGTGACGATCCTGATGGTAGAGCAGAACGCCAAGGCTGCGCTCGCGCTATCAGACTATGGCTTGGTGCTTGAGCTTGGCCAGACCCGTATGCACGACGACGCGAAGAGGATGCTGGCGGACCCGCGCGTTGGTCAACTCTTTCTCGGTGGCCACGTACATGACGATGCCGCAGCCGCTTCTCGTTAAAGCGCCAAGGGACCGCAACTTCCTCTTACTCAGCTACATCGACAAGATGTCTGACGGACGACAAAGGGCGCGCGGCACCAACTTTTGAACGCTGGGCTACTACGATCCTCGCCGAGACCTCGCTACAGATGCAAAGTTTCGGACCCTTGAGCGAGTTAATGCCCTGTCTGCCCTTTTCTACGACGCACACTGAGGGTGTTTTGACCGCCGACAGCACTCTGAACAAGGGCGGATGCTTTCAACTGTACAAGAGCTTCTCAGGGGACAGTTGACACTTTCTAGAGCAATGGCGGTTCTGACGGAGCCAACGCGTCGCCGCTATCAGTTTGCTTCAAAACCACTTCCCGTGCCGAATCATAATCCAATGCAGGGCGCGTTGCTGTAGCGCTGCTTCCAGAGCTGTTGTCGAGGGTTCCTTATGGGATCAATCCCAGGAATTGCGCTGTCTCCCGATCCACTGGGATGCCGCTGCGCTGCCGCTCGACCTCGACCGCCCATTCTCGATCGCCTGGAGCCATAACGCTCTGTCCCTCACGGGCAGCACTCGTCCGCAGTGCGGCGAGATAACGTGTGATGGCCTCATCATAGAGGGCCCGGCCGGCAAACCGAGCCGGATCGATGGCGAGGCAAAAGTGCCCCATCCGGCGAGGTGTCTCAAAATCATGCGTCTCAGCCATACGGATCATCTCATGATCTAGGGTGCTGCCGGTCAGTATTGCCGAAAACAGGGTCACCATGCCGGCCAAGGCAGCTCCCTTGAACCCGAAATCAATCCCTCCGAGTGGCATCAGCATCTCGACAAGGGCAGGATCCTAGGTCGGTTGGCCTGATTGATCGGCGGCGACACCCTCGGGCAGAGTCCAGCCCAAGGTCTTGTAGAGGAGCACACGATTGAAGGGAACTGACGACGTAGCCATGTCTAGAAGCCAGGGCTTTTGGTCTGGAACGGGTGCCCCAATAGCGATGGGGTTTGTGCCGTGGAACCGCTCAGCTCCGCCATGAAGCCCAATGATCGAGTCCGTGTTCGACATCGAGACTGCAATGAAGCCAGCGTCGGCTCCAGCAAGCGCATAGGCTCCGGCCGCGCCAAAATGGGACGAGTTGATCACTCCCACTGCACCAACCCCAGCTTCTTTCGCCAAACTGCAGGCCAGCTCCATTGCCGCATAACCAGCCGCATGACCGAGGCCGTTATCGGCATCGAGAACGGCAGAGCCTAAGGCCGTGCGGCGGAGCTGCATCTTTGGCGTTGGATTGACACGTCCGCTTCGCAGCACGCGGGTATAATGTAGCGCAAGCCGAACCCCGTGACTGTCGATCCCAAGGCGCGAGGCGTGCAGCATGGCACGAGTGGCTGCACCGGCTGAAGCTTCGTCGGCGCCGGCGTTCTGAAGCGCCGCAAAAGTCTGGGATTCAAGCTGATCCAGGGGAGCAATGGTAAGGTCTGTCACATCAATCTCTTCTGGTTTTGCCCATTCGAAATTTCGCTTGTCTATGATGTCCAGTTAATCTTGGAAATTAGCGAAGAGACTAACTCCGCCGTGAGCATAAATCTCTGAACCGCCACATACGAGGCAACGTCGGATGCCAGGCAAGCGAAAACAGCCGCAGCAATCGGACTATTTTCTATTCCGGCGTGAAGATCTCAGGGTTTTGACCTGACACACGTTGTAACTCCTCCATGACAGCTTCCAAATGGGTCTTCATAGCGCGCCGTGCTGCCTCAGCGTCACGAGCCTCAAGGGCACGGAGCACCTCGCGATGTTCAATGAGGGTAGCTATGTGACGACGCGGCGAAGAGAGAAGGCGACGAGCTCGATTAACGTTCGCTCGTGATACCTCGATCATCGCTGCAATCCGCGGAAGCTCCAGCGCCTCTACCAGAGTGTTATGAAACGCTAGGTCAAGGCTATGGAACTCCGATGGATCGTTCCGCGCAACAGCCTGCTCTTGAGCCTGCAGATTATCCCGAAGCAAGTCCAACGTAGAAGGCGAGAGGCGGTGAGCGGCTGTCGCAGCCACCAGCTCCTCCAAAGCTTGGCGGATTAGCATGAACTCCTTAATCACAGACAGACGTATTCGAGTTACGCAGGTGCCGCGTTGTGGCAGAACCTCAACGAGGCCTTCTAAGGCTAAGCGCGCGAGCGCCTCCGAAACAGGAAACATCGAAACGCCAAGTCGGGCACAGACGGCTCTTTTGTCGATAAATTCGCCCGGGGCGAAGTCCAAGGAAAGAACTGCAGTTCGCAATGACTGCTCCACCTGCTCCAAAGTACTTCCGCGGGGCCGAAACTGGAGACGAGAAAGGAACGTATACTTACTATTCTTGTCGGGTGCTTGCATGGTGCGGGAGTGTTAACAGTTACGTACCGCAAGCACCATAGTCGGATTGATACGGTGATGCTTGCAACCCATTCCTCGGAGTTCAGGCGCCAGGGCAGACTGTCTACATCGTTTGTGACTGATAAGCTGCTATGAGAACCAGGTCTATGCCGTACGTCGACCAGGCCTAATCCCTGCTCACACAAGGGCCAAATATCCGGAATGAAACTTATATGCTTGACCGTAGAAGAGAGGGCCGAATCTAGAGTACTAATCAGCCAAAAGTCTAAGGATTATGTTGCAATTTCTTTCGTGTTCTGAAGCTTGTTGGCGCTACCAAGTTCCAATAGCCCGTTCTCCATTGCCGACAAATCCAGAGGCGGCAAATCATAACGATCCTAGTCGTCTAAGATCGGTAGATCAGGCGTGTTACCAAGCCCCTACGCTGAACTAATCTCACTTGACACACTACAGACATTGCTATCTTTTTTAAGAAAATTGGCCGGACCAATCTAGGGAGACGGCCGCAAATAATCCGTTTGGGGCGGGACGCGATCGCAGGAGGGAGACCTTGTCACTCAAGGTCGATGAGTCACGGCGGCTTTACCGACAAATTGCCAGGCATTTACGCGATCTGATCGATAGCGGTGAGTACCCGATTGGCGGGCGGCTGCCTTCTGAGCGCGAGCTTGCCGATCGCCTCCAGGTCTCTCGCACAAGTGTGCGCGAAGCGCTCATCGCCCTTGAAGTCGAAGGTCTTGTTCGTATCAATGTCGGTTCCGGCATCTACGTTCTGGGAACGTCAGCCTTGAGGGCGACAAAACATTCTGGCGAAAATTCGATCGAAGGCCCGTTCGAAATTCTGCATGCCCGTGAGATCTTAGAGCCCTCCGTGGCAGCGGAAGCGGCTATCCTCGCAGATTGTGAGCACGTTGGTACTCTTGACCGAATTCTGGCTCAAATGGAGAAATCGGGCGGCAGTGATAAGTGGATCTCGCTTGATCGCGAATTCCACGTAGCAATCGCAGCGTTTCTTTCGAATGGAATGCTAGCCCGGTTCATTGGGCAGCTCTTTGATCAACGGATGAATCCCTACTTCCGGCGCCTCGCAAGTTATTTCGAGGATGCGAACACTTGGAGCCAAGCGCTCGCTGAGCACAGGGTCATCCGCGACGCCATCGCAGCCGGTGATCCTGAAGCAGCGCGGCAGGCGATGAGACAACACCTGAAGCTCTCTCAAGAGCGCTTCTCACGAGGTTTCGGCGAAGTTGCAGTGCCGTCACACCGATTGGGCAAGGTCACGCCCGTCCTTAGCAGTCGAGCGGAAAGCCCGCACGAGCTACAAACGAAAACCAGCAGGAGGAAAATATGAAGACAATGAAATGGTCGGCGGTTGCAGCAGCTGTACTTGGCCTCGCGATTACAGGAGGGGCTGCTCAGGCCCAAACAAAGCTGAAGTGGGCTCACGTGTACGAGCCTAACGAGCCATTCCACACGCAGTCAGTGTGGGCCGCTGGCGAACTCGCCAAGCGTACCAACGGGCGCTACACAATTGACGTCTATCCTTCCTCGCAGCTTGGCAAAGAAACTGACATCAATCAGGGTCTATCCCTTGGTTCTGTCGACATGATCATTTCAGGGTCCAGCTTTGCCGCCCGAAGCTATGCGCCCATTGGAGTCACGTATTACCCATACGTTTTCCGAGATGCGAATCATCTCTTGGCTTACACCAAAAGCGACGTATTCAAGGAGCTTGCCAAGGGTTACACGGATAAGACCGGACACCAGATCCTTGCAGTGACCTATTATGGTGCGCGGCACACATCGTCGAACAAGCCCCTCAAGACGTGTGCTGACATGAAAGGATTGAAGATCCGTGTTCCGGACGTGCCAGCTTACCTGGCAATGCCCCGAGCGTGTGGTGCCAACACTGCTCCGATCGCATTCGCAGAAGTGTATCTCGCGCTTCAAAACGGGACTGTCGAGGCTCAGGAGAACCCTCTGACTACAATCGAGGCCAAGAAGTTCTACGAGGTGCAGAAACACATCGCCCTGACAGGGCACATCGTCGATCATCTCAACACGGTAGTGTCCGCTAATCTGTGGAAGAAGCTTTCTGACGAGGACAAGAAAATCTTCTCGGAGGTTGCCCAGGAAGCAGCAACTCGCGCCACAGCTGAAATTCAGGCCAAGGAGAAAGAACTCGTCAGCTTCTTCAAAGAAAAAGGGTTGACGGTTTCCGAAGTCGACAAGGAAGACTTTAAGCAGAACGTCTTGAAGAACGTCACATTCGAGTCCTTTGGATATCGCAAGGCAGACTACGACAAGATCCAAGCCATCAAGAGCGAGCCTGCGTTGTAAACGCTCGTGTTTGCTCTGCCAGGGGATATCAACTCCCCTGGCAGCTTCCTGGCCGAGAAATGTCAACTGTATCCACTATTCAACAATAATTCCGGAGTGAGCGGGATGAAGCCCGAGGTTCATACTGAGATCACGGCTGAGGAACTGGCCCACGCTTTCGAGGAACCCGCTCCTGAGGTCGATCTCAAGCAGTACGGTATTGAGGACTGGGCGACATTAGCGATCTTCTGGCTGATGGCATTTGCGGTCTTTCTGCAGTTCTTCACGCGGTACGTGCTCAATGACTCCTTCGCGTGGACCGAGGAAATTGCAACCTACTGCCTGGTAGCAGTGGTGTTTCTTGGAGCCGCGATGTGCGTTCGATTGGGCCGCCATATCCACGTTGATCTGCTCTTCCGCTACCTGCCAGCAAGGGTAGCACGGGCTTTGGCAACTATGATCGATGCCATACGTACGCTCTTTTTCGCTTATGCCGCCTATCTGGTTTGGAACTTCATGGCGATTGTCGAAGGCGAGACGATGACCACAATCATGCTGCCGAAGAACTGGGTTTATGGCAGCGTCTTCGTTGGGTTCATCCTTATGTTCCTGCGATCAGTTCAGGTGTCGATTGATAACTGGCGCCGCGGCTACTCGATTCTGGAGAAACCAGAGGCCTTTGACGCAGCCCCGATCTAACAAGTTCAATAATCCTTTGTCCTGAGATTGGTCGGAGCTCGCCCATGCTTATCCTGATCGGTTCGTTTCTCGCTTTAATGCTCCTCGGCCTCCCAGTCGCGATAGCGATGGCTGTGTCGTCCCTGATTTACATCCTTGCCACGGGAACCGCGCCCGATGTTGTTCTGGCGCAGCGCATGATCGCCGGCGTGGAGAGCTTTCCGCTGCTTGCCGTGCCGTTTTTCATTCTCGCGGGCAACCTGATGAATACTGCTGGTGTCACGGGGCGGATCTACAGCTTCGCGGTCGCATTGGTCGGCTGGATGAAGGGTGGGTTGGGTCAAGTCAACATCATTGGTTCGGTAATTTTTTCTGGGATGTCGGGAACCGCGATCGCTGATGCTGCTGGCCTTGGCACAATCGAAATTAAGGCTATGAAGGACCACGGTTACTCGACTGAGTTTGCCGTCGGCGTGACCGCGGCTTCCGCGACACTTGGGCCGATCATACCGCCGTCCTTGCCATTCGTGATCTATGGCATGATGGCCAACGTTTCGATTGGGGCACTTTTCCTTGGAGGGTTAATCCCCGGCGTCGTCATGACACTCATGATGATGGCAACGGTGGCATATTTTGCACATAAGAACGGTTGGGGCAGTGATAGTCCATTCTCCTGGCGCCAACTCGGGAATGCGACGGTCGAAGTCATCGTTGTCCTGATGTTTCCGGTTGCTGTCTGGGCTATGGTCCAGTTCGGCCTGTCGACCAACGTTGCAATTGGCATTGCACTTGCGGTCCTGCTTGCACTCGATTGGTACTTCGATTTCTCGGCCGTCATGGCCCTTATGGCGCCTGTGATCCTGATCGGCGGCATGACTCTCGGATTGTTCACACCAACTGAGGCTGCCGTCGCCGCAGTCATCTGGTCACTCTTCCTTGGTCTCGTGCGCTATCGCTCGATGACCTTGAAGACGCTGATCAAAGCAACCTTTGACACCATTGAGACCACAGCCTCGGTGCTGTTCATCGTGACAGCCGCATCAATCTTTGCGTGGCTCCTCACAGTAAGTCAGGCTGCCCAGATCCTATCAGACGCGATCCTCAGTATTACCCAAAACAAATGGGTCTTCCTGCTGCTAGCCAATCTGTTGATGCTGTTTGTTGGCTGTTTCATCGACACGATCGCGGCCATTACCATCCTTGTACCGATCCTTCTTCCGATCGTACTCAAGCTCGGCATTGATCCCATTCACTTCGGCTTGATCATCACCCTTAACCTTATGATCGGGCTACTCCATCCGCCTCTCGGGATGGTTCTGTTCGTACTAGCTCGCGTGGCGAAGCTCTCGGTTGAGCGTACGACCGTGGCCATTCTGCCTTGGCTAATTCCACTAATGCTTGCGCTTGTCGCGATCACCTACATTCCTGAGTTAACTCTCTGGCTGCCGCGAACGATGGGAGTGGCAAAGTGACCGAAACTGCTCTTGCTGCAACGCTCTTTGGAGCGGAAGATCTTCGCCTGGTAGAAGCGCCGATCGGTCCTTTAGCCCCTGGCATGGTTCGGGTGCGCTTCGGCGCAGGCGGGATCTGCGGGTCGGACATGCACTACTACCGACATGGTCGGACCGGGGATTTTGTTGTGAAATCCCCTTTGATCCTTGGCCACGAGATCGCTGGCGAGATCGTGGATATCGCCGCAGACAGCGGAGATCTCAAGATCGGCGATCGCGTCGCAGTCAACCCATCACGGTGGTGCGGTCACTGCGCAAGATGTCAGGAAGGCCGTCCGAACCTATGCGAAAACATCTATTTCATGGGATCGGCATCAAAGACACCGCACATGCAGGGTGGCTTTGTTACATATTTTGACGCTACCCCAGCCCAGTGCGTCAGAGTTTCAAACCGCACGCCAATGGCTGCTGCTGCGCTGGCAGAGCCCCTTGCTGTTTGTCTTCACGCGGTAAGTCGGGCTGGCCAAGTGGAAGGGCGGAAAGCAATTGTGTTTGGCGCCGGACCTATTGGTCTTCTGACCTTTCTTGTGGCTCGATTAGCTGGAGTATCGGAGGTCGCGATCGTCGATGTCGCGGCCGCTCCGCTCGCCTTTGCGCAGCGTCTGGGTGCTGATCATAGCGTTGATATCTCTGGGGGCGAGGATGCTTTGAAAGAGCTTGCTGAAGCTCAATCTTTTGACTTGGCCTTTGAGGTCTCTGGAACGGCCTCCGGTTTATCTTCTGCGATATCCAACGTGCGTCGCGGTGCGACAGTCGTCCAAGTCGGCAATTTACCTGGCGGCCAGATCCCGATCCCTGCCAACGCTGTGATGGCTAAGGAGATAGACCTCAAGGGCTCGTTCCGCTTTGGCAATGAATTTGAGCAAGCTGTCCGTCTCATCGACGACCGGGAGATTGATGTCCTATCCATCGTCACCTCTGAGTGCCCGCTTTCCGAAGCTACAGAAGGTTTCCGCGTTGCTCTAGACCGTTCGCGGAGTGTTAAAGTCGTCCTGACAGCTTCTTAAGTCTGACTACTTCATGTAAGAAATTGCTGGTCGCCGTCATTGTGCACCCGAGATGCTCTTCGCGAGCGGTGAGAAAGTACTTCTATGACTATGCATGCTGCCATGTCTCTTCCGGTGATTTGCCTTCACCCCCACGACCACGTGGTCATAGCGCGCGCGACACTGTTGCCGGGTGCGCAAGTTGCAGATGGCATCGTAGCCTCTGACAGGATCCCGGCTGGACACAAAGTCGCCGTGCGCCCGATCGCAGCAGGTGAGGCGGTGCGGCGCTACAATCAGATCATTGGCTTCGCCACAGCCCCAGTCACTCCGGGACAGCACGTGCATGTTCATAACCTTGGCATGGGTGAGTTCACCAAAGACTATGCCTATGGCCAAGATGTAAAGCCGACGGAGTATGTCGATACCCCGGCCACCTTCGAGGGCATCCTCCGCCCGGATGGGCGTGTGGCGACCCGCAACTACATCGGCATTCTAACCTCGGTCAACTGCAGCGCCCATGCAGCCAACTTGGTGGCGGATGCCTTCAAGCGCCACCCTTTCACCGGCTTTGATCCTCTCGCAGAATTCCCGAATGTTGATGGCGTGGTTGCGCTAACTCACAAAACAGGCTGCGGCATGCCGGAAGGTGAGCCCCTTCAGCTCCTGCGCCGCACTCTCGCTGGCTATGCCCGCCATCCGAACTTTTCCCACATCGTGGTGCTCGGCCTCGGCTGCGAGGTGAACCAGATCAGCGGGTTGCTGAAGGAGCATAAGCTCACCGACCGGATCCGCAATATGGATATCCAGGGCATGGGCGGCACACGCAAGACCGTTGAGGCCGGCATAGCCTTTGTGAGAGAGGTCTTGGCCGAGTCGAACAAGGTGCAACGCCAGACGGTGCCTGCGAGCGAGCTGAAGGTGGCATTGCAATGTGGCGGTTCGGACGGCTATTCGGGTGTCTCGGCCAACCCAGCTCTTGGGATCGCCAGCGACCTTGTCGTACGCCATGGTGGCACGGTGATCCTGTCTGAGACAACCGAGACATATGGTGCCGAGCACATCTTCACCCGGCGGGCGGTCAGCCGCGAGGTCGGGGGGAAACTGGTTGAGCTGATGCGCTGGTGGGAAGAGTACACGCACAAACACGGAGCGGAGATCAACGCCAACCCGTCACCTGGCAACAAAGCTGGTGGGCTAACCACAATCCTGGAAAAGTCGCTCGGCGCCATGGCCAAGGCCGGCAGCACGAACCTCGTTGACGTGATCAAGTATGCCGAACCTGTGACAGCGCGCGGCTTTGTGTTCATGGATACCCCGGGTTTTGACCCCGTCTCCGCCACGGGTCAAGTGGCCGGTGGAGCCAACGTCGTCTGCTTCACTACGGGACGCGGTAGTGTCTTCGGGTGCAAGCCGTCGCCATCGATCAAGATCGCCACCAACACACCTCTGTACCGGCGCATGGAAGAGGACATGGATGTGAACTGCGGCACAATCGTCGATGGTGAGGAGAACGTGCAGGAGGCTGGGCAGCGTATCTTTGACCTGATCCTACGGGTTGCGTCTGGCGAGCGCACGAAAAGCGAGCTGTACGATTTTGGCTCCGCCGAGTTCGCACCGTGGCCGCTTGGCGTGACCGTGTGATCATCGACCACTATGCCTAGTGGGTGGAGGACAATGTGGCAGATCACAAGCAAGTTCAGGCCAGTGAGGACCTAAGCTCAGCGGCGCAGGCTCGAAGACTAGCGGAACAGGGCCTACATGAACAAGCGATCGGCCACAACGAGGAGGCGGATCGCTTGCTCATCCAAGCTCAAGAGATTGATCCTGAAGCTGTCGCCGAAGTGCTGCGCGAGCACGACGCTGCGCGATCACCTGATGCAAGGCTGCAGAAGACGGCGGATCAGGATGTAGAACGCGCTCTTCCGCGGATCAAACCCGGACCCGAGCAGTCCAGCGGATGAGCCGACGAGTGGATCGAACCTAGTCTTCGCGGGTTCCCTGAAGGAGAACCTCCCAATTTCGATCCGTTGGCTGATCAATCCTGGATAATCCTTGGCGAAGTGTGTCCAAGAGCCTCATGGCAAATGCCCTCTCCCGACGCGGCATCAACTGAGACTGAGACTGGGCAGGGCTGAGGCCGGATCGCGCTACAACTCGACAAGTGCCTTGATCACACCGGCCTCGGGACTCGACCACGCCGGGACACGGCTTGGAGCCTCATCAAGGCTGCTACGGTGGCTTGCAAGTGCCGCGACCGGCACCTTGCCATCTCGTATGGCGTTAAGAACCGTCTCAAAATCATACCGTGTGGCATTGCGGCTGCCCAGCAGCGCCGTCTCACGCTTGTGGAACTCCGGGTCGTTGAACGTAATGTCAGCCCGCACGATTGACAGGAGCACATAGGTGCCGCCATGACCAACATAGGAGAAGCCCTTCGTCATCGCTTTGGAGCTTCCGGTTGCGTCAAGAACGACGTCGAAGAAATCACCCTCAGTGGCTTTCTTGAGGCGACTATCAATATCAGTTGACACCTCGAATGCATGATCGACGCCGATCTCGTCCTTGCAAAAGGCAAGTCGCCGGACGTTCATGTCGAGAACCGACACCTCGGCGCCCCGGGCCTTTGCAAAGATTGCTGCTGCTATTCCGATTGGCCCAGCTCCAACCACTGCAACACGGCTCGTGGGTTTTGCGCCGGAGCGTTCCACGCCGTGAGCACCGATCGCCAGGAACTCGACCATTGCCGCCTCGTCCAGTTCTAAACCGGCTGCTGGCACGACATTGCGCTCGGGCACTGCAAGATATTCGCAGGCCCCGCCGTCGCGGTGGACTCCCAGCACCTGCAAATTCTGACAGCAGTTCGTCTTGCCCTGCTGGCAGGCGCGGCACGTACCGCAGTAGAGATAGGGTTCGATGCAGACAATGTCGCCGATCTGCAATGAACTCTTAGCCGGCGCCTCAGCCACTTCGCCTGCAAGCTCGTGGCCAATCACCCGCGGGTACTCGAGATAAGGCTGATTTCCATGAAAGATGTGATAGTCGGTTCCGCAAATCCCAACCCGGCGGATGCGCACCAGGATCTCGCCTGGTCCGGGCTTCGGGAGACCCCGCTGGATAACGCTCAGCTTCCCAGGCTCATCACATCTCAGAGCTTTCATCAGCATTCACTCCTGGTAGGTGGACCTGTTTACTTTATCCGAGCTTAGTGCGTTGTGCCGAAAGGACCAAGCTAGTGCTGGATATTACTGTAGCGTCATTCTGCTAGACGCTAGGCTTCTGGGTTCCATTTTGATGCCGCCCGCGCAGTTCGGTAGGTCACGAACCGGAAGGCCTTAATGGCCATCCGCACTGCCGCCGTGAGGGATGCTCATGTCAAGAAATAAGTTTTGTTGCAAGAGCGCAAATGTCGCTGAACTGATGCGGCTCAAGAGATGAAGGCAGCGGACCGGGCGAAAGCAGACATTTGTGTGGGGAGGGGATTGTTAAAGGCTGACCCCACCAGACCTTTCGGACCTGAAAGTCTGGCAAAGATACACCGTCCCAAGCCTATGCGGAAAAATCATCAGGGATGAGCGGTGCACCAGAGTTGATCCCGCACATCGCGACGAGCCAAGAGCGTTCCAAAAAGACCCCTCTCTGCTATTTTCCTCCCTTCCAGTGAACCTTTTGGAGCGTCAAAGCTTTAGGCGTGGTGTCAGACATGGAGGGCGTTAGCACACGGGCGCTCGTGAACATTGCAGTCATGTTGGCCTTGGTTCTCATGGTTGTCCTGCTGGCACGCCCGCTATAAGCCTTTCGACCGGCCCCGTTCCTCGGCGCAGCTAATCATCCTCACTCCACTGGAATGCACTTTTCATCATGCTTGCACTCGTCCTATGGCTCGCCGTCATCCCAGTCGGAATCGCGGTCATGCAATGGGGAGCGTCGTCCGCTGCTGATCTTCTGGAGCGTATTCGCGACCGTTTCGCTTTGCCCGCGACCGCGGGCGGCGCGCTGATGGGCCTTGCAACCGCATCTCCCGAAACAGCCGTCAATGTCGCGAGCGTGGCATTCGGCTGGCCCGATGTAGGTCTTGGCGCAGCCCTTGGGTCCAATGTCCCTGCTTTGCCCCTCGCGTTCGGCCTCGCATACCTTGGAGGCCGCTACGCTGACCGCAGTGCAAACAGACCATCCACCATCAGCGAGGACGGAACACCAACCGTCAAGCCACAAGCAGTGCCGGTCCAGGTTCTCCCGTATCTTGGTATTGTTCTGCTCCTTGCTTTGCTGACGTTGCCTCCGGCGTGGGCTGGTCTCCAACCAATCGACGGCGTTATCCTGTTCCTCGCATGGGTGGCCTTCTTTGGCCGTGCCGTCTGGCGCAAGCCGTGGCGGCAACAGGAGCGCCCCTCTGCTCCGCTTGCGGCCAGAAAGGCTGTTCTGTTTGGGCTTCCCGCAGTCGCTTTGGGAGCCCTCGCCAGCGTTTACGCAGCGCAAAAGGTTGGCAGTGCACTTGGCTGGTCCGATCTGGTGGTGGGGTTGTTTGCCATCGGGTTTCTCTGTGCGCTGCCAGAATCCTACTCTGATCCACCCCCATTGAAATGGTCCACCTTGAAGTATGTCTTGAGGCTCACAGGAGGACCCCAATGCCGAAGAAGCGTCACAAGCCGGAAGAGATTGTCGCCAAGTTACGCCAGGTTGATGTGATGGTCTCACAAGGCCAGTCTGTTGCCGATGCGGTTCGCGCGATTGGCGTGACGGAGGTGACCTACTATCGCTGGCGGCAGGAGTTCGGCGGCCTCAAAACGGACCAAGTCAAGCGTCTGAAGGATCTGGAGGCGGAGAATGCCCGGCTCCGCCGCGCGGTGGCCGATCTGACGCTCGACAAGCAGATCCTGAAAGAGGCCGCCTCGGGAAACTTCTGAGCCCCGCCCGTCGCCGCGCCTGCATCGAGTACGTCCGATCCACCCTGAAGCTGTCCGAGCGCCGGGTCTGCCGTGTGCTTGGACAGCATCGCTCGACGCAACGGCGTGTTCCGCACGGGCGGGACGATGAGGAGCGGCTCACCGCCGATATCATCGATCTCGCCCGCCAGTACGGCCGCTACGGCTACAGGAAGATCGCAGAACTCCTGCGCTCAACTGCCGGCTGGGTCGTCAATGACAAGCGGGTCGAGCGGATCTGGCGACGGGAGGGGCTGAAAGTGCCTGCCAAACAACCCAAGCGAGGGCGTCTGTGGCTATCTGACGGATCCTGTATCCGGCTGCGAGCCGAACAGCCCAACCACGTCTGGAGCTACGACTTTGTCGAGGATCGCACCCATGACGGAAGGAAGTACCGGATGCTCAACGTGATCGACGAGTTCACACATGAGTGCCTGGCCATCCGAGTCAACCGAAAGCTGAAAGCGGTCGATGTGATCGATGTGCTCTCGGACCTCTTTATTCTGCGCGGCGTACCCGGACATGTTCGGTCAGACAATGGCGCAGAGTTCATCGCGAAGGCGGTCCAGGAGTGGATCGCCGCTGTCGGAGCGAAGACGGCTTACATCGCTCCTGGCAGTCCGTGGGAGAACGGGTTCATCGAGAGCTTCAATGCCCGGCTCCGAGACGAGCTGCTCGATGGGGAGATGTTCTATTCGCTCAAGGAGGCGAAGGTCGTAATCGAAAGCTGGAGGCGGCACTACAACACTCTGAGGCCTCATGGATCCCTCGGCTACAAACCGCCGGCGCCGGAGGTCTTCGTGCCCGCCATGTCCGCACGGGCGGCTCAGCAACCCCAGCCACCAGCGTCGCAGTCCGGGCTGGTGGAAAGGCCATCACTCCATTAACATTCCCACCGGACCTCTCCATGGGGGCGGGTCATTTGACTTTGCGCCTCAAGTGACATTTCAACTTGGTTGCCACAACGGGATCCAGGGTCGCTCGGAGTGCCTCCGACGCGTAGCCTCGGCCTTGATGATCGACGCCGAACCAGTAGCCGACCTCGATGGTTTTATCCGGGTGATCGATGACCCCCATGGCCCCGATCAGCGTTCCATCGGAGAGCCGCACAGCGAAGAAGTATTCCTTGGTGTCGTTCTGGCTCGCAATAAGAGCCTCCGCCTTCTCGAGGGGGAAGCCATCCTCCATAAAAGCCATCCATTGGCTCACGGCTGGGGTGTCGCTGATCCTGGACAACCCGGGGGCGTCCTGGATCTGCAATTGACGGATGGCCAAGCGTTCTGTGGTGAATGGCTTCAACATGGGGCCACCCTCAGGGTGATCCGTCTTGTATCGTCAAATCTGGACGCCTTGAGGGCGTGAAGCGCATTCCCTAAAGGAGCTCATCGGAAATTCCAGCCGGAGAACCGCAATGTCGCATCTTGGTACACCTAGGCCTCTCTAGCCGGAGGGCAGCAATCCTCATCGAACCGGACGTTCCGAAAACACAGGGAATCCCACTTCACGACCCAACCCAGATATTCCACTGAATGGATTGATAAGGGGAGCCGCCATACAATTGTGGCGACCATCTCTTCGTAAGCAGGCATCGCTGATGGCTACGATCCGCTCCTAACGACGCATTGCCGCCATCCTGGTCGACGCCGTCGCCTGTGCGATGGCCGTGCAGAGCGGCGTTGCCGAGTTGTAGGTGGAGGGTCCACCGGACGGAGGACCGGGTTCCGGATCGGGGTCAACATCGGCGGCCCCGTGGAGCATGTCTGCGAACCCGGCGGGGTCATGATGTCATCCCTCCCCGGATGGAGAGACTATCACTCCACCCTCGGTGACGACCTCGAAACAGTACTGCTCGAATAGACTGTACAAGAATGGGCCCAGGACAAAGAGCCCGATGCCGAGCCGCGCGAGATCCCGCGCAGCAGCATCATCGAGACATTCATGGCCGACACCATCATGGGCAATGATTTGGGAGCCCAGTCTGAGATGGAAAAAGTAGCGGGGCATCAGGCCCTCCTCATCCCGCAGGCATGGCCGCAGACATGAGGCCCCCTCAAACCCCGTCGGCGGAGTCGAGCCGATCGCACGCGTCCTGCAGGAGCTGCCACACCCGTGCAACGTGAGCCTCAGTGGTGCGGATGTTGCCAACGGCGAGACGCAGGGTGAAGCGATCGTGGAGCTTCGTATGCGAGAGGAACGCCTCGCCGGACGCATTGACGGCATGCATGATCTGCTCGTTCAAGCGGTCGAGGCGGGCGGCGCGCTCGTCGACCGCCTCGGCGTCGCGGAGCGGGCAGGCGCGGAAGCAGACGAGGCTCAAGGGGACGGGCGCGAGCAGTTCCCAGCCCGGCGTGGATTCGACCCACGAGGCGAACAGTCGGGCAAGCCGGCAGTGCTCGCGGATGCGCGCGGCGAGACCGTCGCGGCCGAAATAGCGCAGGACCATCCAGAACTTGAGAGCACGGAAGCGGCGCCCGAGCTGGATGCCGTACTCGGAGTGGTTGCGGACGGCCTCCTGCTCCTGGTCGAGCGTGCGCAGGTACTCGGGCACGAGCGAGAAGGCGCGGTGCAGCAAATCCATCCGCCGCGTGTACAGGACGGACAGGTCGAAGGGCGTCATGAGCCATTTGTGCGGGTTGAGCACGAGCGAGTCGGCCCGCTCACTACCGTCGAGGATGTGGCGCAGCTCTGGGACGACCGCGGCCGAGCCTGCATAGGCGGCATCGACGTGCAGCAAGAGCCGTTCGCGCCCGCACAGCTCGGCGATGGCCGGCACGGGATCGATGCTCGATGTCGAGGTCGTCCCGACAGTGGCGACAACGCAGAAGGGGAGGTGGCCGGCAGCCTGGTCCTCCTCGACGGCGTGCGCGAGCGCGGCCGGATCCATGCGGAACTCGGCGTCGGTGGGGATCTTGCGCAAGGACCGCTGGCCGAGGCCGAGCGTAATGACGCACTTCTCGACCGACGAGTGGGCCTGCTCGGAGGCGTAGACGCGCAGCAGCGGCAGGTCGGCGCGCCCGCTCATGCCGTCCTCACGCACACGCAGATCGAGGCCCTCGCGCGCGGCGGCGATGGCGTGGAGGGTCGAGACCGAGGCCGTGTCGTAGATGATCCCCGAAAAGGCCGCGGGCAGGCCGATCATCTGGCGCAGCCACGAGAGGGTGACTTCCTCGAGCTCCTGCGCTGCCGGCGCGGCGCGCCAGAGCAGCGCCTTCGTATCGAACGCGGCCGAGAGCATCTCACCGAAGATGCCGGGTGCCGAGGTGGAGGTGGCGAAGTAGGCAAAGAACCCCGGGTGACTCCAGTGCGTGAGCGCCGGCACGATGAGGCGGTCGACGTCGGCGATGATCGCCTCCATCGACTCGCCGGCTTCCGGCGGTTCAGTCGGGAGTCTCGCGATGAGCGCGCCCGGCTCGACTTGGGCAAGGACGGGGAACCGTTCGACGCCCTCGAAGTAATTGGCGATATAGTCGACGACGGAACGGCCGTAGTGCCGGAACCCTTCGGTGCTCATGTCGCCGAGCGGTGGAGCAACCCCACCCGGACCTGCCACGTTCACGGCTTCCATTGTCGTCGCGCTCGGCACGGCGCCCAGCGGTTGGTCCTGGAGATCGTCCTGGGGCATCGGTGCGCCTCCATCATAGCCGCGCGGCGGGTCGCGCCGGACGGCGGGCAGGCGGGAGAACACCCGCAGGATAGATGAAATCCACACAGTGTGCAAAAGCGGCGGCGGGTCGCGACTAGAGGTGCCATTGAGACTGGTTCTTGACTGCATCACGTCCCCGGCACCGAAGGCGTCTTCGCAAGGCGTGCAGATGCAACCTTGTCCGATTCCCTTAAGGGGTCTTACCCGAATGACATTATCCCCCTTCGCACGCACGACGCAGGTTCGATTTGGATGTAGGATCAACTTGGAACGAGGAGGGGTTGCGCCATGAAGGTCGACGGGCGCTGCCACTGCGGCTTCATCACCTTTGAGGCTGGGATCGAGCCTGAGAAGGCGTGGCTCTGCCATTGCACCGATTGTCAGACGCTCTCGGGATCAGCCTTCCGCGCCGTTGTTCCCACACGGACAGGTGCCTTCACGCTGCTCTCGGGTGAGGTGAAGAACTACGTGAAGATTGGAACGAGTGGAGCGAAACGACTGCACGGGTTCTGCCCCGAGTGTGGGTCGCCCATCTACTCGACGTCGGAGGGTGACGGACCCAAGGTCTACAACCTCCGGATTGGAACGATCCGGCAGCGTTGGGGCCTCGTGCCGCGAGCACAAATCTGGTGCCGTTCGGCCCTGCCTTGGACCACCGACATCAAGAGCCAAGAGCGTTTCGAAACGGGACCAGATCGACGCCCGTAGAACCGTTACTGGCGCGCGTTCCATCAATGGCCTTCCGCGTAATCGAACCGAAACAAGGAAGGTCCGGTCATGGCACATTTGCGATGTAGACCGAATGTCTGGCGTGTTTTCGGGATGCGCTCCGGAACACACCTCTACTTCGACCAGAACGTCGTCGGCTGGCGGCCGCTGCCTCGCGTTCGGCAGAGCCGGAGCGGATGAGGGTAGGGCAGAGCTAGATCCTGATTGGATTGGAGACGGACGAATGCCAAGAAGCCGTTGGCTCGACGTGAGCGCCGCGCCACGCGATCGATCTCCCATCCTCCTGTGGATCCAGGATGATGAGGACCCACCAGATTTCCCAGTGACGGTTGGCTTCTGGGAAACGAACACCGTCTTCGAAGTGGGCTCCTGGCGCGTCTTCTCGGCCAGCGGCTCGTCAAACTACTTCGATCAGAGTATTCGGGGCTGGATGCCATTGCCTCGGGTTCCTAATGCATGACGAGCTGCGATCCCCGATCAAGCACCATCTGGTGCTGCACCGGATCGACCCGAGGCAGGGGATTCAGCGCTTTTACTCGCTGTTGATCGAGCGGGATCTATTCGGGATCGTGCGCCTGGTGCGCAACTAGGACTGTATTGGCACCAACGGCCAGGAACTGGTCAAGGTGTTCGCCAGCGAGACCGAGGCTGGTCAGGCGCTTGAGGCTGTCGCCTGAGCGAAAAGCCGGCGGGGCTACTAGAATCTGTAAGCTATGTCAGTAGCTCAACGTTCACAGTTTTGTCTTATTGTGCGAGCCATCTAGTTAGCACTTTCGGGCTAACTGCTAACCCGAGAAGGGGAGCGCCCCATGTCTGCCAGTCCAGACCACAAAGAAGCTGTCCGCCTCTCCCGAGCCTACCGGCGGATGCCTGTCGGGATCATCATCTTAGGCTCTCTCCTCTTGAGCGGCGTAGCCTCGACCGCCTCGACAACGTGGAGCTTCGGCCCGATACACCTGATCCCCTAGGCCGCGGCACGCCTCCCGCATTAGACCTTCGTCCAAGGATGAACGCTATTGCTGTGCCGTCATCATGCTCCATAAAAGGCTCCGCCTTATGGGGGCTCAATCATGAAAACCGCAGCAGAGTACAGGAAACACGCCGAGGAGTGCCGGGTCCTCGCCAAGCAGTTAGCCGAGGGGGAGCAGCGCGATCAGCTTCTGGAGATGGCCCGCACCTGGGACAATCTGGCCAGGGATCGGGAAAAGTTGGTCCAGAACCATCCCGAACGCGACACCTCAATAAATCTGACCAAGGCGCGCGCACCATTAAAGTAGCGACTGAGGGCCGCGAATTTCGCACAAATCCCAGTATGGAACTCATCATTGGCAACGGAGATGCTACGACCGCTGGAGACGGCGGGGCTATCTCCAGCGGTCTGACCGCAGATACGCTGGGGGCTACACTCGACGGTTATCCTCACGGTACTAGCCGGCAAAACGGTGGAGATCTGCCCTTAGTCTAACGATCGGCTATACCTTGGTCCTTGATGTCCAGCCGCGGTCGCGAATTTCGCACACCCGCAGTATGGAACCTCGATGAGGTCGCCGGTGGGTAGTTGATGTCTATTGTTCCTGTGTCGGAGTGCCAGTGCCCCGCTTTTTCTTCGACACGTACGACAGTGACCGCCTCATCCTCGATGACGAGGGACTGGAGCTGGAGGACCTTGAGGCGGTCAAGCGCGAGGCCCCCAAGCCACCCTGCCGCACATGGCCAGGGACGGGCTCCCTGATGGGGACGAGCGCGTCTTCATCATCAGCGTAAGGGATGAGGCTGGGCAGGTGGTGCTGCGGGCCGCGCTCTCATTGGCGATGGAATACCCGTCCAAGGCTCCGGAATAAGCGCCGCGCGATTTCGAAAACACCGAGTATGGAATGGGGTTCGAGGCGCCTGCGACGCTCTCTGAGCGTCTCAGATACGCGCCATCAGCAAGACCATAAGACCGACACCCAGAAGCAGGGCTAAGAGGAGAGCAATGCGGCTCAGCCGCTCATGGCGGGCAAGGGCGCCCTCAACCTTGCGGCGTTGCTCATCTCGTTCGGAGGGGTATGACACGACACTGTACGCCTTGAACCGGACAAAGTTCTACCAGCCTCGTGTGAGTGAAAACCGCGGCGCGACATCGCATAAGCTGCAGTATGGAACTGGGAAAGGCTCCTGACCCCGGCTTCATTGTAAGCGTGGCCGAATAGGCGTATTCTCAAGCCCAGACTTGAACCTCGCCTCTCTCGTGCCTCTCGAGCTCCGATACCGCGCCCCGAGCCGCCCTGAGTTGGCAGGTATTGCTTCAGGAAGGAAAGCGCGGTGCCGCGCTTCTACTTCGACGTCCGCGACGGACCACGGTTCTTTGCTGATGACGAAGGCCGTGAACTCGACAGCCTGGACGCCGCCGAACGCGAAGCTGTGACCGAAGCGGCGCAGATCGGGCGGGACCGGCTGGCCAAAGGTGACGCCCGGGCGGTCACGGTCGAGGTGCGCAATGAACACGGCCAGTGGGTGCTGACCGTGACGGTGTCAGTGGAGCTCCACCGAGTGGAGCCAGAGCCCCCGCGCGCGTGAAAAATACGGGCCCGCAATTTCGCATAACCCCAAGTATGGGATGCGCTTGCTGCTACGGATTATTTACGTCGCCCGATGCAGGATGCCTGCACCGGGCGCGTGGCGTATCAGCCCGGTTCAATGCGGGGACCTTACCCTCCGCTGACGCCCTGGCTGAGGGTTTCCTGACAGTGCCTTAGCCAGGGCGTTCTTGCGCCTGTCGCTCTCGTGCGAAAGCAACCTGCGAATTTCAGCCACTCAGCCGTTAGCGTGAGCCGACACAGACCGCGCCGGTGGGGAAGAGGCACGGATCGGCCGGTTTTCCCTCGGGGGTGTGGCGGAGGGGTTGTCCGCCACACTGGTAACCGGCGTGGCAAAGCCGAGGGGGATGAGGAGATTGCCACTTGTGACAGCCCTCAGGCGTTGTCGGCTCATCACAGCCCAGGAGACGACGCTTGCAACAGGACAGTCGCACGACGAAGGTCGTCATGATCGTCATCTTTATGGGGCTGGTTTTTGCCTTGGCGGGGCTGCTGTTCGTGATGATTGCCTACGGGCACGGGGGAAGTTCAGGTCCAGGAGGACTGCCAACTGGTCAACGCTGAGGGGACAGGTATCAAGGCGCGGGCGAAACCGCGCGGCCAATCTCGCATAACGTCCAGTATGGAACAGGTGCTGGCGCAGCAGGCTGGCCCACTCCAATAAGACGTTGGCCCAAAGAAGCAAGGCATTCTGATTATTTTCCACTAATAACCTGGCTTCACGGACCGTGGGGCAATCCCGGTGCCGAATCCGCTCGCCTGCAAGGTGGCCTATCAAGAGCGCCAGCAGGCGGGCGGACTGTCGTTTCTCTCACCGGTTCACATCGCCGATGCCGCGCTTCTACTTCGACTTTACCATGGGTGCTTCTACCAACCGCGACGAGATTGGTTCCGAGGCTGACAGCCTTCACATGGCCGAGATCGAGGCCCTGCGCACCGTAGGCGAACTGACCCGGGACCGGTTGATCCTGTGGCAGGGTGCAACCTCCGAGGACATCCGGGTCGAGGTGAAGGATGAACAGCGACAGCCGGTCTTCACCGTGACCGTGTCGATCCAGGTTGAACGGGCCGGACTGCGGCAACCGTACGTCATGTGACGGTCAATCATGTCTGCCGATCGCTTTGAGAAAGCTGCCGAGTATCGCCGGCAGGCGCAGGAAATCCGAACCATTGCTGAGAAGATCTCAATCAACGACGCACGTGAGCAACTCCTTGAGACAGCCGAGCGCCTTGAGCGGCTCGCGCAGGAAGAGGAGCGCAAGGCTCATACCGACGGCTCCAAGCCGAAGTCTCAGTCAGAGGCGTAATCCCGGTGAGCCTTCATGGGGTGGGGTTTAGCGCCCATCGCCAGACCTTAGGAAAGCGAACAGACCGACGCCATGAAAAAAGAACGCCAGCCTGGGCGATGCTGTGACTATGCAGATAGCGCACAGTATGGAGCGCTGTTTGGCATCATCGCCGCCTCCCTACACCATGTTCATCATGCCATCACGAACCAGATCCCCGCACATATGTTAGGTGAATATGCTGCCTTTGCTTTGGGTGGCGCGGTCTTGTTTGCTGCCACTTCAGCCATCCGCAACTTTCTCACTCGGACCAAATAATTCCGATAACGCTTTGTATTGAATGCTCAACTTTGACAGGACAGAGGCTGTTGCCATTCCGCTATCGCGCTCGATAAAAGGCTCCGCTTTATGGGGCACCTCAATCATGAAAACCGCAGCCGAATACAGAAAACACGCTGAAGAATGCCGGGTCCTCGCCAAGCAGGTGCCCGAGGGGGAGCAGCGCGATCAGCTTTTGGAGATGGCCCGCACCTGGGACAACCTGGCCAGGGATCGGGAAACGTTAGTCCGCAACCATCCCGAGTTCGACACCTCCAAAAACATGACCAAGGCTCACGCACCATCAAAGTAGCAGTTGAGAGCCGCGAATTTCGCATAAGCCCATTCTGACAAGCGGTTCAACCTCGGGCGTTTGCCGTTGACTGCGCCTGGTGCCAGGCGCACGATCAAGGCCTGTGGTGGTCGAGCACCGTGCTCGGGCTCATACGCGCTCGGTGCTCTTCCCCATAGGCAAGGCCTCGGGTGCCCCTCGGGGCCTTCGCCGTCTCCAGGGCCAAGTTCCGATAATGCGCCTTATGAAATCTGAGCTTCGATTGCAGTCTTGTCGATAATCGACCAGACTCTTTTGATCCGGCCGGCTTTGAACTCGTAGAAGACGTTCTCAGTAAACGACACAGTGCGGCCATTGACCGGCAGATTGAGGAAGCTGCCCTTTGGCGAGCAATCAAACTTGAGGCGGGCAGCGATGACGGGTGGCTCGCAAACCAACAATTCAGCTTCAAACCGGAGATCGGGTATTTGCAGGAAATCGTTCTCAAGCATTGCTCGATACCCTGCTACGCCGAACGGGCGGTTGTTATGGCTTACCTCGTCATGCACGAATTCACCTAGGCGGGGCCAGTCCTGTACGTTGAGGCAGTCAAGGTATGCCTGATAGATCGACCGGAGCTCGGCACTGGTCATGTCTTCCTCTCATGTCATGTGAGCTGTAATTTCCGGTAGCCCATTTACGGAACCTGAGTGATAGAAGGCCCTCACGGGACGAATGGGCTCAGATCGAATAGTACTGCTGCCTCCTCCGGAGCACGAGTGACGACATCACCGCTCGGGCTGACAATGCATGTACAGCCGTAGCTCATCTGGTTGCCGTGGTGACCAACAACGTCCGACGACACAACCCAGCAGCCTGTCTTGACAGCGCGAGCCTGTAGATTGCTGACGCTCTTTGAACGCCACTTTGTTGCGTTCTTCGGGAGCAGCATGTTGTTCAGGGGATAACAGAGGAGCTGCGCGCCCTGGCGGCTGACGTTCAAGGCAGCATCGGGAAAGTTGGCGTCGTTGCAGATATTGATGCCGAACGACCAATCATGGGTGGTGAAGACCGGATAATCCGCTCCCGCGTCGAACCCTGGTTCGTTCGGATGAGTCTTGGCGTAAGCCCCCAGCAATCGCCCCTCGCGGATCACGAGGGCCGAGTTGAGGAATGATGCTCCTCGCCGCTCAATCAGGCCAAGGATGATCGTGGGCGGGTATCTCTCCAGCGTAGATAGAACGGTTCTGTTGCAACTCCTGACATAGGTCGAGCGGAGGCCAGACAAGGACGCTGGTTACGCGGCTGCGTCGAACAGGGTGGCAATGAAATCGCGCTGAGCGACGATGTCATTCGCTAAGGCACCGGCAACCTGTCCCTTGCGGATCATCGCCATGGCCTCATAACCGGCAATCGTCTGCGCGGCAGTCACGAAGCTCTTGAAGCCCAATCCAAGGCGAGCCAGCCGCTTGATGCGCCGGTGATCCTGCTCCACGATGT
>NZ_JACXAB010000002.1 GCF_014699075.1 Microvirga sp. | reverse complement strand
CTGCACACCAATGCGTCCGAGAACGACCTGCGCGCCTGCGTGATCAAGCGCAAGATCTCCGGCGGCACGATGAGCGCCGATGGTCGAGTGGCACGGGACGTGATGCTCGGGCTTTCGAAGACCTGCCGCAAGCTCGGGCTGTCGTTCTTCGACTATCTCGGGGACCGCCTCGGGCTGAATGGGGATCAGCCGAGGATCCCACCGCTCCCAGTTCTTGTGACCCAAGCCTAAGCCGGGCTCGCCCCCTAATCTGCCCCGCTTACCTGCAAGTCTGCGCCCCCTCGATCACGTAAGCCACTCTAAACAAATAGCCATCTTCGAGCAACGGAAGTGTTTTTGGATTTTACTACGACGTGAGGTGAGTGCGATCAGCTGCCCAAAAAGGAGCGTCTTTGCCTGTTCAGCGCCTATTTTGGGCGTTCAACGCCAATTTTGGCTTATCCCGGCCGGCTCAGAGAGCACATTTCCCGCAAATGCCTAAGAAAGTACGACCGGTAAACAGATCCAACAGGCCTCTAGCGGCGACATCAACCGACCGGTTCATTCCAACTTGCGACATTGTACAGCGCACCATTTTCCTGCTATGTTGTTGCGGCTCGCGGTGCGGCGCCGCCTCGTCCCCTTCCCTCGCCTCTACAACGGTTTTTCTCTTGGCTCGATTGCCCTCTAAACCTCGCCTGATTGGCTACGCCCGTGTGTCGACAGACGACCAGGCGACTGACCCCCAGGTCGATGAACTCAAGGCTGCTGGGTGCCAGGAAATCCACCAGGAATTCGCATCCGGCGCATCCAGGGCCCGCCCTGTACTCTCGAAGCTTCTTCTATCGATCCAAGCTGGTGAGAGCCTTGTGGTCGTGAGACTGGACCGGCTCGCGCGTTCGGTAAGGCATCTTTTAGACGTCATCGAGAGCTTAGAGGCACGGGGAGCTCATTTTCGCTCCCTCCGCGACCCAATCGACACAAGCACCCCTCAGGGGATGTTCTCCCTCCAGGTCCTTGGTGCGGTCGCCCAGCTCGAACGCTCGTTGATCTCGGAGCGCACGCGGGCTGGGATCAAGGCAGCGTCCAACCGCGGGAAACGCCCCGGCAATCCGGGAATTCGGGCGAACGATGCCTCTGCCATTCGGAAGGCCATTGGCGCCAGAGAGGAGATCCGCCTTAACGGCCTCATCAACACAGCCGATTCCTGGCTTCCGATTGTGCAGCGCCTTCGGCCTGCCTATCGCTGGGACGATGTGGTTCGGGTCCTCAATGCCTCAGGTCAGTCATGGAACGCCGATCGGCTTCGCAGGGCCGTAAAACGGATGGTTTCTGAAGGGCTTGCGGATGAATCGCTCCTCGATCCCGCCCCTCGCCGCCCCTCCAGCACACGGCTGACGGACATGATCCGTTCGATGCTGATGATCGACCCAGACCTGAGCCTCCGGCAGATCGCGGCCAAGTTGGAGGAAATGCGGGAGCCAACCCCTCGCGGCGGGTCTAGTTGGTCAGCCTCGTCGGTCAAATCTCTGCTCGACCGGGCAAAACCAGCAACAAAGCCTTAGTCCCAGGCCTCATCATGATCGTCGAAGACCCGCAATTCGTCTGCAAGAGCCCGTAAGCTCCGCTCGGCCGGCGATACCCGGCCGGAGGCTCCCCGCCCCCGCCCTGCCCGTCTTTGAGATCGCGCTACCTGTCGCTTGAGCCGTCGGGTCGCCAGGAGCGCAAGATACCCGAGATCGTCATCCTCAAGGCCGTGCACCACCTCTTCCAGATCAAGGCGCGTCAGCTGGCGTATGGGCTGTTCTGCGATTTCCGGGGCCGGGACGACCTCAGGCGGATTTGAGGCAGCCTTGCGTGACTTCCTCGGTGCTTGCGATGGCGCTGGCGCGGCCCCGAATAGGTCCCCTTGCCTCTCATCGATACTAAAACGCCGAGCCAACAAACCTCCCCTGTGGCGCTAATCAATAGTCCTGCGAGACCATATCGATAGCGGAAACCGGAATTCCACCCTTCAGGTCGAAATCGGATCTTGGCCGCCAGATTTGCAGATGCTGCCCCATCCTTTAAATCCGGAGGGTTCAGAAACCGCATCAGGAGCCCCGTAGAGCGGCATTCAGGGGCTCGGAGGTCCCTGAGTACCTGAAATGGGTCCAAGATCGGGCCTGGACGAGAATTTCAAGGGCGGCCGAAAGCAACAAGATTGGTCTAGGTTTCACTCCCAACATTGCATGCTCAACAGACCAAGTTCTACATTTCAGATTATGTAGTGCTGTCTGTTGAAGCTGGAATATACGAGTTATTCCCAATACTCTGGACTGCAGGAAGCCTCTAACGAAAGCGAGCCCGGCAGTTGGTTCTGTTTATCTTAAACTGCTCACCCAGAAGCCATGAGATTGACGCCATGGGTTTCGTTTGTAGAGGAGAACTGTAGAATTCAAACCCTACAGCCTAAAGGCTGGGAAACGTTCTCTGGCCTGGAGCTATGGGTTTAGGATCATGGGCTGTAGACTACAGAACCCATAGTCTGCAGACCTTAATCATCAGCCCTGAATGTGGAGACCAGTCTCTATAGCCCAAGTCCGTCAGTCCGAACCGGTGCTCCCTGCCCTACGATCACAGACTGTTGGTGGCTGAATAAAGGATCTGGATGCGAGCATCTGGACTCCACGGTCCAAACTCTACATTTCAGATTGTCGGCTCTGTTCTCTTTGGTACGGTTTAAAGAACGCAGAACGTAGACTCTTTAGTCTGGGGTCATAACCATTTGCTTTGGTGTCTTGGCTCCGAAATCTGTATTCTCAACTGTGTTTTCGTTCCTCAAGAAGCCGACATTTCCAGTCTCGGGTCCACAAATTGTACTGCATAAAACAGACTCATCGCTCACGAGTTGGGGGTGCGTATTCCTGAGGCTACAATGCATACTCAGCACTGATGAAGACAGCGTATGGAATCTGCACCCCAGAGACCGCAATCAGGTTCGTAGATTTGAGAAGTTGGAACCCTCAGTCAGGAAGCTGGGTTCGGGGTTAGCTACTATGGAATGTGCAATGATGAATGCCGAACATCTAACGCAGACCAAAGGCTTTGGCCTCTTTAGTCTGGATTCTTCATCTTGTAGTCTGGCCCCGTCATTGCGGATTGAGAAAACTCGACACCATGTTCCCGCTTCCAAACAATACAAGCCCAAATCATCGATCGATTGTCTGGTATTTGGACTATGGCGTCCGGACTAACGACATTGAATTCTACAGTTTGGATTGTCACAGTTGTTGTCTTTGATTTCGACTAATGACCATGGAGCCCAGCCTCCTATCTCCTCAGTCGGTGATTTACACTCTTGAGCCCCTGATCAGGAACCGACAATACAAATCAAAGGATCTGGAACCTGGACACTCAGGGTAGGGCGGGCCGTACGGGAAATATAAACTCCTCTCGGCCGCCCGGTCGGCGGCAACAAAAAAGGCGCCATCCGAGGATGGCGCCTGCTTGTCTGATAGGGGAGGGGAGGTGATCCTACCCGCCGCGGCCGCGCAGATCAGGGATATCCTCGTCCTTAACTTCCACGCCAGCCAGCTTCAGCGCGTGAAGAACCACGGCTCGGATCGAGACCCCGTTGTTTGAGGCGGCATCCACAAGCTGCTTCTTCACATTCGGCGGAATGAGCAGATTCAGTGGAACATCATTAGCCCGCCGCTTCTGGGGTTCGGCCCGGGGGACTGAGGCGATCAGCGCGTTGATGTTCGACTTGGGAGCCGGAGCTGCTTGCCCCTGAGACCGGGACCGGCCGCGGGACTGACCGGACGTCTGGGGCTTTTCTTCGGACGCCTGGTTCGCCTCCTGAGGAAGATCGGCCTGGGCGGGCGCTTCGGGAGCGGCCGCAGACGCGACCACATCGGCGACGAACTTTTCAGTCTCAGCTAGCGATTGCTCGACCTGGATTTCAGCGCCGCTCTCCGGAATCCCGGGTCCCATTGCAGTCTCAATCGCGCTCACCTGTTCATGAGGAGCAGGGGAGGGAGCTTGGGCGGGGACCGACACTGTGGGCGAGATGGGGTGGATCGTAGCGGAACCGGTCGCAACCTCAGATGAGGGAGCGGCTGCCGGCTTCAAGGAGGAGTTGGTCTCATCCACATCCGGGAGGTCGTCCACGTGGAACGCCGCGAACAGTTGGCCCTTTTTGCCTTTCGTGCTGCTCATATTCAATGGTCCTTTAAGCGGCCTTTGCCAGCGTCATCATCAGATCTTCGATCTCACGGATGAAGGCTCTGATGTTCGCGCCAGCATTCGTGTTTGGACGTGGGAAACCGGTCATTTTGATATTGCTCAGGGCAACAAGGTCACGGATCTCGGTATTGAAGAGCGGAATTCCTTGTCTCTGATAGAACTCCCGAAACACCTCGGTATTCGCCTTGCGGGGGTCCGTCATGTTCATCAAAATCCGGAACTGGATCGGAACTCCCTCACGCATTTTCATGATCGCGGGCTCTCGGGTCGTAGCCTTGATCATTTTGACGACGTCGGCGGTAGGTTCGTAATCGTCTGCCGTTGGCTTAGTCGGAATCACCACCATGTCGGCCACCGCCATAGCGAACAGATATTCCTTGGCCAACTTGCCGGGCGTATCGATGACGATGTGGTGGGTGTCAGCGTACTGCTCGAGGAGCGCCTTCACCTTGACCGGATCCGTCGCCGCCTCAAAAGGGAAGGGGGGTTTCTGCTTAGCGAATGGATGGTCCTCACGGTAGCTCGACCTTTGAGAATCCATATCGATAAGGAATACTTGGCGACCCTGCTGGTACCAGACCTCCGCCAGAGATCGGGCAATGACGCTCTTGCCGACGCCACCCTTACGATTGTGAACAGTCACGATCTTTGAAGGTTCGGATCCTTGAGAGGTGGCGGCATCCATCCCCGAATTTTGATCAACATGTTGCTTTGACATCCGGATTGCTCCTTGCATCGATCATCAATCGATGAGCGCTCGGCACCAATGAGGGGAGGCCACCGGCCTGCACGCCTCATTCGATGTCAGGCTAGGAGCCAAAGGTTAACGGACTCTAAACGCCAAACTAAAGAATTTGGTTTTCGAACTCGTTGACAGGGCTGAAGATTAACGAAGCTCCAGTTCGGACTCTGGATTACGAAATCTACAGTTCTCGGTTCGTCAATGACTTAGCGCATCACACCCATGCTCGCTCACTCAGTTTGTGCCGTGGGAGAGATCCTCGGACGGTTGCACGCTATGCAGCTTTGTCGGACTTCTCACCCTCTGCGACAATCATCAACATCTCATCCGGCAGCGGCCTCTGAAGTTTCAGCGCCTCTTCAGTCGGGGCATTGAGCCATACGTCATATTCTTCAGGCGTGGTCAGGATCACCGGCATCGCCTTTGGATGGATTGGTCCCACAACACCGTTTGGCTCCGATGTGAGAAATGAATAGAGCAGGTGTTCACCTTCAACAGGATCAGCCTTCGTTCCTCGTACGCCGGTCCATGGCCGCCAAATGCCAGCAAACGCGGCAAGGGGGCGCTCTTCATTCAGGGCGAACCAAACCGGAGTCTTACGAGGCTTTGTATCTTTATATTCTGAGAATGAGGTCAGCGGGACAAGGACTCGGTACTGCGGCTTCAGCCAGGCGCGCCAGAACGGTGAGCCCACATTGCGCACGTTCGTCACCGGATGATGGCCGACCTTCGGGGGAGGGGGGAAGCCCCAGCGCATTTGGATCAGCTCGCGCTCGCCATCATGGTTCCTGATGACCGGTGCCATCTGGTCCGGAAAGATTGCTGAAAGGGGAGGGACGTTGCCTGCGCTGTCACGGGTCACATCAAACGCCTGACGCATCGCGGCCTGGGTGGCATAGGAGCTATAGAGATTGCACACGGGTGGAACCTTCCGTCTGGGCATCCTTGAGTTTCGTCTCAATCCGACAACTGTGTCGCTGTGAACCTGACAATAAGCGCTGCCTGACGCAACCCTTCAGGGTATAATCAGGGCACATCACGAGCGGCGTTCATGATTTGCGAATCATCGTGCGCGGCTTACCCCTTCCCGTCCTTCCGGTTTTCCGATTGTTTCTCAAGATTTTGACCGATGCGACCCTCCTCCAATCCTTCTGATGCTTTGCCTCATATACCTGTCCCAGCGCTGTCTCGGACGATCGGCGACAAGCAGGCAGAGCCCTATCAGGCCAGGATTGCCGCCTCGGTGCGGGAAGCCATTCAGCGTGGGCGCTCGGGTGCGGTTCTCGCCCCTACTGGGAGTGGTAAGAGTCTGCTCGCGGCCGGTGCTGCGGAGGATGCGGTCTCGCTAGGTAAGCCCATCCTGGTCCTGCACCCTGACGTCTCGTTGCTGCGTCAGAACTATGCCCAGTTCCAGAACGTCCCTGCGGTAAAGGGCGCGCAAACCGCTTTCTACGTTGCCAAGAACGAAGCCATCGGCGACGGCCCGATGCAGCGCAACACGCTCGATGCGGATGTCATTCCCGCAACCAACATGTCCCTCGTCAACAAGCTCGATGATGAGGACTTCCTGCGCTCCCTCGATCGGTTTGGAAAGCGGGGAGGGGTGGTCCTCATCGACGAGGGCCACAAGGCAGCCGCCGACGAACTCGCAAAGGTCCTCTCCCGAGTCGCCCATGCCGGCGGCTCCGGCATAGTCCTGACGGCTACTCCGTTTCGAACCGACGGCAAAGACCCGCTGGACGCCTTCGGCGCCAGCATCGAGCACGATCTGATCGACGTTGCCACCTATGACGAGGTGCTGGCGACGGGCCGCACGGTTCCCACCAGGTTCGACATCGCCACGGGTGAGTTTGAAGCTCATCTCGGCACCGATGCGGTACGTCTCATCGAGAGCGCCTTCCTCGCGTTGCTGGCTGAGAACAAATCGGTCGACCAAGCCTCTCAGCAGGCGTTCTCCCGTTTCTTCAAGGAAGGGGCCAGTGAGGGCGACAAGGCAATCGCCGCTCTCATCGTGGCGGCCGTTGCCCGGATCTGGGCCAAGAGAGCAGCAAAAGCGGCTCTCGCCATGATCCACTGCGACAGCGTGGAGTTTGCCAAGGAGCTCTCCGGCTTCTTGGCTCAAGAGAACCTCCCTGCTGAACACCCTCGCGCTGGCGAAAAGCCTCGTGTCGCCTTCGTTGTGGCCGGCGAAATCCGCGTCTGGCGCAACGGCACCGAAGAGGGACTGGAAGAGGGTGAGGAGGTTGGGCGTAAGATCAAGCGGGACGAACTTCTGGACGCGGCCCGCGCCGGCGGATTCGACATCCTGGTCAACGTGAATGCTCTGGGTGTTGGCACCGACGTTCCTCAGACTGACCTCAACATCCTGGCTTGTCAGGAGCGCTCCATTGGTCCGGTCAAGCAGATCAGCGGTCGGGGCGAGCGCGCCCACAAAGATTCTGGCAAGACCCACCAGGTGTTTGTTGATGTCGGCAACTCCATTCTGCGCATCTTCAGTGACATCGACGCCATGCGCCGGAACGACCCGGAGCGTTGCCGCCGCCAAGTCCGAGGTCTCGCTGCGCCGATCCGGGAGCAGTTCGAGGCTTGGTTCGACAAGGACCCGAGCCTGCGCGAGCAGATCGAAGAGCGGCAGCGTCAGATCCGGCTCCGGATGGGTGAGGGGGACAGCGAGCAGTACGATGACCCGCTCGACCCCACCATGGAGATCGGCGACGAGGATACCCTCCCAGTGCCGAAACCCTTCGCAGCTGGTCTTATGACCACCGGCATGCGCCGCTATGACTCCGAGACCAAGAAATTCTCTAGCCGTGTGGCTCTGTTCTGCGATCTGCAGGAGTTCGGGCTGTTTGATCCTGAGGCCGCGCCGGACCTTCCCCGCTGGCTCGTTGCGACTCACGATGAGCGCACCGGCGCTCAGCAGGCGTTCCTCTGCAAGACCCAAGACGTCGCCCGCAAGTATGTCGCCTTCGTGGGTATCCGGCACGATGGGGACTATGAGAGCGCCAGCCCCACCGACAAGCAGCGCAAGTTCCTTAAGAGCCTACAGACAGCCCGGCCTCTTGCCCTGCCATGGCTGACCGGCTTTGCCGATCCTTCCAGCGCCACTCACATGTCGGCCGCCATCGATCTTCTGAAGGACAAGGCGGCGCTCCTGGCCCGGTTGCTCAACGTCGCGGCAACCCGTCTAGTGGAACGCGCAACTGGGGCTCACAGCCTTCGGCCCGACCTACGCTCCATTGTCTTGGACCGCCCCAACCAGCTCACGCCGCAGCGGCGCGACTTGCTGGCCGCCTATTGCCGGCTGCGCCAGCGCTTTGCCGATCTCTACCCCTATGCCGTCGGTGGCAAGGCTTCCGCCTTTTCGATCACCACCTTCGATCCGAGTGTCCTTCCCGAGATCAAAAGCATCGTGGCAAACACGAGCATCCGCTTCTTCACGATCGACAGTGCAGAGAAGGAGGATCAGCTTCGCCCCAGCCTTGCCGAAGGACTGATCAAGTCCTCGATCGTGGCCGTCGGTCCTAAAGGACCCACTGAGCAGTGGATTCGGCAGAAGGCCGGCTTTGGCCGGCACGATGAAGCCGCTCGGGCGCGGGAGCAAATCTTCCGGCAGGCGCTTCATGATCTTGCAGATGGGCCTCTGACACGGGACCAGTCCCTGAGCATCACCCTGTCGCGCACCGAGTATCTCGAGATCGCTGCAGCCACGCCGGGCAAGGAGCTCGTGCGGGCGATGCCATCGGCGGTGTTGAACCTGATGCTCCTGCTCGGTGACGAGGGCGGATTACCTGTGGCTGGCGAACAGGTAAACCTCATCCAGGCTGCCATCCCTAAGAACCGGCCGCAACTCGCTGTACCGTTCTCGCTTCCGCGCCTATGCGCCCGGTATGCCCAGCAGGCGGTGCCTGCGCAGAAGAAGATCCTGAAGGATTTGGAGAAAGCGGCGACGTTCAAGAAGAACCGAGATGCCTACCTGATCTCCCAGTCCAGCGTCACAGCCAGTGACCACCGCATCCGGGCTTAGTGGTCGCAATTCACGTGACGCGAGGTGCCTACCCTATCAGCTGTAGTACGAAGTCAAGAAAGTCTGGCACCTTAGGCACCGATAAGAGCAAGCCGATGAGAAAGCCGTAACGCCGACCATAGCGGAAGACTTTTCTGCGCAGACCCATCAGGGAAGACCTGTGAGGATGAGACTTCGTGTTGTCTTCTCTCGAAGCAACAATCTTATTGTTCCGGGGAATACTCAGTCGCGCACAGATCTCTTGAACGGGTTCCCAGGTGTTTCTGATGATTCTCACGGCGCAGTTCTCCATTAAGGGACGAATCAAGCGCCGCGTGGGATTTCTTATGTGCCGCCGTCACAGTGTACTAATCAAGCGAAAGTCCCTGTGGGATTCGTCTGCCGGCACAAGTACCCGCGCATTCCACCGCCTCCTGTGGACATCCGCAGCTATGAAGATGCGTGCGAACGGACGGCTCAGAAAAACGAAAAACCCTAGCCGAGAGGTAAGGGCTCTCAGCCAGGGCCAGGCTCCACGCTTGGGGGCGATGGAGAGTGTTCGGGCTGATACGCAACGCGCCCGTCAACGGCACATTGCAACAGCCAAGCTTAACAATTGGTGGAGGGCCAATCAGGCCCCTGCACCAGTTCGGCTAGGCGAGATGCCGGGCGAAGTGCTTGTTCATCTCGAACATGCTGACCTTGTCTTTGCCGTCAAAGACCGCCCGCAGCTTGTCATCCGCCAGGATCTCACGCTTGTTCGCCGGGTTCTGCAGGTTGTTGGCTTTGATGTACTCCCATACCTTGCTCACCACCTCCGTGCGGGGCAGGGGAGACGAGCCGACAACGGCTGCGAGTTCGTTTGAGGGTTGCAGCGGCTTCGCCAGGGCCGGGTTTGGCTTCTTGGCTGCTTTCGCTTCGGTCATAGTCAAACTCCTACAATGGGCCTGTCTGTCATAGGCATGCGTAATGGGGCGCGACCATGACCAGCCAGAACCTAACAGTTCCTTAATGAGCCTTTGCCCTTCAGCGCCGCCTTTTGCCTTGCGGCTTTGCCATCATCTGCCGCATGGCCTCTTCAGCCTGTGCTCTGGCATCAGCATCGTGATTGAGGTTCCGCACCTCCGATGGCTCCTCCTGCTCCTGCAGGCCATTCTGCCGCGCGCGCCACTGCCTCCCCTGCGCCGCGGTCGCTGCTGCATTCGCGAGTTTCTCTAGCCGGTCAAGTTGGGGGGTACTGGCCTGACCCTTGGTTTCTGTCTGCTCGTCCTCGTCCTTTGGGCCTCTCGCCATGTGTCTGATACCTTGAAACGATGTTTGTCAGTTCTCTACCTATCTAGGCACTGGCTTCCCTGCCGACAGGTCCGTGGTTAACTTCGCCTTAACCATAGCAGTCCGAGGTAGGCCGATGCGGAAGATACACCCTGGCTTTACAGCTCTTGCCATCCTTCTGGGCCCTGCCTCCGTTATCATTGGCCACCAGAAGATCTCCGAATATGCCCAGCAGGGAATGGTGAGCCCCTCAGATCCTGTCGCTTTCATCCGGCAGGCCTATGCCTACTGCTCCGAGTTGCCTCAATCGCAACGCCCCTCTCAATGTGATGAATATCTGGATTACTTCGAACAATGTTCCGCCCGAACGGATCCCTGTGATCCTCGCTCTGTCTACGAGGTCCTGGTCCGGCTGAATCTCTCCCCAGTGCCGT
This sequence comes from Microvirga sp., assembly GCF_014699075.1. Taxonomy (GTDB): domain Bacteria; phylum Pseudomonadota; class Alphaproteobacteria; order Rhizobiales; family Beijerinckiaceae; genus Microvirga. Next base: position 460,825 of record NZ_JACXAB010000002.1, on the reverse strand, counting down.
CGGAAACGCCGAAGATCGACAAGGTGGCAGTGACAGAGGACGATTAGGAGCGGTTTGGCCCTTTGTGCCATCAACTGCGGGACCTCGCTCCCCGGAATCCATCTGCCTAATGCACGGGTTAAGATTGGAGCTGTTCCAATCAAGCCTTACGTAAGCTTTGTCGACTAAGAGGTTGGGCACCTGTAACTTGGCGCGCCATGGGGGCGTGCGCCTCTCGCGGCGAAGCGGGCAGGTCAACGAAAGAATATGCGTTTCCTCGATAATCTTAAGCTGATAGTCAAACTGGCTATTCCAGCAACAATCTTTGTCGCCATCACCATCGGTTTGGTCGCCATCGCAAATAACGGCCTGAACAGCCTGTCCGCCGATACAAAAGAATTGGCTGAAGTCGAGGCGGCTCGCCTCACTACGATCCTGAAGATCAATGCTGAAGTGAATGAGGCTAGCATTCAGGAAAAGAACCTGATCCTCGTCTCGTCTGACGCGCCGGACCGGCTGAAGAGCGGCGAGGCGGTGTACCAGCAGTATAAGAAGCTTGCGCTTCAACACGCCGACGAGCTGATCGCGCTCTCCGGTTCGCCGGAACGGCGGGCCATCAACGAGGAACTCAAGGCGACTATCAGCAAATACTTCGGTCTGATGGACACCAGCGTCAGCTACGCGATGAGAGATCAGGATTCATTCGCGCTAGAGATTTCTAATGGGGCCGGGCGCGATGTCCGCCGTCAGTTGCGCGATTCTCTAACGCAACGCATTGAAGCCAATCAGAAGACCCTTGATGCGGCCGCAAACGAGGCCGAGACGCTTGCGTCGTCGACCTCTACAATCTTGATTGCCTCCTCTGCGGTCGGCATCCTGTTCGCGGTAGCACTTCTCGGCTCGATCGTCGTGTTTGCTGTCGTTCGCCCACTCAGCGCGATGACCGGAGCTATGGGCCGTCTTGCTCATGGTGATCTGAATGTCGACGTGAGGGGTACTGAACGTAAGGACGAAGTCGGCGCGCTTGCCCGTTCCTTGCAGGTGTTCAAGGACAACGCCATTGAGGCTCGCCGCCTTGCGGCCGAGCAGGAGGTGGAGAACCAGGCCAAGATGCGCCGTGCCGAGGTCCTCGACCAACTCACGAAGCGCTTCGAGAGCAACGTATCGGCGCTCACGCAAGGTCTGTCGTCTGCCGCCACCGAGATGGAAGCGACCGCACAGTCGATGACGCACGTGGCCGGTCAGACCACGCAGCAATCGGTGACCGTCTCATCAGCCGCCCAGCAGACTTCGGCCAACGTGCAGACCGTAGCAGCAGCCACTGAGGAGTTGTCCATCTCCATCCGTGAGATTGCCTCCCAGGTGGCTCAGTCATCTCAGGTCGCCGACAAGGCGGTGAGAGGCACCCAGCGCACCAGCGACACGGTTCAGGAACTGGCCGCCAGCGCGGAGAAGATCGGCAACGTGGTTCAGCTGATCAACACCATTGCCGGCCAGACCAACCTACTGGCGCTCAATGCCACCATCGAGGCGGCACGTGCCGGTGAGGCCGGCAAGGGCTTTGCCGTTGTGGCCTCGGAGGTGAAGGACCTGGCGACCCAGACGGCCAAGGCCACAGACGAGATCTCGCAGCAGATCGGCTCCGTCCAGCAGGCGACGCAGCAGACGGTGGCCGCCATTCAGGAGATCGCACGCACGATCACCGAGATGTCGCAGATCTCGACCTCGATTGCAGCCGCGATGGAGGAGCAGGGTGCTGCGACCGCCGAGATCGCCCGGAATGTGCAGGAAGCCGCCCGCGGAACCGAACAGGTGACGGGCAGCATCGTGGACGTGCAGCAGGGCGCTGGGGAGACGGGCGCTGCCGCCTCCCAAGTCCTTGGCGCGGCTCAGGAACTCTCGCGGCATTCCAACGATCTCAGCCGCGAGGTTTCTACCTTCCTCTCAGGTGTGAAAGCAGCGTAAAGCTGGAATCTGCTACATCTCACATGCTACCAGGACCGGGCCCATCAGCCCGGTCTTTGTTTTAGCCCTTCAACCCTTTGTCCATCTTCTTTGGCGAAACATCAGGCATGAGCACCTATTCCCGCGACACCACCGCCATCTCGGAAATCACTGGCCAGCCAGTCAACACCTGGTCTGAGGAATGGCAGCGTGAATGCGAAGCCCGCGCCATGCTGAAGATGTCCAAGGTCCAGCGCGAGGAATTCTTCAATGGGAAGAAGGACGAGAATGGGAAAACTCTTGAGCGCGGGATTGTAGCCTTGCGCGGTCCAGTCGCTGTCGAGGCTCTAAGGACCCTCATCCAGCAGATCTTGGATGCCCGCGCCAACAAGCGCTAGTGCAGGGCATAATAAGCAATGCCCCCCGCCACGATCAGCCCGACGAAGAAGTACGGGAACCATGACGGGAACGGCCTTTCATGACCATCGAAGCTCATGTGAGCCCTCCAGAGGCAGGAATCTTTGCCGTGCTCTGGAAGGGGAAAGTGGCGATTTCGAGAAGTTTAGCCTCGAAATAGTTCGGCTTATGCCGCCTTCTTCATGGCAAGACGAGCTTTGCGCCACTGTTCCAGCCGCCGCCAGAGGTGGGCTCGCAGGCGGGCGGACTGAGCCTCTCTGATCAGAGCTTTTGCATCCGTTGAGGTCGTCATGATCGCTACGTCCGAAGCTTGACCGGCACAGGAACGCAGCAGCGGAACTTCGGTTCCGAGAATGTGTCTTGGTTTGTTGCCAGCAAGCCCTGTGACATCGATCAGGCCGCCATCTTCATTGGCGTTGCATACGAGGTCGCCTCGGCTTCGCTTCCGAGCTCTGTCAGTGCTTGCGCAAGCGTCGTCAGTCGATCCGCCAGGTCTTCAGCCTCGACCTTCTGACTTCCTGATGCCTTCTCTGCATGAAATCGCATCCGGTATAGGTTTTTCAGGACCGAGCAGGCCATTGCCAGGTTGTCGGCCATCTCAGAACCGGGTGTGCCTTCGTCCCGAATGCTTCGGCAACGGCGGACGCAACTAAAGAGATCTCGGTAGACCCGGTCGATCTCCTCGCATCCCATGTTGCGAGCAGTCAGAGCGTATTCCTCGCTCACTCCAAATGTGGTCGAGATCAGCCCCGCTACGTGAAGCAGTGCCTGCCCGTAGGCATAGACCTTATCATGCCCATTCGTGTCGATCCTTGCTCTGAGAGAGAGCAATGTGGACCGTGCCCGTGCAATATCCTCCGCGACGATTGCACAATCGTCGCGCCCCAACCACTGGATGTTCATTATTGTTGTTGCCCGAAGAATCAAACGAATTAACAAATTCGAAATGAATCGGCGCGGTTGCACAGGCAAGGAATATTTACAGTTAAGTAGAAGGCTGCGACATTTATCGCCAAAATCGAAGCTGGGTTCCATTTTTGTTCATACGTAATCCGCGAAAGCGACTTTGAACTAGACCATCATCAACGACGGGAGCGCGTCCTACATGCCTAAGCTTGCTCGAAGCTTCTCAAGCGCAGCACTCGCGGCCCTCGGCCTCACCTTGGCGGCGCAGGAAGCGGCAGCGCGGGAGGTCTCCATGACCTGCACCAACCCGCGTCAGGAGTATTTCGTGAGATTCGACGACACGAAACGGCAGTTCCTTGCCAATAACACGCGGTACCAGGTCCACTCCTACACAACGAATTCCCGGGGAACGACTGTTTCGGGACAGACTGTCGGAGGAGGACCGCGCTTCAATGCGTATTTCGGGTCGCAGAAGCGAATGGAGTATGACTCCGGAGGCGAGATCCAGACCGATCTCTGTCGGTAGGTGAACATCGGGAGACCTCATCTGCGTGGATCAGACGAGGCAATCCCCATGAAAAAGAAGATCAGCCAATCGCAGCTCATCCTTCCGCTGCTCGATGCGATTGAGGAAAGGGGTGGGGCAGCCAAAGCCCGTGACGTCTATGACCTCGTGGCCGAAAAGGTCCACCTTCCTGCCGAGGAGCGGATAGCCCGCATCACGATCTCCGGTCACACCTACAATGCCTTCGAGCGCGAGGTGCGCTGGGCGCAGCAGCGGGCCAAGCTCCAGGGTCTGTTGAGACCGGCGGAGTCAGGGCTATGGACCCTCACTGACAAAGGTAGTTCCGCCCTCACCAAGGCGACCCCCGGCCTCGTAGTCACAATCTTCATGACCGACAAGGGTGCGGCCCTGTGGGGGCATTGCGAGGATGCGGTCGGCCTGCTGGATGACAAGAGCATTTCGCTGATTTTCAGCAGCCCTCCGTACCCGCTTCTCCGGAAGAAAGAGTACGGCAATCTGGACGAACGAGAATACTTGGATTGGATGGTGCGTCTGGCCGAAACGTGGATGCCCAAACTCGCCAGCGATTCTTCTGTCGTCCTCAATCTCGGTGACGCCTGGCGCCGGGGTGAGCCCACGCTCTCGCTCTACCAGGAGCGGTTACTCATCAGATTTGAGGACGACCTCGGTTTGAAACTCTGCCAGCGATTCGCGTGGCAGTCTCCATCGAAGCTTCCGGCGCCCGCTGAGTGGGTGACAGTTCGGCGGGTTCGGGTGAAGCCGTCACTCGAGAACATCTTCTGGCTCTCGACCTCGGATAATCCTTATGCCGACAATCGTCAGATTCTCGTCCCCTATTCCAACAGCATGAAGGCAGTGCTGAAGAGGGGAGGGCAAGAGGCCGCAAGCCGGCCGTCAGGCTACACGATGGCAGCGGGTGCCTTCGGCAATGACAATGGTGGGGCTATCCCAGGCAACCTGATCGTTGCGGCCAACACCGAGAGCAACTCCGACTATATCAGAGGCGTAAAGGCCGCCGCACTTCCGGTTCACCCAGCCCGTTTCCCAGCTGACCTACCGGAGACCTTCATCAAGTTTTTGACCAGGCCCAAGGATCTCGTCTTCGAGCCCTTTGGCGGATCGCTTACGACGGCCGCCGTTGCGGAGGCTCTGGACCGCCGCTGGGTCGCTTCCGAATGCATGCTCGAATACATCCAAGGTGGTCGACTCAGGTTCCCACACGCTCAGGCCGCGTGACCAAGCACGATCTTAATGGCCTGTTAGGCATACTCGGATCACTCTGGATGTGAGATCGAGGCTCAGTTGATCTCCCTCCCGTGAAGTCGGCCCCGTGCAGTTGTTCCCTTGCTGCGAGGGGCTTGCTTTTTGGCCCGTGCAGCAATCAGCGAAGGGCCGGACGGTTTCACGGTACGGTAATCATTTGTTAAGCGCCGGCACCTACCCATGGGCCCGGAAAGGATCTTCGAACGCGGATCCTTCGCCCCCAGGAAACCCTGCGTAGCTGTTGCCCCCGCTACGCGGGGTTTTTGCGTTCTCACCCTTATGGGTCCGGCGGCTCACCAGAGCCCTGTTCGCAAGTGGCTAAGGCGATCCCGCCTCACATCACCTCATGATCAAAACCATGTTGACATCACCGGCCATTGGCCCGCTCACCAGTTGGGCACCTGGGCGCCTGCCATCCAGGTTCTATCACGCAACTCCGCTCTATCGGTACGATCCTATGGCCACCGACAATCACGGGCTCTGGGATCCTGCCGTGCACGGCCAGATCAAAGGACACGGTCTCAAGCCCTGTACCCTATCCAGCAAGGACGTGGCCGCTGTTTTCCTGACCGATGAGATCGGCATCGCCCTCAACTATGCCGAATGCAACCGAGGCGAGGAATGGCCGGTCGATTGGGTCATTCTGGAGATCGACGGCACAGCGTTCGATGAAGCTCACCTTCTGCCGGACCTGGATCAGGAAGCCCAAACCATGGCTGACGACATTCTCGCGCACGGCTTCACCCAGGCTCAGTGGGATGCGGGCGCGATTCCATGGTTCGCCGTCCTCAACGTGACCGGGCAGGTCCGATACACGGCCCCCATTCCAGATGCCGCAATCCGGTCCGTTCGAATTCTACCGGTCTCACCCAAGTCCCGGTAATCCGCCGGCCAAGGCCGACCCTCGTTTTAATTCGCATTTCAGGACTTCGATGACCCAACTCTCGCTCTTCGACATTTCGATGCGGTGGAACAGCCGTCGCGCGTCTTACCGCCCCTCACAGGAGCCGATCGACCCCAGCCAATTCTCTGTTGCTCCTGTTGGGGATGCAATTGCTCGAGACTTCGTCATCAGGCATCACTACTCAGGCTCTTATCCGGCCGCCGTCGCCGCCTATGGGATGTTCCAGCGGATTGCCCCATTCCAGGAAGAACTCGTTGGTGTTGCCGTCTTCTCAGTTCCCATGCAGCCAAAGGCGGCCGCGGCCTACGGTGCGGCAGCCGATGCCAAATTCTGCGAGCTCGGACGCTTCGTGCTGAAGGATCATGTGGCCGGGAATGGGGAAACATGGCTCCTCAGACGCGCCCTTGGGATGCTGGCGAGAGACAAGCAGCGGCCTGACCGACGGCCGTACTACGATCTGTGCCTGTCCTATAGCGATCCGGTTCCTCGGACCAATGCCGCCGGAGATCTGATCCATGTTGGACACGTAGGCAGAATCTATCAGGCGTACGGCTCAAGTGCCTACCTCGGCCGCGGGACACCCCGCACCCACTGGCTCACTCCGGATGGGTCGATCGTTTCGCCACGGGCTTTGTCAAAGCTCCGGAACGGTGAACGGGGAGCCGCCTACGCCTATGACTTTCTCAGGTCCCATGGAGCACCCGCCATGGCTCCAGGAGAAAAGGAAGCCGATTATATTCGTAGAGCGCTGCAGGAGGGTCCCTTCCGCAAGATGCGCCATAACGGCAATCACGCTTATGCCTTCCCGTGTGGCACTCATTCCAATCGCCAGGAGATCCGCCGGCGCATGGACAAAGGGCTGCCTCGTCCGAATAAGACAGACCTCCCAGCAGCGGCCTAGAATCTAGTTTAAATATCCGATGCGACTGGCGGCCCCGTTAAGAGTCATTAACCACGCCCGTTTGTGCCGCTCGAATCATAATGCCCGTTCGCGAGTCGAACTTCCGGGCGAATACTTCGCAACATCGAATCAAGTGCGTAACTAGGAATCACCCGGGACCTGGCTTTTACATGCGAATTGACTCGCCCTTTCGGGCTAAATGACTCTTCGCAAAGAAGTTTCCCACCGCTGAATCGATCTATTGTGAATGGATTCTTGCTAGCCGACTCCACAGCCAAATTGGAATCGGGCATCACTAGTGATGGCACGACTGGAATGGGTGAATGCCATGCCTGATGCAAAGCATACCGAACGGGTTCAGCGCTTTCGGAAGTCTCGCCGGGAGCGGGGAGACCACGAGTTGAACGTTTGGGTGCGCGGGTCCCTTAAGGTTGCGATCGATCAAGCGATCGAGAGCGGTCGTTTCAGGAACCGGCAGGAAGCAATCACTCATGCCCTCGAAGCCACATTTGCCCAAAAGGAGCGAAATGTCGTGACGTAAACCAGGCAAAGCAAAAGGCCCACGAAGCTGGACACTTCGAGGGCCTTTGGAGACCACCGCGAGGGGTGGGCAAGGAATGTATTAGCAACATCCTTATGCCATCCCGACAAGCTGAATGTCAAGAGCATCGGTTTCGGTGAACGCTCCCGCTTTGCCCTCAACATGGAGGGTACGATGCAACTCGCATCGTCAGGAGGCCGGCGGCTGAGACATGCTGCTTTGGCCGCGAGAGAACTTGTGCTCGAAACCGGGCGTACGGTGACGCGGAAAGAACTATCTGCGGCAGCCCGAGAGGCTGCCAAAGCCTTGGAACTGCGGAATGGCCCCCGATCGGTCCTGTCCGAGCTCGTCGCCTGCTGGGGCGAACAGGAGTGGGAACGGCTGCTGGTCTGGCCGTCGAACGATTATCTGGTCAGCCGCACTGGGATGTCGGAGCGGGGAATTCGCAAGGCATTCCGGGTCCTGATCGATCAGCAACTGATCGTCCCGAAAGAGTCCCCGAATGGAAAGCGCTATGCCGTCAAAGACTTGGCCGGCGAGATCGTCGACGCCTTCGGGTTCGACCTGACGCCCGTCTATGCCAGGCGAGGGGAATGGGCGGAGCGGATCGTCGAACAGAGGCAGCTCCGGGAAACCCGAAAGCGCACGTTCGATGAGATCACCATCGCCCGGCGGGCCGCCCAGGAGGCGCTCAACAGCCTGACGTTGGAGTTTCCCGACCTGGATCGCTCCGACCTGGAGGAACGGCTTGCTGGGTTGTTGGCGCGGACGCCGCTCCGCAGCACCAAGGCCATGCCCCTCGACATCCTGGATGAGTGGAAATCCCTGAGAAGGGCCTGTGAGGAAGCTTATTATCAGACAGGCTATGCCGGAACTGGGTGCCGTCACACTAATAACAACAACGGATCTCCTACCGAGACTTGTAACAAGGGCTTTCCGAAGAAAGCTGAGGCGGTTCGTTCAACCGAACAAACCTCGGAGCACCTATCACCGGAATTGATCCTTGAGGCTTGCCCCACCCTCAGCGACTACGGCCAGCCGGTGCGGGACCTCGCAGACATCGTCGCCGCCGGCCGATACCTGCGGGCGGCCCTTGGCGCCAACGAGAGCGCCTGGGCGGAGGCGATTGAGGGAATTGGCACCGTCAGGGCGGCCATAGCCGTCATCTACACCCTGCAGCTCTACGAGAATGATCTTGCCAAGAACGGCGGCGAGAGCCGGATCAAGAACCCGGGCGGGTACTACCGCGCCCTCGTCAGGATGGTGAAATCCGGCAAGATTGACCTCGCGGTCGAGCTTCTCGCCATGAGGAGACGGCGCATGTCGTAATCTGGGCGCAATCTCCGGAAAAGCTTCCTGTATTAACTCGGGCCTGCCGGCCATTAGCCGGCTGTTGCGTGCGGATTTTTCATGATGCTTACTCACCAGAAGCTTTGGCAGGCGATCGATACCGTTGCCGAAAATTGCAGCCTGACCGCGTCCGGCCTTGCCCGGAAGTGCGGCTTGGATGCGACCACCTTCAACGCGTCCAAGCGGATAAGCCCCGATGGACGGGAACGCTGGCCGTCGACGGAGACGCTGTCCAAGGTGCTTGAGGTCGCCGGAATGGACCTCGTTGCCTTCGGGGAACTGGTGAATTCATTGCCCGAAAACCCGAAGCCACAGCCTCAGAAGCGTCGACGGGAAATCGTGCAGGAGGCAGCCAAGGCTTGACGCTTTAGGAATATTCCCCATCTGGCATAGGTCAGAAGGCTTCCGAGAGAGGTGTCATGAACAAGACGCAACTGGTCGAAAAGCTTGCCGAGGAGTACGAGTTCACGAAGGTATTTGCGCGTGACATCGTCGATAACGTGTTCAACTCCCTGGCTGAAACCATCCAGAAAAGGGACGAGGTCTCCATCTCAGGCTTTGGCAACTTCAAGGTGGCCGAGCGCCAGGCGCGCCCGGGCAGGAACCCACGGACGGGCGAGCCCATCAAGATCGCGGCCTCCAAGAACATCAAGTTCAAGCCGGCCACGTCGCTCCGCGCGTCCCTGAACACGAAGAAGCGCGCCCGTTCGAAAAAGGCCTGACTACGGCCAAGCTTTCCTTAACCCTGCCGATGGCCATTTTCCGCTCCGTCCGATAGCAGGGCAGGTCAAAACGGAACGGTAAGGATTTGGGCCGATTGATAGGGCTCGGCGCGACCCAAGCGCTCGAGCCTTCCTTGCTGCCCAGAGACCCCGCGTGAAAGACCAGAACAATCAAAAGATCACAGGCATGGCCCAAATTGCCGGTGATCTCGGGAAGCATGCTGCGGGTCGCGGCGATACGGTCAACGAGGCCTACTTTCAGGGTATGGCCGAGGGCCTCGCGCTGGCCGAACTCCTGATTTCGGACGATGCGCGTCTCATGACGCGCTGGGTTCACATCTTCGCATCACAGCAGCTTCGCTCCGATCGAGTTGATCCCTCTGTTATTTCCGTGCCGCAGATCGATCATAGATCCCATCCTGCTCCCCATTAACGACGACAGTGGAATCCAGGCTTCGTCCCAATCTCCTGATTTAGTTTCTGATCAATTCGAATTATAATTCGTAGATTGATCACGCCAAACCAGGACGATTCGTGAAATGGACGATGCAGCATTCAACACAGAATCTGTAGCAGCCGATCAGCTTAAGCAGTTTATCGAACGGCTGGAGAGGCTTGAAGAAGAGAAGGCTGGGATTCAGGGAGACATTAAGGACGTTATGGCAGAGCTGAAAGGCCAGGGTTTTGACCCAAAAGCTGTCAGAGCCATCCTGAAGATCCGCAAACAAGATCACTCTGAGCGCCAAGAGCATGAAGCAATTCTTGAACTCTACCTTCAGGCGCTAGGGATGAGCGTCTAGCTATACTTTGCCTGGGTTGCCATTGAACCAAACCGGACGAGGCGCTCCAGCGACCTCGTCCTTTTTATTTCGGCCGCGTACGAACTTGCACATTTTCAGGAGAAGATATGAGCCGGGCATTTGATTCATTGCTTGCCCGTGGTGCAATTGCACGCGACCATCACGATGCTTACGCACTTGCGCCGGGCATGCTCCTCACTGCGACCCTGTGCTTTGCTGTCATTGCCGTGCGGCTTGTTGTCGTCGCGCTGACCCCACTGGAACTCGACCACGCCCTCCAGGTGACCCTTGCCGTCCTGGGCATCATCCCAACGGCCGGCGCGATCTTCTACAGTTTGCCTGGCCGGTCTCGGCCTCGAATGGCCAGCTTGTATTTCACGGTGGCGCTGGGCCCCTGGTCCGCAATGGCCTTCGGCGACTTAGGGCATGTGGTGAGTTACCTCTCGAAAGACCTTCCCTTCTGGGACCACCTCTTGGCAGAAGGGGACGCGATCCTCGGCTTCGATTGGGTTGCAATGCTCGCCTGGGCCAATGAACGCCCGGTCCTGATTGCTGTCGCGTACGGGATCTATATGTCGGCAGCGTTCCAGTCCGTCGTGATCCCGATCCTGCTCGCCGCCCTCGGGCGATTTCGAGCTCTGCACGTCTCAACGGTCGCTCTCTTCGTGACCCTCATTGTCACTTACACGGTTGCGTGCCTTTTCCCCGCTCTCGGCACCTATGAGTATTACGGCATCCACCCAACGCAGCACCCCGACATCGCGGTGCGGGTCGCCAGTCTCCATGTTCCCGAAATCATGGGAGTGCGTGACGGATCAATCGTCAATATCTCGCGGCTGGCGCCTACAGGCTTGGTGACTTTTCCAAGCTTCCACGCCGCCAGCGCCGTCCTACTCGCCTGGGCCCTTTGGCATATTCCCTACCTTCGATATCCAGGCCTCATCCTCAATGTCTTGATGCTGGCAGCCACCCCACTGCACGGCAGTCACTTCATCACAGATGTTCTCGCCGGCGCTCTCACAGCAGCGGTCTGCCTCTGGGCTGCGGCGTCCCTTCTCGACCTTATCCAAAATCTTACGACGGCAGAGGCTCGCCGACTCCGTATCGGGAGTTCGCCGGTGCCCACGTTGCCGCCGCTTACTCCGGTTGGATCTCACCCAAAGTAGCAGATCCGGCACCAGAACGAACAATGTTGATCCTGGTTATCCTTCAGACGCAACAAATGGAGACGGAAGATAGCCTCCCGCTCCTCGGACTCCACGGCTGCCAACCATGCCGCGCTACTACATCGATCTTAGAAGTCATTTCGGAACGCATGAAGACACAGACGGTGTGGATCTCCCTGACATCCCCACGGCGCGAGCCGAAGCCATGAGGAGAGCCGCCAGCCTCTCACAAGGCTGGTCACACCTTCCGCCGCAGTATTGCGCCGACATCAGGGTTGAGATCATCGGCGAGGATCTCCAACCTATTCTCTCGATCCCGTATTTCGAGCTTTCGCAGCCAAGCGAGACTGGGCACTGATATTTCAGGAGCTCAGTGCCAATCCTTAATCCAGGGAAACCGGTTGGTCGCGCAACCCATTAGAAAATCCAGGCACGACCCATCGACCAGATCCAGAGGTAAAAAACCCTGCCCCGGGAAGGGCAGGGCTAGTTTCTCCTCGCCTTCGGCTATCGCCGAACACAAGGTGAGTAGGGCACACAGCATCCGGCGAGTCAAATCGAACAGGGTCCAAGTAATAGCATTGGCTCGCGTGTTTAGAGTTCATTAAGCAAGCCTGATCAACTAATGCGTCGTTGCATTTATGTCATAGCCAATTCAATCGGCTGCACCATAAATAGGGTCAGTTCTTCTCGCACTACGGATGCATTGCTCATGAAAACCCTTGCCCTTCGCCTTCTCGCTGCCACTGCGATTGCAACGGCTGCTGTTTCTGCTGCCTCGGCTGCTGACCTTCCGATGCGTGCTGCTCCTCCGGCTGCCCCGTTCGTTGCCGCTGCTCCGATCTTCACCTGGACGGGCTTCTACGCTGGTGTGAACGCCGGCTACGGCTGGAGCGATGACGACAACGATTCAATCGCCATTGCTGATGACGAGGACGACGGCGGCTTCGTGGGCGGCGCCCAGGTCGGCTACAACTACCAGATCGGCTCCTTTGTGGTCGGCCTCGAAGGCGACATTCAGTACGCCGACTTCGGCCGTGAAGGCGCCTTCGACCTCGACAACGACGGCGAAGAGGACGGCGTGTTCGAATCCAGCGATTGGTTCGGCACCGTGCGGGCTCGCGCCGGTGTGGCTCTGGGCCAGGCTCTCATCTACGGCACGGGCGGTTTCGCCTTCGCTGATGACTCCAACGGCTGGACGGCCGGTGGTGGTCTCGAGTACGCCTTCACCAACAACCTCTCGGCCAAGATCGAAGGCCTGTACGTCAGCCTTGACGGCGACGACAACGACATCGTCGGCTTCGACAACGAGACGGACTTTGGTGTGGTGCGCGCGGGCCTGAACTTCCGCTTCGGCTCCTACTAAGATCCGTCTTGCCTGAGACAGAGAAGGCCCGGAACATCCCGGGCCTTTTTTCTTTGTCCGCCTAGAGGTTACACTCCCTACGGCATACAAAAGGACGTAACATGAGGCGGGTGGTTATGCTTCTAGCGACTATGCTCCTCGCGAGTACGGCGCAAGCACAGACCGACGAGATTGCTGGGCTACGCAGATATGAGAGAACTCTAGACGGGATCTGTCGAGGAGGTGGGGAGGATGAGGCCCAGACCGAGGCTGCATGCTGTGGTCGAACACTGATTGGAGTTCGGCTAAACCAGCTCGGATGGTGCTACGGAAAGCAGGGCCAGATAGGTGCGGATATGGTCTGGCACCGCTGCACGCGCACATCGCAGCGCCACAACCCGAGGGATTATTGCGACCCTACGCGATGAGATGACGAGACTACGGGCCGAAGCCACAGGAGACCTCACCATGCAGCTGTTTGGAGCTTTCGAACTGGAGATCAGGCCTGGAACCCCGGAAAATCCGGCCGGCGTCAAGATCGCACTTCTGCGCTACACGCGGGGCGAGGACGGACGTCTCTTCATCACGCCTGAATGCATGTCCTATGATGAAATCGAAGGGCAGATCAATGCCCTGCAGGACGAATTAAATGAGCTGCGCGACAGAGCCCGCAGAGCGTTCCAAGTCACCTAGAAAGCCACGTTCCAACACAAATCCACAGGCGGAATTCTTTGTAAGCGAGGGTAAGCCGCCGTTAAGCGAGCAGGACTAGAGCAGCCTCAATCAAAGGATCTGCTCACAATGAAAAAGCTCAAACTCGACGCCGAAACGCGTGTGACTGCAACGATCTATGCTGGCCAGGTGATCGTCTTCGCCTTAGGCGTTTGGCATTACGGAATCTGAGAACAAGAAGGGTTGCGTCTGGGTACTTTGCGATGGACCTAGACGCGACCCCCGGCCCGTGTTTGCCCCCACGAGAGGTCTCGATCCAGAAGGCAACGTTGGCCGGAAATGGGGCACCCTCTTCTCCGCTAGAATCTTTCGCCTCTGAGCGGAACCTGAGCCGGTCTCCGGTGTTGATCCGGTCTCTGGCTCACCGGTTGCCCCCATCGGGTCAGGAACTTGAAAAGCGCTCCCGGACGGGAGCGCTTTTCTTTTCACCTCTCAACTGATCTGGAGCAGCCGAAATGCCCACTGGTACGTCACGCCGCACCTTTGGTTTCGCTGTTTATTTCGGCTCTTAAATCCTTCTTAACCTCATCAGCAGATCTAAAGAGCTCATCTGACTTTTATCCCTTCGGCTCTGCCGCATCGTACCCCGACCATCACCGTTCGGGGTGCCGCAATATTATTGTCATTGCACGTGGGTAATTGCCTCTTGAGACGACCAGCCTTTTTGAAGGGTGATCATTCAAAACCCCAGAAAGAATTGCGAGGATCATGTTCAGCATCACCGACTCCGTCACAGCCGCAATCAACATCCTGAGCGCCATTGACGCGCTTGAGACGGCGCTTGCGCGCACGAGCCCCGATGCCGACCTGATACATGTGAGCGATCATGAGTTTGATCTCCTGAGTGAGGGCATCGTCAACGCCCGCTATGTGCTCACCTCTCACGGCAGACCGGTTCCTTCCATCCTCTCATTGATGGCCATCCGGATTGCATCCTCGGCCGGGCTCCCGCGCCCGAAGGTCGAAGCCGTCTTGCGGGATTTAAGAGCCGTGGAGCTTCTCGCCGAGGGCGACACAGAGCTAACCCACACTGCCATCGCAGCATAAGGAGACCCCGATGGGCTTCTTCCGGCACGAGAACATGCCGGGCTTCCGTTAGGTCCACCCCTAACGGAGAACTCCCGTGTTCATCACTACCCCTTTCCAGCTCCAGTTCCGCATCATCAACCGCGCTCAGGAGGTCTGGACTTACGACAGCCTCGAGGAGGCTGTTCTGGCCCTTGGGAGAGCCGCCCGTGAGCAGGGCTTCTTCCTGTCCGACGTCCTTGCCGACCATTTCTCCTACAATACCCGTGTCGACATCAGCGGCGTCCGCAGCACGGACCGGGTAGGGCACCTCATCGTCCGCACGTCCCTGGGCGATGTTGTGTCCCGCGAGCAGGTCCTGGATCTGTTCTACAGGCTGAACGCCAAACCTAGTCCGGCGGAGGGCACCTACCGCTGCGGCCCCTGGCCCGGTATCCGCCGCCGGCGCGGCCATCGCGGCACCTCCATCCGCATCGTTCGCACCAAGCAAGCGATGACTTGGAACGACGTGGACAAGGAGGAACTCGAAGCGATCGGCATTCCGCCCAGCCGCATCCGGCGGCAGCGCACCCTGCCGACCTACTGGTCGGACATCCCGCGCCAGAATGAACGCTCCTGGAAGAGCCAACGCTCGACCCAGTGGCGCTAACGCAAAGAAGGGCGGTCTGAGCGATCAGGCCGCCCTTTGTCATGGCATCACAACATCAAGGGCTCCCCATGCTGCTCCACGTCTATGTCCCGAAGCCTGACTCCTTGGCCGCTGCTCTTGTCCTGCCCGGAAGCGGGATTGTCGGAGCTGGGGAGCGGGACGGCAGGGTCCTCTGCTACTACGAGGGGAATGCGATTGGATCCCAGGACCTCAAAAGCTTCTATGAGAGGCTGCGACGGGCTGCCAGCCGGTTGGTAACTAGGTACCCGACAACGGCCATGGCCGCGTTCCCGGTCGACGACCTGCAATGCGTGGCCACCTTCGACGCCGAGCGCGAATACCTGCCTGAAATCGAGGATCACCGGACCCTCGAGCGGTGGGCCGGCGAAGCTGCATTGAACATCCAAGGTCCGGATCTGCCGGAGGGCGCCCATCTGACCAACGCGATTGGCGTTCGCTTTGAGAAGGCCTTCCCGCGGCTCCTGATGCGCGAGGGCACAGTTCATACCTATGCCCTTCGCTGCGGTCAGATCGTGGTCATCAACATCGCTTCGGGTATGTCGGAGGTGATCAATCCAACGGACACACTCGCCGACAGCATCCGCCAGGAGGTCAAATCGCGCCGGTAGGTAGGCGATCCCACCAGGAGGGTGCTATAAGATGGCAGTTCAATTCTCAAATCAGAAGTCAAATGCTGCCGCTTCAGCCTGCACCCTCAGATGAACTCCACGACGCCGGAGGCAAAAGCCGCCTCCGGCTCAAACCGGACGTCGTTGCCGATGCCGTGTTCTACGACAACCGGCGCTATCGGACGATCCTGACCCGCCGCTGGACCGAAGACCGGGATGCTCCATTCGTCCTCTGGATCGGGATGAACCCTTCGGTGGCTAGCTTTGATGTAGATGATCCCACATGCGCCCGTGAACAGGAGTTCACCCGCCGCTGGGGTTACGCATCATATGTCAAATGCAATATCATGGATGCGTGTTTTACAGAGCAGAAGCGGCTGCGCGATCCGGATGTCATCCCCTGCAGCGAGCACAACCTTCCAGCCATCCGCGACCAGGCCAGCCGCGCCGCCATGATCGTTCTCGGCTTTGGGGCGGTTCATCCTTCCCTGCAGCACTATGCAGACGCAGTGTGCCAGGCGCTGGTCGAGGACGGACGTCGCCTCTGGTGCCTGAAACTCACCAAGAACGGCAACGCCGGGCACCCCCTCTACATCGCCGGCGACACCAAGCCGGTTCCGTACGCCCCAAAGCTGAAGCCTGCTGTCTGAAGCAGAGCGTCAGTGCTCACCTCTCCCGCCATGAGGACATTCTACATGACCGCCAAGTTCTGGACCCTCCTAACGGGGGTCGATACGGTTCAGCCATTCTACGATCAAGCTGAAGCTGAGACTGCGGCGGCCAACTTCGTTCAGTCCTGCGATGACAGCCGGATTGTGACTGTCGAGAACTGGCGGGACGAGCTCGCCGCCCTGAACAAGGAAATGGATGATGCCGGCGAGGCCGGCTACCTCTGCACTCTGACCGAGCATTCTGTTCCTGAGCTTAAGGCTGTTGCCGTGCTCGAGGAGGGGGAGGTCTGCCGCATTGAAACTGCATCGCCGTTGCTCCAGCACCTGAAGGTAGCTGTGGTCGAAACCAAGTTCAGCCGACTCGACTACCATCCGGACGACGTGTTCCAGGTTGAGACTCCGCACGGACCGATCGACGCCGTCGGCCATGTTCAGGCGGTTCAGCCTCAGGATTGGCCGATTGAAACCGTCTTTGAACGTATCTGCGCTAGTGAACCAGTCCGCGTGATCTGAGTACAATACCTATGGCCCTTGATACCTCTGTTCCAGTTCTGATCATCGACGATTATCAGACGATGCTCCGGATCATCCGCAATCTTCTCAGGAAGATCGGCTTCACCGACGTGGACGAGGCCAAGGACGGCCGTGAGGCACTGGGCAAGCTCAGGCAGAAGCAGTATGGGCTCGTCATCTCCGACTGGAACATGGCGCCCATGACCGGGTTCGAACTCCTCCAGGAGGTCCGCGCCATCCCGGCACTCAGCCGCTTGCCATTCATCATGGTCACGGCCGAGGCGAGGACCCAGAATGTGATCGCCGCCAAAGAGGCCGGTGTCGACAACTATATCGTGAAGCCGTTCAGCGCCGAAACCCTTAGAGCGAAGGTAAGCACAGTGCTCGGGTTCCCGGCGGAGAACCATGCGCGCTCAACCTGACCAAGCAATCCAACCAGCATCGTTACGGAAACCCGCTACGGTAAGGCGGCCGGGGCAGATCAAAACCAACTAAAGCCTACCCGAGGAACATTATGCACCCCCTAAACTCCCGCCTGTTGGCTCTCGGCATTGCTGTGGCTGCGAGCCTCAGTCTCGCCGGCTGTTTTGAGTCTAAGACGAAGGCTATTGAAGTCGGTGAGGATGTTGGCTTTCCCAGCAAGGCATTCTGTACAACGCTGGGCAAGAAAAAGATCGAGCAGCTTCCTGCCCCCGAGATAGAGCCAAATGGTGGGGTCATTTACCGCTCAGACGGCAAGCCAAACAAATTCGCATTCAAGAAAGTAAATAAGAACCTTTATCTTGCTCAGGAAGAGACCCAAGGCAAATACAGGTTTGGCTATCTCTGGCGCGATGACAAAAAGCTTCGGACCCTCGTCTTCCCTCCTCAAATAACCGAGGGAACCAGGAAGTCCGTAGAGAATGCGGGCCTCACCCTCAGCCCCCAAGCTGATGGTTTTCAGGAACTTGTCGGTAAGCAGGCGGACCTTCAACGCTTTCTTCTCTCGCCGAACATAGACAACCTAGTTGCCTTCTCCGAGTGCAGCTTTGACAAACCCGCAGACTGGGATCCCCCGCTGATCGGGCAGGTTCGGAAGAATATGAGCCGCGAAGAGGTTATGTCGCTGCCTGGAGCGACTGAGTGCGGCGACAATATATGCTTCAGTGATCTCGGCTTGGCTCGCATCAACCCAAGATCTCAGCGGAATGGCTCTGGACAGATCCGCGTCAAATTCAGCGAGCAAGGCGTGAACCGGATTTCCGTGCGCGCAAAGGGGCTCGACCTCGGTTGGCAGGAGGGTCTCCTTAACAAAACGGTCCAGTCGCTCCTTCTGGTTCCTTATACTGGCGATGAAGGCGCATTTGTTTTTCTCCAGGTTAACGGTGACCAGGTGCTATACTCCGGCCCCGATGCGACCAAGCTCTCTGATGATGTGGCAAAGCGGCTGGGCACCTTCCACCAGGAAATCCAGCGCCGAAGCCATGTGGCTAACATCTTCAGCAACCAGAGCATCCGGTTTCTTCGGATTGTCCTGACGGATAGCAAGGGCATCGAAGCTATCAAGGACCTTGCCGACTTGAATGCCGCGATCCACGAACTGGGGTTGCAGAACCGGCCCTACATCGATTTCACTCTCGAAAGAGAAAAGGATGTCGGGCAACGCCTGTCTATCGATAGCCAACACTGAATGGCGGCGGTTCGAAGAAGAGGACCCGATCTACCGAGCATCAGGCAGCGTTCATGAACGAGCGTAACTATTAAGTATTTGTTAACCTTATGCTCGGAACCGCTACATACTGTAATCCGGATGCAACACTCTGGGGCAGTCACGAGCCAAAAGAGTGTTCGTGATTGACCCTGACCCGCCCTAACGACATCTTCACGCAAGGTTAGTTGATTCGAAGGAATCACAACGGCGGCGACGGACGCACACAATCTATTCGAAAACAATACTAACGGACCTGTGGATCTTTTTATGATCAGCGGGAGCCGGAGAATAGAAAGTGGGGCGTTCCAATAGTTCTCTGGGTTGGGGCATTACTAAGATGTTTATCGTTGTTGCTTCGCAGCAATCGGCTGCGGCTGCCTATGTGTCTGAGTTTCAGCATGAGGGAATCCCCTCCATGGGATTGTTCTCGAACGATTTTCAGACTTGGCTTGGCGATCCATCTAAGAACGACCTGAACGGGGTCCGCGGCTTTCTGATCGACGAGAGCGAAGAACCCGCCATGTTCGCTAAGACGATCCGCCAGCGTACGCCCGCTCCGATCATTGCCTTTAGCGAATCCCGCTCGCTCGAAAAGACGCTGGAACTGCTGACCGCCGGGATTGACGACGTTGTCCGCCGGCCGATCCACGTGAAAGAGATCCTTGCCCGCTCTGAGGCTGTCTGGCGCCGTCACCGTGAAAGCCAGCCTGTTACATCAACTGACCGCGTTCGGGTCTACAACAACGGTCAGGATGCAGAGGTCGACGGCATGCCCCTGATCCTGCCCCGGCGCGAGCTCTGCATTCTCGAATACTTCCATCGCAACCGCGGCCGCTCCGTCACAAAGACCCAGGTCTTCAACGCCGTCTATGACAGCCAGGAAACCGGGGTCTCGGACACGGTGGTCGAAGGCCATATCAGCAAGCTTCGCAAGAAGCTGCGGCAGCGTCTCGGGTATGATCCGATCTTGGCCAAGCGGTTCGAAGGCTACACCTACTTGGGTTAATGCAGACAGCTGAGTTCAACCTCAACTGATCTGTTCCTGTAGGAACGACAGAATCTAAAACCCCAACAAACTCTTGCGAGCGCCGTCCGAACCACCTCGGGCGGCGCTTTTGCTTGTCATGAGGTCAACATGCCTGATGTGAATGTTCGCACCCTTGCGGATTTCAAGCGCTTCCTCGCCCGCCCCGGGGCCTCCATCGAGACGGTCCGGAACGACGTCATGATGAGGAATGGACAAACGCCCGAGACCCGGCCACAGGCCTATGGCCTCCGCCAGGTTAAGAAGCTCCAGACGAACGCCGTCCAGTTCACGGGCGACAACTGGCTCTGGTTCGACAAGGTTGCCAAGTACCGCTTCGCCGGCGACACCGTGACGATCGACGTCAGCAAGGGTGAGCCCTTCGCAGAAGTCATCGAGTACAAGCTCTCATTTCAAAATGCAGCTTAGAACAGGGAGGCATCCATGGGATTGACCTGGATTCGCAAGGACGACGTGCGCAAGGGCCTGCTCGATACGAGCAACCAGCATATCTATGCAACTTATCGTGAGGTGCGAAAGCGCGGCGGCGCTCCGAACACCTTCATGGTTGAGGGTTACGCTCAACGGGCAAAACGGCACCCGGCCGACGAGAAGGAATGGCCGGACGTCGACAGTGCCCAGGCGGCATGCCTCCGCATTGCAGCCTGCTACACCCAGGCCACCCTCTAAGCGGTGGCCGCCTTCTCCCTCACCCGTGGATCATCGCCCATGTCCTCTCAAGTCCAGGTTCGTCACCAGAAGCTCAAGCAATTCGTCGAAGAAGCTCTCGATGCCGGCGTGTTCTATGAGCGGGATATGAAGGAACGCATCCTGCCGCAGATTCTACCCTTCGACGAAGCGGTCGAGAATCTGTTCGGCACCTTCACCAATCCATCGTTTCAGGAACTCCAAAGCCTCGAAAAGCAGGTCTGCGCCCTGCCTCGCGGCTCCTGGGCCATCATCCACAAGGAATGGGATGGCGGTGGATGCTACTCTCTGATCTTCAGCGACGGGACCGGAGACCGCGCCCCAGGTGTGTCGTATGACACGTATGATCGTGTCCTGTCCTACGATGAGGCCCTGGCCAGTGTCGTCGGCTTCGAAATCTACAAAATGCGACAGGCGGTGGAACTCGAACGTGAGATCGCCGCGGACCTCAAGGCCATCGCGGACAACGGCTTCGAGCTGTATCAAAAGTTCGAAGGCCTCAAGGTCGAGTCCCGCATCTTCACGACGGCGCAGATATCCGAGATCCGCCCCAACGGCCATATCGTTCTGCGCCTGACGCTCCGGGGTAGCCGCAAGACCTATGAGACGACCCTCGGGGGCCGCGACCTTGAACGCCGTATTCGTGAGGCGGAGGAAAGGGCAGCGCCCAAAGCGGCTAACGTCGAGCCCGCTGGCCAGACGGCCCTATTCCTCGCCTAGATCAGCTTCCTCTCATCGCCAACACAGCCGGCCGCGCTGCCCTTCGCTGCGCGTCGGCTCCGCTCGTCCAGATTCACAACCGTAGCGCCAGCCGATGCCCAAGATTTCCAAGGAAGAAGCGGCACGCCACCAGGCGGCCGAGAAGCTCCTCGAAAAGGACGTTCTCACCATCTCGGAGCGCGAATTCGTTCTGGAGCACTGGCACGAGGGAGCCCGGCACCTCAATTCCGTGGCCGGTGCGTTCTTCACTCCGCTCGAACTTGCCCGCGATTTCGCCGTCGAGGTCACGGGCCGCCGGATCATCGACCTGTGTGCCGGAATCGGGAGGCTGTCTTACCTGATCAAGGCCGCAGCCGAATTCTCCCGTCAGCCCCTCGAACTCACCTGCGTCGAGATCAACAAGGACTACGTCGAGGTCGGCCGCAAGATTCTCCCTGAGGCGCGCTGGATCCACGCCGACGTGCTCGATCTTCCCAAGCTCGGTCTCGGGTCCTTCGACTGCGCGATCGGCAATCCGCCCTTCGGCGCGATCCGCTCCGACGGCAAGGCGCCTCGCTACAAGGGCAGCAACTTCGAATATGCGGTGATCGATCTGGCCTCGGATGTGGCCGACTACGGCGTCTTCATCATCCCGCAGGGATCGGCCCCGTTCCAGCTCAGTGGCACCCAGACGTTCCGGCATGCGACTTCGCAGAAGTACGAGGCGTTTGTGAAGTCCACCGGAATTGCCCTGCAGCCAAACTGCGGGCTCGACACCTCGGGCTACGATCACCTGTGGCGCGGAACCTCCCCGCGCACCGAGATCGTCTGCGCCGATTTCAAGGAGGTGAGGGCAGAGCGCCAGGCAAATGCTGCTCCGGCCATCGCCTCCCTCCTTGATCTTGCACGTTCGCCATCCATCCCGCCCGTCCGACCAGGCCTCGCGCAACAGGCCGATCTCTTCGCCTCAGGATCCCATGACCGAAACGATCCATTCCCCGACCTCCCGCTCCATCGCTTTCAACGAAACCACAGAGTTCGAAGCGAAGGGGCGAAACGGCTTCATGAAGACGGCCGGCATCACCCTGGTGCAAATGCCCAACGGAGAGATCCATCTGGGATGCATCACATCCAAGGGTGTGCCCTCTGATGCCGTTCGGCTCCCTGTTCCGAAATCGGCTGTCATCCCACTGGCGAACGCTCTCCTCGCCATGGTTCAGGCCGAACAGGTGACCGGACATGAAACGGTCATCACTCCCGAGCAGGCCGAAGCCGCCCAGACCCTCCTTCAGATTTCGATGGATAGCGGCGGGGATCTCGCCGACCTGGCGCAGGCGGTATCCAACGCTCTTGATGGTGATCGCATCGTCATCCGTGATCCGGACGCATAGTTCTGCCGGCCGCTGTCGCCGATTCCCATTCTCCAAAAAGAGCTTTGATAATCATGACCCTGCACAAAGGCATGGGCGGCCACCACAGTTCTGCGGCTTTGACCGAGTCCTGGCTCACCCCGCCCAACGTCATCCAGGCGCTCGGCTCGTCCCGGTCATTCGACTTGGACCCTTGCGCCGCTCCCAATCCGCGGCCGTGGGACACCGCCCGTGAGCACTACACCTGGCCCGAGCAGGACGGGCTGAAGCTGCCTTGGGAGGGCAGGGTGTGGCTCAACCCGCCCTATGGCCGCGCCATGACGGATTGGCTCAAGAAGATGAGCCGCCACAACAAGGGCACAGCTCTGATCTTCGCCCGCACGGAAACCGAGGCTTACCACGAGTTCATCTGGCCCTACGCCTCCGGCATCCTCTTCCTGCGCGGAAGACTGCACTTCCACTATCCTGATGGTCGGCGGGCCGAAGCCAACTCCGGAGCTCCCAGCGTGCTCGTCGCCTATGGTGAGGAGGATGTGGAGCGGCTGATCCACAGCGGTCTTGATGGCGCCTTTGTCGGCCTCACCCGTCCGGTGCTCCTGCATATGGTGCTCAACTTCGAGCAGCCGATGCCCCATTGGCGCGAGGTGGTCTGCGATACGATCAAGAATCTCGGCGGCATGGCCCGGCTTCAGGACATTTACCAAGCCCTGGAGAACCACCCCCGAACCAAGGTCAACCCTCACTGGAAGGCCAAAATTCGACAGACCATCGGAAGGCTCGGCCTCCCGCGCATCGACGACGGTCAGTACGCCCTCTTCGCCTGAACCCTCTGAAAGGCTTCCCCATGACCCACGTCCTTGTGACGGTTGCCCAGCAGGTAACCGATCAGGAACTCGATGCCGACGACAGCCCCGAAATCGCCGGCAGCTATGTCGTCCAGGTTAAGGATGGATCCACCGATCCGACGGAAGATGCACTCGACACCTTCCACGACACCATCGGCATCGCCTGTCTGGATGATTTTAGCATCTCGGCCAGCCTCATCGATCCCGCCAGCATTCCGGCTGACGCCAGCTGGATCTGATCATTTCCAGAAAAGAGAACTCCCATGACCGACCAGGATGCCATTCTCTGCCAGACCCAGGTCCGGGACTGGCGCATTGCCGAAGACAGCACGGAGGATCTTGTCGGCCGCCAGACGGAAGACTGGCTCGTCGAGATATCCCATTCCCACTACCAAGGCTTGTCGCTCACCTTCAAAACGCCCGATGGCTCCGACCGCCTGGTCGACATCGAGATTGACCAGGGCAACGTGGTCGTTCGCTCGTACCGCGGCGATGAGCCCGATGCGAAAATGATCGTCGCGGCCGACGCCACCTATGTCTCCTCCTGCGCCGAGATTGGCCCGCTGGGGCGCAAAATCATCCGGTACGAACCGGAAGATGCGGCTCTCCATGGCGGAGAGGTCCCGGCCAACATGGGCACGCTCGCAACCGAGATCGTCGCGACGGGCGACAAGTTTCAGGCCAGCCTGGAATGGATCGGCGAAGGTGAAGACGGAGATTACCGTCCCGACGACCCCAATGACCGCCCGCTTCTTCGCTTTGATGTCGCCCAGATGGACGAGAGCGGCGCTTGGGAAGACGTGCCGGACACCAGCTATTGCATGCAGCTCGATGCCCGGCTCCCCCGTGCAGTTCGGGAACTGGCAGCCAACCTCGTCCTGAAAGCCGTCGAGGAGGCCCATGCCGCTGGCCTGTCCCTCAAGCGGGTCTGTGAACGCCTGTCCTGGATGGACGAGGCAGCCGCCAGAGCCGGTGACACCGCCACATTCCTCAAAACCGAACTTGTCGCCGCTGCGGAGTAAATCGATCCGATGACCAAAAAGAAGAACAACACGACTGAGCCGCGCTACACCGTCATTCTCGACAATTGCGGCAACCCTGATCGCGGTCAGGATGCATCCCGCCGTCTCCCTGGCACCGTCCGAAAGGTGGTTGCCGCGGACCACTTCCCGGCCGCCTCAAAAGCCTGCCGCGATTACATCGAGGAGAACGATCTCGGCGGCGGCAACTGGACCGGCGGTGATATCCGCGAGAACGGCAAGGTCGTTGCGAAAGTCTCCTACAATGGGACTGTCTGGCCGCCTGGCGAATTCGCCGTCGGCATGAAGCCACTGTGGCCCGAGCCGAAGGAGGACGCTCCCAAGCCGAAAGATCCTCTCGAATGGGAAACCGCCCAGGTCGACACGCCCTATGGGCCCATTCTGGTCGGCGGATGCTTCCGGATCGGCAACGTAAAGAGTGTCGAGGGCAAGTTTTCGGTCGACGGGCAGCACTATGAGTTTATGACCTATGCGACCTTCGACGAAACCGGGCTCAAGGACATCCAGAGCCACAACCTTCTCAAAAACGGCGTCTATTCAGACACCGTGGCGCCATCGAAGGAGGTCCGGGATGCCATCCGGTCGGCTGTCACAGCGTGGGCGTCGGTTCCGGCCAATATGGCGCTGATCGTCCGGAATGAGATCAAGGACCAAAAGAAATCGGTCCAGCATGTCGAGCGGCAAATCGCTAGCTTTGAGCAGCAAATCGCCAATTCACGCGAACAGCTTGCTGTCCATAAAGCGCAGATCGCGGAGCTTGAGGAAAAGGCCTCTCATCTCGGAACTCGCTCCTAGTCACGAGCAGGGTCTCAGCGGAAAGCTCTACAAGATCTCCGGCGCATTTGAGGTTCCACTTACCCGCTTCTCTGAGACTTCCAAGAATGCTAGGCGAGTGAGCTGAGGCCCACGGCCTCAGTTAAGCGACACGTCCTCGATTTCGCACGAAGCGGTTGAGACCGACGCACCATAAACTTGGTCGAAATCAGAAAAATCGAACGACAATGTCATGGTCTCGCTCTCGCTGTCGTGAGCGTAGAGTGTGTGGGACTCGTCATCCTCCGCGACTTCGGAGCCTGAGAACCCTTGGCGCTTCTTAGTATCGATCGATGCCTCACACTCGACATCTACGTCGATTGAGGACTGCCCCCGGTAGTCAGAGGACACTTCGTACGAGATCAACAGGGCACAGGAACTGTAGCTTCTTCCATCAAATGACTCATCGCAGTCCAGATTGACACTCTCGACTGAGACACAGACCTCAGCCCCCGACTGGCTCTCTGTTTCACAGTCGCCCTTGGCCGCCTGTTGCCTCGCCAATTCAATAAGGCGCGCCATCTGCTCCCTGTGCGCTTTTAGTTCCTGCGCAGTCATCACCCTGCATATGTCTCCTTCACGGGTGAATCCAGACTTACACTGCCAGCCATTTCCAACGGAGTTGAGCTCCGCATTCTGCGGCACCACCACGGGACGACAGTTGTCATCGGTGCGATAGAATCCCCTCCGGCATTGCCAGCTATTGCCGAGAGCATTCAGTTCCGCATTCTGGGGGACCTGTACCGGCTGGCAGCTGCTGTCGGAGCGATAGAAACCTCGTTTGCACTGCCAGTTGTTGCCAAGAGCGCTAAGTTCCGCATTGACCGGAACTTGAACCAAGGAGCAGCTTTCACCCGACCGGAAATAGCCCCTCCGGCACTGCCAGCCATTTCCGAGGGCATTAAGCTCCGCATTTTGCGGGACTTGAACCACCACGCATCTATCGCCAGAGCGGAAATAGCCTCTTCGGCACTGCCAACCGTTTCCTAACGCATTAAGCTCCGCGTTCACGGGCACTTGGACAGGCAAACAGCTGTCACCAGAGCGGTAGAAGCCTCGATTGCACTGCCAGCCGCTACTGAACCGACTAGGTGATGCATTTTGGGGCACGGACTGAGCTACCGCTTCAATCGATGCTAAGCAAAATAGAATGCAGAGACTCCTCAGAAACCAGTGCAGCATTGCCCCCGACCCTTCATTTTAGGGGAACCTATAGCCCTAGCTGCATTCCCCGCAAGACATTGGTGTTGTCAAATTTTTGCGCACCCTTCGACGGCTCCGCGGACCCGCCTGTCATCTGTCCCGGCTCGTAAACATATGAAGGAACGGGTTCGGATGAGGTTATGGAGCGCCGCTTCCCCTGCTGCCCAATCAGGGCGACGTAACAAGCCCTGGTGATATCTGATCACTAACGACATTGAGGCGCTGGTTCTCTAAACGGACCAATTCGACCAACCTCGCCTCTCCAGCATGCCAGTTCTTCGTCCGGGCAGCCTCAATCAGGTCGTGGCAGGGCTTACAGACTGGAACAAGCGGGGACAGGTCTTCTCCAGCCAAAACTCGGGGCCGGTAGTCCCGGTGGTGAACTTGCGTTGCTCGTCGTGGGCAACAGGCACACTTATGGCCTGCCTTCTCAAGAACCTTGCCCCTTATCCTCTTCCAAACGGTCGTTTCTAGATAGGCCTCGTAGTTGATAGCTGGCCGTATCCAATTCACGAATGGGACCAGGAACGCATTTTCGTCCTGCTCGATAAGTCCCATTCGCCATCTCGATTCGGCTGTGAAGCGATCGAGTTCCGGGACGCCCGAATCTCCGGGCAGATAAGGCTTCAACTGATCGTTGGTCGGCGAGGGGTCCGGCGGGATAGGAGTTAGGATGAAGGGTGCCGACGATCTCGGCTTCGACCTATTTGAGTCGTTTGCGGTAGCCTGCTTGAGCGGAACCGGCCGATTGAGGCCTCTCTCAAGCTCCTCCCACCTGCTGTTCCAAATAGCGATTGCTCCAACATGAGCACGATCGCGATCCGCAGCTGTCCTGAAGTGAGGGACCCCGTTTATGTTTCGATGGTGGATGCCAAGTTCCCTTATAGCCGCGCGCAGTGCCCCTTCCCAAACCGTGTCTCGAGGACTGCCGGTTAGATTGCGCTTTGGTTTGCGTGGACGTGGGTGAGCACGGATGGTGAATGCCTCAAACGACGCCTCCACCAAGCACGCCAGCTCCGCACGGACCTCGTCATCCTCCGGCAAATTGCCGAACAAAATACGCTTACTTAAGCTCATTACGCCCCGCGCCTCGCCGAGATCCATCATGGCGACCGACAAGGCGGCCCGCAACCTTCATCATCGTCTATCAGCACGTTCGAACCGAATTGCCACGTTGTCATTGTTATCTTTGAGGACACTGTTCCTTGGCACGGCCGGCTTGCGGCCTCAGCAGACAAAGGAATGACCATGGCTACGAACAAGAAGGACGGTACCCAACCTAGCAGGAGCCGGAAGACATCAGAGAAGTCGGCCTCGAAGTCCGCTTCCCGATCCACCCAGAAGAAGGAAGCTAGCGCTTCCAAGCGGGCGCAGCCCAAGGCAATGGCAAGCTCCCGGTCAGCCACGAAGTCCCAGGCTGTTCCCGCGAAATCCCGTTCTGCCGCAGGATCGCGCACGGCTGCGCGCTCGACCTCGGGCACGTCGCGATCCCGCTCCACAACACAAACCCGCTCCGGATCGCGTTCGCAGTCACAGGGCAGCATGCTGAACCCGATGACATGGCTCTCCAGCCTTGAGACCACGCTCGTTTCCCCGCAGGCCCGGTCGATGATGGCTGAGGCTCTTCGGGCGGTTGCAAATGTGCTTGAGAAGCCGCAGGGAGCCGACCAGAGCCAAGCCGCCGAAACTCAGGAAGGTCGGGACGCTGTCTCGGCTGCAGGAAGCCTGGGGGCCGAAATCATGGCTGCCCCCCTGCAGGTTGCAGCTGCTGCTGTCGGAGCGGCAGGGGAGGTCGTGACGACCGCTCTTGGTGGCTCGTCGGGCGAGGGGCAGAGCCGAAGCAACGGCGGCAAGGGAGGCAGAAAGTCCTCGTCGCGCAAAGCTTCAGACACGAAGTCGTGACATAAAAATGGGCAGCGATGCTGCCCAGATGGTCTTGCCTGCCGTTTAGGCATGAACTATATTGTGCATTGCAGCATAGCGATTGGCGTTGCTTTGCTGCTGCCCTTCTTGGGCGTTTCCTCCCTAAACTTCGGGCCGCTTTCGAGCGGCCTTTTTTCTTGCCGCGAGACTATAGGCTAGTCATTCGCACGCAATAACGAAAAAGTCGTACCCGCCCGCCTCTTGCCTTCACTTAGGAGCCGCCTAGGCGAAGATTGGCGCTCACCACGCTACCTTGGGCAAACGCCGCTTCCATCGATCCCCACGGGGCAATCGATCGACTGCTGCCGCTTTCCGCGTGGATCTCGACAGCCGAAGCGGGATGACCATGCCCGCCTCGACGGCATTTCGACCGCTCTCAACTATGTGCTCCGCCGTCGCAACCGCCCTCTCTTCGAATGCAATCACGGGCGCAACTTTGCGCTTGCGCCGCACGACAGGCGCCTGTGCTGCCCCTGAAGCCTCAGCGAGTTGCTCAGCAGGCTGCTTCGGTAAGCTCTCCAGGATCCTGCGTTCTACCGCGGGGGACTGGTTTCTATTCTCCGAGGATTCCCTGTCAGCAAGACGTGCAACTGACGACGATAGCTTCCGCTTTGGCTCCAGAACAAACCGCTCGAATGACGAAGGTTTGTGAGAGGAAAGCTTGGAGCGTTTTACTTCGAAAGTAAAAGATGGGGATGTTTTCTTCATCTGAGAAACAACCATGTCCCACGTATCGGCCTGAACCGTAGAGGACAATGGATAAGAGATTCTTTCCAAATTGGATCGGGAATTGACCTGACATCTTGAACACAGGTCTTGGGTAAACCCCAGAACTGCATCGGCCAGGCCCGCAGATACATAGCACGGCCCGAAGACGAGGCAACATCCACAATGCTCGATCTCTTTGACGCGGCTGGCGATATGTCTGCCGCTATCGAAGCCCTCCATGCTGCCACCGCGCTCTATACGGCAGAACCCGTGGTCGACGTTCTCCTCGACCGCATCGGATGGCCGGATGCGGATGGCGGTCTCGTCGATCCCAGCGCCGGTGACGGCATGTTCATGGTCCGGGCTCTAAGCCGTCTCGACCTCGCGCCCGATGATTTCCGGGAGGTAGCTCGTGTCCAAGGCTGGGAGCTTCATCCGGGTGCCATGCGATCCGCCCGAGAGCGCGTGCAAGCCCACCTGATCGGCAGCGGATGGTCAATCGCATCCGCACATAAAGCCGCCCAGATGATTGTTCACCACGGGGACTTCCTGACCGGAGGCCCGGCGCCCGGCACCTTCCGGTTCTGTGCAGGCAATCCCCCTTACCTGCGCTACGGGCATCTGCCTGAGGTCCTGAAGGAGCTCTACCGACCGATCCTGCCGGATTTTGCCTGTGGCGACCTTCTGCACGCCTTCCTCGACCGTTGCGTCTACAACATGCCGGCGGACGGAATCATTGGCTTCGTCACCAGTGACCGGATCTGGGTGAACGACACGGCGGCCAACCTCCGCAAGCAGCTCGGGCACAAGGTCGGCATCGACCACATCTCCCGGCTCAATCCGAGCTCCAGCTTCTACATGCCGAAAACCCGTTATAGACCAGCATCGATTGCAGGATTTAACGCTGTCCTACAGGCAAGCTTAGCAATTACTGTTACCAGGAGTTTATTAGCCTTAACGACGTCGGACCGGGCTGCCGAAAGCTGCCCAGAGCATCAAACATGGCATTCCTCTTTCGCCGCGACCGAGTTTCTTTGGTCGACGCTGGCTTTCAGTCTCTCGCGCACGTCCCGTTTATCCTCAATGGAGACATGTCCTATGCAGATGAGGTCAACCGCTTCCTAAGAGAACGGGCTCTGCTCGATTGGCATCCAAATAATCGCTACGGCGAGCCTTCATCTCCTGTTCGCGCACCTAGCGAAAATACGATGTGGGCCATCGGGTGCGACCTGGAAAACTTTCTAACTTATACAGAGATCAACAACCTCGACTGGCGCACTATAGACTACCAAGGGATTCTTCAGACATATCAGGCCGATCAGTTGAACGGGTCCTGGAGCGAGCGCGGCGAGTCGTTGGCGGCGAGCACTATCAATCGCCGTGTCGGTTATGTCTGTGAGTTCCTGTCTTGGGCCAAGGAACGCTGCCTGCGCCCGGATTTTGTTGTGAAGGGGAGTAGCTCCACGATCCGCGACCGCTCGGGCACGGCTACCACTAATCGTTCCTATGAGGTCCGTAGTCGTGCAGGACGAGTGCGCGAACGAATAGAGCGGCTTCGGATCCCTACCGCTGCAGAAATTGGCGCTTGGCTTGCAGAAGTTGAAGTTAGACGAGGTAAGACCAAAGCGCTCGCCTGCAAGACAATCCTTGAAACTGGTATGCGATTAGAAGAGGTGTCGTTGCTGCGTGCTTCACAAGTCCCGGAGCCAGAAACAGTGCTGCCTGGCTATCCGGCCCGTATGGATATTTGCTTCGGCACCAAGGGCTCACGCCAAGTTGGTGATCCGGACAAGAAGGGCAAGCCGCGGACGCTCCGATTCGGGGTCGGCTTTCTCCATGCTCTCGACGACTACAGACGCTTACGCAGAGCAAAGGCACTAGCGGCGTTCCGGCGTAACAACCCGGGCAAGCGTCCCTCAGACATCTTATTCCTGTCCGAGAGTACGGGCGAGCCTCTAACCAAGAAAATGATCTACGACGCTTGGACGCGCACAGAGACGCAGCCTTTCCCCGGATGGAGCCCACACGCGGGACGTCATGCATTTGCCTGTCTGCTGCTCCTCCGTTTGATCCACGAGGAGGGAGAGCGTATCGGGCAGTCAGCCGCCACTTTGCCGCGCTCGGTCATGATCACCCAGGCCACTGATCTCGTTCAAATGTACGTTCGCCCCGTTCTTGGTCACGTCAGCGAGCAGACTACCGCCCGTTATCTTGAGTGGGTCACTGACCATTTCATGGTAGCGGAGCATCGCGCCGCCTGGGCTCATTATCTTGAGGGCAATGATGCCTAAGTTAATAGCTAAACGTTTACCTCAAAGGCAAACTGCCTCGTCCCACGTCGTCCATATCCAGTTCGACACCAACCCTCTGGTTTGGCGAGTCCCAGCCCAGCACCGTAGACCCTCGTATATGGTCGATCTAACACTCTTCGCCAAAGGCGACGAGAGGCTTGGACTTCCTGCAGTGGCGGTGCTCATCGGACAATTCGCCCAGGTGCTTCGCGCCTTATCGCTCGATAAGTCGAAGACGACCGTGATAGGCTATGTCTCCGCGCTGCGCGTTTTCTGGCGCTTCATTGCGACCCTTGAGGCTAGAGGTCACCCTCCCGTCGCGGACATCACCTCAATCACTCCCGAACTCGGCCAACTATACAAGCTCCACTTACTCAATGATCTCAAGTTGCGGAGCTACGGCAGACAACACCTTCAGATCGTCGCTCGCCTTGTGGAACTCACACGTGACCGGCTTGGAATTGTCCCTAATCGCCTTATCTGGCCGACGATCCAGGACCCGCACGGTGCGACTCACAAGGATATTGAGCCAGCGGCGATCAGGACGTTATACAAGGCCGCTAAGGGGGTCCTGCGGCGCTTTGCCTCCGCTTATTCCGAAGGGCAGCGCCTCGTTCTGCTTGGGACGGATCCGCGCCCCCATCGCGGCCGCACCCAAGTGTGGGCTGCGTGCGAGAATATCGCTTGGCTAACCCGCCACTACCTCGATGTGCTGCTCGACGATTCGGGTCGGCGTAGTACCGACGCCCTTTTGGACAAACGTTTCCGCAGCACCGATCGAAATCCGATCTTTCCTGCCGCCTATCCCGACGGCACCCTATTCGATCGCTTCCGCTGGTTTGTTCCAACCGCCGAGGACACAACGGCCTGCATTGTCCTTGTACTGCTGCACACTGGATGGAATGTCGAGACAGTGATGAACCTCGACATTTCCGGCGACGATTGGCATCAGCATCGTCTTAGCTCCGAAGCTGGCGAGACAGTAGCGATCTTCTCACAGAAGAGCCGCAGCAGCAGGGAGCAGGTGGCTTTCAGCCTCACCCGGCCGGAATTCCATCCCTTCCGCGTCATTAAGGATATGACCGAACGCACTGAGCCATTGCGTCAGAGGCTCCGTCGCCAGCTGGCCGCCCTGGAAAACCAGGATGCGGCACCCCACCGCCAAGACGAGATCATTCGGCTCCGCCGAGCGATTTCTTCGCCTTGGCTCTTTTTGTCAAAGAATGCCCGGTCTGGCGGCCGAATCGGCGCGATGGCCATAAGTACAAACACGTTCGCCGAGTGCTTTCGCTCCTTGCTCAGTTCGGCTGGGATCGAACAGACCATGTCTCCTTCCGACCTGCGCGACGGCTTCACGAGCTTTCTGTACGGCAATAGCCTCTACAACGTGCTCTTGATCAAGCGCGCCCTCGGCCACGGCGATTTGAACGCCACCAAGCATTATCTGCGACAGCGAAAGATGCTGGCCCAACGGTTTGCTGACTATACGGCGTGGTCGGAAGCTTTATTCGACGAGATCAGGCGCTTCCAGATTGTCGACCCAACAATCCTTTACATCCGCGCCCGCTTCGGCGACATCACCGAAGAGCAGCGGCAGCGCCTAGCCGACCACCGCCTCCGCACACGCATGGGCATGGGTTGCTTGGATCCCGAACATCCGTCAGCAGCCATCGCACCGATGCACGTCGGAGGGCTCTGTGCAGTGCAGCGGTGCATCCTTTGCCGCCATGGTGTCATCTTCCCAGATTCTTTCAAACCGCTGGCGCAACGCCTAGCGGAACTCCGTGTCATCCGGGGGCACACCCCATTGGATAGGTGGGAAGGGTCCTCCTTCCAAGCGGAGTGGATCGCTATAGACGCAACTGTGGACCGAGTGTTCCCAGGCCGGCGCGACGAACTTAAGGGGCTCGTCGACGCTCATACAGAACGATTGCTCCGCGGAGATGCCTACCTGTTCGACCAAATTGGCATCGGCGAAATCTCAGGAGCGGCTTAATGACGATGGTCGCGCCTGGCGCCCATCGTGCCTCCCTAGCTCGGATAGGCGCCTTCAATACCTTATGGACGGCGAAATGGGAGGAGATCCAGCACGTGGAGATCATCCCAGGCTTCACGATGGATGCCGATGCCATCGAGCTCCCAGCCGACTGGGTCTCGACCAAGCGCCAGCGTAAGAAGGGTTACAGAACCCTCAACCTGCGGAGCGCACTCACCGTAGCGCTCGACCACGATACTGTTCGTGCGGAGCATCTCTTCCGGCGGATCAAACGCCTTGCGGCGATCCTGCTGGTGACACCGATCGCCTTTGAAACCACAATCCGCCAGCCGTCTGCTCCCCAGACCTGGATTGAAGACTGCCGCATCCTCCTGCGGACAGTGGTGTGGATCGTGTTGCACAAGGGGATATCTCGGGAGCCGAGCTCATGCCCAGACGGACATTCCATCTTCCGCGGTCTCAGCAGGAATGATCTGAACCAGATGAGGCAGGCCGAAGGATTGGCAGGCTTCTTCTCGCATACGGCACCAAAACTGGCGGCGCTCGCCCGCATGGGGGTCATAGACGATTGGCCAGACCTCGACCTTGGTGCCAAAGGGGAGCCCCGACGCCGGGACGCCGCTTTGCCGGCGACAGCCTTTGCCGCCAAGATCAGATGGCAGCCATTCCCTGACGATTTCGTTGCGCTCATCGGGAAGACGTCGGTTTGGCTCATTGAGGAACTGGGGCCGTCGCTCCTCGACAGTCTGGAGACCATCCTGGCGGTGCCATCGCAAAGGCAGGATGGAGCGCCACTCAGCAACGTTGCCCTCAAGCATCGACGGTGCGCCGCCTTAAGGCAGTGGACTGCCGACAACTTCCAGCGCCCACAGCATCTCCCGATCAAGTTCCGGGTCACGACGCGTGCCCAATCCGGCGCTACCTTCCTCCTGAACTCGTGGCCGCCGCCGGCTTGGAGGGCATTGCGCCGGATGGCAATGCACTTACAGACGGCTCATCTCGTGATCGTTGCCTTGGCGACTGCGGCCCGCGATAGCGAGCTCATGCACCTGCAGCGAGACTGCCTACGAACGGTCTCCTCCCAGGACCTTCTGCTCGGCCACACGTTCAAGCTTTCCGATCAGCCCGACGGCGAGGCTCGAAACTGGCCACTGCCGCGGATTGCCGTTTCAGCCATCCGTCAGCAGCAGCGGCTGGCGGACATCTTGTCGCCTGGGCGGCGATCACTGTGGCTTTCGTTCAACAGCCACGACGGCTCCGACCAGTTCCCGGACTTGGCCGTCTTTGGGTACGTCCTGCAATCGTTCGTGAAGGGCGTGATTGTAGACGGTCAGGCGCTTAATGACTGGAGTGATGGCAACGTCCACCCTCATCGGTTTCGCAAGACGGTCGCTCGCCTAGCTGCGCTCTCGATGGTCGGCGCAACTCCGATCTTGTTCGATATTCTCGGCCATCGCGACCCCGAGATGACTCTGAATTACATCTTGAGCGACCCCGGTCTCCAGGACGAGATCCGCAAAATTGCGTCGGAAGCCAACATCGTGCTGTCTCAGGAGGTCATTGAGCGATCCAGTGAGAACGGCGGTTGGGCCGCGCCTTTGGTGCAGGATCTTCGACTACGGGTTGCAGCGCGATCCGGCGAGGTTGAACTCGGCGTGGACGTTTTAGCCGAGGCTGCCGAAATCCTTTCGATGAACGGTCAGGTCACAATGGTCAAACCTGGCGTCCTATGCACCAAGTCTCTGGGGCAGCATGGCCCCTGCACCAAGAAAGCCGGCCTTCCCGATGTCGGCAACTGCTCAACAGACTGCCAGCACCGACTTGAGCATGCGGCTGCCATTGACGATTGCACTAAGGCAATTGAGCGCATCCTCATCGAGATGCCGCCGCCAGAGAACACTATGATGAGGGGGTGGTGGCAGACACAGCTTGCTGGGCAATTGCAACGGTTCCCGCAGATCCGCCAGCGCTACCTCGCTGAGGAACGTGTTCAAATCGCCCTTGCTGGGATGGATGCGGCCACCATGAACAATCTTACGAGTGCCCTCAAGTAAGCTTTTCAGGAGAACGTCGCGTGACCACCAGGATCCAGTCGCTAGTTGCCTATCAAGCCAACCAGAAGCAGAACACAATTGGTGCCATCGAGGCAGCAAAGCGGGCAATCGAAAATGAGTTCGTGGAACACGGATACTATCCACACAATGGCGGTCGCCTCAGTAAGCTCGAGGTCTTATGCCGCGCAGGGGTCTCACCACAGACGCTTAAGAATGCAACTCACAA
The DNA here is from genome assembly GCF_014699075.1 of Microvirga sp. GTDB lineage: Bacteria > Pseudomonadota > Alphaproteobacteria > Rhizobiales > Beijerinckiaceae > Microvirga. The sequence goes on along the minus strand of NZ_JACXAB010000002.1, from coordinate 425,251 downwards.
AGAGACGTCCGAAGCACTGGATCGCTGGCTCTGCCGCATCAAAAAGACAGCACCGACCCTAAAGCCCCAAGCACAGGACGCCAAGGTAAACAAAATTAAGGCTCTAGAAACGCAGTTAGCGAAAGTTGTCACCCATTATGATCTCTTCAAGCTGGAGTACAACGAGCTGCTGCGGCGCTATGAAGACTTAGAGACAGAAAATGCTGCCCTCAAGCGGCAACTTGCCAAGGACAGCAGCGTAATGGTTTTCAGGACAACGTGACGAGAAAAACAATATTTCTTGCGTGAGGGAAGATTTGTCCTGACCAGCTTCCACCGCACCTGTTTGCGGAGGCCCATCGTCAGATGAACGCCGCCTACAAGGACGCAGTCACTCTCATTCAGCACCGCCTGCAAGCGATCAGCCAACTCGCTACATACCTAATGATGCACCTTGCTGCACCTGATCCGGTCATTCGCACGACCATTCGCGACAACTCAAACCTGCCCACAACAGTCGCCGGGAGCAACACGCAGCACTGATCCAGCCAATTCAGTGAAGTTGGTTAGGACTAATTTTGGAGCGTTGCTCTTGGCTCCGCCTTAGACACACGCAACAAACCCGGTCTGCAGCCCTAATCGAACCTAAACCCAAACAGTCCTCCGGTCTCGTCGTCAGTTAGCCGGACAGGAAGGATCGCCTCGGCGACTTCGGGCTCGTTCTGGAGCCCGGTGCGGCCGAAATCGTCGCTGTTCATCGTAACAATGTACTGGCCGCGCTGGCGCTCGGCGACTCGCATCCCAAACATGATGGCCGCATGGACCTGTCTAGCGTCGACACCGTCGAATAGGTGGCTGTCGTGGATCACGAATCCCGGTCCTCCAAAGCGCTCTGAGACCAGCTCAAAAAGCATCATGTCGAAGCAGAAGATCTTCATCATGTCGATGCCACCCTGGTTGCCGCCTCCCTGGATCGCGATGCCGATCTGAGGGCCGTTCTTGGATGATGTAATGATGAGGTTACCCGTTCGGTCGTCGTAGAGCTCGCCGATAGCGTGATCGACCTTGACCGTCGCGTCCTTGATGGCGTTCTCGTTCCGCTTGTGGTCCTCCTGCAGCGAGAGCTCGAGGTCGGCGCTCTCCCGCTTCTGCTGGGCCAAGTTGTTCTCGAGGATGTTGGCGTTCTGGAGCTTTGTCCGCAGCGTCTCGGCACGGCTCGTCAACACGGCAAGGTCCTCGCGCATGTGTACGAGGTCCTCGAACGCGCCCTTGCCATCGAGGATCTTCAGGAGCCCAGACTTCTTCTCATCCGCGGCGGCAAGTTCAGTCTCCAGTCGACTCTGGGTCTCCCGAGCTTCCGTCACCTGCCGCTCGAGATGGAGCCGCCTGTTGTCGATGACCGATTGCTGGAACTGTCTGACTTCGTCGAACCGTCGAAGCGCAAGCGTCGGCAACTCGACGCCAGCCGCCTCGTACAGTTTCTCGACTGCAGTATAGGCCGGCGACTTCTCCCCTTGGACCGAGCGGGAGAGATACGCGATCGTCTCCTTGGTCGATGCCAGCTCGAAGGTGATCTCCGACATGCGGTCCTTCAGGTGCGCGACCTGATCGGCGAGTTCGCGATAGCTTTCTAGAACGCGAAAGTTGTCGATCTGGACCTTGAGACGGGCGATGCGTTCCTCGGTGCGGGCCAGCTCCGGGCGGATCTCGGCCGAGGTGCCGAACATCGCGCCGAACTCGCCGCCCTTGATGGCTTGCCGCAACGATGCGAGCGTCTTCTTGCGCGAACGGAGGTCCTGGATTGCTTGAGGTACGTCCCACCCAAGGCCGAGCAGGTAAGACAGGTTTACCTGCCAATCCCACGGCTGCTGGTATTCGTTCTGCTTCTCGATGGTGACATACCCGCCCGACTTACGACGGCGTACCAGATAGCTGACGAGGGAGCGGAACGTAGGTGTGAAGCCTCCTTCGAATGCCGTACCCTTGCGCTCCAACGGCAGGCCGAACCACACGTGCCCGAGGAAATCTCTCCACTCCTCCACGGTGACGTAGGCGATCCCATTGGCTTCGTCGCGGCGCAGACCGATCGCGAGCGCCCGCGCGTCCTCGGGCGAGAGGAGAACCTTCCTCTCGTCAGCTCCGCCGCGGGTGACGGTGATCGGAACGCCCTTGATCCTAAAGACCCCCGTGAACGTGTGCCGGACGAGTTCAGGCTTCTTAAACAGCGAGTTCTTGTCTGCTTCGCCGCCCAGCAGGAAATGCACGATCTCGATCAGGCTCGTCTTGCCGGCGCTGTTGCGCGTCTGCCTGTCGGTCGACTCCGAGGTGACATCGGCCAGCAAGACGTTCAGCCCGGGCCGGAAGACAAGGGACTTGAACGTCGGGATGGAGCTGGAGATCGAGACGATCACACCTGCCTCCTGACCGGCCTGATCCGGTCGTTCTGGAAGTCGATGGCGGACATTGCGTAGAGGAGGGTCATGGCGAGAATAAACCAGTCGTAGGGCAGAGACGACGCATTCTCGCGGCTGGCTCGGAGGGTTTGGACCTTCTCCCATATCTCCGAGACAGTCGCGGGCCTGTCAAGAACCGATAGGATGTCGCCGCCGACCGAAATCAAGGCTCGGTCCGGCCGGATGTGCTTGCCGGGCAGGATCATGCCGCGACCTTAGAGGGATCGTCCTCGAAGATGGTGCACTTTTCGAAGAGGTGGGCCAGGAGGCTCCAGACGGCCACCTCCCGCGGGGTCGTGCCGCGCTGTCCTCCCAAAGCGAAGTCGTAAAGGCCGTCCATGATCTCCCCAGGCCTCAAGCCCTGGGTCTTCAGCTCCAGGTATTTGGCCTTGAACACCCCTGCGATGGTGCCGTCCAACGTGGGATCCGCGTAGTTGAGCAGGTACTCGGCGACCCGGCTGGCGTTCTGAAAGCCCTGCTTGATCCTTCCCCGGTAGATGTCAGGCAGCTGGTTGAAGTCAAGCTTGGCGGCAGGCACCTCCACCGGAACGTCGTCGCGAACGACGCCGTCAGCGACCCGCTGCATGACGTTGTCGATCACCGACTGGACCTCAGGGATCTGCATGCAGCGGAAGTCCTCGTCCGTTGCGGCATTCCCAAGCAGCTCCTCGATATCCGCCATGTCGAACCCGAGGATGATGTTCTCGAACTGCTCCTGGCCGAACTGCTTCACCTTGTGGCCGTTAGCTGCATCCAGCTTGAGGATCTCCTGGGTGATCTGGGGCGGGCAGCCGCCAATGAAGTTGGAGACAAAGATCCACTCCTTCAGGCCCGGCCAGTTTTCGACTGCCCCGTCGTGATCCTCTGTCACCTTGGCTACTGCCTTCGCCAAACCCTGCGCCGTCAGCCCCTGGCCGCCATTGGTGGGGCCGTAGCAGGCGAAGATCGTCAGCGGATCTAAGAGAAGACCGTCGCACTTCAGATCACCTTGGGAGTAATGAGCGGTGGCACGAACGAAGTTGTCCCCGTGCCGCTTGCTCATCACGTCTCCAAGGAACTCTTGGAGCATGTCACCACGGCACCGGCGCAGCTTAAGCTCCAGGGCATTGGAGAACGCGCGCCGCTTGATAGACGTCATTCCGATCTGCATAGCTCGCCTTTGATGTCTTGTTTGGCTTGGCCAAGCGCAGACCGCCTGTTACCGCGCCCCCGAACAGTTGCTTCCATTTTACCACTCTGCCCGGAAAGTTATATACGGAACAGCACAGCTGTCCTCATAGAGGGTTTGAAATACTCAGGTAATATGGAGCCAGTGTTCTCAAACCAGGATCCAGAGGCTGGCAGGTGCCTTCAGGCCGCTCGAAATCAGTCGGCCTGTACACCGCTCGAGACGCCGGCCATGGTCCCGCTTGCGGCGGAGCAGACGGGGTTAGGGAACAGCAGGAGCCTTAATGTTGATGATGTTGGCATTGGCCGTGATCGGCCAAGACCTCGATAATCCGGCACTCGGAGACCCGCCGGTTATCACAGGCGACCATTGTCTCAAGTTCGTCGCGTAGGGCAGTCAGGCGGGCGATCTTGTCATTGATCTCGTCGAGATGGGCCTTTGTGATCTCATGGGCCTCGCCGCAGCACCGATTGGGATCATCCGCCAGACCCAGAAGTTGCCGTATGGCATCAACCTCGAAACCGAGCTCGCGGGCATGGCGGATGAAGTTGAGGCGGCGCACCTCGGCTGGGCCGTAGCGCCGCTGCTGGCCTTCGGTTCTGACCGGCGAAGGGAGGAGGCCGATCTGCTCGTAGTACCGGATCGTCGGGATCTTCACCCCGGTTCGCCGCGAAAGGTCGCCAATCGCCAAATTCATCAAAAAACCTCTTGAACCTCTAACCGCTAGAGGTTGTAGCGTGCCCGACAGATAGGATCAAACTGGATTTCTGACAATGACCGACCGCTTGCGTTACCGCGTCGAAGGCATGGATTGCGGCAGCTGCGCCCGCAAGATCGAGACCGCGCTCGCCCGCGTGCCCGGCGTCTCCGACATCAACATCACCACCACGACTGAGACCCTGCGCCTGCGGGTGGCGGAAGCCGGCACGGGCGAGCAGGTCGAGAGGGTGGTCCGCGACCTCGGCTATGGCATCTCGCCCATTAGCGAGGAGGCGCGGCATCATCATGACCATGAGGCCGAGGACGGGTCTTGGTGGCGCTCCGCCAAGGGACGGCTGACGATCCTCTCAGGCCTTGGCCTCGCGGCCGCATGGCTGCTGGCCATGGTCCTGCCTGGCTATGAGGCTTGGCTCTACACCGCTGCCATGGCCATCGGCCTGGTACCGATTGCCCGCCGTGCGGTTTCCGCCGCCATGGCGGGTGCACCCTTCACCATCGAGACCCTGATGAGCATCGCCGCAATCGGCGCTGTGATCATCGGTGAGACCGAGGAAGCTGCCATCGTGGTGCTGCTATTCCTCGTGGGCGAGCTGTTGGAGGGCGTCGCCGCCGGCAGGGCGCGCGCCAGCATCCGGTCCCTGACCAGCCTGGTGCCGAAGACCGCCTTCATCGAGCGCAACGGAACCCTGGAGGAGGTCCAGGCCGAGACCCTCGCGGTGGGCGACGTGATCGCGGTTCGCCCCGGCGACCGCGTACCGGCCGACGGCACCATCATCTCGGGCGAGAGCGCCATCGACGAGGCGCCGGTGACGGGCGAGAGCACCCCCAAGCGCAAGGGCGAGGGCGAGAGCGTCTTCGCCGGCACCATCAACACCGACAGTACGCTGCGGGTCCGGGTCACCGCCGAGGCGCAGGACAACACCATCGCCCGCGTGGTGCGCCTGGTCGAGGAGGCGCAGGAGTCCAAGGCGCCGACCGAGCGCTTCATCGACCGCTTCTCGCGCTACTACACGCCGGCCGTGCTTGTCGTGGGCGCCCTCGTGGCCATCCTGCCGCCGCTGGTGGCCAGCGAGCCCTGGGGCGAGTGGGTCTACAAGGGACTGGCCGTGCTCCTGATCGGCTGCCCGTGTGCCCTCGTCATCTCGACCCCGGCCGCCATCGCAGCCGGCCTGGCGGCCGGTGCCCGGCGCGGCCTCCTGATCAAGGGCGGAGCCGTGCTGGAAATCCTCGGCAAGGTGACCGCTGTCGCCCTCGACAAGACCGGCACCCTCACAGAAGGGCGGCCCAAGGTGACCGACGTGGTCGCCCTCGGAGAGGCGAGCGAACGCGACGTCCTGGAGGATGCGGCCGCCCTTGATGCCACCTCGTCCCACCCCATCGCCAAGGCCATCTTGGCGCGGGCGCAGGCCGAGGGCATCGAGGTCGCCCCCGCTGTCGGTGTCTTGGCGCTCGGCGGCAAGGGCGTGAAGGGACGCTTCCGTCGCCGTGGCCTGTATCTGGGCTCGCCCAAGGCGGCTGCTGACATCGCACCTCTCCCGGCCGAGGCCGAGGCCCGCATCAGCGCCCTGCAGGAGGAGGGCAAGACCGTGTCCGTTCTTCTCGTGAACGACACGCCCGTCGGGCTGATCGCGGTGCGGGACGAGCCCCGCGAGGACGCTACCGCCGGCTTGCAGGCGCTCAAGGCGCGCGGGATCAAGCCGATCATGCTCACCGGTGACAACGCCAAGACGGCGGCGGCCATCGCCCATACCTTGGGCGTGGAGCCGCGGGCCGACCTGCTGCCGCAGGACAAGCTTCGCATCGTCAACGAGCTCAAAGCTCAGGGGCAGGTCGTCGCCAAGGTCGGCGACGGCATCAATGACGCTCCGGCTCTGGCCGCGGCGGATGTCGGCATCGCCATGGGCGGCGGCACCGACGTGGCGCTGGAGACGGCGGACGCCGCCGTGTTGCATGGACGCGTGCTCGACATCGCCCGCATGATCGCGCTCTCCAAGGCCACAATGGGCAACATCCGCCAGAACATCGTCGTGGCTCTCGGGCTCAAGGCCGTCTTCCTGGTGACCACCATCCTCGGCATCACCGGGCTGTGGCCGGCGATCCTTGCCGACACGGGCGCGACCGTGCTGGTCACAGCCAACGCCATGCGCCTGCTCGGGGCCGGACGGAGCGTGTGATGACGGTCATGGCGAGGATTGGCTATCTTCTGGCGGTCACGGGACCGATCATCCTGCTCGATCAGGCCACCAAGGCGATGGCCCGGGCGTCCCTGATGCCTGGGGAGGTCCTGGAGGTCCTGCCGTTCGCGAACCTGCGGCTCGGCTTCAACCGGGGGATCAGCTTCGGCCTCCTGCCCGCCGACGAGGCCTGGGGCGTGCTTGCCCTGATCGGCATCACGGCCCTGATCTGCGTTGGCATGGCGGTCTGGAGCGTCAGGGCGCAGGCCCGGCAGGAGAGTGTGGCCTTGGCCCTGATCCTCGCGGGCGCTCTCGGCAACCTGATCGACCGCGTGAGGGACGGCATGGTGACCGATTTCATCGACCTCCACGCCGCCGGCTACCACTGGCCGACCTTCAACGTGGCGGACATCGCCATCACACTCGGGGCGATCTGGCTCGTGACCGACAGCCTCAGGATCGGGGCCCGACGCAAGGAGGCATCCTGATGCCGTCTGCCATTCTCCCCGTCCTGCTGCTCGTTGGGCTCGGTGCGGCCTTCACGCTGCTCACCCGCCGCGTGTCGCAGCGTCTCGGCCGCTCGGTCGATAGGTTCGGCACGGGCGACACTGCTCATGATTTCGTGGGGTGGGTCTATCGCGTCGGCGGCGCCATCCTGTTCGTCTTCCTGGTCGTGCGGGTGGTCCTGCCGAGCGCCGATATGGCCGCCGGCCTGGTTCCGGGAGTGGCCCGACCTGCCATCGCATGGCTGGGTCTCGCGGTGATGGCTGCAGGCAGCGCGGTCATCCTCGCCGCCCAGGTGCAGATGGGGACGTCCTGGCGGATCGGCCTGGATCAGGAGCGGACCGGGCTTGTGACGTCGGGCCTGTTCGCCTGGTCGCGCAACCCGACCTTCCTCGGCATGGTCGCCGTGGTACTCGGAGCCTTCCTCATGGCCCCGACCACGGTCACAGGCATCGTGCTCGCGGCCGCTTGGGTGGCCTTCTCGGTCCAGATCCGCATGGAGGAGGAACACCTGCGACGCATGCACGGTCCTGCCTATGAGGCGTATCGAGTTGCCGTGCCGCGCTGGATCGGCCGCCGATCCGCCCGTCTTGAGGGCCGGTCAACGGGGGGTGCCGAAGGAAGCGAAAGCCTTCGCTCCATCACGGGGAACTGATGTCATGAGCCGTGATGACGACGATGACGACGGCATCCAGGATTACTCCCACGTCACCTCAGGCTATCGCCGCGCCCTGTGGACCGTCGTGGTGCTCAACGTCGGCTATGGGCTCGCCGAGATCGTGGCCGGGTTCGTTTCCGGATCACAGGCCCTGAAGGCGGACGCCCTCGACTTCCTCGGCGACGGAACAATCACGCTCCTCGGCCTGATCGCCATTGGGTGGAGCCTGGTCTGGCGGGCACGGTCCGCGCTTCTCCAGGGCGTCTTCCTCGGGCTCCTCGGCCTCGGCATCCTTGTCACCTCCGCGTACCGGGTTTTCGTGCTGCAACAGCCCGAGGCCGAGATCATGGGCCTGTTCGGGGTGATCGCGCTCGTGGTCAACGTTGCCTCGGCCTGGGTCCTGCTGCCGCATCGGAGCGGGGACGCCAACGTCAGGGCGGTGTGGCTGTTCAGCCGGAACGATGCCATCGGCAACGTGGCGGTGATCATCGCCGCCGGCCTCGTCGCCTGGACCGCGACGCCGTGGCCTGACCTTGTCGTTGCCGTCGTCATCGCTGGGCTGTTCCTCCAGTCGTCCTGGGCCATCATCAAGGATGCCCGTCGCGACCTCAGAACCGCCCAAGCCTCGGCCTGACCGCTGCATCGTTCGGGCAAGGCGTCAGAGGGGGCCTCAGGCATCCTGTGGATCGCGGGTGAGCGGAAGCCGGACGCCTCAATCCTGCCGGACTTGAAGGCAACCTTTCATGCCGGTTGGCAGGCTTCCGCCGGTTCCTGTGCCTGTGGCAAGACAGCGTTAAAGCCAATCCCTTAGAAAAATGGGGAACCGTCCGGGATCAACCCCGGGCGCACAGAATGCGGGAATTCCCACGATGAAGCGTATTGCATTGGTTGCGGGCCTCGTGCTCGCGCTCGCCGCCTGCCAAGGCCAGGACATGTCCACGCGCCACCTGGCGCCGATCCCCGCCGCCACCATGGCGCTGATGGAAACGAAGGGCATGTCGAAGAACGACCCGATCCTGATGCGCTCCTACAAGAAGGAATCCGAGATCGAAGTTTGGAAGCGGGGCCGCGACGGCCGGTACGCGCTCCTCAAGACCTACCCGATGTGTCGCTGGTCGGGCCAGCTCGGGCCGAAGATCCGCGAGGGCGACCGCCAGGCCCCGGAGGGCTTCTACACCGTCACCCCGGCGCAGATGAACCCGAACTCGCAGCTCTACCTCTCGTTCAACCTCGGCTACCCGAACGAGTACGACCGCGCGCTTGGCCGGACGGGGTCGCACCTGATGGTGCACGGATCGTGCTCGTCGCAAGGGTGCTTCGCCATGACCGACGAGGCCATCTCTGAGGTCTATGCCCTGGCGCGGGAGGCCTTCTCCAGCGGCCAGCGCGGCTTCCAGTTCCAGTCCTATCCGTTCCGGATGACGGCCGAGAACCTGGCCAAGCACCGCCTCGACCCGAACATCGCCTTCTGGCGGAACCTCAAAGAGGGTTCCGACTACTTCGAGATCGCCAGGGACGAGCCGCGCGTGTCCGTCGCCAATCAGCAATATGCCTTCAGCGGCGACACCTCGGTCATGGCGGCCGTCGCGCAGAAGCGGCAGAGCGACGATCAGCAGGTGGGTGCGTTGGCGGCCAATGGCGTGCAGCCGGTCAAGCTGGTCTACGCCGACGGCGGGCAGCACGAGAGTTTCCGGCAGGCCTTGTACGGCGATGCAGGCCAGGGCGGATCGCCTGCCGTCGACGCCAACGCGCGCAAGCGCCTTGGGGACGTCAGCCGCCCTGAGGCGCTGGCCGCCGGACCGCAGGAGGTCGTCCTCGCTGCAAGCGGGAAGCCGAGGCAAGGACCGTCATCGACCCTTGCCTATGCTTCGCAAACCCCCAAGAGCCAGATCCGTGCTGGCGACGCCGCGCGGCCGTCGACATCTGCTCCTGTTGTGAATGCGGCGCCTGGGCCGGCAGTGCAAGCGGCGGGAAGTGAGGGGCGCTCTGTGCTCGAACGCTTCCGGGGGCTTTTCGGCGGCTGAGCCTGGGGCCCTGCAGGGTTGGTCCGCCATGCAAGGCTGATCGCCATCGAATGGGCAGTGTTCGGTCGTTCTGAACGACGGCTGTTCTGCTCGGCCTATGGCGTTGCCTTGGCGGGGGCATGAGCTTGCGAGGTGTCTCGATGGCGCTGGTCCTCAAGCTCACGGGTTTTCACGAACGAGACTGCGTAGAGGATGACGACCAGGCCCAGAAGCGTCAGGGCCAGCGCGAGGTTCCTCCGGTTTCGCCGTTGTTTCCACTCATCCATTTCTTCATCTCCCCGAAAGGCCCGCGGTGCGGAACAGGAACCTGAGGCGTGCGGCGGCAGGGATTGCGGGGAGGAGCGGCGGGCGAAGGGCCAGATCCATATGGCGTGTATTCCGAAGGTTGAAGGTATCTCTGGCTAGCACCTCAAGCTGCTAGAGGTTCAAGTGCATTCTTGGCCTTCCGCTACGGGTGTTCGCCGGATCCGTGTAGCGAGAAAATCATCTGCTCGTCTGGAACACCCTTCAGAGCAAACGTGCCCAGAGCATGCGTCGCCGCTGATGGGAGGAGTGCGGCGACCTCCCGCGAGCACACCGCCACGTTGCCTGTACTCTTTGCGAAGGCTTCGAGCCGACTGACCAGATTGACCGTCGGCCCAACCACGGTGAAGTCGAGGCGGTCGGGGCTGCCGATATTGCCGTAGGTGACAGGGCCGATATGCAGGCATGCGACAAACTGCAGATCACCCTCCTCATGGGCTCTCGCCAAGGCGGCGTCCAAGGCCCGGCAGGCCTGCCGGGTGGCCTCTGCCTGACCACTCTCTTCAACAGAAAAGATCGACAGGATGCCGTCGCCGATGAACTTCAGCACGTCACCACCCTCTGCACGCACAGCCCCGACAACCACCTCCAGATAGCGGTCGAGGTGCTCCAGCACCTGATCGGGGGGCAACTGCTGCGACAGAGACGTGTATCCGCGCAGATCCGTCAGCAGCACGGCTGCTTCAATCTCAAAGCAATCGCCTCGTCGAATGGCCCCTGCCACAACGCGTTTGGCAGGCCCCTCGCCAAGATAGGTTTGCAGAAGACTCTCACTGGAGCGCCGCATCGCGGCAGGTTCCAGGGCCGCGGCCAGGAACGGACCCAGCTCCTCGATGAGGCACACCTCCTCGGGGCTGAAATCCCGTAGGCCGTAGGTCGTGAAGGAGGCGCCCTGAACAGAGCCATCCCCGTACATGATCGGGATAGCCAGGTAGTCTGTGCCGCCCTCAGAAGCTACCTCTAAGAGCACGTGATGGTCGAGGGCCGGATCCAGGTGCCGAAGGGAGCGGCGGAAGCTGGCTCGTGTCGTGTTGACCTGCTCGAAGGGGCTGCCGCTGTATGAGCGTGTCGCCAGGATCCTGTGGGGCACGGTGTAAGCCTCGGCCCCGGCTCCGCGCACCCATTTTACACCCCAGACGCCGATGAGTGGATTGGCCAGGCGCTGCCCGACCCGAACGCGCCAGAGTGGTACGCCTGCGGCCAGCAGCCGTTCGCAGTATTCTGTGACGATGGCAGCTGGCGCGAGTGTGGTGCGGGCTGGCCCAGCGAGCCACCGCGCAAGGTCGAGGACGCAGGGGAGGCGTTGGGGGATCTGGGGCATGCTTTGCCCCCGCTTTCTCGTCAAAGACCGGTGAAGTGCTCGATACGCTGCTTCGGAATGCCAGAGGGGACGGATAGGTAACGTCGGGCGATCTGATAGGTCCCACTGGGAAACCCCGGCAGTGAGCCGAATGTCCGCGTAAAACGGGAACATGGCACCCTCCCGAATGGCAGGTGATTTCCGGTTCAACCCGCAGCCGACATTCATTGGCCCCAAGTCCATGTCATGACAGCTCTTTGGAGCATCCCACAGGGAGGCAGTCATGCCTGGGCGACATCACGGCGCGTGCTTGGGTCTGTCCCTGGTCTGCCTCTGGAGCGGCGCTGCCGCCGGAGCCGAGGCAACGCTCGACCTCGCCCTCGTACTTGCCGTGGATGTGTCGTCCTCGATGACCTCGGCCGAGCAGGAGCTCCAGCGCTCAGGCTTCATTGAGGCGTTTCGATCTCCAGCGGTCCACAAGGCCATCGTGAAAGGCTCGCTGGGTCGCGTTGCCGTCGTTTACGTTGAATGGTCCGGGGCAGACGAGCAGGTCGTTCTCGTTCCCTGGACTGTGGTCGATGGGCCGGAAGCCGCAAGGTCCTTTGCGGACACGCTTGGTCGCAAGCCGCTCCGTCCGGCAGGCATGACCTCGATCTCTGGCGTGATCGACTTCGGAATGAGGCTCTTCACCGATCTGAAGGACGAGCCAGCGCGGCGGGTGATCGATATCTCGGGAGATGGTCCGAACAACGACGGTCGCAAGGTCAGGTACGCGCGTGACCGCGCCGTGGCCGAAGGTATCACGATCAACGGGCTGCCAATCCAGATCGAGGGAACGGTGCGTGGCTGGGACGTTGCCGATCTGGATCGGTACTACGCGGACTGCGTGATCGGAGGACCAGGCTCGTTCATGATCCCGCTCCGCCATGCCGATCAGTTCCCATCAGCGATCAAGGCCAAGATCCTGCGCGAAATCGCCGGAAGCGGAGGATCTTCCCTGTTCCTTCCCACCGGAGCGCAAGCGGACTGCCTCTCGGGCGAGAAACGCCGCACAGAAGAGGAAGCATGGGAAGGCGAAGGAAATCCCTAGGATCGTGATGGTGCATCTACCAGAGGCCTATGCAGCCTCACGCTATGCATGTTCGACGGCGTGTTCAATGGCGGTACGGAGTTCCTGAAGGCAATTGGGCTGTTCCACGCCCTGACGCAGGACCCGCAGATCGTCCGTCGGGGCGCCTGTATGCACGGAAATCCGAAACAGAACAGGGGCGCCAGGGAAAACTCCTGCAAGGCTCCTGCGGACCTCATCCAGGAGCCTCTTCCCCCTGTCGTCAATCCCTCGACGCCGGAGATTGACACCTAGACGCTCAAGGTGTGGCCGTGCATTCCAATGGATTTCGACAATGTCGGCGCTCACGGCGATCTCCTGCTCGGAACCTGACACAGGTTAACGCCGCCGCAGGGGCAAGGGTCCAAGCCTGCCGCAACGGAGGCGAGCTCGCGAGGATGATGCGAGAATTCACCCGATCCGGGACTGACGCTACTGGTTTGCCGTCATGGTCGGCGACGTCCGGCCGCCGAGCGAGGCCCAGGTGGAGCCCTCATCGCCCTCGCGCTTGATATAGGTGTAGCCGGTCTTGTGCCATGACAGGATGGCATTGCGCTTGTTGTCGAGGATGAGATCGCCCCGATTGGTGCGGACCATCATGACCGCATGCCCAGCGCCTTCCTCATCGATCACCACGGTCATCCGCAACGCCCGGCGGGGGAAGCCCGCCTCGACCAAGCGCTTGCGCTTGACGAGCTGATAGTCCTCGCAGTCGCCGTAGCCGTCCTCGGCGAAGTCCCAGCGGTCCTCAACGCCCCAGTGATCCTTGTCCGTCTTCGCCTTGATATCTGTGTTCACCTGCTGGTTGATCCGGACGAGGGTCTGCCAATCCTTCGGAGTGAGATTGATCGTGGCAGGCTCGGAGGCATCGACGGCGCATTCCACCGGGTTCTGCTCGCAGAAGCGGATCCAACCCGGGATCGGCTTCGCTGCGCCAATCATCCCAACTGGCTGGGAGGCCGTTGGCAACCCTGCAACGGTCTGCGCCTGCGCTCCACTGCCGATCATGGTGAGCCCAATCGCGAAGGCGGCGAGACGAAGCGTGTTCCGGAGAGAAGGCCGAGTGTTCAGAGACCCGAAGAGAGGTTGCCGCATTGCCCCCACCGATTTGCCGTTAAGGTTTTGTTCATCAAACCTGACACAACGGGCGGGAGCCGCTCAAGGCAAAAGTTAAACGAGAGTTAACAGGTCGCACCCTGTTTCGTTCCGGAAATTTTGTTAACCATGTCCTGCGCGTAATGTCGCAGCAGTGATCTCCAGGCGCCCGCTGACATCGTCGAATGACAGGGCGTAATGGACGTCTGCGCTGTCCCGGTGCGCCTCACCCACGCTCAGCGCGGCATCACCCAGTTCAAGCAAGAACTCGCCGCGCCGGTCCTCGGCCATCCCTGGATCGTAGACCACCATGGTCGCACCGAGCACGGTCAGCGTATCATCGATAAGCTTCGTCGCCGCCGCATCGTCTCCTTGGCGGAACGTGGCCGCGATCATGATCCGCTCGGTGACGGGACGATCCGGCGGGCCGACCACTTCGATGCCGACCTGACGCGCGGCGTAACGGCAGTGACTGCTGACCATACAGGAGGTTTGCCGGACGCGAAGATCAGTGCCGACCTGTCGGAGGGCCGGATTGACCGCTTCTGCATACATCGGCGGCGGGGCGTCAAACGGATTGGCTGTCGCTTGGGAGGCAAGGGCGAACGTTGCTATGAAAAAGGCAAGGACTGGTCGCATGGCCCCTCCGAATGTTGCCGACATGGCGCCTGAGCATCATGGCAGGCGCATGACCCACCATTCATTTCCGGTGTCGTTTTCCCCGTAAAAATGGAGCATGGCAGACAGGGCTGCCAACCTCCCGGTTGGAATGCGTCGCTTTACCTCTCCAGCGGACACAAGCTATTGATTGTGCCGCGCTTCACATTTCAGGGGGCATGTGAGAGGTTCCCGGCATGAAGCCGTGGCTTGCCATCACACGTCTGCTCTCGATCCTTGCGATCCTTGGGCTCGTGCTTGCCCCGTTCACCGTTCCCGCGGTGGCCGGAGGGCTGGTGGTGCCCATGACGGCGTCTGACACCGGAATGGCTCGGGTCTCCACAACCTATGACATGGCGATGGCCGAGGTGCAGTGCTGCGCGCCCGCCAGGTCATCCAAACCCGACGGCCCCAAGGCCTGCCCGCTTGCGGCCTTGTGCCATGCGAAAGTTCTCCAGGACGTTTCGACCGCCAGTGCGGTGGTGCGCTGGTTCAGCCCCGCACAGGCACTGGTGCCCGGGGATGACGCCACACCGGAGACTCTGGCCCAGGCTCCACCTGCTCGGCCCCCGCAAGTCTAATGATCTTGCCGGCGCAAGCGCCGGAAGCCGCGTGGCCCTCGCCACGCCGAGGCCGACCCGTTGGGTCACGGCCGCCGTCAACCGGTGGGATAGTCCGATAAAGCCATGTCTCTGGGCCTGCCCTCTCGGCGGCGCTCCTCCGCGCAATTCCAGGACGGCCCTGACACCTAAGCACAGATGTGATGATGCACCCCGTCGAGGGGCGAAAGACACCAAAATGACGAAGCGATCTCTCGTTGCTCTTCTATCGACCCTGGCCATCGGCGGCATGCCGGCTGCGATGGCCCAGGCTCCTGAAACCTACCGCGCCGGCGGCATCGTGGTGGAGGCGCCCTGGTCCCGCGCCACGCCGGGCGGCGCCAAGGTGGGCAGCGGCTACATGCGGATCATGAATACGGGTTCGGAGCCCGACCGTCTGGTCGGCGGCTCCACCGTGGTCGCGGAACGCTTCGAGGTGCACCGCTCCACGGTTGTCGAGGGCGTCGCCCGCATGGAGCCCGTCACCGGAGGCCTGGAGATCGGCCCGGGTCAGACGGTGGAGCTGAAGCCGGGCGCGCTGCATGCCATGCTCGTCAATCTGCGGCAGGGACTGAACCCGGGCGACACGGTGAAGGGCATGCTTATCTTCGAGAAGGCGGGCGTGCTCAAGATCGAATACAGGGTCGGCGGCATCGGGGCACAGGCCGCCCCGGCGGCTGCCAACGTTCACCAGGGCCACTAAGGCGGTGCAATGTCATCCACTCTCAAGATCATTCGCTGGGTCGCATTTGCGCTCATCGCCGTCCTGCTGCTCCAGATCGGTTTCTTCGCTTGGCACTGGTACCGCGGGGAGACGTCCGGCTCTCGGTTCGCCCAACCCGTCATCACGACGACCGGAGTTCCGGACGTCGGTGGTCCGTTCTCGCTGGTGAACCATCGGGGTGAGCGGGTCACGCAGGACACCTTCAAGGGCAAGCCGACGGTGTATTTCTTCGGCTTCACCCACTGCCCGGAGGTGTGTCCGACGACGCTTTTCGAAATGAGCCAGCACCTCAAGAGCCTCGGCCCCGACGCCGACCGCCTCAACGTCGTCTTCGTGACGGTCGACCCCGAGCGGGACACCCCCGAGTTGCTGAAGACCTACATGGAAAGCTTCGATCCCCGGATCATCGCGCTCACCGGCACGCCGGAGGAAGTGACGGCGGCGGCGAAGACCTTCCGCGTCGCCTACCGCAAGGTGTCGACCGAGGGCGGCAACTACACGATGGAACACTCCGCGTCGGTGATCGTGACCGATGCACAGGGCGGGTTCGTCAGCCTGATCGACTACCACGAGGACAAGGCAACGGCGCTCGCGAAACTCAAACGGGCGATCCGAGGATAGGACATGAGCCAAACCGCCACCACTCGTCACGTGACCATGCCCGATGGGCTGCTCACAACCTCGGGCCGTCACACGTGGGCGTACCTGTTCGCCGCCTGGATCATCGCGCTTGCGGCAACCTTCGGGGCCCTGTTCATCGGGGAGGTCATGGGGCAGACCCCGTGCCACCTGTGCTGGCACCAGCGGGTTTTCATGTTCCCGCTCGCCGTCATCCTGGCCGTGGCAACCTTCCGCGAGGATACCGGCGTCTGGCGCTACGCCTTGCCCATCGCAGGGCTCGGGTGGCTCGTCGCCGCCTTCCACTCGCTGCTGTACGCCGGGATCATCCCCGAGGCGATCAAGCCCTGCGGACAGGGTCCGTCCTGCTCCAGCGCCGACATGACCGTTCTGGGCCTGCCGCTCCCCTACCTGTCGCTCGCAGCCTTCACCGCCATCGCCGTTCTTCTCGCCCCCATCCGCCGAAAGGTCTCCAATGTCTAAGCGCCTCCTCGTCATCCTGACCGCCCTGATCGTGGTCGCCGCCTTCGCCGGTGGCGCCTTCCTGTATGACCGCTCCGGCAAGGGTGCCGAGCCTGCTTCCGCGGCCACCGTCGCCAACGGCACCCTGATCCGGCCGCACTCGCCGGTCATCGGCCCACCGGAGGCTCCGGTTACCATCGTCGAGTTCTTCGATCCGATGTGCGAGGCCTGCCGGGCCTTCTACCCCATCGTCAAGCAGATCCTAGCGGACTTCCCGAAGGACGTGCGCCTAGTCCTGCGGTACACGCCCTTCCATGAAGGGGCCGACACCGCGGTCTTCATCCTTGAGGCGGCTCGCGGACAGAATAAGTTTGAGCCGGTTCTCGAAACCCTGCTGGCGAACCAGCCGGAATGGGCCGCCCATGGCGCGCCGGATCTGGACAAGGCTTGGCGCTTCGCCGCGGCCGCGGGCCTCGATGTGCAGCAGGGCAAGAAGTTGGCATCCACACCCCTCATGGGTCGTATGCTGGAGACGGAGATTGCCGACGTGAAGGCCAACGACGTGCGGCAGACGCCGACCTTCTTCGTCAACGGCAAGCCGCTGACCAATTTCGGGCCGCAGCAGCTCCGCGACTTGGTGCAACGCGAGGTCGACCAAGTGCGGAAGGGGTCATGATCGCCTCGATTGGTCTTAGGTCCGAATGGGATCCGGCCAAAGGTCGGATCCCCGGCGGCCTGAACTGTGGTCGTTCTCGGAGGCTGCGTTGAAACCCTGGCCACCCGCTGATCTCATGCCCGCCCGCGTCAAACGATCCTCCCGACGTCCGCTCGCGAAGTCGGGGGGCACCCCTTGGGTCAGGGTCCTCACCGTCGCCCTCGGCCTTGCCCTTGGGCTTTCGGCCGCCGGAGCCGCAGAGGCGCCGGCGCGTCTGATCGTGCACGAGACGCCGCGCCCCATCCCGGAGCTTTCCTTCGAGGACGAGGGCGGGCGGCAAGTTTCCCTCGCCGATCTGCGCGGCAGGATCGTCGTTCTAAACATCTGGGCGACCTGGTGTTCCCCCTGCCGCGAGGAGATGCCCGCCCTTGATCGCCTCCAGGCCCAGTTCGACCGAAAGGATGTCGAGGTCGTCGCCCTGTCGATTGACCGGAAGGGGTTCGATCCGGTGCGAAAGTTCCTCACCTCGGTCGGTGTCAGGCATCTGGCGCCGTACATAGACGAGAGCGGCGGCGCGGCGCGCAACCTGGGCCTCGTCGGCCTTCCGGGCACCCTGGTGATCGACCAGGATGGGCGGGAGATCGGCCGCCTGTTGGGCGCCGCGGAGTGGGACAGCCCGGAAACCGTCGAATTCCTGAAGGCACGCGTCGAGCAGGGGAAGACCGCCCCGGCCCGGGAGCCCGCATTGTGATGCTGGCTCGATCCCGCCACCTGCCTTGGACGAACACTTTGGCCGCCCGGGCCTCGTGCCGCGCCGGCAGGATGGAGTGAAGAACCCATGCTCAGTGTCTCCCTCCCGGCCGCCATGCTCGGCGGGCTCATCAGTTTCTTGAGCCCCTGCGTCCTGCCGCTGGTGCCGCCGTATCTGTCCTTCTTGGCGGGCACGACGTTTGATCGCCTGAGCGCAGACGACGACCGCGCTGTCCGACAGCGGGCTGTCCTGGCGGCGCTGCTGTTCGTGGCGGGCTTCTCCACCGTCTTCGTGCTGCTGGGTGCGACAGCGTCGGCCCTTGGCCAGGTGATCCGACAGTACCTCGATGTGCTGAGCACCCTCGCTGGCGTCTCTATCATCGTGATGGGGCTGCATTTCCTCGGCGTGTTCCGCATCGGGCTGTTCTACCGCGAGGTGCGGTTCAGGGTGCCCAAGCCGACAGGGCTGTGGGGCGCCTATGTGATGGGTCTGGCCTTCGCCTTCGGCTGGACGCCCTGCATTGGACCGGTGCTGGCTGCGATCCTGACCGTGGCGGGCTCGGAGCAGAGCGTCGCGCAGGGGGCCTTGCTGCTCGCCGCCTACTCGGCAGGCCTTGGCATTCCATTCCTGCTCGCGGCGTTCGCCATGAAGCCCTTCGTGGCGCTCCTGAAGAGCATGCGCTCCCGCTTCGTGCTGATCGAGAAGACCATGGGCGGCCTCCTCGTGCTGACCGGGATCGCCTTTCTGACCGGCTGGATCACCAACATGTCGTTCTGGCTTCTGGAGACGTTCCCGGCCCTAGGGACGTTGGGCTGAGGCGGAAGCGAGTTGGTGCCATCTAAAATGACACCGCTCATGGTGTAGGCGTCCGCGCAGGACTTTTGCCCGATCACCCTCAATCGGAAGCAGCTATCCTTTGCCCGCTCAACGATGGGTCTTGCCGGCCACTTCGTGGCGTTCAGGATCCCTTTCGCGCGGTTCTTCTTCGCCCATAGAGTTCCAGGCGATGGCCAACGAGGTCAAACCCGAGTTCCCGCGCGACCACAGCCTGAAGTCGCTCGATCTCCTCGGAACGGAACTCAATCACTGTGCCCGTATCCACGTCAATCAGGTGGTCGTGGTGCCGCTTTGCGGCCGGCTCGTACCGCGCCCGCCCGTCCCGAAACTCATGTCGCTCAAGGATGCCGAGTTCTTCGAAACGCTTCATGGTCCGGTAGACGGTCGCGAGGGAGATGCGATCATCCTCCTCGGCCACGCGGCGGTGCAGTTCGGGCACATCGGGATGGTCGTGGGCACTGGCAACAACCTGCGCGATGAGCTTGCGCTGGCCCGTGAGCCGAAGGCCCTTGGCCCGGATCTGAGCTTCAATCCTGTTGGTCATATGCACTGACTCCCAGGCGGCCGAGATCAGCCTATCACAAAGTCCACCAGGAGCTTGACGTTCAAGGTCACGATCACGGCGGCGATGATCCCCGCGAAGCCCACGAGCCACGCCGGAGCGACGAGCGCGCCCATCTTCGCCTTGCTTGACGTGAACATGATGAGCGGGATCACCGCGAAGGACAGTTGCAGGCTCAGGATGACCTGGCTGAGGATCAGCAGTTGAGCAGTGCCGCTCTCGCCGTACCAGACCGTCACGATGGCTGCCGGAACAATCGCCACCAGGCGGGTGACGAGCCGGCGCAGCCAAGCCGGCAGGCGGATGTTGAGGAAACCCTCCATGACCGCCTGACCGGCAAGGGTCGCGGTGACCGTCGAATTGAGGCCGCAGCAGAGAAGCGCGATGCCGAACAGCGTCGGCGCGATGGCAGCGCCCAGAAGCGGCGAGAGAAGGCTGTGCGCTTCCCCGAGTTCCGCCACCTCGGGGCGTCCGGTCGTGTGGAACGCCGCAGCGGCGAGGATCAGGATCGAAGCATTGATGAAAAGCGCGAACATCAGCGCGACCGTCGAGTCGATGGTGGCGAACTTCAGGGCCTCGCGCTTCTCAGGCAGTGAGCGCCCGTACGACCGCGTCTGCACGATGGCCGAGTGCAGGTAGAGGTTATGGGGCATCACGGTGGCGCCCAGGATGCCGAGCGCCAGGTAGAGCATCTCCGGGTTCGTCAAGATCTGGGTCGTGGGCGCGAAACCACGGATCACCCCGCCCCAATCCGGGTCCGCCAGCGCGATCTGCACGCCGAAGCAGACGGCGATGACGCCGAGCAGGGCGATCACGAAGGCCTCCAGGTACCGGAACCCGAGCCGCTGCAAGTAGAGGATCAGGAACACGTCGAGCGCGGTGATGACGACACCGATCTCCAACGGGATCCCGAACAGAAGATTGAGGCCGATGGCCGTGCCGATCACCTCCGCCAGATCGGTTGCCACGATGGCTAGTTCCGCCAGGAGCCAGAGCGGCACGCTCACAGCCTTGGGGAAGGCGTCGCGGCAGGCCTGGGCAAGGTCACGTCCTGACGCGATGCCAAGGCGGGCGCAGAGCGACTGCAGCACGATGGCCATGATGTTGGAAACCAGGGCGACGACAAGGAGCGTGTAGCCGAACTTCGAGCCGCCGGCGATGGAGGTCGCCCAGTTGCCCGGATCCATGTAGCCCACCGAGACCAGGTAGCCCGGACCCACGAACGCGGCGAGCTTGCGCAAATTGCCCCCGATCCTGGGCACCGCCACGGTGCGGTACACCTCCGACAGGGGGGCGTCCCGCCGGGGCTGGCGCCAGCCCGTCAGGTCCTCGGCGAGATCGGGAGCTCGGGCGTCCATGGTCAACTCCAGCGTGTTGCAGTTGCAAGTGATTTGCAAAAGCATGACACAGTCCGTGCCCCGTGTGAAGTCCGGGTCGTAAAGGCTCTTTAGGAGAGGCCGGCAAACCTCGCCATGCCCCCATCCTGGCCCTGGAATGGCGCCTACAAGCCCGGCCCCTTGGCGGCTCCGAGGATCCTGCCCGGCTTCCCGTCCCATGCCTTCTGAAGAAGGACGACGTACGTGTCGGCCCCCTGTGTCTCGACGGCTTCGAGGGGCATCTCGAAGCGGATGTGAGAGCCCGACCAGCGCCCGAGGGGATACAGTCCGCGCACGACATTCGTGTACGTTTCCGTGCGCCCGGCGTTCTCTCCGCGATGGATCGCAACCTGGCTGTGCCGGCGGACCGGCAGCAACCAAGCCTCAGCCTCGCCGTCGCCCTCACCGACATCGACGATGACGAGACCGTTCTCCTCCTTCACCTGGATGGTGACGGGAAGGGAGCCCCCAGCCGTTGCCTGATCGATGGATCTTATGACCTGGTCCCGCGCCGACCCGATGCAGGACACCACGCCGTTGACGATCATCTCGGGCGTGTAGATCTGACCCGCCTTGCGGGCTTTCGCATATCCCTTCTGCCGTAGGGTGAAGAGCGTGTCCGCCAGCGTATCCTTCCAGCCGAGATAATCCCAGTAGTTCACCGGCAGGGTCAGCACGACGAGGCTGGGATCCCGTTGCCACTCCATCATGAGCTCGTCCGCGGGCCGGCAGGCCGAGCAGCTTTGGCTGACGAAGAGTTCGAGAACCGCGCGCGGCTCCGGCGAGGCGGCAGCCTGACCCACAACGAGGGTGGAGAGAGCAGACAGGAGGCCAGTCCAGGTTCTCAGAGGATATCGCATGCCTCTAACTCAGCACGCCGTCCGGACGGCGTGGAAGTCACGTTCCCTTGATCTCGGCCCGCCCGGGACGTCAGGCTGGCTGCCGTGATCGACAGCGGGAATCCGAATCGGTAGTCATGGGGAGCTTGCAACCGGCAAGTGGCTGACCCGTCCGGCGCGGAGCCGCGAACAGGACGGTCTGAACGCAAGGATCTCTGTGATGCCCTTCAACGCCCCCGCCGTGCGCCGTGTCGCGCTCCTCGCCGCGCTCGTCCTGCCGTCGGCGGTGCTGGCCCAGCCCGCTTCGTTCACGCCGGAGCAGCGCGAGGCCATCGGCGGGATCGTCCGGGAGTATCTCCTCAAGAACCCCGAGGTGCTGCAGGAGGCGTTCACCGAGCTCCAGCGGCGGCAGCAGGTGGCCGAGCAGGCGGGCCGGGCGGAGGTTCTGACCGCCGAGCGCGGCAAGCTGGAGAACTCGCCCCGCGACTTCGTGCTCGGCAACCCGCAGGGCGACGTCACCATGGTCGAGTTCCTCGATTACAACTGCGGCTACTGCAAACGTGCCATGGCCGACGTGAAGGCGCTCATCAAGTCCGACCCCAAGCTGCGGGTGGTGATCAAGGACTTTCCGGTGCTTGGGCCAGGGTCCGTCGAGGCCAGCCGCGTCGCGCTGGCGGCCAAGTCGCAGCTTGCCGGCGACAAGCTCTATGATTTTCACACCAGGTTGATGGAGAGACGCGGCCAGGCCAACGGGGAATCCGCCAAGGCAGTCGCCAAGGAGATGGGCCTCGACATGGCCCGCCTGGAAAAGGATCTGCAGAGCAACGAGATCGACGCCACGCTCCAGGAGAACATGGGGCTCGGGGAAAGATTGGGGATCAACGGCACGCCTGGCTTTGTCATCGGGAATGAGGTTATTGCGGGCGCCGTCGGGGTCGAGCCACTGAAGCAGGTCATCGCGAACACGCGGAAGTAAAGGTGCGGACCAAGGCGCCTATGGACCAACGAGGATGCGGCCAAGCCGGCATTGAAGGAACAACGGCTTGGCCTACGCGATCTCCTGCGCGTTCGTTCCCTAGCGCCCAGAGTTCCCAACATGGTCGTCACCCCTTCAACGTTTCCTCGCAGCTCTTACGAGCTGAGCGAAGCGGGCACGGCGGCAATATGAGGTCGCCGTGCCGTGAAGCGCTGCCCCCTGCAGTTGGCAGCGGGCAAATTTCCAGTCTTCAGTTCTTCGGCTTCTCCAGCACCGGGAACTTGATGCCCAGCTGATCGAGGTACGTCGCGTACTTGGACGGATCGTAGTAGTACTTCCTCATCTCGGGCCGGTACTGCGCCATGATGTCGGCGTTGATCTGCACCTGCGGCTTGTCCTCCGCCGAAATCATCGGGACGTACTTCTGGTTCTTCTGCTGCTCGTTGGCGAAATAGCCCTTGGCCTGCACCAGCAACTCCGGCTTGGACAGCAGGTCGATGGACGTCATCGCGATCACCTTCGCCCCGGCAACGACGCCCTTGTGGGCGATGGGCGTCGCCATCGACATGGCGTTCGCCCAATGGTGCCCCGGCAGGTTGGGGATGTTGGAGGGATAGTTCAGCGTGATCGTCGGGACCGTCCACGAGATGTCGCCGATGTCGTCGGATCCGCCGCTCTCGGGCTTCTCCAGCGGTGGTTCGAGCTTCTTCAGTTCGACGGCGAGCCCTTCCTCCTTGTCCTTGACCGTGCGCTGCACCGCCTTGGCGAAGGCCTGCTCGTCCTCCGTCCACTGCGGCAGCCCAACCTGCTGGATGTTGGCGTAAGCGGCTTCCGCAATCGGCTTGTTGAAGTGGCGCGGCGCCGCCGTGCCGATGATCCGTCGGGTGACCGTGGTGTCGGTCATCTTCGCGGCGGCTTCCGAGATGGTGTTGGCGATCTCGAAGTTCTTGCGGATATTCGCGAAGTCCTGCTCGCGGATGAAGTACCAGACGCTGGCGACCGACGGCACGACATTGGGCTGGTCGCCTCCGTCCGGGATGACGTAATGCGAACGCTGCTCTGGCCGCAGGTGCTCGCGGCGCATGTTCCAGCCGATGTTCATCAGCTCGACACCATCGAGCGCACTGCGGCCACGCCACGGGGCCATGGCGGAGTGGGCCGACTCGCCACTGAACGTGTACTCGACGGAGACCAGGCCCGTGCCGCGGGGCTGGCCCCAGGTGGTCTCAAGATTGTTGCCGACATGGGTGAAGAGGACCGCGTCCACGCCGTTGAACACGCCGTCGCGGACCATGTAGGCCTTGCCCGCCACGAGTTCCTCGGCGACGCCAGGCCAGAGCATGATGGTACCGGGGATCTTCTCCTGCTCCATGAGCTCCTTCAGGGCGAGCGCAGCGACGACGTTGAGGGCTTGGCCCGAGTTGTGCCCTTCGCCGTGTCCCGGCGCGCCTTCGATCATGGGTTCCCTGTATGCGACGCCTGGTTTCTGAGACGCCTTGGGGATGCAGTCAATGTCGCTGCCGAACGCGATCACCGGGCCGCCAGAGCCCCACTTGGCAACCCAGCCCGTCGGCAGGCCCGCGACATTGCGCTGAACGGAAAAGCCGTTCTTCTCAAGGATGTCGGTGATGTACTTCGAAGTCTCGAACTCTTGGAAGGCGAGCTCGCCGAAGCTGAAGATCGAGTCATTCATCTCCTGGGCGAGCTTGGCGCGGGCCTCCACGCCGGCGACGGCGCGCTTCTTCAGCTCCGCGATGCGCTCCACGAGCGCAGCGCTCTGGTCGGTGGTCTGGGCCAGGACGGGGGCGGCGGTGGTGAGCAGGGCGGTGAGTACTAGGCTGGGCAGTAAACCACGTTTCATGAGAACCTCCCGGGAGTGTCGAAACCGCGCGGGCAAATCAGCGGGCGCGAGCAACATCGGAGCAGATCACACGGAATTCAGCTTCAGTGCTGAACACATTGCAGCCATCAAATATGAACATGGCCTTCGTTGGAACTTTTCGCCCACTCACAGAATGGAGATGGCCTCGGACAAGGCACCGACAAGGGTTGAATGGGTGTCGATCAAAGCGATAGCGTAGCCGCCAAGCAGAGATCTGGCGTAAAAAGTTCAACGTTCTTGTCTGCGTTCGAACTGCACGACTAGTTCTTGTCGGTCATGTACCAGTGACTCGACTGTCTTGAGAGGTTCCGCACTCCGGGGAGCGAGCGCGGCTCCTAGTTGGGGTGACCCAGATCGAGAAACCCGTGTAGAAGACCAGAAATCCCTTCCTGAGCCGCGCACCACATATGCCGTCTTTCCCTATAGATCCAGACGAAGAGACGCTTCGGAACGTCGTTGAGGCGCTGACCGAGAGCGGACAGGCCGTCTCCATCTACGATGCAGAGGACAACCTCCGCTACGCGAACGAGACCTATCGGGGCATGTTCTTGGTCGGCTATGAGGGTCCGTACACATTCCCAGACATCCTCCGTTACGGTGCCGCGCATGGGCTTGGGGTGAGGATTGATGATGGTGATGTCGAGGCCCTGATCGCCAGGACCCTTCCGCGGCGTAGGACGTCCCGCCGGAAATCCTTCGAGACGGACCTCGTTGATGGCCGCTGGTTCTGGATCGAGCACACGGTGCTGCCCAATGGGTGGGTGATGACCGTGGGAACGGACATCTCCGCTCTGAAGCACAACGAGAAGTCCCTGCGCCAGGCCCACGAGTCCGCCCTGCTTGCCTCGCGCACGGACCTCCTCACCGGCCTGCCGAACCGGCGCTACATTCTCGAACTGCTCGACGAGGGCCTCACGGCGGGTGGGGCATCCGGCGCCGGCCTGTGCGCCGCGATCATCGACATCGACCAATTCAAGGTCGTCAACGACACCTACGGGCATGAAGCCGGCGATGCCGTCCTCCGGCATTTCGCGCAGGTTTTCCGCGAGAGCCTGCGCTCCGGAGACCATCTCGGCCGGATCGGAGGCGAGGAATTCCTGCTGCTGCAGCCGGATGTCCGTCTCGACGACGCAACTCGTCTGATCAACCGGATCAGAGCGGAATTCCCACCTGCCACATTGCCGGACCAGGCAACGCGTCGGCCCATCGCCTTCAGCGCGGGCTTGACGGCGGCCCTGCCGTACGACGACCGGGGCTCGATCCTTTCCCGTGCGGATCGTGCTCTTTACGCTGCGAAGGCTGAGGGACGGAACTGCACCAGGATTGGCCTTGGGATGGAACGAACGGCCACGGATCGTGCTCACGCGCCAGCGAAGACGGCTGGTCGGAGTTCCTGACCCAAGCGCTCCCTGGCCCGAGTAGGATGATGGCTGCCCCGTCCCGCAGGCCGCAGCCCTCATTTGTAGAACACTTTTTTGCACGCGGGTATGGCTGTGTGTTATAAGATGGCATGAACAAGAGCCCGGCTCCAATTGGATGGGACATTGTGAGCTTTGCCCTTGTAGGGGCCATCCTCGGTATGTTGGTCGGGGCAGTGTTCTGCTGCTACCAGTTGGTCATGGGCCCAACGCACGCCCCGCATATGGTCAGGGATCCAGCCATTGGTGGGGTTATCTGCGCCCTCTTCTTCGGCACTCTCTCCATAATCGGTAACCGGATCATGCGGGCCAGGAATTTCCGATAGGCGCATATACAGAACCGGATAGGGTATTCTTTCAGCGTATTCGGAAGGAATTCCGGTGGATGCCTGCCTCCCTTCTGTGAGCACCTAGTCTAACTGGCTCCGGCGGAGACTTCGCCACTTGTGCATCGCCCGACCAGCCACAACCAAGGCAGCGCTCACAGCCTCCCTCTAGCTCTTTCTCAAAGCGGGTCCACACAGTTGTGTGAGTTCGGACCGCTCCGCGGAACTGTGGTTCTGACAAAACGTCTGTAGGAATATCGCCTTGTATTCCTACCTAGAGGACTTCTCCCTATGCGTCTTGTCGGTCTGCTTGCCGCCTCCTTGCTTGGCACTCTCACACTCGGAGCTGGCTGGGCGAAAGCGGATGTCCTGATCACCGTCGACAAGACCATCCAGCACATGTCGGTCTCCGTTGGTGGCCAATCGCGCTACGCCTGGTCGGTGTCGACTGGCAAGGCAGGATATGAGACGCCGGTTGGCACCTTCACGCCCTCTCGCCTGGTGAAAGACCATGCCTCCAAGGAATGGGACAACTCGCCCATGCCCCACTCGATCTTCTTCACGCACCGGGGCCATGCGATCCACGGCAGCAACGCCACCCGTAGCTTGGGGCGGCCCGCTTCGCACGGCTGCGTCCGCCTCGCGCCCGCCAACGCAGCAAAGCTGTTTGCTCTGGTTCGAAGCGAGGGCCTAGGGAACACGAAGATTGTGATCCGAGGAGATGAGCCGAAGAAATCCTCGGCTCGGACGGTCAAACGGGATCGACCCAAGGCCCGGAATGCTGAACCTACATCGGTCGGAGCAGGCTATTCCGACCGTCGGCCACAACGTCCAGAGGCCCTACGCCCAGCACCGGCTTATGGATACGCGAGCCCGCTGAACACGCAGGCGATCTTTGATTGGCAATGAACAATGCCCTGCCTCTCACCCCAAAGACAAGCGTATGCCAGGAACATCAGCCATCCCGCGACCACGGCGAGCGCCGCCCCAACGGAGCCGAGGGCCGTCAGTGGTGGCCCTTGGGGCCATGCCCCTGGCCTCCCGAGGCCTGATAGCCACGCAGTTCGCCGTAGCGGCGGACCTGCTCGGGCGTGAGCATGTCGAGGGTGGAGAGGTGATAGCGCAGATGGGCTCCGCGAAGGGCGCCCTGCGTTGCTCCGATGTCGGCTGTGGCGGCTTGCAGGCTCGCCGAGGTGACTGACTTGGTGGCAAATTGTCGGTCGAGGTCCGCTTCCTGCGCGATCAGGCGCTCGCCAAGCGGCACCGTCTCCGCCTTCATCGCCGCGTGGAGTTCCTCAACCCGGGTGCGCTGCTCCCCGGTCAGCGCAAGCTTCTCGCCGAGTTCCAGGACATGGACCGGACCAGGATAGCCGTTGAGCTCCGCCGGAAGTGCGAGGCCCATGCCGCGCCCCGCCCTGAGGTCGGCGATCTGCTGATCCGATAGCGCCTTGACCGGGCGCATCTCAAGTCCGGCATAGGGCGTGGGGGAGGCATGTTGGGCCTGGGCGGCGCCAACGGCAGCGAGCATTGCGGCAATCACGATCCAGGTACGGGGCATCAAATGATCTCCTGGCAAGAGACAGGGTCAGAGCAGGCGTGCCCCTTCATAGCGGGCGAAGGTCTTCTGGCCTGATGGCCCAAACAGCACGACGTCGTAGGTGTCACTCCCAACACCTGCGACCTCCATGCCGGGGGATCCAACCGGCATGCCAGGGACGGCCAAGCCCTTCGCTTGAGGCTTCTCAGCCAGCAGGCGCTTGACCGCGTCCGCCGGCACGTGGCCCTCGATGACATAGCCGCCGACCTCCGCCGTGTGGCAGGAGGCGAGGTCGTCAGGTACGCCCAGGCGAGCCTTGACCCGGTTGACCTGGGGCGTGGTGACGACCTCCACCGGGAAGCCGGCGGCCTTCATGTGCTCGACCCAGCCGCCGCAGCAGCCGCAATTCGGGTCCTTGGTAACGACGACCTTCGGCAGGGCCGCCTGTGCGAAGGCGCGTCCCGCCATGAGGGCGCCGGCGGAGGCACCGAGAACGGTCACGAAGCGGCGGCGGTCGAGCATGGGGTTCTCCTTCAGGCTGCGGTCGGGGTGTAGCCAGCCTCGGTCACGAGGGCCTTGATGGAGGTCAAGTCGGTGCTGCCCCGGACGGATACAAGCTTCGAGGCAGGGTCCGCTTCAACGCGCGTGCCGGGCAGGCCCGTCTCGATGGCCTTTTTGATGGTGCCGGCGCAATGGCCGCAGGTCATGTCCTCGACGCGCAAGGTAAGGGCATCCCGGTGGCGCTCCACGGTCTGGGTCGCCTGGGTCTGGTGGGTACTGCATCCGCACATGGTCGAATCTCCGTTTGGTTGGACGATGCGCACACCCTGCACCTTCCCACGATGGCAAGGTCAAGCGGCGATTTGAACCGTCCGTCCCAAGGCTTTCTGGCCAAGCCAGGGGAACCCGACGCCGAAGGTCACCGTTGGGCCGATGATCGTAGGGATGACGCCTTGCATGACATGATCCGCCTCATGCTCAGCCGCCTGACGGTCGCTCTGCTGGCCCTCGGCCTCGCCAGCGCGCCGCTGTATGCGGCTGTCCAGGCGGGAACGTCTGACTACGTACCATCCTCCCATGCGGTGCAGACCGCGCACGCATCCCATGGCCAAGCCGATCACCACCACAGCGGGGCCTCCAAACCCTATGCGGCCGGCCAGTTCTGCTGCCATCCCGGCTGCATCATGGCCGTCTTCCCGGTCCCCGCGAACCTGGCTCACGGTGTGCCGCTGTCCGAGGTGGTCCCGATCCCGCCGGACCTGACGCCCATGCCAGCCATGTTGTTCGGCATCGACCGCCCGCCGAAACACGCCTGATCCACAACCGGGCGGCCATGCCGCTCGCGATGAAAGCCGGCCCGTTGGCGTGTCCGGCGCCGCGCCCACGTGGGCCGATCAGATCACCGCGCTTGGAAGAAGGATTTCAACATGACCATTCGAATGATCGCTTTCGCGACCGCCGTTCTCTCCGTCAGCGCCTGGGGCGCCGCGGCTCAACAGAACCAAGGCCAGATGCAGCACCCCTCGGGCGGCCAGATGGCCATGTCCACCGAGGGCCTGCCGGAGGAGTGTCGGACCGCGGTCCAGGCCGGCGGGCCGATGCCGAACATGCAGGGCATGGATATGTCGGGCATGCACCAGGGCATGCAGGGCATGATGGCCAACATGAACGAGGCCCAGAAGGGCTACATGGACACCATGATGAAGATGCACGGTCCCATGATGAGCGCCCACATGATCAAGGACTCCGACGTCGCCTTCGTCTGCGGGATGATCCCCCACCACCAGGGCGCCATCGACATGGCCCGCGTCGTCCTGAAGACCGGCGACAATGCCGAGGCCAAGAAGATGGCGGAGACAGTGATCAAGGCGCAGGAGCAGGAGATCGCCGAGATGAAGGACTGGCTCAAGAAGAACGCCAAGAAGGAAGGCTCGCAGTAGCAACATAAAGCCCTCGCCATGGCCCGGCGGGGGCTCTTCCACCCCCACGCGGCGGGCGTCAACGCTGTGATGCCCGCCGTCGTCACGGCATCCTCGGTTACCACCATCTGCGGGAGATTGGAGTGAAGACCAGCCTCGTTGCCGGCTTCATAAAGGTCATCTGCAGGGACGCGGGATCACCGCCCGCGCACGGCGCACCCAAGCCAGGCAAGTGTCAACAAACCGCTTGACCTTCCCAGGATGGGAAGGTTTACAGAAGAGGCCAATGGTTCTCCAAGGAGACGGCCGTGGCCGATCAAATCACTTCAAAACAGCAGTCCGCATCCGGAGCAACGCTCGACATCCCCGTCCAAGGCATGACCTGCGCCTCCTGCGTGGGACGGGTCGAGAAGGCGCTCCGCGCCGTTGACGGGGTCGATGCCGCCAGCGTCAACCTTGCGACCGAACGCGCCCGCGTCTCGCTGAAGCCGGGCGTGACCGACACCTCGGCCATCGCCGAGGCCATCCGAAACGTCGGCTACGAGCCGGGCGAGGAGACGGTCGACCTGAAGGTCACCGGCATGACCTGCGCCTCCTGCGTCGGACGCGTCGAGAAGGCCCTCAAGCGGGTGCCCGGCGTCGTTGACGCCACGGTCAACCTCGCGACCGAGCGGGCCTCGGTCCGCACCTTGGGCGGCCCCGACATGACGGCGGCGCTCATCGGCGCCATCGAACGGACCGGCTACGAGGCCGAGCCGGTGCGCAGCGGGACGGAGCAGAGCGACCGCGAGCGCGCCGCGCGCGAGGCCGAGATCACGTCCTTGCGCTGGTCCATGATCCTGGCGGCCATCTTGACGCTCCCGCTGCTGGTCTTCGAGATGGGCGCGCACTTCTTCGAGGGCATCCACCACTTCCTAGCCGGGCGGTTCGGCATGGACAACGTCCGGATCGCATCCTTCGTCCTGGCCAGCGTCGTCCAATTCGGTCCGGGCCTTCGCTTCTACGCCAAGGGCTGGCCGGCGCTGCTGCGCGGCGCGCCCGACATGAACTCGCTGGTGATGCTCGGCACCAGCGCCGCCTACGGCTATTCCGTGGTCTCGACCTTCGCACCCGGCTTCCTGCCGGAGGGCACCGACTACACCTATTTCGAGGCCGGCGCGGTGATCGTCACCCTCATCCTCCTGGGCCGCTACTTCGAGGCCCGGGCCAAGGGGCGCACGAGCGAGGCCATCCGCCGCCTGATGACCCTGCAGGCCAAGACGGCCCGCGTCGTTCGCGACGGGCAGGAGGTCGAGGTCGGCATCGAGGCGGTGCGTCCCGGCGACATCGTCGCCGTCCGTCCGGGCGAGAAGGTTCCCGTCGACGGCGAGGTGGTCGAAGGCGCCTCCTACGTCGACGAGTCGATGATCACCGGCGAGCCGGTCCCGGCCCAGAAAAGCCTGGGGTCCGGCGTGGTCGGCGGGACGATCAACAAGACCGGTGCCTTCCATTTCCGTGCCACCAAGGTCGGCGCCGACACCCTGCTGGCCCAGATCGTCCGCACCGTCGAGGAGGCCCAGGGCTCGAAGCTCCCGATCCAGGAAATCGTCGACAGGGTCACCACGTGGTTCGTGCCCGCCGTAATTGCAGCCGCCGCGCTGACCTTCGTCGCATGGGTGGCCTTCGGTCCATCGCCCGCGCTCACCTATGCCCTTGTCAACGCGGTCGCGGTCCTGATCATCGCCTGCCCGTGCGCCATGGGCCTGGCCACCCCGACCTCCATCATGGTCGGAACCGGCAAGGCCGCGGAGATGGGCGTCCTGTTCCGTCGCGGCGAGGCTCTCCAGGCCCTCAAGGACGCCAGCATCGTCGCTCTCGATAAGACCGGCACGCTTACCAAGGGGCGCCCCGAGCTCACCGACATCCAGGCTGCGCCCGGCTTCGTCGAGGCCGACGTCCTGCGGCTGGTGGCGGCCGTCGAGACCCGCTCCGAGCATCCCGTCGCGGAGGCCATCGTTGCCGAGGCGCGCCGGCGTGGGCTCGATCTGCCCGGGCCGGCATCGTTCGAGGCGGAGCCAGGTTTCGGCGTGCGGGCCGAGGTCGAGGGACGCCGCATCGAGGTCGGGGCCGACCGCCTGATGCGCCAGCTTGGCTTGGACATCTCGGGCTTTGCTGGCGTGGCCGCACGCCTCGCCGACGAGGGCAAGACGCCGCTCTACGCCGCAGTCGACGGGCAACTGGCTGCCGTGATCGCGGTCGCGGATCCGATCAAGGAGAGCACGCCCGCCGCCATCGAGGCCCTGAACAGGCTGGGCCTGAAGGTGGTGATGATCACCGGCGACAACCGGCGCACCGCCGGGGCCATCGCCAGACGGCTCGGGATCGACGATGTCGTGGCGGAGGTCCTGCCGACGGACAAGGCCGAGGTGGTGAAGCGCCTTCAGGCGGGTGGAACGGTCAAGGTCGCCTTCGTCGGCGACGGCATCAACGACGCGCCGGCGTTGGCGCAGGCCGATGTCGGTCTTGCCATCGGCACGGGGACGGACATCGCCATCGAGGCCGCCGACGTGGTCCTGATGTCGGGCGACCTGCGCAACGTGCCGAATGCAATCGCCCTCAGTCAGGCCACGATCCGCAACATCCAGCAGAACCTGTTCTGGGCCTTCGGCTACAACGTGGTGCTGATCCCGGTCGCGGCAGGCGCGCTCTATCCGGTTTTCGGGATCCTGATGTCGCCGATCTTCGCCGGCCTGGCGATGGCGTTCTCCAGCGTCAGCGTGCTCACGAACGCCCTGCGCCTGCGCCGCTTCGTGCCGCCGCTTCCGGTGGGCGAGACGACATCACGGATGGTGCCGGCCCGCCTGGCGCCGGCGGAATAAAAGGAGGGGACTATGAACATCGGAAAAGCCGCCGAGGCCTCGGGCGTCTCGGCCAAGATGATCCGCTACTACGAGTCCATCGGGCTGCTCGCCAAGGCGGTCCGGCGCGAGAACGGCTACCGGGACTACGACGAGCGTGACGTCCACGACCTGCGCTTCATCAAGCGGGCACGGACTCTGGGCTTCTCGGTCGAGGCGACCGGCGAGCTTCTTGCCCTGTGGCGCGACAAAAGCCGCGCGAGCGCCGACGTGAAGGCATTCGCCATGCGGCACGTGAGCGACCTGGAGACCAAGATCTCAGAGCTTCAGGCCATGACGCGCACGTTACGCCATCTGGCAAGCCACTGCCATGGCGACGCGCGTCCCGAGTGCCCGATCCTCGACGACCTGGCCACGCCGGGCGCCGGGGAAACGGAGCAGGATGCGCAGGTCAATGGAGTACGGGCTCGTAAACCCCGTGTTGCGGGAGCGCAGATCCGATCAGCCCGGCGCCCGGCAACAGCCTGACCCCCGGGCGGACGCACTGAGTGGGCATGACCGCCATTGCCCTTGGCAGGCCGCCCAATGCGATGGCCTCGACGCTGAACCTTGTTGGCTGGGCTCGCCTTGATCTCGCGCAAATTTTGCGGACACCAGCGGGCGGAGGATCACGCCCGCTGACGTCGTATCGTCAGTGCTCAGGCGGGCATCAGGTCGATGACGCGCATGACCGCCGTCGCGGTGCTCTGGTTCTTGTCTTCCTCGAACGTGTCCTTGGCGCAGGCAAAGACGTGGCCGGCCTTGGCCGTGTAGGTCTTATCGCCCTGCTTGACCCAGACCTCGCCCTCCATGATCTGGCAGATCATGTCGTTCTTCATCACCTCGTCCGGAAACCCGGAGCCCGGGGCGAAAACATAGTCGGTGACCACCGCCGTCTTGTACGCCGCGATGCCGATGGGCCATTTGCCAAGATCGACCTGCCGGATGCCAGGCATGATCTCCTTGCCGGCATCAGGGGCGTACATCGAGGCCGCTGCTGCCGGACGCGGCAGTCCAACGACCGGGGCAAGGGCAACACCGAGGAGAAGAGCCGACCTGCGATTGAGGCTTTCCATGGGAACCTCCATCCCTGATGCATGTGCGTCCTGCACGTGCGTCAGGAAGTTCACTCCCAGTCAGCCCTGCTGTCAAAACACATTCACAGGCGAACCGTCCGCAAGCGAATGGCGTTGCCGATCACACTGACCGACGACAAGGCCATCGCCGCCGCGGCGATGATCGGCGACAGTAGGATGCCGAAGAACGGGTAGAGCACGCCCGCCGCCACCGGCACCCCAAGGGCGTTGTAGATGAAGGCGAAGAAGAGGTTCTGGCGGATGTTGCGCATGGTGGCCTGCGACAGACGCCGCGCGCGGACGATGCCGGTGAGATCTCCCTTGAGCAGGGTCACGCCCGCGCTCTCCATGGCCACGTCGGTTCCGGTGCCCATGGCGATGCCGACGTCGGCCGCTGCCAGAGCAGGAGCATCGTTGACGCCGTCGCCAGCCATGGCCACCACGCGTCCCGCGCGCTTGAACTTGTCCACCACGGCGCTCTTCTGGTCCGGCAGGACCTCGGCCTCGACCTCGTCGATCCCGAGCTGTCGGGCGACCGCCTTCGCGGTCGTCCAGTTGTCGCCGGTCAGCATCACAACCCGGATGCCTTCCTCCTTCAGGCCGGCCAGCGCCTCGGGCGTCGAGGCCTTCACCGGGTCGGCGATGGCGATGGCGCCCGCCACCTTCCCGTCGATGCCGGCGAAGATCGCCGTGGCGCCGTCCTCGCGCAGCCTGTCGGCCTGCTCGGCGAGAGGGCTGACGTCGATGCCGTGTTCTGCCAGGAACTTGGCGCTGCCGAGGACGACGCGCCGGCCCTCCACGGTGCCCATCGCGCCCTTGCCGGTGGGAGAGTCGAAGTCCGAGACCGGGGCCGTCGCGATGCCCCGCTTATCGGCCGCCGCGACGATGGCCAAGGCGAGCGGGTGTTCGCTCGGGCGCTCGGCGCTGGCCGACAGGCGCAGGACCTCGGCCTCCGTAAAGCCCTGCGCCGGCACGATGGCCGTCACGGCAGGCCTACCCTCGGTCAGGGTTCCGGTCTTGTCGACCACGAGCGTATCGACCTTCTCCATGTGCTCCAGGGCTTCCGCATTCTTGATCAGCACGCCCGCCCCGGCGCCGCGCCCGACACCGACCATGATCGACATCGGCGTGGCAAGGCCGAGCGCGCACGGACAAGCGATGATCAGCACCGCCACGGCGGCCACCAAGCCGTAGGAGAACTGCGGTTCGGGTCCCCAGATCGCCCAGGCGATGAAGGCGAGCACCGCCACGCCGATGACGGCCGGAACGAAATAGCCGGATACCTGATCCGCCAGGCGCTGGATCGGAGCGCGGCTGCGCTGCGCCTCCGCCACGAGCTGGACGATCTGGGACAGCATGGTGTCGCGCCCAACCTTCTGGGCCTCGATGACGAGGCCGCCGGACTGGTTCATGGTGCCGCCAATCACCTTGGCCCCGACCTCCTTGGTCACCGGCATCGACTCGCCAGTCACCATTGACTCGTCGACGGCGCTGCGTCCCTCGATGACGACGCCATCGACCGGAACCTTCTCGCCGGGGCGGACCCGGAGGCGGTCACCGGCCTGCACGGTGTCGAGCTGGACCTCTTCCTCAGTTCCGTGGTCCCGGATGAGCCTTGCCGTCTTGGGGGCAAGGTCGAGCAAGGCACGGATGGCACCGCTGGTGCTCTCACGGGCGCGCAGTTCGAGAACCTGGCCCAGTAGGACGAGGACAGTGATGACCGCGGCGGCTTCGAAGTAGACGGCGACCGAGCCGTCATGGCCGCGGAAGGCCGCCGGGAAAATGTCCGGTGCGAGCGTGGCCACCACGCTGTAGAGCCAAGCCACACCCGTACCCATGGCGATGAGCGTGAACATGTTGAGACTGCGGTTCTTGAGAGACTGCCAGCCGCGTTCGAAGAAAGGCCAGCCGGCCCACAGCACGACGGGCGTAGCGAGGGCGAGCTGGATCCAGTTCGATGTGCTGCGCGGCACGAGGTGTTCGAGCCCGGTGAGATGGGCGCCCATCTCCAGTGCGAACACCGGAACGGTCAGGGCGAGCGCAATCCAGAACCGTCGCGTCATGTCGATGAGCTCGGCGTTGGGCTTCACCTCCGCACTGACGAGGACAGGTTCCAAGGCCATGCCGCAGATCGGGCACGAGCCCGGGCCGACCTGCCGGATCTCGGGATGCATCGGACAGGTGTAGATTGTGCCCGCGGGCACGGCCTCCGCCTTCCGGGCTGTTGCCGGCTCAACGTACTTCGCGGGCTCGGCCATGAACTTCGACTGGCAGCCGGAGGAGCAGAAGTAATACGGCTTGCCCTCGTACTGCGCCCTGTGCGGGGTCTGGTGCGGATCGACCATCATTCCGCAGACCGGATCCTTCACCTTCCCGGCATCCGCCGCGGGCTCATGGTGGTGCCCCGTATGGGCGCCATGATCGTGGTGGTGGGCGTGGCCCTGGTGGCCGTGCTCTTCATTGGTCGGGCTGTGGGTCATGGCGGTTCTCCGCTGATGCCTCTATGGGATACGGTCAGCCTAAGGCTTCCCACGATGGGAAGGTCAAGCGTCCCTGTCACGGTGGCTGTGCCAATGCGGGCTCGATCAGTCCTCTGCCTCTGCAATGAACTGGACATGGGATCAGAACCACCCGAACGTCAGGGCCACCACCGCGAAGTACCGGGCCGTCTTCGCCACCGCCACGATGGCGAGAAAGACCGGGAACGGCTCCCGCAGCACGCCGGCGACAATCGTGAGCGGATCGCCAATGAACGGCACCCAGCTGAGAAGCAGCGACCAGCGTCCGTAGCGATGATACCAAGCCTCGGCCCGCTTGATTGACTCGCGCTTGAGCGGGAACCAGGGCCGATCCTCGAAGGTGGCAAGCAGGCGCCCCAGCAGCCAGTTCGCCGCCGAGCCGAGGGTGTTGCCGACGCTCGCCACGATTACGAGCAGCCACCACGTGTAGTGCTCCGAGACCAGGAGCCCGAACAGCACGACCTCGGACTGGAACGGCAGGACCGTCGCGGACAGGAACGCCGCCGCAAACAGTCCGCCATATTCCAGGAGGTGGTTCAACGCACGATCCCTTCCTGGGCGATGGCCCCGGCTTCATTGAACCGGACGGACAGGATGTCTGGCACGTCCTCATCGCCAGGGCGCCGCTCGACTGGACGGGCATCGAGCTGGGCGCGTCGGGAGGGCGTCAGCAGCCGCAGGAATCGCTTTGAGGCAACGACGCCCAGGTTGGCCTGCTTGGATCGCCGCTCCATCCGCGGCAGGGCGTTCATCGCGGGTCCGAGCAGCGTGAACTCGGCGCGCCGCCCGTCATCGAAGACGCCGGCGAGGACAAAGCCGCAGTGGAGCGTGGCGATGACGTGGGTGCCAGACGGCATTTCGTCATGGCTTCTCCAGGTGTTCAGGGGGCGCAGGATCTCGTTGGCTGCGTCGAAAGCCCGGGCCGCCTGGTCCTCGGGCGAGCCGTCGAGGAACACGGCGAGCACACCGTCCCCCAGATACTTGTCAACGATGCCGCCGTGGCGTGAGACCGCGTCGTGGACGAAGCGCCGGAACGCCATCAAATCATCGATGACCTCGCGGCCCGGCCGTTCCCGGGTCAGCGCGGAGAAGCCGCGGATGTCGACGGCGAGCAGACAGGCATGGCGCTCGGTGACCTCCGCTGTCTCCTCGTTGGCGACCACCTCGGCGGCGATCCCCTCGGGCAGGAAGCGCGCCAGGAGCATCCGGTCCCATCGCGCCTTCAGCACGGCCGCCCAGGCCAGCCGCGTGCGATGCACCGCGTAGAGGACGAAGCCGGCCGCAACGGCGAACGACAGGAACCCGAGCGTCTGCCGGAACGCGAAGGCGGGCGTGGGCCCGGTCGCGGGAAGTGATGCGGAATGCGTGAGCAGGGCAAGCGAGGCGAGCCAACCTCCGGCCACGATCCCGGTAAAGACGGCGACAAGATCACGGCGCAACCGCATCCCGGTCTGGATCAGGAGGAGAATGGCCGGCAGCAGGCTGACCGCGTCCGTCGCGAGGAAGAGATCATGGGCATCGCGCGGCAGGTGGTCGGCGATGACGTAGACCGCCAGCACCGCGTCGGTCACCGTCGCGGCCCACGGCAGCCATTGACCACCGACGGCAAAGCGTGACGCGAAGGCCAGCACGACGGTCGTCAGGCAGTAGACCACCAGCACGATCCAGTGGCCTTCCCGGTGCCCATGACCGTATTCGAGGAAGGCGCCGGCCCCGAGGATCGCCAGGACCAGAAGCCGTGGCACCAGGGCCCGACGGTCGAAGTCGTTCTCCATGTACTCGGGCAGCCCGCTGGCTGAATGCCGACCGCGGACGGGCCTGCCCAGGCCATCGCTCCGCGGTGGGGACGGATCCCAGCGGATCAGGTTCAGCATCCGGTGCGGTTGCGTGGCTGCCCCGGGGCCCCGTCGGCGATCTTTGCGGTGTCCGGACCGGCACTCCGGGTCGAGCCGGTGGCGACGGGACCGACATGGAGCGTCAGCGGGCTCTCATAGGAGCCGAGAACCAGGCGCCCCGGAACCGTCGTGTCCGGCTCCAGGTCCCGGGCGAGGGGCCCGACCTCGATCCAGACCTTGCGGCCATCCAGGCTCGCCGTGGCGCCCGGCCTGACCGGCAGCGTCCCGATCTCGCCGGTGTGTCCCTGGCCGAAGGATCCCATGATCCGCGACGGCTCCCCATCCGGCAGGCGCAGCCCCGTGATCAGAACGCGGTCCTCTCCGGAGTTCTCGACCGAGAAGGTGACGATGGCCGTTTCACCGGCCCGAGCCGGGGTGGCGGCGACCTGCGTGACCGTGACATCGCCGAAGACGGCTCCCTCGTCGTCAGCCCTGGCGGAGCAAGGCTGCAGGATAGAATAGGTTGCCATCGTCGCAACAGCCGCCCCGACGGCAACGAACCGCTTCATCGAATGCATAGAGGTTTCCTTGTTGTTCTTCGACGCCGCCGGCCGCCGCGGCGACTCCGAAAGCGCGGCGGCCGGCGACGGTCCGCCCGGCGTTGGGACCGGACGGAGTCCCGTGGCTACCTGCCCTTGCGGATGCTGACGACGGAGATCTGGCCGTTCACGCGGTCAGCCTGGAACTGAACCTTGTCCCCCGCCTTCACGCCCTTGAGCACCGCCGGATCCTGCGCCCGGAACACCATGGTCATGGCATCCATGTTCAGATTCGGGATCGGCCCATGGTCGATGGTGACTTTGCCCTGGGCGGTGTCGACCTTCTCGACCGTGCCGGACACCGTGGGGAGGTTCGTCGCGGCGGCCGGCTGAGCCGCAGGCCGGGTCGGGGCCGCCTGGGCCCTGCCGGTCTCGATCCTCACGACGGAGATCTGGCCGTTCACGCGGTCGGCCTGGAACTGGATCTTGTCGCCTTCCTTCACACCCTGGAGGATGGCAGGGTCCTGAGCACGGAAGACCATCGTCATGGCGTCCATGTTGAGGTTCGGGATTGCGCCGTGGTCGATGGTGACCTTGCCGCCAGCGGCATCCACCTTCTCAACCGTGCCGGAGACTATCGGGAGATTGGTTGCAGCGGGCTGCGCGGCGGGTTGCGCCGGAGCGGCGGCCTGGGTCTGCGGGGCCGGGGCGGCCTGCGCGCGCTGGTCCAAAGGCCCCGATCCGTGGGGTGGCTGGTCCGGCTGCGCGCGGTAGTCAGCCTGACGGCTGCGGACCTGCCACTCCTTTACCTCGGAAATCTGCTTCTGCTGCTCGTCCAGGATCTTCTGGGCCAACTGGCGCAACTGCCGGTCGCCGCCGTGCTCCAGTTGCGTCCTTGCCAGGAAGATCAGGTCCTCGTGGTGGGCTACGACGAGCGTGGCGAAATCCTTGTCAGGGTCGCCGGCAAGCTTCGTGTCCTTGAAGCGGCCGTTCATGACTTCGAGCACCCGCTCGAAGGCGGCCACCGCCCCCTTGGCGGGCTGCGCCTGAGCGATGCGGTCCGGTCCGATGGCGACGACGGCCAGCACGGCTCCGACGGCGGTCAGGGTGACAGTCAGGCGTTTCATGCAATTTCCCTCTGTTGCGGCGGAAAAGCCGCCCCGCGGCGGCAAACCCGCGGGGCGGATGGGCCTTACGAGCCCTTCTTGATCGACGTGACGCTGATCTGGCCGTTCACGCGGTCAGCGGTGAACTGCACCTTGTCGCCGGCCTTCAGGCCCTTGAGCAGGGTCAGGTCCTGGGCGCGGAACACCATCGTCATGGCGTCCATGTCGAGGTTCTTGATCGGGCCATGGTCGATGGTGACCTTGCCCTGCGCGGTGTCGACCTTCTCGACGGTGCCGGACACGACCGGCAAGTCCTGCGCGAGGGCGGCACCCGACAAAGTGAGGCCGGTGATCAGGGCCGTGGCGGCCAGGTTGATGCGCTTCATCGGAAGCTCCTGTGTGTGGGTTGGTTGAAGTCTGGTAGCCCGCGCCGTCACTTGACGACGACGGTGCCATGCATGCCGGACTCGTAGTGGCCGGGGATCAGGCAGGCGAATTCGAAGGTGCCGGGCTTGGTGAATTGCCACACCATCTCCCCGCCCTTGCTGACGGCCAGGTGCCGGGCATTCGGATCGTCGTGCTCCATGTCCGGGTTCTTCTGCATCTCGATCTTGTGCTTGGCGTTGCTCTCGACGGTGTCGAGGACAAACTCGTGATCGACCTTGCCGTTGTTCTTGAGGACGAACTTGACCTGCTCGCCCTGGCGCACCTCCACCTTGTCGGGGAAGTAGACCATCTTGCCGTCGTCGGTTTCCCGCATGCTGATCGACACGACGCGGGCCGGCTTCTTCGGGTCGCCGGGCTTGCCGTATGCGGCTTCCTTGTCGTGCCCGTGTCCGGCGGCTCCGGGACCCGCAAGCGCGAGGCCGGCCGAGAGGGCAAGGGCCGCGAGGCCGGTGCCAAAGGTCAGGATGTGCTTCATCGTTGAATGCTCCTAGTCTGCTATGGATCAGTGATTGCCGTGTCCGCCGGCTTTGGCCGCGCGGACGGGACGCTTGCGGGGATCGACGGCTTTGAACTCCGTCGCCTTGACGCCGCTGTCTGGGGACGCGCCGCGGGCTGGCTCGGCGAGCTTCTCGCCGGTCCACTCGTAGGCGACCGTACCCTCCGGGTGCTTGTACCAGCCCGGATCCTTGTAATCGTCAGCCGCGATGTCCGGACGGACCTTCACGACCGAGAACATGCCGCCCATCTCGATGGGCCCGAACTGACCGTAGCCGGTCATCATCGGCAGCGTGTTGTCGGGCAGAGGCATTTCCATCGAGCCCATCTCGCCCATGCCGCTGCCGCCCATCGGCATGTAGCCCGGCGCGACCTTCTTGAGGGCCGGCGCAGTCTTCTTCATGTTGACGCCGATGTAGGTTCGGACGTCGTGGCCCATGGCATTCATGGTATGGTGGCTCTTGTGGCAGTGGATGGCCCAATCTCCGGGAACGTCCGCGACGAACTCGAAGGCCCGCATCTGCCCGACCGCCACATCGACGGAAACTTCAGGCCATTGGGCGGACTCGGGCACCCAGCCACCGTCCGTGCCCGTTACCTTGAAGTCGTAGCCGTGCATGTGGATCGGATGGTTGGTCATCGTCAGATTGCCGAAGCGGATGCGGACCTTGTCGCCCTGACGGGCCACGAGGTGATCGATCCCCGGGAAAACCCGTGAGTTCCAGCACCAAAGATTGAAGTCCGTCATCTCGTTGACGCGAGGCACGTACGAGCCAGCCTCGATGTCGAACGCATTGAGCAGGAACACGAAGTCGCGGTCGACGCGGCGCTCGGCCGGATCGCGCGGATGCACGACGAAGAAGCCCATCATGCCCATCGCCATCTGGACCATCTCGTCCGAATGGGGGTGGTACATGAAGGTGCCGGACTTGCGCAGGATGAACTCGTACACAAACGTCTTCCCAGGCGGAATGTGCGGTTGGTTGAGGCCGCCGACGCCGTCCATGCCGTTGGGCAGGAGCTGGCCGTGCCAGTGCACCGCCGTGTTCTCCGGCAGCTTGTTGGTCACGAAGATGCGCACCTTGTCGCCCTCGACCGCCTCGATGGTCGGCCCCGGCGATTGGCCGTTGTAGCCCCACAGATGCGCCTTCATGCCGGGCGCGAGCTCGCGCACGACGGGCTCGGCGACGAGATGGAACTCCTTCCAGTCGCCGTTCTGGCGCCACGGCAGCGTCCAGCCGTTCAGCGTCACGACGGGCTGGTAGTCCGGCCCGCTCTTCGGGTAGAGCGGCGGCTGCATGGTGGCCTCGGTCATGGTGGGCGCCTCGGGCAGGCCCGCGGCCTGCGTGCGCCCGCTGATCATGCTGGCTCCGGCGAGGGCCAATCCCCCTGCGCCGAGAAAACCTCTTCGCGATACGGTCATTGGGTGTCTCCTCTAGGATTTCAGTGTCCGCCGGCGGCGGCCCCGCCGCCGGCCGCGGCCGTGGTGGTCTCGCCGCCTTCGCCGCCGCCGACCCCGCCGCCGATCAGGGCGGCCTTGAGGTCGGTGTCCGCGATCCAGAAGTCGCGGCGGGCGTTGATGGCGTCGACGTTGCTGAGGATGCGGGCCCGGGCGTCGAGGATGAGCTGGCTCACGTCGACGAGCATGCCGCTGTACTGGAGCAGGGCCTCGTCCTGGATCCGCTTCTGCAACGGCAGAACCCGGCTCTGGTAGTGGCGGGCGAGGTCGTAGTTGCCGCGGTAGCGCAGGTAGGCCTCGCGCGCCTCGGAGCGCACATTGACGGCGCGCTCGGCGAGGCGATTGGCTGCCGCCATATAGGTTTCCTGGGCATTGCGAACGGCGGTGCCGCCGAAGTCGAAAATCGGGATCGTGAACTCGACCTCCAGCCCGCGCCGCTTGATCCGTTCACTCTCGACCACGGTCTCGCCGTCCTCGGTGAAGACGGACGTGGAGCGCTCGTAGCTGGACAGGCCGGCGAGCTCGACGTCGGTCACGAAGCGCGTGGCATTGGTCAGCCCGAACTGGCTCGCGACCCCGGTCAGATCGTTGCGCAGGGCCTGGAGGTCGACACGTTTCTCCAGCGCCTGACGCTCGATGTCTTTGGCCGAGGCAATGCGGGCCGGCAGCGGCGGCAACGAGTTCGGCAGACGGAATTCAATGTCCCGCCCCCACAGCCCGAGCTGCCGGATCAGGCGTTCGCGGGCGACCTTCTGCTCGATCCGGGCGCGGGCGAGCTGGGCTCCGAGTTCCTGGTAGAAGGCATGCTCGCGGGCCTGCTCCAGCTTGTTGAGCGAGCCGCTCTCGCCAAGCTGCTTGGCGAGTTCCGAGGCGGTCTCCGCCGTCCCGAGCGCCTGCTGCGTGAAGGCGACCTGCTGGTTGGCCGCAATCGCGCGATAGTATTCCCGGCGCGTCTCAGCCGCGAGCCGCAGCACGGCCTCCGCGGTGCGGAACTGGGCCGCCCGGAACTGCTGCTGGGCGATGGCCGCGCGTGCCGGCAGGGTGGCGAGCTCGAACAGTCCGATGACGATCTGGCGTTCGATCTCCAACTCCAGGCTGCCGCCGAGGCGCGACAGGGCCACCGTCGGGTTCGGGGGCAACGTCGCCTGAACGTACTCGGCCTCCGAGACGCCAAGCTCGTTGAAGTCCGCCTGCAGACCCCGGTTCTTGAGCAGCGCGATCTGCACGGCGCTGTCCGCTGTGAGCGGACGGCGGAGCAACTCCTCGGCCCGCTGTTGGGTGGCAATCGCTTCGGCCTCGTTCGTAACCTTGACGACGTCCTTGTTGAGTTCGGTGTAGGCCACGTTCTGCGCCACCGAGAGCCCCGCGTCGGGCGAGAACGAGACGCAGCCGCCCAGGAAAAGGGTAACGGCCACCCCTCCAAGCAGCTTCAGGCGCTGGCCGGATGTCCCCTTGCCGTCTTGTTTGTTCATTGTCTTGCCTTCCTTAGCGCGTGCGTTGGCGCGCCGCCCCCTGGCGGCTGATGTGCCTGTTGGTCCAGTCATGGGTCACCGCCCGCGCCGGGCGGCGTCGTCGGAGTCGCCCCGCTCCGGATCGCCCTCTGGCGCCACACGCCGGTTGAGCTCACGCCAGTCGCCGGGCTCGACGACGTCGTAGCTGCGCACGCCCGCCGTGACGGAGGCATAGCCCGGGCTGCGGGTTCCGATGGAAGGATCGGCGGGCGCGGCCAAGTAAGTGGGAAGGGTGGTGGGCACGCATGCGCCAAGGCCGAGGCCAAGGACGACAAAGGGGATTAGCTTCATCATGGGGTCCGTCTCCGGGCGGACCTCCACAGGGCGGTTCTGAAACGGGGCCGGGTGTTGGCGGACCAAGGGTCCATCCATCACGGGCCTGGCGTTCTGATCGCGTTCTGGGAAGGGTGACCGGTTCGAGCTTCAGGGCGGTCGCAGCCGGCTCTCAGGAGCGGGCACGCCGGTTCGTGCGGGCCTGATGGCCCGCGCCTGGCTCAGACGGTTCGCGGGGGGCGGTCGAGGCCGCCCGTGGTGATGCCGCCAACCTGCTCATCACCGGCCACAATCATAGGAGCCTGAGAGACGGTCGGGGAGTAGACGGTGGGGGCCGCACTCTCCTGGAAGGCGTGGCATGTGCTCATGCTGCAGCAAACGGGGCC
This sequence comes from Microvirga sp., assembly GCF_014699075.1. Taxonomy (GTDB): domain Bacteria; phylum Pseudomonadota; class Alphaproteobacteria; order Rhizobiales; family Beijerinckiaceae; genus Microvirga. The sequence continues at coordinate 381,105 of NZ_JACXAB010000002.1, read as the reverse complement.
GGAGCAATCCTGAAAGCCCTGATGGTGATCGGTCGAAGCACCCAGGGCAGCTTCGTGGGGCGACGCCAGTTCATCGGCGTGCTCGTGATCCCCGTCGACGGCGGCATGCTCGTGCCCGGCGTCGACCCTGACGGCGTGGTGGTTTCCAGCCGACGCGGCCGCCTGCGGCACGGAGATCGGAATGATCGCCATGGTGATTGCAAGCAGAGCAACAATGATGGCGCCCATCAGCCGCAAGGGGAAAACGCTCCAATTCGTCGGAAATGGATATGTGTCACGAAAGGTTGGATTCGACAAGGTGTGGCTGGACAGAATGCCTGCGGCATTCCTGGTCGGGGGGGGTGACGGCAGAACATCAGGATCCCTGCCTCAGCTGCGATCCCGGCTTCTCTGCACCTTGCCACGGTGGCAAGGTCAATACCCTGTGGGGCTGGTGCGGAGGCCGCCGCCCTCTCCAGGGCTGGGCAACCTGCAGATATGCGTTTCCCAACAGCGAACCGGGCGCGGTTCGCCTTCAAGGGGTTCGAGTGCTTGGAGCAGGTGCTCCGCCACCTCCAGCCGGTCCTGGGCCATGCCCTCCCTTGAGGACGACCAGAATCGTGTGGTCAAGCGGGCGCCGGGCAGCCATGTTCATCCCGTCATCAACGAATTCAATGATGCATCCCGACGTCGTTGGACGGTCAAGCACGCCATCAGTCCAAACGCCGCCCAAGCCTTCTCGTTCATCCGTCCGTCACAGGGGCATGATGCTTGGGGCTGGCGGAGATGATGGGCTTGGTGTGCCGGGCAGCCTTAACCCGACAGGCTGATGGACAGCCTCGACCCGATAGCCGGCCCGTGGAGGGCCCGCAGAAGGGTGGATCCGAATTTGCATTCTCCTTGCCTGAGTGCGCCGGGGATCCGCCTGCAACGACAGCAGGCTAGTCAGCCAGCGCGAGGCGATCCAATGCCGGCCGGCTTCCGCGCCCCTGACCGTCGGCTCGGAGGGAGTGCGGACATGCGAAGCGTTCGCTGGAGGCGGGCTGGAACCGCGTCGCACGCCGATGCCAGCCCGGCCGTGGCCGCTCGTCTCGGCCGAGCAGAATCATGGGGCGTGCCTACAGGTTGGGTCAGTCCAGCGGCCCGGGCGCACCCGGGCCAAGTTCGCCCATGCCGCTTGCGCTACTTGTTGCGCTTGAGCCAGCTGTTGTAGTGCTGGTTGTCGACTGCCGCGGCTCCGTTTCGGGCCAAGGTCTCTTGCAGCGGCGTCGGTCTGTATCCAGGGGGGAAGCTGCCCTCCGGAAACCGTCCGGTCAGCCTGCGGTAGGGTCTTTGCGCGCCCGGGTAGGCTTGTCCCGCGTCGTTGTAGCCGGACGTGGCAGGGTGCCCGGACATGGCAGGCTGGGCCTGCGCGGCACCTGAAATGATCGTCGCAACGGCGAACGCGAGGAGAAGGCGTTTCATGGGAATGAGGCTCCGATCTTGTTGGGAGCGCAAGCTTGGCGCTCCTATATTCAAGTTCGGCGCGAAAGGCCTTTTGGTTACAGCGCCTTGCGCACGACGTGTCAGGCATTCCAGCGCATCCGATGGTCGCCACACCGACACCCGGAAGGGCAACCTGAGACCGGGATACGGGACTTCGCGCCTGGCAGCAGGGCCTCAGCATCCGACGGCGCGATCACTGCGCGGCAGTGATTTGAGAAGCTGGGCATGACCCATTTCATCTCTCATTACAGTTTGCCGATCCACGCCATCGGACCGAGGTGCATCCGAGGACGGCCTGTTCGTTGTAAGTTTCTGCGGGGCAGAGCACGGGCAGGTTCTGCCTTGCCGGCTCCGGCTGCGGAACAAGCGCCAGATCCATCGGTCTTTCCCGAATGGCACCAGAAGCAGCCGGATCCAAGTGAGTGAGCGCGGCAGCGCAGAGCTAAACGATCACACCTCAGGGAAATGCGGTCGACGCCATCCGGACCAGCCCGCTTGCCTGCGGAGGAGCCCCATGCACCGTCACCCGGGCTCGCCCTTCGCCTCAGCCGATCCCCAGGCAAAGGCTCTCGGCGGGCAGGATCTCGCGCCATTCCGCCACGAGTTGCCGGTAGGCCTCTCCCACGGGCCTGATCCGCCGGTCGAGGTCGAAGAGCCCGAGCGGGTTCACGCGCCCGTTGTCCTCGCGCAGCGCCGTGTCCCAATCGATCTGATCGATCAGGCTGTACCAGGTAAAGCCGATGATGGGCACACCATCCTGGCGCAGGCGCACCATGTTCGCCCACTCCTTCATCAGCCAGCCCGGCGCGCGCTCCGCGTCGGCCAGGTTCGTCTCGGTGTGCATCACCGGCAGGTGGTAGCGGTCGTAGTACTGCCTGGTGATGATGTAGTAGCCGAAGATTTCGCCGGATGCGGTGACCGGCCCATCCTGTGCCGGCACCAGATGCTCGTTCGTGACATAGTAGTCGTTGCCCATGATGCAGAACGGCTTCACCGCCCGGCCCGCGCGCATGAACCAGTGGTACTCCCCGCGGGTCATCCCGTGGTCCTGGAGGTACTCGTACATGCAGGCGCGCACGTCGACGCCGTAGCACAGGTCGAGGGACAGGAAGCGCTTCTGGTTGTGGAAGTCGGCGCGCTCCTCGGCCACCGGCTTCTCGGCGTGGAAGTATTCCGTCGACTCGCTCTGAATGAAAAACGTGCCCTGCGGCCCCCGGGCGCGCAGGATTTCCTCCTCCGCCAGGAGATTGGCTTGAACCAAGTGCTTGAGCGCCGTGACGAAGCCGCGGTCTGAAGTGAGGCGCTCGTTCCACCACCCGATCTGGCCGGAAAAGGTCGCCGTGATGAAGATCTCATTCACGGGCGTGTAGAACCGGACCCACGGATAACGCGCCGCGAAGGCGCCGGCATAGGCCGCGAAGAGTTCCGGCCACTCCGGGTTCTGGAAGTTCCCGATCCAATCCGGCACGCCAAAATGGCACAGGTCGACGATGGGCACGATGCCGAGCCGCCGCAGCTCGGCGAGCGCCGCGTCGGCATAGGACCAGTCGTAGCGGTCCGGCCCCGCGTGGACCCGGTAATAGGGCGGCCCCCAGCGCAGGTACTCCAGGCCGAGGTCTCGCACCAGGGCGAAGTCTTCCTGCCAGCGCCCGTAATGCCCTGTCTTCTCCATCTCGTCGACGCGCTGCGTGGCGCCATCACGCCCGAGGATCGTCGGGTAGCTGTTCTCGATGCCGGTCGCGAACATGAACCGATGGGCGGCCCCGGGCAGCCGGCGGACTGGCGAGAGGGAGGCATGACGCTCTTGAATCAGCATTCCGGTCCTCCCAACCGCTGGGCCCGGTGGCTGCTGTCCGCCGCGAGGACGGCTCCGCCGCAGCGGGATGCCTTTCCCTCGGCCGCGAACCGCTCCGCCACCCCGCAGCCGGTGCTGGTGATCTCCCACTTGTCCGTCAGCCGCATCTGCGCCTCCCGCAACCCCGCCTCACAGCACAAAGCGATCCCAGCTCGCATAGTGCTCCCCGCTGCGCCGGCCCCGCGGCAAGCTCAAGCCCATCAGCGCCAACCCGAGAGCGACGCTCACTGACGCGGCGGTCGCATCGGCACCGTCCAGCGCCCAGGGCGCCGCGGTGAGCCACGCCCCGAACAGCAGGTTGATGAAACGCAGAGTGCGCGCAACCTCCGCGGTCGCGATGATCGCGACCGTGATCGTCAGGGCGCCGACGACGTGGTCGCTGTTCGCCATCGCGCCCGAGGTGCCAAGGACCAAACGGGTCAGCATCAGGAACCCGCCGATGGCCATCGCGCCGGCCAGTGTCCATGGCAGCGTGATGCCACGGGTTGTGTCCGCCCAGAACTTGGCCGGGCTCGCGAGGGCGTCAGAGGTGTCCTCGCGGCCGCCCTCCACGGCATCGCCTTGGAAAAACGTGCGCAGCAGCGGCTTGCCCCGGCGATGGGCCCAGGAGAGGAACTGTCCCATCGCGATCACCTCGTCGAGGGCGAACGGGATCATGATCAGCATCGCCAGCGCGGCGATGAGCGCCGGCGTGCTCCAGGTGCCGATCATGATCGGCTGGATGATGATGAAGTAGATGCTCACCACCCCGAGTGGGATCACGAGAATGCCGAAGAACGTCACCATCCAGGGCATGGTCCGCCAGCGGTCACGGGTTCCCATGACCGCCATCAGGATCTCCAGCATGTAGGCCACCGCGCCCAGGCCTGCGTCGGGGATCGGCCAGGCCTTTGACATGGCGGAGGTGATGATTTCCTCGGTTCCGTTCCTCGGGTCTGCCAGGTCGCCGGCAAAGAACGGCTCCCAGGCGTAATCGACGTGGCCGAGTTGATAGGCGGTGAGCATACGCGCGATCAGAAGTCCGACGAGTCCCATCGCGGCGATGGGCAGCCGCTGCGCCCCGGTCGACGGGCCGAACGTCCAGCCGGGTGGAACCGACTTCGGGTCCATCATGCCGGCCATGCTCATCCCCGGCATCATCGGCACGATCACGGAGAATGCGATGACCAACCCGCCCACGATGAGGTCGTTCTGGTACTGCGCCGCGCTCGGGCTCCAGAACAGGAGCGGCGCGAACAGAAGCCAGAGGCCGATAAAGGTGTTGGCCCATGGCGCGAACCAAGCCGTCCGCCGGTGCAGCGACAGTGCGGCGAAGACGGTGATGAGCAGGCCGCTGACCAGGTCGCTCGCCATCAGCACGCCTGCCCGCCACTCGACCGACGGCAGCCCGCGCTCGACTGTCACCGCCCGCACCGCTGCGCCAACTGTTTCGCTCGTCACCGCGTCGTAGACGAGGGGGCTCGCCGCGAGCCACAGGCCCAAGCCCATGTTGGCGAAATGCGCCCAGCGTGTCCGGCGGGCGTCCTCCTCCATCATCGCCATGTGATCGTGACCGCCCATGCCGGGCTTCGCGCAGGCGTCCGCCGCGGCACCGATCCCGTCGGCATGGCTCATCCCGGCATGGCCGGTTCCCTGGCCGCCCGCCTCATGGCCTTGGGCCGGCGGGCCTTGCCAGGCGACCAGCGCCGGGTTGAGCTTGTTCGTCTTGTACCAGCCGACCGGGTCCCGTTTCAGCGCGGCCACGATGCGCGGGAGCGTGCCGCGGAGGGAGTGCTTCGGCTCCCAGTCGAGCAGGCGCCGGGCCTGCGCGATGTCGAGGATGTAGTGGTCGTTGGACTGCTCGACCATCCACGGCTTGATGAAGTCGTCGTCGCCCAACACCTCGTTTTGGATCCAGGAGCCTGCCAGGGCGAGCGATTTGGGCATCCGGATTGTCGCCCAGTCTTCTCCATGCAGGCTGCGGCCGACAATGTTCTGCACCTCGGCATAGCCGAGCGCGTCGGGCTCGCCCACCAGCAGCGGCAGTTCGGGCGCGAGCGCGCGCCGGCGGTCAACAACCCGGAGAATGGCCTCGGCGAGGTCGTCGATGTGGAGAAACGACTGCCCGGCGCAAAGCATGCCCGGATAAAGGTGCGCCGTCACCCGTTGCTCATAGATGCGCGCCACCTGCTCCGCGATGAAAGGTGAGTGGCCGACGTCGTCGTAGACGCCCGCGATGCGCAGGAAGACCACCGGAATGCGGCCGTGCCGCTCGCGCAGCACGGCTTCCGTGTGGACCTTCGATTCCGGATAGGCCCAGGTGGGCTCGACGGGAGAGCGCTCGTTGATGGTCTCGTCGGGCCGCCCCGTGGGCTTGTGGACCAGCATGGTGCTGGCGAACACGAACTGCCCGACTTCGAAAGCCTGGAGACCGTCGATCAGCCTGCGCGTGCCCTGGACCGTGATCTGGTCGTAGAGCGGGTTGGGCTCGCCCGAGACGTCATAATAGGCGGCAAGATGGATGACTGACGCGATGCGCGCCCCGAACCGGCGGCGCACCTCGTCGAGCGCCGTCTTCACCTTGTCGTCCGAGCTCAGGTCGAAGTCGACGGCGTGCGCCGGCGCGGGGGGATCCGGGGGGCCGGCGCGGTCGAGCCCGACGAGCGTGTAGCGGTCGGCCAGGCGCCTGATGAGCGCTCGCCCGATGAACCCGCTGGCGCCCGTGATGAGGACAATGTCCCGTTCCGTGCCCATGCTGTGCTTCCTCCCGGCATCCGGTGCCCCGCCGCCGGCCCCAGGCCGACGATCATGATCGGCCGAGGCGGGAGGAGGCGTCTTGTGCCAGTTCGACAGCAGGAGCCGATTGGTTACATCCCCATGGCTGGATCGATGCCGCTCTGCCGGCTGCGTGAGAACGGCCGGCGCAACCTGCGGCGGGCATCATGGCGGCTCGGCCCAGCGGCCGACACGGCTCGGCGGGAAGCTCCAGGTCCAGGCCGGCACCAATCCAGCACCTTCGCGGCGAGCCCACCGTTCACAGGCGCGTGAGGCGTGTAACCACCGTGCCGTCGCCTCCGAATAACAGGGAGAATGCGCCGCCTCCCGCGGCGAGAAGGCAAGGCAATGTTCCTCATATCAGCACTGGCAGCCCTCCTGCTCCTCCTCGCGGCCATCGCGCGGTCGCGCGTCCCGACCGTCGCGCCGGCTCCTGTCCGGGTCCGGCGTCCAGGATCCCATACGCCGCACCCGGACGCCTGAGGGCGGTGTCGAAGCCCTTGGGCTTCATCGTCAGACAAGTCGCTCCCACAAACCCCGACAGCCTGAACAAGGAACAGCACATGGGTTCGAGCTCCGATCACGATCCGAAAACCGCCGTCAAGACGGGTGGCAGGCTTGGCCACAGCCAGCGGCCAGCGGCGAGCGGCTTCCCGTGGGCGATGGCCCTGTGCCTGGGGGCCGGCCTGCTGATCGTGCTGTTTGCCGTTGCCCGGCTTTTCGAGTGAGGCCGGGGCACCATCGCCGCCGCCCGATTGTGCGCCTGCGCGGCAGGGGGGCTGCGCCATCCAAGGATCGAAGCCCAGAACCGGGCGTTTTTTCACCGGGCGCGCGGGTTCGCGCCATTGGCCGACAAGGAAACCGCACATGACCCACGACCGAGCCAAGGCGGCTTCGTGTTGCAACCACGATGCTTCGGTCCACGCCCACCTGGGCGGCCCGGCCGACACGGGCATGCACCCAGCCGGCGCCGACGCGGAGCACCGCGTGAAGGACCCGGTCTGCGGCATGATGGTCGACCCGCACACCACGCCCTATCGGGCACAGCACGGCGGACACCCGTTTTATTTCTGCTCGGCCGGATGCCGGGACAAGTTCGAAAAGGACCCGGCCCGCTACCTGTCCCCGCAGGCCGTCAAGAATACCGACGAGCCCGTCCCGGAGGGCACGATCTACACATGCCCGATGCATCCCGAGGTCAGGCAGGTCGGGCCAGGGTCCTGCCCCATCTGCGGCATGGCGCTCGAACCCGACATCATCACCGCGGATGCTGGTCCGAACCCGGAACTCGTCGACGTGACGCGCCGGTTCTGGATCGGCACGGCCCTGACCGTTCCCGTCGTGCTCCTGTCCATGGGCGGCGATCTGATGGGGCTCACCCACGTGATTGGCCAGCAGGCCTCCAACTGGGTGCAACTCGCCCTCGCCACCCCGGTGGTGCTCTGGGCCGGCTGGCCGTTCTTCGTGCGCGGCTGGCAATCCGTGGTGGCGCGCAGCCTCAACATGTTCACCCTGATCGCACTCGGCGTCGGCGCGGCCTGGGGCTACAGCACCGTCGCGACCCTTGCCCCCGGCCTGTTCCCGGCGGCCCTGCGGGGGCCCGACGGCGCCATCCCGGCCTACTTCGAGGCAGCGGCCGTGATCACCGTCCTGGTTCTCCTCGGGCAGGTGCTGGAGCTCAAGGCCCGCGACCAGACCTCCGGCGCCATCCGGGCCCTGCTCGACCTCACGCCCAAGACAGCGCGGCGCCTCAGTGCGGACGGCGTCGACGAGGAGATCGCCTTAGACGCGGTCGGTGTCGGCGACCGGCTGCGGGTCCGTCCGGGCGAAAAGGTGCCGGTCGACGGCGAGGTCCTGGAGGGACGCTGCTCGGTCGACGAATCCATGGTCACGGGCGAGTCGATGCCCGTCACCAAGGAGCCCGGATCCAAGGTGACGGCGGGCACCCTCAACCAGACCGGCAGCTTCGTCATGCGTGCCGAGAGGGTCGGGCGCGACACCATGCTCGCGCGCATCGTGCAGATGGTCGCCGACGCCCAGCGCTCCCGCGCCCCGATCCAACGGCTCGTCGATCAGGTCGCCGGATGGTTCGTGCCCGCAGTGATCGTGATCGCGGCGCTCGCCTTCCTCGCGTGGTTCTTCTTCGGCCCCGAGCCGCGGCTCTCCTTCGCCCTCATCGCCGCGGTCGCGGTGCTTATCATTGCGTGCCCGTGCGCGCTCGGGCTCGCCACGCCCATGTCGATCATGGTCGGCGTCGGGCGGGGCGCCCAAGGCGGGGTTCTCATCAGGAACGCCGAGGCGCTGGAGCGGATGGAAAAGGTCGACACCCTCGTTGTCGACAAGACCGGCACCCTCACCGAGGGCAAGCCCGCCGTGACCGCGGTGGTGCCGGCGCCAGGCTTCGGGGAGGATGAGATCCTGCGCCTCGCCGCCAGCGTCGAGCGCGCCAGCGAGCACCCGCTCGCCACGGCCATCGTCGCCGCGGCGACGCAGCGGCGCCTCGCCCTGGCCGACCCGGAGGGGTTCGATTCCCCCACCGGCAAGGGCGCCCTCGGGACGGTGGACGGCAGGGCCGTGGTGCTGGGCAACGCCCGCTTCCTCGCGGAGCGGGGCGTCGACGTCGCCCCCCTGTCGCAAGCCGCGGACGAACTCCGGCGCGAGGGCGCCACGGCGATCTTCGTCGGCATCGACGGACGCGCCGCGGGCACCATCGCCATCGCCGACCCGGTGAAGGCCACGACCCCCGAGGCGCTGGCCGGGCTCAAGGCCGAAGGCATCCGCGTCGTGATGCTCACCGGCGACAACCGGACCACCGCGCAGGCCGTCGCCCGCCGGCTCGGCATCACCGAGGTCGAGGCGGAGGTGCTGCCGGAGGAGAAGAGTGCCGTGGTCAACCGCCACAAGGCCGCGGGCCGGGTGGTTGCCATGGCAGGCGACGGGGTCAACGACGCCCCGGCGCTTGCCGCGGCCGACGTCGGCATCGCGATGGGCACCGGCACCGACGTGGCCATCGAAAGCGCCGGCGTCACGCTGCTCAAGGGCGACCTCAACGGCATCGTGCGGGCACGGCGGCTGTCGCAGGCCACCATGCGCAACATCCGTCAGAACCTGTTCTGGGCCTTCATCTACAACGCCCTCGGGGTGCCCGTAGCGGCCGGCGTGCTCTTCCCGATCCTTGGCGTCCTGCTGTCGCCGATCATCGCCGCCGCGGCCATGGCGCTGTCGTCCGTCAGCGTGATCGCCAACGCGCTGCGGCTCCGCGTCGCCCGGATCTGATGCCCGGGCGCGGGCGTCGGCGGGCGGGAGCCGACCAAGTTTTACCCCGCTGCCGATGCCGCGGGTAGCGCAATGCCTCTGCCCGGGCCTCGGCGCCACCTCAAGCGCGCCGGCCCAGAAAACTTCAAAGTGGAGATCCTAATCGTGAACTTGCCTTCGCTCATCGCTGTCGCCGCCGTCGCGCTCGCCAGCCTCACAGCCGACCCTGCGTCGGCGCACTCGCTCGACAGCCTCCAGGGCGAGATGCACAAAAAGGAGAAGTACTTCGAGGTGAAGGACCGGCCCGCTCCGGAATTCACGCTGCGGGACGCCAAGGGAAACGATCATCGCCTCTCCGCGCTTCGCGGCAAGGTCGTCATCGTCAATTTCATTTACTTGGGCTGCACGGACGTGTGCCCGCTCCACACTGAAAAGATCGCCGAGATCCAGGGCATGGTGAACAGCACGCCGATGCGCGATCAGGTGCAGTTCCTGACCATCACCACCGACCCGGACCGTGACAAGCCGGAGGTCTTGAGCGCCTTCGGTGCGGAGCGCGGGCTCGATTTACGGAATTGGGCGTTCCTGACGACCACACCCGGGATGCCCGAGGAGGCGACCCGCAAGCTGGCGGAACAGTTCGGGCACAAGTTCACCAAGACTGCCGACGGCATGCAGATGCATGGCATCGTCACCCACGTCATCGACCGCGAGGGACGCTGGCGCGCGAACTTCCACGGCCTGCAGTTCGAACCCACGAACCTGGTCGTCTACATCAACGCCCTGGTGAATGACCGCGACCGCCACGACGTGGAGCGAAGCCCTTCGTTGTGGGAGCGCCTGCGGTCCTTTTTCTGACCGCGGCTGCCGTGCGGGCGATTTCCGTCCCGCCGCACGAATCCTCAACCGGGTCCAAGTGCCGCTTTGCCCAGTCCTCATAGGCAGGAAAGCCCAAGCCGCAGCACTGACAGGCCGCCGACGGCCGGGCCCAGCGAATAGGAAGCCTCGCCGGCCGACGCGCGCGCTTACGCCTTGTCGCCTTCGTAGATCGGGACGGTGAAGCGCGAGATCCCTGGCGCCCACGGCACCCTAGGGCGCGAGCGACCGCGCCACCTCCCAACATGCTGACATTGCTGCTCTGGAGGTTGAGAGGGGCGGCAGTTCGAAGAGCGCCCATGTCGGTCATGCGCCGTGCATGAGGAGGGCCTGCGCAGCGTGGCGCGGGTTTCCCGCGCGGTGGGCCCATGAGTCCGATCATGCGAACGCCGTGCACGAACTCGTGCCGTTTGCGTCCCGCATTCAGCTGTGGGTTCGCCGCATTGGCACACGCGCGGGAGCCTGCCAGCGGGAGTCTTGCACCGCAGCAGGGAGAAAGTCTCTCCCGGGGCGAACAAGGCGCGGCCCCTGGCCGCTGCCGGTCAGGCCGGGGGAGGGGCCGGAGACGCCACTGCGCCTCCGGCGGGACGGCTTATTGCGCTGGGCTGAGCGACTGAACGGTGTAGCTGCCGTCCGTGCCCTTGTTCAGGGTGAACTTCACCTTGGCCCCGGGCTTCACCTGGGTGAGGTCGACCGACGGCGCGGTCGCCATCTCCATCGACATGGCCGGCCAGCCGAACGCCGGGATGGGCTCGTGGTTGAGCTTGATCTTGCGCTGCTGGGCGCTGACCGACTCGACGGTGCCGGTCGCCGAGGCGCTCGTCGCCGCCGTGGCCGCCGGCGCCTTGCCGCCGCCCATGCCGGGCATGTTCTGCATGTTGCCCATGTTGCCGCCGGAGTTGCTCTGGGCGTGCGCCGGCAGGGCCAGGGCCGCGGCGGCGAGGCCGCCCAGGACCAGGGCCTTCAGGGCCGGGCCGCGCAGGCGCGGTGCGAGGATGAGGTTCGACATCGGGATCTCCTGTTGTGGTCGAATGCGGTTCTTCACGTCGCGTGAAGGCTGTGTCGCGGGCGCGGAAAGGTTCGATGCCAAACGCAGCCGGCGCGCGCCCACGATGGCGCCGGCCCCAACCGTCGGGTCGGGTCGAAACGGGGTGAAGGGAGGCACGCCGCTCATGACGCCGCCACGGCCACGTCGGGCTGGGAATGGTGCAGCTCGGCGGGGGGCTTTTGCCGCAGCAGGCGGAGGGGTTGGCGCCGGCCGCGCAGGGCCTGGTCCGGCACGGGCTCCCACATGGCACCGTTCCCGAGCTGCCCTGCCGCCCGCAGGGCGGGCTCGGACACGAGAAGGCGAACGCCGAGCGCGCCGGCGAGCTCCTCGATCCGGTTGGCGGCGTTGACGGTGTCGCCGATAACCGTGAACTCCAGGCGCTCCTCGTCGCCGAGCGCTCCCGCGGTGACCTCGCCGTAGTGGATGCCGATCCCCACCTCGACAGGGCCGAGTCCCGCCGCGGCGCGCTCTTCGTTCCAGCGGTCTGTCGCATCGAGGATGTCCAGGCCGCATTGGACGGCATTGCCGGCGTCCGCCTCGGTCGGATGCGGCACGCCGAACACGGCCATGATCCCGTCGCCGATGAACTTGTCGATGACGCCGCCCCGCCGCGTCACCGGCGCCGCCATCCGGCGGCGGTACTCGCTGAGGAACAGGGCGAGCGCGTCTGCGGTCATCCGCTCGGCCATCGGGGTGAAGCCGCGCACGTCGATGAACATCACGGCGGCCTGCTGCGGCCGGAAGGATGCGGTCACCGGCTCGAAGCGTGCGAGTTGGTCGGCGATGCCCGCGCTGAAGAAGCGGGACAGGTTGGAGCGCAGCCGCGCCTCGCGGATGGCGTCCGCAAGCGCCCGGCGCGTCCGGCCCACGGCCACGAACAGCACGACGGCCGTGAGCGCCACGACGGAGAGGCGGGTGATCTCCCCTGGCAAGACGAAAGCGGCATCCGGTGCCTGCGTCCCGGTCGCGACCCACAGCACCGCCCAGCCCGCCACGTACAGGCCTGCGGTGTAGAGGACCAGGTAGGGCCGGTGCCGGACCGCGGCAATCGCCAGGAGGAGGAAGATCAGAGACGCGATTGGAGCGGCCAAGATGCCGGACGCCGACGTTCCGAACGCAAGGGCCAGCGGGCCGATGCAGTGCAGGAGGAGGCCAACGTCGAGGGTGGCGAACACCCAGGGCAGCCAGGGCCGAAAAAAGCCGATCCAGGCCAGTACCAGACTCACGGTCGCGAACGCTCCCAAGGCGACAAAGGAGAACATGGCCATGTGCGCATGCTCCAGCGCGCCTCCGGCCCAGAACACGGCCGTGATGGCGGAGAACACCAGGAGCCGCAGGACGGCGAGGAGAGCCTCGGTGTCCTTCTCCGCGTGCGCCAGGCTCCGGTCGATGTGCGACCTCATCACAGAGCTCCTCGGGCGGCGAGGGCCCCGCGGACAGAGCACCGGCACCCGTGGGGTAGGCGGCCTAGGCGGCGGCTTTGATCCATGGTGGTCACTTGCATGACAGGCACATTCATGACGCTCACTCGGCCGCCCGCGGCAACGCGTTTCCGGGGCGTGCGGACAGGGTCTCGGGGCTGCCGTCGCGGCTCGGGATCGTGTCCTGCCGTCGCGGCAGCCTGCGCCCTTTCACGAGGGCGTAGATCGCCGGGATGACCACGAGCGTCAGCACCGTCGACGAGACCATGCCGCCGATCATGGGCACGGCGATGCGCTGCATGATCTCCGATCCGGCGCCCGTGCTCCACAGGATCGGAATCAGGCCCGCCATGATGGCGACGACGGTCATCATCTTCGGCCGCACCCGCTCCACGGCGCCGACCATGATCGACGCGTAGAGGTCCTCGCGGCTGAAGGCGCGGCCCTGGGCAGCACGCTCCGCCTGCACCTCCTTCATCGCGTGATCGAGGTAGATCAGCATGATGACGCCGGTCTCGGCCGCCACACCGGCAAGCGCGATAAAGCCGACCGCCACGGCCACTGACATGTTGAAGCCGAGCCACCACATCAGCCACAGCCCGCCGACCAGCGCGAACGGCAGCGACAGCATCACAATCAACGTCTCGGTGAGCCGCTTGAAGTTGAGGTAAAGCAGCAGAAAGATGATCAGGAGCGTAACGGGAACCACAATCTTGAGGCGCGCCTCGGCGCGTTCCAGGTACTCGAACTGACCGCTCCATTGGACGTAGTAGCCCGGCGGGAACTTGACCTCGTTGGCAACTGCCTGCCGGGCCTCGGCGACATAGCCGCCGAGATCGCGTCCGGTGATGTCGACGAAGATGTAGACCGCAAGCTGGCCGTTCTCCGTGCGGATCGAGGTCGCGCCCCGATTGAGCTTCACCTCCGCGACCTCGCCCAAGGGCACGGCGCCCCCGTTTGACATCGGCACCTGCACTTCGGTGGCGATGGCCTGCGGGTTCGAGCGCAGCTCGCGGGGATAGCGCACGTTGACGCTGTAACGCTCGCGCCCTTCGACCGTGTTGGTCACCGTCTCACCGCCGAGCGCCATGGCGATCACGTCCTGCACGTCGCCGACCGTCAGCCCGTAGCGCCCAAGCGCCTCCCGGTTTGGCGTGATGTCAAGGTAGTAGCCCCCGATGACCCGCTCAGCAAATGCACTCGATGTGCCGGGCACCGCCTTGACCACGGCCTCGACCTGGCGCGAGATCTTCTCCATCTCGGCAAGGTCGGTGCCGAACACCTTGATGCCGACAGGGGTGCGGATGCCGGTCGAGAGCATGTCGATGCGCGCCCGGATCGGCATGGTCCAGGCGTTCGACACGCCGGGGAACTGCAGCGCCTTGTCCATCTCGGCCTTGAGGCTGTCGATGGTGACGCCGGCCCGCCACTCGCTCTTTGGCTTCAGGTTGATGATCGTCTCGAACATCTCCGTTGGCGCAGGGTCGGTGGCTGTCGAGGCGCGGCCGGCCTTGCCATAGACCGAGGCAACCTCAGGGAACGACTTGATGATCCGATCCTGGGTTGCCAGAAGCTCGGCGGCCTTGGTGACCGACAGGCCCGGCAAGGTGGTGGGCATGTACATCAGCGTGCCCTCGTTCAGGGTCGGCATGAACTCGGAGCCGATCTGGCGCGCAGGCCAGACGCTGGCGCCGAGCGCCACGAGGGCGACGAGGATCGTCAACACCTTGGCCTTGAGCACGCCCCGGATGACCGGCCGGTAGATCCAGATCAGAAAGCGGTTCAATGGATTCTTGTGCTCCGGAATGATCCGCCCGCGCACAAAGATCACCATCAGGGCCGGGACGAGCGTCACGGACAGGAAGGCGGCGGAGGCCATGGCAAAGGTCTTGGTGAAGGCGAGCGGCCCGAAGAGGCGGCCTTCCTGGTTCTCCAGCGTGAAGATCGGCAGGAACGACACGGTGATGATCAGCAGGCTGAAGAACAGGGCCGGGCCAACCTCGCTTGCGGCCTCGATCAGGATCTCGACGCGTGGCTTGTCCTTGGGGGCCCGTTCCAGGTGCTTGTGGGCGTTCTCGATCATGACGATAGCCGCATCGATCATTGCCCCGACCGCAATCGCAATGCCGCCCAGGCTCATGATGTTGGATCCAAGCCCGATCATCTTCATGGCGACGAAGCTGATTAGGATACCAACCGGCAGCATCAGGATCGCAACAAGCGCGCTGCGCAGGTGGAGCAGGAACACGATGCAGACGAGCGCGACGATAACGCTCTCCTCGATCAGCGTGAACTTGAGCGTCTCGATGGCGGCCTCGATCAGCTGCGAGCGGTCATAGACGGGAACAATCTCGGTGCCCGCGGGCAGGCTCGGCAGGACCTCCGCAAGGCGCTGCTTCACGCTCTCGATCACGTTCAACGCATTGGCCCCGAAGCGCTGCAGGATGATGCCGCTTGCGACCTCGCCTTCGCCGTTGAGCTCGGTGATGCCGCGCCGCTCGTCAGGCCCCAATTCGACACGGGCGATGTCGCCCAGGCGCAGGGGCGTGCCGGCATCGGTCTTGAGCACGATGCTCTCGATGTCCTGAATGTTCTTCAGGTAGCCGCGGCCACGCACCATGAACTCGAACTCGGAGAGCTCCACGGTGCGCCCGCCGACGTCCATGTTGCTGCCGCGGATGGCGTCGCGGATCATGGTCATCGAGACGCCCTGCGCCCGCAGGCGGCGCGGATCGACCACGACATTGTACTGCTTGACGAAGCCGCCGACCGCGGCGACTTCGGCGACGCCCTCGGCCTTGGCGGCGGCGAAGCGCACTTTCCAGTCCTGCACCGAGCGCAGTTCCGCCAGGGTGAGATCCTTGGCCAAGAGGGCATACTGGTAGACCCAGCCGACGCCAGTGGCGTCAGGGCCAAGGGTCGGCGTCACCCCCGCAGGGAGGCGACTTCCTGCGGCATTGAGGAATTCGAGCACTCGCGAGCGCGCCCAGTACGGGTCCGTGCCGTCCTCGAAGATGATGTAGACGAATGAGACGCCGAAGAACGAGAAGCCCCGCACCACTTTGGATTTCGGTACGGTCAGCATGGCGGTGGTGAGCGGATAGGTGACCTGATCCTCCACCACCTGCGGCGCCTGACCCGGGTAATCCGTGTAGACGATAACCTGCACGTCGGAGAGGTCGGGGATGGCATCGAGCGGCAGGCTGCGCAGGGAGTACAGCCCCGCCGCGACCGCGAACAGCGTCCCGATCAGGACGAGCATGAGGTTGCGGGACGACCAAGCGATGGTACCGGCGATCATTGGGGCTTCTCTTCGGCAGGAGCCGTCATGCCCTGCAGAGCGGCTTTCAGGTTGCTTTCGGCATCAATGAGGAAGTTGGCGGACGTCACCACCTGATCCCCTGACGCGACGCCCTCGCGGATCTCGACGAAGCCGTTCCCGCGGGCGCCGACCTTGACCTGGCGCGGCTCGAAGCGGCCCTCGCCCTTGTCGACGATCACGATCTGACGTGTGCCGGTGTCGATGAGCGCGCTGTCGGGCACGGCCACGACGGGCTTGCCGGAGCCGGTGGCGAACTCGACGTCCGCGTACATGTCCGGCAGCAGTGCCCCGTCCCGGTTGGGGATCTCGATCCGCACCCGGGCCGTGCGGGTTTCCGGGTTCACCTGCGGGTAGATCAGGTCAACGCGGCCCGAGAACGTCTGCCCCGGCAGGCTGCGCACCCTGAGGGTCACTGCCTGGCCCGGCTGGACGGCACCCAGGTCGTGTTCGGGCACGTCCGCGAGGATCCAGACGGTCGAGATGTCGGCCAGCCGGAACAGCACGTCACCGGGCATAGCCCGCATGCCCTCGATAGCGCTGCGCTCCAGGATGACGCCGTCACGCGGTGCTGACCAGGTGATCGACAGCGGCACCTTTCGGGTGCGCTCGATCTCGGCGATCACCTCCGGGGGCACGTTGAGGTTTTCAAGCCGGCGCCGGGCGCCGTCCAGTACAAGCGGGCGCCCGGCGCCCGAATTCGTGCCCTCGTTGAGGACGCTGAGGTACTGCGCGCTCGCCGCTGCGATGTCAGGGGAATAGAGGCGCAACAGCGGATCGCCTTTGCGCACCCGCTCGCCGGTGGTCACGTCCTCGACCTTGTCGATGAAGCCCTCGGAGCGCAGCGAGATCACGGCGATGCGGCGCTCGTCGAGCTTCACGGTGCCAGGGGCGCGGACCGGACGGATCACCACGCGGCGCTCGACAGCCTCCGAGCGCACGCCCGTGCGCTGCAGCTTGCCCGGTGAGACCGTGACGGTCGATCCATCCTCCGCCTCGCCTTCGTAGACCGGGATGTAGTCCATCCCCATCGAGTCCTTCTTCGGCACCGGTGAGGTATCGGGCAGGCCCATAGGGTTGCGGTAGTACAGGATCTTCTTCCCGCCGGCCTGATCGGCAGCAGGCTGTCCGGCCGGCGCGTCCTTCGGCTTCTCATCAAAGCTCACGTCTGCGCTGGCCGGCACCGGCAGGAAATCCCGGCCGTCCTCCGTCTTCTTCGGCGAGATCGAGTAGGCCGGCTGGCCGTCGGGATGTCGGTAGTAGGCGACCGGCCCCCCAGCGGCCGGCGCAGGGCCGTTCAGGATCGCTACGGCCGGGGCCGGGATCCAGCCCGGCAACGGCCAGTTGGTCCGGCCGCCATGGAACCCCGCCGCGAACCCGCCCGCCAGCGCCGTGGCCGCCAGCACGGCGAGCGCGAGCCGCTTCAGGGTTCGTCCGCGGCGCGGCGGCTGGGCCCTCTCGGGAGCCGTGCCGGGCTCGAAGGGGTCATGGCTCGCGAAGGGGTCCTGGCGTTCCAGTGAGTGGAGGGGGGAGATCTGGTCCATTACTGCACCGCCTTGAGAATAAGCTTGCCTTGCACGGTGCCGGCCTCGCCGGGCACCTTCGCGGCGAGCGACACTTGCCAGCCGCCCTCCATCGCGAGATTGGTCTTGAACAGGTAGGTGCCGGGCTTGTCGGCCGGCTGCGGCTCCAGAGGCGCCGTCATCATCGCCATGTCCTCGGGGGCCATGTCGATGCGGCGGGCGAAGATCACCGCATCAGGCACGGGCTTGCCGGTCGGCTTATGGACGAGCTCGACAGCGACCAGAGCCTCACCCGAGCGGGCCTGCGGACTAACCAGCCGAAATTCGTAGCCGTTCAGAGCCTCGGACGAGACCGGGGTGACGGCACGGGCGGGGAGCAGGCTGGCGAGCGCTGCCGTGACCTGTGGTGGCACCCAGCCCGGCAGGGTGAGCTCGCCCGCGCCGACACGGTAGCCGGCCGCGGTGGCCGCGCCGAGCACGACGAGGAACAGGAGCGTGATGACAGCTTTCTTCATGATTGCAGCCTCGTAGATTCTCGTGTGGGGAGTCCGGAGCGAAGCATCATGGAACCGCCGTCACGATGAGCTTGCCGCGGACGTAGCCGTCCGCATCCGGCACCTTCGCCATGAGCACGAGCGACCAGTCGCCCTCCATGACGAGGTCGGTCTCGAAGCGGAAATAACCCGGCAGTACGTCGGGCACCGGCTCCAGCGGCGCCGTCATCTCACCCATGCCGTCCGGCGACATGTCCAGCCGGCTGATGAACACGACCGCATCGGGCACCACCTTCCCGGTCTGTCGATGCACAAGCCGCACGGTCAGGACGGCGCCGTAACCCTGCTTGAGTTCACGGTCGACGAGCTCGAATTGGTAATCGGACGCGCCGACGTCCTGTGCCAAGCTTGGGCTGGCGAGAACGGAAAGTGCTATCACGACAGCCATCGTCATGGCCCGGAGAGCCGCCTGCACGGCCCGGCCTCCAAAGGGACGGGCGGCGCTCCTGTGCGGCAAACCTGGCGACACGATGTTCAAGACTCTCACGGAAAATCCCCAATTGTAGGTGAGTTCGCTGGCACCAATGAAACGGTTACAGCCCCCACGGCGATTTGAGCGCCGCGGACCGGAACCGGTTTGGGCGCCATTCCCTGTGCCTCACGCCGCGTCCTGAGAGGGAGTTCGGTGGGGAGGCGGCGCTGGTTACACGCCGTGGCCATCCGGCTCGGTGAATAAGCGGTGTTGCAGGCGCAGTGGAAACGGCTTGGCCTTGTCGCGCGGCGGCTGCAGCTCACAGGTGCGGGATGTAACCAAACCCGCAATCCCAGCGAACTATCCCGAAGAATGGCGGTTGGTCGCCCAGGAGCCTGCCGCGCTTGCGACGGGTCGAGAACAGGAGAGGACTTCGATGCAACCCTTTGAGCAGAACCCCACCGCCTATGGCACCGGCCTGGCCCGGACGGCTGCACAGGTCGACCAAGGCCTGCGCAGCTTCATGCTTGGCGTGTACAACAACATGGTCCTGGGCCTTGGCATCTCGGCGCTCGTGGCTCTCGGTGTCAACATGGCGGCCACCACGAGCGACCCCGGATCCGCCGCCGGGCAGGTCGGAGGCGTCACTCTCACGGCGTTCGGCCGCCTTCTGTACACCACGCCGCTGATGTGGCTGGTGGCACTGGCGCCTCTGGCCTTCATCTTCTTCTTCACGTTCCGGATGGACCGGATGTCGGCGGCGTCCGCCCGCACCACCTTCTTCGCCTTCGCGGCGGTGATGGGCGCTTCGCTCTCGACGCTGCTCATCCGCTACACCGGCGCGAGCGTCGTGCAGGTGTTCTTCATCACGGCGGCCTCCTTCGGTGCGCTGTCGCTGTGGGGCTACACCACCCGCCGCAGCCTGTCGGGCATGGGCTCGTTCCTGATGATGGGCCTCGTCGGCCTGATCATTGCCTCGATTGTGAACATTTTCGTCGCATCGAGCGCGCTCCAGTTCGGCATTTCCGTAATCGGCGTTCTGATCTTCGCAGGCCTTACCGCCTACGACACGCAGAAGCTGAAGGAGATGTACCTCATGGGCGGCCTTGACGCCGAAGCTGCGGCCAAGGTGTCGATCTTCGGCGCCCTGACGCTCTATCTCGACTTCATCAACATGTTCCAGTTCCTGTTGTCGCTCGTGGGCGTCAATCGCAGCGAGTAGCCTGCCATGCGGTCCGCGCCGGACGCCGTCACATTGGATGTAACCAAAGCCATGCGCCCTGCGAAGTGATCCTGGGCCTCCGGTGGCACCCGCCACCGGAGGCCCAGGATTGTGTGCGCCCCTCGGGCGCCTCTTGGTGGGCTTGACGCCCATGACATGAAGGAGCTGCGCCCATGGCTTTAACCGCACACGTCGCCATCGCATCGCTGCTTCTGATGATCGGCGTGAAACCGGCGGGCGCCCAGACTGCAGAGGCGGCGAGGCCCGACCCGGAGGCGGCCCGGCGCGGGGCGTATCTCGCCACGGCCGGCAACTGCGCCAACTGCCACACCAACGGCGCCGGCGGCGGGGCGGCCTTCGCCGGCGGGCGGGCTCTGCCGACCCCGTTCGGGGTCTTCTTCGCACCGAACATCACGCCCGATCCGACGCACGGCATCGGCGCGTGGAGTCTGGAGGATTTCAGCCGGGCCCTGCGCCGCGGCGTGTCCCCGCGCAACGAGCATTACTATCCTGTCTTTCCCTATACCTCGTATACGGGGATGACCGACGGCGACATCGCCGACCTGTGGGCCTTTCTGCGCCAGGTTCCGACCGTTCCCCAGCCGGACCGGCCCCACGAGTTGGGATTCCCCTTCAACGTGCGGCTCGCGATGGCGCCGTGGAAGATCCTGTTCCTGGATCGCGGCCCGCTGGCGCCGGAGCCGGCCCGCAGCCCGGAATGGAACCGGGGCCGCTACCTCGTCAACGCGGTCGCTCACTGCGCCGATTGCCACGCGCCCCGCAATCCCTTGGGCGCGGTCGACCGCGCCCGGCATATGTCGGGGACGCGCGAGCGGCTCGAAGGCTACGAGGTGCCCAACATCACCCCCGACATCGAGACCGGCATCGGGCGATGGACCGTGCAGGACCTCGCCGGCTTGCTGGCCGGGCGCGGAATGCGCGCGATGCATGTCGGCGGGCCCATGCGGGAGGTGGTCTCCAACACGGCGCGCCTCACCGAGGCCGACCGGCTCGCGATGGCGACCTACTTGAAGTCGCTGCCGCCCCGCTACGGCGAGGTCCGGCCCGGCGGCAGGATGTGTGGCGGCATGATGGGTGGGATGATGGGCGGCGGTATGATGGGTATGTGCCGATGATGGGCCGGGAGGAGTTGAGATGCTGAGATTGGCGGCCATGATCGCGACGGCGGCCGTCGCGCTGGGACCGTTGGCGTTCACGGGGGTGGCCGGGCGCGGCGCGCGGCTGTTCAGGATCCTCTTCGCCCTGCTGCTTGCCGCGGCCGCGGCCGCGGCGGCGACCGGCCTTTTGGCCGGGGAGGCGTTGTTTTGAGAGCGGATGGTCCCGGACCGGCGGTCACGGTCCTGCGGGCGGGTCCCGTGCCACGGTCGGTTGGCCGGGGTCCGTGCGCAAAGCGCGCGCCGGGCTGTGCCACTCGACAAACAGATCCGGATCCGCTCCCTTCCGAACAGCGCCGGCCTGCCCATCGCCGACGCGAGTTTGGACAGGGGATCGGGTCTTCCAGGATGATCGTCAGGACATCGACTGTGCGCCGTGCCGTGCTCATGACAGAGCCCGCGCTGCCTGTTGCGGAACTCGCGCAAACCGCGCCCTTCAGCCCCGACCAGCGTCACGCCATCGGGGAGGTCGTCTGCGAATGCCCCCTGCCAAGCGCGGAGCCGCCGCGGCAGGCGACCGCGACCATGCGCCAATGCGGCAAGGCCCGATGCCGAGCGCCCCGGTCGCCAACGGGCATTCCGGCGGAGCGAAGCTGGAAACGCGGGATTTACCATGGCCGGTGCACGGATTCCCGCGCCGCTGGACATTCGGACACACCGGCCTTGCGCCCTCACCATGGGCTGCTATCTTGGATTCGATGACCTGGGCTTCCCTCCACCGCCTGTGCGCGCTCGTGCTGGCCCTCACCCTGGCGGTGGGGCTGGCGACGCATGGGGTCAAGGCGGCGCAGATGAGCGCCCAGATGGCCGCCGCGGCGATGAGCGCGCCGATGCCTGACGGCTGTGACGGATGCGATCAGGACGGCAATGCAATGCCGGCCTGCGCCGCCCTGTGCGCGGCCATGATCGCCGTCCTCCCGCTCCCGCCCGACCTCGTGTCGGATGCGCGGGCGCCCGCGCATCCTGTCTTGGTCCTTCGGGCGACGGGTTTGCGCGGCCCGCCCGAGCCCTTTCCGCCGAAACCCAACATCCTGAGCTGAGGCGCGCCGCTCGCGGCCGCGCCTGAACCCGCGCGCCGGTGGTCGACACCGCGCGCCGGGCGCCCGTGTTCGCCCGGGCCGCCCCCACACGTTTCAGGATGAAGACCATGTCAAATCGCTCCGGGCCGGCGCTCAGCCGCCGCGCCCTTCTGGCCGGCGGTGCGGGCCTCGCGCTCGCCGCCAGCCTTCCGCCCGGCCCCCGGGCCCATGAGGGCTCCCATGACGCAGAGTTCCGGCTGCTCGCCGCACCTGGCGAGGCGGCGCTCGCCGGCGCTGCACGTCCGGCAACCCCGGTGTGGACCTATAACGGCGCGGTCCCTGGCCCCGGGATCCGGGTCCGCCAGGGCGAGCGCGTGCGCGTCCTCGTGGAAAACCGGTTGCCCGAGGAGACCACAGTGCATTGGCACGGGCTGCGGGTGCCGAACCCGATGGACGGCGTGCCCCATCTCACCCAGGCGCCCATCCGCCCCGGCGAGAGCTTTACGTATGAGTTTGCCTGCGAGGACGCGGGCACGTTCTGGTACCACCCGCACCAGAGGAGCCATGCCCAGGTCGGGCGCGGCCTCTCCGGCCCGTTCATCGTGGAGGAGCGCGAGCCCTATCCGGTCGACCGCGATGTCACCTGGATGCTGGGCGACTGGCGCCTTCTCAAGGACGGGTCGATCAGCGACGACTTCGGCAACCTGCACGATGTCAGCCACGCCGGCCGCATCGGCAACACGGCGACGGTCAACGGGGCCGTGGCCCAAGCCTTCGAGGTCCGCCGCGGCGAACGCATGCGGCTCCGTCTCGTCAACGCCGCCAACGCCCGCATCTTCGGCCTGGAGTTCGAAGGGCACGACCCCTGGATCGTGGCCCTCGACGGCCACCCGGTCGAGCCGCACGCGCCCGAGGGTGGGCGGGTGGTGATCGGACCGGCCATGCGCGTCGACCTGGTGATCGACATGACGGGTCGGCCCGGCGGCCGGTTCAAGGTCACGGACGCCTTCTACAAGGGTCTCGACTACCGGCTGCTCGATCTCGCCTATGCCGGCGGGCCCCTGCGCGAGCCTCGGGAGACTGCTGTCCTGCCACTGCCCGCGAACCCGGTGCGGGAGCCGGACCTGTCCTCCGCCCAACGCCACGATGTGGTTCTCGCCGGCGGCATGATGGGGACGATGGCCGGGGCGATGGTGCATGGCGAGATGACCGACGTCCGCGCCATGCTGCGCCAGAGCCTGGTGTGGGCCATGAACGGCGTCGCCGCCACGGGGCACGTCCACGAGCCGATGGCCACGCTCGCCCACGGCAGCTCCCACATCCTCGCGATCAAAAACGAGACGGAGTGGTGGCACCCGATGCATCTGCACGGCCACACCTTCCGGGTGCTCGGCCGCGACGGCGTGCCAACCCGCCGTCGCGAATGGCAGGACACGGTGCTGGTCGCGCCGCGCGAGCGGGTCGAGATCGCCTTCCTGGCCGACAACCCCGGCGACTGGATGTTCCACTGCCACGTCCTGGAACACCAGGCGGGCGGAATGATGGGCTCCATCCGCGTCGCCTGACACCACGATCCTCAAGGAGAAATCACATGCGCATCCTCAACACCGCCGCCCTCGCCCTCGCCCTGACGCTCGCCGGTCCCGTGCTGGCACAGAGCGCAAAGCAGGCCACACTCTACAAGAACCCGCAATGCAGCTGCTGCGAGGAGTACGTGAAGTACCTTCGCGAGAACGGCTTCGAGGTGAAGGTCGTGACCACCCACGACCTGCCGCTGGTCAAGAAGGAGCACGGCGTCCCCACCGACCTTGAAGGCTGCCACACCACCCTCGTCGACGACTACGTCGTCGAGGGGCACGTGCCGCTGAAGTCCCTCAACAAGCTCCTCACGGAGCGCCCGGCGATCAAGGGCATCTCGCTCCCGGGCATGCCGATGGGCTCTCCTGGGATGGCCGGTCAGAAGATGGAGCCGTTCACGATGTACGAGATCTCGGGCGACGCCACGCCCAAAATCTTCGCGGTCGAGTGAAGGAACGAACCATGATGCATGACATGATGAGCGGCCCGATGGGCTGGATGATGGGGGGCATGGGCCTCGTCGGGCTCCTGCTTGGCGTCGCGCTGGTCCTCGCGATCATCGCACTGGTCAAGGCCATTGCCGGGAGCGGGCGATGATATCGCTTCTCCTCGCCCTCCTCGTCCTCGCGGCGGCGCCGGCCGCCGCGACGGAGCGCCCCGCCGCCTTCGTTCTCCACCACGAGCCGCGCCCCGTGCCCGATCTGCGCTTCGTCGACGGCGAGGGGGGCACGCGGACCCTTGCGGACTTCCGGGGCAAGGTCGTGCTCCTGAACGTGTGGGCGACCTGGTGCCCACCGTGCCGCCAGGAGATGCCGGCGCTGGACCGCCTGCAGGCGATGCTTGGCGGCCCGGGCTTCGAGGTGGTCGCCCTGTCCGTCGACCGTGCCGGGGTGGGGCCGGTGCGCCGGTTCTACGGCGAGACCGGGGTCGGCCGGATCGCGGTGTATCTCGACGCGTCGGGGCGGGCCCTGCGCGACCTCAACGCGGTCGGCCTGCCGACCACGCTCCTTCTCGACCGGGAGGGGCGGGAGGTCGGGCGGCTGATCGGACCGACGGTCTGGGATGCGCCCGAGATGGTCCAGATCCTGCGCGAACGCATCGGTCCCGCTTCGGATGGAGGGGCGCCATGAGAACGCCACTGATCCCGCGCGCGCGCCGCGCATTGATGAATGCGCGGCGGTGTAACCGAACACCCATGTGGCACGAACTAAGGGGTGAACGCTCATGATTGCGAACGAAGCCGAGCTGCGGGCGCTCATGACGGCCGGCCTGAACGGCGATGCGGCGGCCCACCGCGCGCTCCTGGACAGGCTCAGCCGCCACCTGCGGGCCTACTACAAGAACAAGCTCGCGCGGATCGGGCGGAGCGCGGACGAGGCGGAGGATCTGGTGCAGGACGCGCTGATGGCGATCCATACCCGACGGCACACCTACGACCCGGGCGAGCTCTTCACCCCGTGGGTGCACGCCATCGCGCGCTACAAGCTCATCGACCACCTGCGCCACACGAAGACCTCCATGACGGATGTGCCCATCGAGGATGCCGCCGACTTCGAGGCCCAGGACGACCATGCCGGGGCGGAGAGCGCCCTTGACCTCAACCGCCTGCTCGCGCGGCTGCCCGAGAAGATGCGGCGCGCGATCCGGCACGTTAAGATCGACGGCCTGAGCGTCGCCGAGACCGCCGCCCGTTGCGGCATGTCGGAATCGGCGGTCAAGGTGAGCGTGCATCGAGGCCTCAAGGCCATGGCGGCGGCAATCGCCCGAGGAAGGACCACATGAAGACCGACGACCTGATCAACATGCTCAGCATGAACGTTGAGCCGGTGGACCGCGGCCAGCTCAGGCGCAGCCTCGGCCTCGCGGTGGCGCTCGGGGCCGGTGGGGCGCTCGTTGCGGCCCTGCTGACGCTCGGGGTCCGTCCGGACCTGCACGAGCCCGGCGCCCTGGCCTTTCTCGGCCTGAAGCTCGCCTTCTCGGCGGGCGTCGTCCTGATGGCCTCGCTGCTGCTGACGCGCCTCGCCCGCCCGGGCGGAGAGCGCCGGACCCGTCCCGTTCTGGCGCTGCTGCCGTTCGCCGCCATCGTGCTGCTCGCGGGCCTGAGCCTCGCCTATGCACCGAGCACCCATTGGGAGGCGATGATCGTGGGCGACATGTGGCTTGAGTGCCTCGTGTCGATCCCGATCATCGCCATCGTGCCCTTTGCGGTGATTGTCTGGACCGTGCACCGGTTTGCGGCGCCCACGGACCTGGCGCGGACCGGTGCCTTCGCCGGCCTCGCCGCCGGCGGCGTGAGCGCGATGGGCTATGCGCTGCACTGCATGGACGACTCCCTGCCGTTCATCGCGCTCTGGTACGGCGGCACCATCATCCTGTGCACCGTGGCCGGAGCGCTGCTCGGTCCGCGTCTGCTGCGTTGGTGACCGGAGACACCCGCGGCCAACTGCGTCGTCGGGCGGTCAGCAGGCCTGTGAACGGCCGGCCCAGTCTTGCGAAGTCCTGATGACGTATACGCAGCGTCCGGCTGGGCACGGGAGCCCTGATGCAAAGCGTTGGGCCGGAGGGCTTCATGGCACGACAATCCGCATTTCGGGCGCAACGGTCCGACATCACCTGGCACAAGGGCCGGCGTCCGAGGCGGCGCATCCGGTCGAGCCAAGCCAAGGCCGGCGTGCGTGCCTTGCGCAGGCTCGTCTGGCTTTTGCTGGGGGCCATGGCCGTGTTCATGGTGCTGTCATTTCAAGGCATCGGCCAGGGCACGCGTCCGGCCCCATCCTCGCGGGCTTTCCTGGACCGTGCGCGCTCGACTTCCACGCCCTCAAGGTCGCCTGCAGCCGCAGGAGCGTCACAGAACCAAGGCTTAGCCGACATATCCGGGGCGCAGATGCCTTGACGATGTCGGGACCGGCCCTTCACGACCGCGTGAGCATGTAACCGATCCGCGGCTGCCTCCGAACTTATGGTCAGAAGTGCATGGAGCACATCAACGGAGGTCTCCACATGAACGCAAGCAACGGTTCCGTCATGACGAAGTCGAGCCGCCTGCCGCAGCCATTCAGCCGGCTCGGATGGGGCGGGCGGCGTACCTGGATCGCCCTAGCGGCGATCCTGCTGGTCGGCGGCGCCGCATTGAACTGGGGCTGGCTCGTGGCCGCGGGTATTGCACCGTTGCTGTTGGCCCTGGCGCCGTGCGCGGCCATGTGCGCGCTCGGCCTGTGCATGAAGGGCGGCAACGCCTGCAAGAGCGAGAGCAATGGCGCCGTCCCGGTGCGGGCGGCCAACGCTGGCCAAGGGGGCGCGGAACCGGCCTGACCGCAACTGAACCCATTCACAACATTCAACACGACATCCAAGGAGATGCAGACATGAACACCTTCACAAAGACAACTCTCGCCCTCGCCGCGCTCGGTGCGACCGTGGCAATGGCTCCGGCGCTCCACGCCCAGGGTGCCCCCGCCCCGGCCGCACCGCAAGGCCAGGGCATGGGCAACATGGGCGGCATGGACAACATGGGCGGCATGGGGAACATGAGTGGCATGGGGAACATGAGTGGCAACATGAGCGGCGGTGGCATGGCCGGCATGATGAAAATGATGGAGGACTGCAATCGCATGATGCAGTCGATGAAAAATCAGAATCCGTCGCGCGAGACCCCGCCGGCCACCCCCGAACAGAAGGGGTAGGCGGCGCGACGGGCGGCCGCCGCGTCACTACCTCCCCCTGCGGCGGCCGCATCCCCCATCACGGACAGGGCCGGAGGCCGGCGAAGTCCGTCTTCCGTGGACGGAGAAGGATCGGTCGCCGCCCCCTGCGAGGCGGCAGCAAGCCAAAGGAGTGCCATCATGCCCCGTAGTTTCGATGCGCTTGAGCGCCAGGTGTTCCTGGCCTTCGAGCAGGCTGTTGCGGACAAGCGCTTGGACGTGGCAGACCATCTGCTTTACGCCCTTGAGGCGCTCGATCCGGAGTTCGAGGGACCCGCGATCCGTCGCGCCTGCCGTTCGATCCTGGAACCAGCCTCGGGGGCGGAGGACGCCGACACCGCTCCCCCGAGCCGGCACTGACCCTAGCCGATCACGAGCCCTGCGGAGCGGTGTCGCGCCGGCCGGGCCCATCAGAAATGAAAGAGCGCTGCGATGAGATCTTCACGAGGACCCTGTTGGCTCGCCCTTGCCGTGATCGGCCCGTTGGTGGTCATCGGCGCGACTGCGTCGAAGGCATCGGAGACCGTGCGCGTCGCGGAGTTGCCGCGCCAGACGCATATCCACGGGCTTGCCGTGGACCGTCAGGACCCGTCGCGGCTCCTGATCGCGACCCATCACGGCCTTTTCCGGGCTGGCCCGGACGGACGCGCGGAGAGGATTTCGGAGGTTCAGGACTTCATGGGGTTCACCCCGCATCCGACAGACCCGAAGACGCTGTTCGCGAGCGGGCACCCCGCACGCGGAGGCAACCTGGGTTTCATCGCCTCCACTGACGGCGGTGCCACCTGGCGGCAGGTCTCGCCGGGCGTGAAGGGACCCGTCGATTTCCACCAGATGAGCGTGAGCAGCGCGGACCCCGCGACGATCTATGGCGCGTACGGCGGGCTCCAGGTGAGCCGGGACGCCGGCAGGACCTGGACGGTCGTGGGCCCCATCCCGGACAAGCTGATCGACCTCGCCGCTTCCGCCAAGACATCCGACACGCTCTACGCCGCCACGGAGAATGGCCTCCTTGTGAGCAGTGACGGCGGCAAGGGCTGGACGACCGTCCTCGCCGGGGCGCCCGTGAGTCTGGTCGAGGTGACCCCGGACGGTTCGCTCTACGCATACGTCGTCGGGCGTGGCCTCCTGCGCTCCGACGCCGAGTCGCTGGCGTTCGCAACCATCAGTGACGACTTCGGCGGGGGCGTTCCTCTGCATCTTACGGGAGATCCCGCCAATCCGGCTCGCCTCTTCGTCGCAACGGCGCGCGGCCGCGTGCTCACCAGCACGGACCGGGGACAGACATGGTCTGAGCTGGGAGCCGGTGGCTCTTAGATGGCTCCGGGCGCAGACCATCCCCGGGGGCACCGCGCCCTCATCCGGGGGAGCCGGTGCTCCGGCGGGGCTGTCTCGGCACGGGCTTCGGAGAACGGGCACCAACGATCAGAGGAGGCGAATTGACCACCGGCGCAACCCACACGGCCACGGGCCGCCATCCCGGGATCACTCGTTCCTGGCACGCGGCACTGCGCCGTTACTTGATTGCCATGGCCCTGGGCAACCTCGCTTGGGAATTCGCCCACATGCCGCTCTACACGCTCTGGACGACCGGATCCTGGGCTGAAATCGCGTTTGCGGCCGTCCATTGCACGGGCGGGGACATCCTCATTGCCCTCTCCAGCCTGACCATCGCCTTGCTGACCGTCGGCACCGGCGCCTGGCCGGCCGAGCGGTTTCGCACCGTGGCTGCGCTGACCGTTGCCTTCGGGCTTGGCTATACGACCTTCAGCGAGTGGCTCAACATCGTGGTCCGGGCGGCGTGGGCCTATTCCGACCTAATGCCCGTGTTCCCGGTGTTCGGCTTCCATGTCGGGCTGTCCCCGCTGCTGCAGTGGATCGTCGTCCCGCTCGCCGCCTTCGCATGGGCCGCCCGAACCGGGAATGAACGCCACCCTGTCGAGCCTCTCAGTGCGGTCTGACAGGACGGCTAGGCTGCGCCCCCACCGGCCCTGGCTCGCGGTGGGTGCCGTCACCGTCGTAGGAGCCGCGACGGCTTGGTTTGGTCTTCGTCTCTGGGCCGCGGACCCGATGGTGGCCCATGGTCGGCAGCTCTACGACGCCCACTGCGCCTCCTGCCATGGCCTGAAGCTCGAAGGCCAGCCGGACTGGCAGACGCCGAAGGTGAACGGCCGCCTGCCGGCACCTCCCCACGACGAGAACGGGCACACCTGGCATCACAGCGACCACGAGCTCTTCCTGATCACCAAGAAGGGCATGGGAGCGGTTGTGCCGGGGCACGAAAGCGACATGCCGGCGTTTGAGGGAATGCTGGCCGACCAGGAGATCGAGGCGGTGCTCGCCTACATCCGGAGCACATGGCCGGAGCGGGCTCGCCGCTACCAGGACGAACGCAGCCGGGCGGACGCTGCTCGCCAGAAGTAGCGGCGGCACCGTAGAGACCCGCCGCCACAAGGGAGAAAGGCGAGGAATTATGCACGGCGCCCCGGCTCGGG
The DNA here is from genome assembly GCF_014699075.1 of Microvirga sp. Classification (GTDB taxonomy): domain Bacteria; phylum Pseudomonadota; class Alphaproteobacteria; order Rhizobiales; family Beijerinckiaceae; genus Microvirga. Next base: position 351,434 of record NZ_JACXAB010000002.1, on the reverse strand, counting down.
CGAGAGGATGTCGAGCACCGGGCACTCGGGGGCGGTGCCGCCCTCGCACCGGTCGATGGTCTGCCCGAGCAGCCGCTCAAGTTTCCTGAGGTCGGCGATCTTCATGCGGATGTCGTCCAAGTGTCTTGCGGCAATCTCACGAACGTCGCCGCACGGGGCCCGCTCCGGCCCGCCCAGCGCCAGAAGCGCCTTGATCTCGTCCAGCGTGAACCCGAGCTCGCGGCCGCGTCGGATGAAGGCCAGTACGCGTGTATGGTGGTGATCATAGACCCTTCGGCCCCCCTCACTTCGGGGTGGCGCGGGCAGCATCCCGATCCTCTCGTAGTAGCGGATGGTCTCGATGTTCACCCCTGTGAGCCGTGACAGCTCGCCGATGGGGAACGTGTCACCTCGCGAATGCGTGATCGCCTCCATCAAAAATCCTCTTGCTCCTGTAGTCACTACAGGATGCACGGTGGCTCCATCGACGTAAAGGAGATTGTTTGATGCGTTCATTGACCCGTGCAGAGGCACGTGACCTGGAGAGCCGGCCAGCGAGCGAGAGCGCTCCCCGTGACAGCCAAGGTCTGCTGGCGGTGGGAGGCCTTCTGGCCGCGCTCGGAGCCTCGTCCTGCTGCATCCTGCCACTCGCGCTCTTCGGTTTCGGGGTGGGTGGAGCATGGATTGGCAACCTGACCGCGCTGGCGCCCTACCAGCCCGCCTTCGTGGCCGTGGCGGTGGCCTTCCTGACGTTTGGCTTCTGGCGGATCTATCGTCAGCCCAAGGCTGCCTGTGCGCCGGGAAGCTCCTGTGCGCGGCCGGGATCGAGCCGCATCGCCAAAATCGGCCTCTGGACGGCTGCCGTGCTCGTCCTGGCGGCCGTCACCTTCCCCTACACCGCCCCGCTGTTGATCAGCCTGTGAGGAGACCTGAGATGAAGACCCTGTTTCGTATCGCCCTGACCGCCTCCGCCCTGATGCTCGCGGGTGGAGCAATAGCCGCGCCACGGACCGTCACGCTTGAGGTTGAGAACGTGAGCTGCGTGAGCTGCGCCCCGATTGTGAAGAAGGCGCTCTCCCGCGTTCCGGGCGTCAGCCAAGTCACAGTCATTGAAGCTGACGGCATGGCGACGGCGACCGTCACCTTCGACGATGAAAAGGTCACGCCCGAGGCGCTGACCCAGGCAACGACCAATGCCGGCTTTCCCTCGACCGTGAAAGGCTCTTCATAAACCACGTCCCGACCGAAACACACGAAAGTTGAGATCATGAGTGACTGCTGCGCCACAGGCGCGAAGAACGGCAACGACTGCTACGATCTGGTGGTGGTTGGGGCCGGGTCGGCCGGGTTTTCCGCTGCCATCACGGCTGCCGAGCAGGGAGCGCAGGTCGCCCTTGTTGGCTACGGCACGCTGGGCGGCAGCTGCGTCAATGTCGGCTGCGTGCCCTCAAAGGCCCTGATCCGGGCCACCGAGGCGGTGCACCACGCGAACACAGCCTCGCGCTTTGCCGGGATCGACGGAACCGCGCGGGTCGCCGACTGGCAGGCCCTGGTCGCCCAGAAGGACGATCTCGTCGCGAGCCTGCGCCAGGCCAAGTACGCCGACCTCCTGCCGGCCTACAACAATGTCGCCTACCATGAGGGCCAGGCCCGGCTCGTCGACGGCGGCGTGGAGGCTGGCGGCAAGCGCCTCGCCTCCGACCGCATCATCATCGCGACCGGCACGCGGCCGGCCCTGCCGGCCATCCCGGGCATGGCCGACGTGTCCGCGCTCGACAGCACGGCGGCGCTGTCCCTGACCGAGCTGCCCCATTCGATGATTGTGGTCGGCGGCGGCTACATCGGAGCCGAGCTCGCGCAGACCTTCGCGCGCTCCGGGGTCGAGGTGACGCTGGTCTTCCGCAGCCGCCTTCTGCCCGAGGCCGAGCCTGAGATCGGGACGGCCCTTGCCGGCTACCTGGCAAACGAGGGCATCACGGTCATGGGCGGTTTGGCCTACGGCTCCGTTCGCAGGACGGAGGATGGGGTCGCGCTCACGGTCGTCAGGGATGGGCTTGCGCAGACCATCCGCGCCGAACGCATTCTGGTCGCAACCGGACGCGCCCCCAACACGGAAAGCCTCGGCCTTGCGGAGGCGGGTGTCGCCCAGACCCCCACCGGTGCCATTCTCGTCGACGACCGGATGCGCACCAGCAAGGCCGGCGTCTATGCGGCCGGTGACGTCACGGGCAAGGACCAGTTCGTCTACATGGCCGCCTACGGGGCGAAGCTTGCAGCCAAGAATGCCCTGAACGGCGACAGCCTGCGCTATGACAACTCGGCCATGCCGGCGGTGGTCTTCACCGATCCGCAGGTCGGCAGTGTCGGCCTGACAGAGGCGCAGGCCCGGTCTGCCGGCCATGACGTGCGGACCTCGGTGCTGTCGCTCGACAACGTGCCCCGGGCGCTGGCCGCCCGCGACACGCGGGGCGTGATCAAGCTCGTGGCGGACCGGGGCACCCGCAAGCTGCTCGGGGCCCACATCCTGGCGCCCGAAGGTGCGGACAGCATCCAGACGGCGGCCATGGCGATCCGCGGCGGGCTCACGATCGATGATCTGGCGGAGGCGATCTTCCCGTACCTGACCACCGTCGAGGGGCTCAAGCTCGCCGCCCAGACCTTCGACAAGGACGTCAAGAAGCTGTCCTGCTGCGCAGGATAGCGCCGGCCAACTCCATGGAGGATTGAGCCATGACCATCACCGTGAACCCCACACGGGAGCGTGCGGCGGAGATCAGGCCGGGCGTGTTGCGCCCGGACTGGTCGGCCGCGACGACGCCGGCTGTCCGACAGGCCCTCGCCGGACGCATGACGGCCCGTTCGGGCCTGCTCGACAAGTGGTCGCACGCGCTCGAAGCGAGCGAGGACATCGTCTGGCGGACCGTCCTGCGGCTCTACGCGGCCAAGGGGCGGCCTCCAAACATCGACGAGATCGCTGCCACGACGGGGATCGACGGAGGCCGTGTCGGCGCGCTCCTGCGCAAGCTGCAACTGCGGGATCTCGTCGGCCTCGACGCCGGGGCGGAGACCATCTGGCTGGCCTATCCCTTCACGGAGCGGGCGACCGGACACCGAGTCGAACTCGACGGCCAGGTCCTGAATGCCCTGTGCGCCATCGACGCCCTCGGCGTCGCCGCGATGTACGGCACCGATGTCACCGTGGAGTCGCAATGCCGTTCCTGCGGCGAGACGATACGCGTCACAACCGCCGATGTAGGCCAAGCGCTGCGGAGCGTGTCCCATCCCGAGGCGGTCGTCTGGTACGACTTTGCGTACACCGACAACGCGGCCTCATCGTGCTGTCCGGCCATCGCGTTCTTCTGCTCCGACGGGCACCTGCAACGCTGGCTCGGCAGCCAGGCAAGCCCGCGCGCGGGAGCCCGCCTGAACATGAACGAGGCCCTGGAGGTCGGCCGCGCGATATTCGGGCCTGTCCTCGCCGCCGCAAGGCAAGACGACGGGTCGGAGGATCTGCCGTGAATGACAAACTGGTCGCGATGCTTGTCACCTTCGTCGTCGTGCTTCCCCTCTACGCGATGTGCTGCCTCGGGCCGGCTGCGGTTGTCGGCTTGGTCGGAGGCCTGCTTGGGTGGCTCAGCGGATCCGTTAGCCTGGGCGTTGTCAGCTTTGCCGCAACCGCGGCTCTGCTGGTGTCCTGGCGGATGCACCAGAGAAAGGCTGCTTCCGCCGCCTCTCCGGGTACCTCACGCGAATTGCCGGGCAGCCCATGTTGCACGACGGAAACCCGTGCCTTGCAGTTTCCGGACCGGGTTGTGGTGAAAGTCGGGATCAGGAGGCAGGATGTCGAAGCGAGACATTGAGGAGGGCTCCGTCCTGGCGGTGGCGTTCAATGGGGATGGCCTTGTCCCGGCAGTCGCTACGGACGTGGTGACGGGGGAGGTCCTGATGCTGGCGTGGATGAACGCGGAGGCGCTGAACCGGACCATCGAGACCGGCGAGGCCTGGTACTGGAGCCGGTCCCGCCGGGAGCTCTGGCACAAGGGCGCGACCAGCGGCCAGATCCAGCATGTCCAGGAGCTGCGGGTCGACTGCGACCAGGACACCGTTTGGCTCAAGGTCCGGGTCGGCGGCGATGGTGGCTGTTGCCACACCGGACGGACAGGCTGCTTTTACCGTGTGATCGAGGATGGACCTGAGGGGCCAACTCTCCGCCCGGCGTGAGCGCCGACCGTCGTTCGGTGCTCAGAAATTCCTTAACCCGCCGGAAACCTGTAGCAACTCCAGATCTGTTTCCCCATCGTTCGTGGAGCGATTGCCCCGACGGCGTGGTGACCGCGGTTACGGATCGTCGCTCTTGAACGGAGCTGCCCGAAGCACAGGAGGCCAGCATGGCCAAGAGCTACGACCTGATTGTGATTGGATCGGGAACCGCCGCGATGGTGGCCAGCCACCGGATGGCCTCTGCCGGCCGGAAGGTCGCCGTGGCCGACTACCGCCCGTTCGGCGGCACCTGCGCCCTGCGCGGCTGCGACCCCAAGAAGATGCTGGTAACCGGGGCACAGGTCATCGACGACGTTCGGCGCATGACGGGACGCGGCGTGGCGGCCGACGACGCGCGGATTGTTTGGCGCGACATCATCGCGTTCAAGCGGACGTTCACCGGGCCAGTCCCGGAGAAACAGGAGAAGCGCTATGCCGAGCACGGCATCGATGCGTACCACACCCAGGCCCGCTTCGTCGCCCCGAACGCGGTCGAGCTGGACGGCGGGGACCGGCTCGAAGCGCAGCATATCCTGATCTCCACCGGAGCACGGCCGGCGCCGCTCGGCTTCCCAGGCGAGGAGTTCCTTATCACGAACGAGAAGTTCCTCGAACTGGAGGAACTGCCGGAGCGCATTGTCCTGGTCGGCGGTGGCTACATCGCCGCCGAGTTTTCGCACATCGCGGCCCGCGTCGGCGCGAAGGTCACGATCATCCAGCGTGGTGGACACATATTGCCCCACTTCGATGCTGACCTCGTCGGCTGGCTGATGGAGAAGTTCCGAGAGATCGGCATTGACGTGCGTACCCGGACTTCGGTCGAGGGCGTGGAGAAAACCGACCGCGGCTTCCTGGTCCGGGCCCGGGCGAATGCCGACGGCGGCCAACCCGTGACGGTCGAGGCCGACCTGGTGGTCCACGCCGCCGGGCGTATCCCCGATCTCGACTTTCTCGACCTTCAGGCCGCAGATGTCGAGCGGGATCAGCGTGGGCACCTGAAGCTCAACGAGTTCCTTCAGAGCGTCTCCAATCGGGCGGTCTATGCCGCCGGTGATGCCGCCCGGATGGGACCGCCACTGACACCTGTGTCGAGCCACGACGCCAAGGCCGTCGTGCGCAACCTCCTCGATGGCAACCGGCATCGGCCCGACTACCGTGGCATCCCGAGCGTCGCCTTCACGATCCCGCCCATCGCCAGCGTCGGCCTGAGCGAGCAGGAGGCGCGCGAGAAGGGCCTGAAGTTCTGCGTGCAGAGCCAGCTCGTACCAAATTGGTACACGGCACGCCGCCTCGCCGAGACCGTATACGGCTTCAAGGTGCTGGTCGATGAAGAGACGGATCTCGTCATTGGAGCCCATCTCGTCGGGCCTCACGTGGACGAGGTGATCAACCTCTTCGGTCTGGCGATCCGTCACGGGCTCACCGCCGAGGACCTGAAGACGACGATGTTCGCCTACCCGACCGGGGCATCAGATATTGGCTACATGCTGTAGATCTGTCTCCCAGGAAGCGGCGGTCGGCTACTCGGCCGCCTTGACCTCGTGCCTCATGGCTACTGCCGCAAGACGCCTGGCTTCCTTCTCGGCCGCGTCCTTGCGCTCGCTGTAGCGGTCGGTGAGGTAGTCGGAACGGTCGCGGGTCAGCAGCGTGAACTTCACCAGTTCCTCCATCACGTCCACGACACGGTCGTAGTAGGAGGAGGGCTTCATCCGCCCGGCTTCGTCGAATTCCTGGAAGGCCTTGGCAACCGAGGACTGGTTCGGGATCGTCACCATCCGCATCCAGCGCCCGAGCACCCGCAGTTGGTTGACGGCGTTGAAGGACTGCGAGCCGCCGCAGACCTGCATCACGGCCAACGTACGCCCCTGCGTCGGGCGCACTGAACCCGTCGCGAGCGGGATCCAGTCGATCTGGGCCTTCATCACCGCGCTCATGGCCCCGTGCCGTTCCGGGCTGCACCAGACCTGGCCCTCGGACCAGAGCGACAGCTCCCGCAGCTCCTGGACCTTGGGATGGTCGCTGGCGGTGGCGTCTGGCAGCGGCAACCCATGCGGGTCGAACACCCGGGTCTCGGCGCCAAAGTGCCGGAGCAGGCGCTCCGCCTCGAGCATCAGGAAACGGCTGTAGGAGCGCTCCCGCAGGGAGCCATATAGCAGGAGGATACGGGGAGGGTGCGTGGACGGCTTCCCCGGCTCCAGCCTGCCGAGATCGGGCACGTCGAGGACCGAGAAGTCAATGTTGGGGAGATCACTCACCGGGCTGGACTCCCCGCTTGGGGCTGGCCGCAGGCAGCCTGTGACGCACGGCGCCGTGCTCGTACCAGCCCTGGCTGCGGTTCACGATCCAGACGACGGACAGCATCACGGGCACCTCGATCAGGACGCCGACCACGGTCGCTAAAGCCGCCCCCGAGTTGAAGCCAAACAGGCTGATGGCGGCGGCCACTGCCAACTCGAAGAAGTTCGATGCACCGATCAGGGCCGAGGGACCGGCGACGCAATGCTGCTCGCCCGCGATGCGGTTGAGCAGGTAGGCCAAGCCGGAGTTGAAGTAGACCTGGATCAGGATCGGCACGGCCAGCATGGCGATGATCAGGGGCTGTGCCAGGATCTGCTCGCCCTGGAAGCCGAACAGCAGCACTAGGGTGGCGAGCAGTGACACCAGCGACAGCGGCTGCAAGACCCGGAGCAGTCCGGTCAGGGATGCCTCGCCACCCTGGGCGATCAGTCGCGAGCGCATGAACTGGGCCAAGATCACCGGAAGGACGATGTAGAGCACGACCGAGAGCAGGAGCGTGTCCCACGGCACGGTGATCGCGGACAGTCCGAGCAGCAGGCCGACGATGGGCGCGAAGGCCACCACCATGATGACGTCGTTGAGGGCGACTTGGCTCAGGGTGAAGTGGGGCTCGCCCTTGGTCAGGTGGCTCCAGACGAACACCATCGCCGTGCACGGTGCCGCTGCCAGGATGATCAGGCCGGCGATGTAGGAGTTGATCTGGTCGGCGGGCAGGTAGGGCCTGAACACGTAGCCGATGAAGAGCCAGCCGAGCGCCGCCATCGAGAACGGCTTCACGGCCCAGTTGATGAAGAGCGTCACGCCGATGCCGCGCCAGTGCTCGCGCACCCGCCCCAGGGAGGCGAAGTCGATCTTGATCAGCATCGGGATAACCATCAGCCAGATCAGGGCGGCCACGGGCAGGTTGACCTTGGCGATCTCCAGCGTGCCGACGGCGTGGAACACGCCCGGCATCAGGTGGCCAAGCGCGATGCCCGCGACGATGCACAGGGCGACCCAGAGGGTCAGGTAGCGTTCGAAGATGGACATGCTGAATCCTTCAGGCGGTAGCCGCGCGGTGTCCGGAGGCGTCGACGACGATCCCGCCGTCCTCCTTGATGAACTCGCCGAGCTGCGGCGGCAGGAGGTCGAGCACGGCCTCGGACGGCCTGCACAGGCGTACGCCCTCGGGCGAGACGACGATGGGGCGGTTGATCAGGATCGGGTGCACCATCATGGCGTCGAGGAGCTGGTCATCGGTCAGGTGAGGGTTGTCGAGGCCGAGCTCATGGTAGGGCGTGCCCTTCTCGCGGATGACGTCGCGGACACTGACGCCCATGCGGCCGATGAGCTGGCGCAGCAGGAGCCGCGTCGGTGGGGTCTTCAGGTACTCGATCACGTGCGGCTCGATGCCGGCGTTGCGGATCAGGCCGAGCGTGTTGCGGGACGTTCCGCAGTCCGGATGGTGGTAGATGATGACGTCCATGGGGAACCTCAGGCCTGGCGGCGGTCGAAGGGAAGCACGGTCGCCGGGGTAGCGCCCTCGAGGCGGCCGATGTCCCGCAGGTGACGGGTCAGGGCGATCTGGTCGAGGCTCGCCATCGGCAGAGCGAGGAAGGCGGAGATCCGGTTCTTGAGGTACTTGGCGGCTTGGACGAAGGCCCGCTCCTTCTCGATGTCGGTGCCCTCGACGGCCGCGGGATCCTCGATGCCCCAGTGGGCGGTGGCCGGATGGCCCAGCCACACAGGGCAAGCCTCGCCCGCGGCGCTGTCGCAGACCGTGAAGATGAAGTCCATCACGGGCGCATCCGGTCCGGCGAACTCATCCCAGCTCTTCGAGCGGAAGCCGTCCGTTGGATAGCCGAGGCTGTCGAGTACCTTCAGGGCGAACGGATTGACGGTCCCCTTCGGCTGGCTGCCGGCTGAGAATGCGTTGAAGCGGCCGGCGCCGTCCTTGCGCAGGATGCCCTCGGCCAGGACGGATCGGGCGGTGTTGCCCGTGCACAGGAACAGGACGTTGTAGGGACGGTCAGCCATTGGCGGTCTCCTTCGGGGAACAGCAGGGGGCGAGGGCATCGATCAAGGGAGCGCACACACCGGGATGGCCGCCGCAGCAGTCCTTGAGCAGGAAGGTCACGACCTCGCGCAGCCGGTCGAGATCGGCGCGATAGATGATCGAGCGGCTCCGGCGCTCGGATCGCACGAGGCCCGCTCGGGAGAGGATGCCGAGATGGCTCGACATCGTGTTGTGCGGGACGGCTAGCTCGCGGGCGATGTCGCCCGCTGGAAGGCCTTCGGGTTCGTGCTTCACCAGCAGCCGGAACACGTCGAGCCGGGTTGATTGGGCGAGCGCCGCAAGAGCGAGGATGACGTTCTCTGATTCCATATGTCGAGATATATGGAACAGAGCGACTGCAGTCAACCGTCACTAGTCGAACTACGCATTCCGTGCTGCATGCACAAGGCTGGTTAAATAGGCTCAGTACCCGGGGCACCGGCACCTCACCACGTCCGTCAGGACCCTGATGATCCGGCACTTGGCCAAAGCAGCCTAGGCTGAGGCTTCCCAAAGGTTTTCACCATGCGGCGAACGTCTCCACCGAAGGCTTTGAAGCTCGGCATTAACACACTCCCCTGGGGCCGCCGCTGACACGGCGTCTAGCACCTAGTTCCACTCAAAGTGAGCCGCCGCTGACGCGACGTCTTGCACTTTTCGTCTCACTAGGTGCCCAAATAACGAGTCGGTCTTGATGACACCTTGCGCGGCATCATCAAAACCTCTGCCTCGTTGGTCTCAATGTAGGAAACGCTCGAAATAAAGCCGTTAAGACCTAATCTTGGTCAAATAAAACCCGCCGAAAGGGCACGCCTCCCCATATCCACCCTGTGGAAGTGGTCCTCACGCCCTCCGCTCAGGCGAGGATCCCTCTCGGCAAGCTTCCGGTTTCCCCCGACGGCGCCCTCGATCGGCATGATGGCCCGACCCTCGCTGACATCGCCACCGTGCGCCTCGCTCCTTGGCTTGGGCCGCATGGGATCTTCACCATCGACGCCCACCAGGTCGGACGGCTCCCCGACGCCGATCTTCTGCCGGCAGTCGACAGCGATGATATCGATCCTGCCACTGATAGTTTGCGGCCGGCGACCCGCTACGCCATTCGCACCCTCAAGGGCCAAGAGCCGACAGGTGCCGTGAAGGATCACCTGCAGGCAACAATCGCCCGCATGCCGAAGCGGGGGCAGAAGGGGCGCTGGTGGATGGCTCCTGAGGCCATCACCCTGCCTCTTGATCGCCCGGCACTCCTGATCCCGCGCATTGGCCGCAAGCTCCGGACTATCCGGCTAGAGCCAGGCATCCTCCCCATCAACCATAACCTCTATGTGGTCTCCGCCGGTCCTGATCTCTCACTCGAAGCCATTCAGGAGATCCTGCAAAGTGAGGAGACCCAAGCATGGGTCTTAAGAAACGCTCCGCCGCTCGAGAACGGCTATCTCGACATCAGGGCAGGGCTGCTGCGCCGAATTCCCATTCCCGGATCTTTGAGCCTGAAGACGACGAACGTCCAAGGCTAAACCCCTAAAGTGGGTACAAGGAAAAGGCACGCGGCCATGATCACTTGCATCTTTACCGACAACCTCCACTGCCGCGGCCTAATCTCCCGACTGCGTTCGGTCCGTCATGCTCTCGACCAGATCCATGCATCGTTCGGCACAGTCAAGGAACTGACCATTCTGGATGGCAGTGACCGGATTCTTGCGTTCATTCCGACCCGCATTACCAGCGGGGAACTGAGGGTCTGGGATTACCGGACCAGCAAGTTTCTCGACCCTAAGATTCTTTTGCGGTCGGGCGCCATCTTTGCCTCGTCCGTTGCCACCGACAGCATGCAGGAAGCCTTTCAGCGCGAGATTCTCGACCGCGATGCCTGCAGCGCTGCCCCGTTGCCGCTGGCCGCCTGATCTTCCCTCCATACCAGGACAATTCCATGAGCGCTCTCGATGAGAAGCGTCGGCTAGCGGCCGATGCTGAATGCAGCACGTTTGATTTCGGCTACGAGTTCAAGGACGCCTCAGGCTGGGAATGGACCACTCCCGGCAACCACTGGGAGAAACCGATCTTCTTCTTCGCCGATGATCGGGACGCGCCCTCCATTAGCGGCACCCTTCACATCAAGTTTCACGATGGATCAGCTGAGATCGCCGAATCCCATGCCACCATCCTAGGCCAGGTGATTGAGGGCCGCTCGTCCGCTCACCAGACCGTCTCGGCAAGCGAAGTCGAAAGCCCCGACACGAAGATAGTGAAGATCGTCTATCAGGTCGTCGCCTTCATGCCTGCTGCCGACGCCCACTGGGCGCAGCATTCAAATGCTGAAAAAGCCCTCCGCGAGATCGATGAGGGTGACTGGATCGGCTGCGAAATCGTCGGTTCGGTCGAAAGGATCCCCGACGACAAGATCCGTGACGAGCTCATCGCGATCGGCAACGACCGCACCTTCTTCGATGACATCCTCAATGATGACGACGAGGACGATTCCGCTACTTCAGGCCAGGAGTAATTCTCGTGGAACAGCTTGCTCTGTTTTCGTTTCCGGAGCCTCCGCCGCCAATAGAGATTCCTTATGACATTGGCGAAAAACCAGACTTGACCTCATACGACTACTACATCGTGGCGTTCAGCGGCGGGAAGGACAGTTGTAGTGCACTCTTGCATCTCCTTGAATCCGGGGTTGACCGGTCTCGCATTGAGCTTTTCCACCATGATGTAGATGGTCGGAACCCATTCTTCGATTGGCCAATCACTACCTCGTATTGCGAGGCCGTAGCTAAGGCTTTCGGCGTTCCACTTTATATGAGTTGGAGGGAAGGGGGATTCTTGCGTGAGATGCTCCGCAACGGAACACCCACAGCCCCAGTAATTTTCGAAAAGCCAGATGGGACGCTCGGGAAAGCAGGCGGCGATGGGCCGATTGGCACCCGGTTGCGCTACCCCCAGGTTACAGCAAATTTACAAACTCGCTATTGCTCGGCCGCTACCAAAATCGACGTCGGGGCCGCTGCCCTCAGAGGGCAAGATCGGTTCCTTGGGAAGCGCACTCTCTTCATCACAGGCGAGCGTGCACAGGAGAGTGCAGCTCGATCGCGCTATGCATCCCTCGAGCGTCACCGATCGGACACTCGCGATGGAACGCGCCGTGTCCGTCATATCGACCATTGGCGTCCCATTCTGCAATGGTCCGAGCAAGAAGTATGGGCAATCATGCAGCGGCACGGCTTGAATCCCCACCCGTGCTACTGGCTGGGACTTTCCCGCGCTTCATGTGCCTTTTGCATTTTCGGCGGAGCCGATCAGTGGGCCACCCTGAAACATATCTGGCCCGAGCGCTTCGAGATTGTTGCTGGCTATGAAGAACAATTCGGCGTCACTATCAAGCGCAATATGAGCGTGCGTGACCTTGCCGCGAAGGGCAAGCCATACCCATCTGCGCTGGCTTCACCAGAGATCGCGCGCCTCGCGCTGTCCGAAACATACAATGTCCCTGTCCTTGTGGACCCTCAATCTTGGATGCATCCCCCTGGTGCATTCGGTGAAGGGGGAGGACCGACATGAGTGTCCCAATGAACCGAATCCTTAGATCATACATCGTCACGATGTCGGGACCCGACAACATTGACCAGACGATCAACGTCCAGGTTGAAAGCCTCCCTAACACTCCGATGCTGGACGATGCCGGGGACATTCTCCAGGCCGCCCAGAAGCGATGCGCTGCCGCTGTCGTTGATTATGACAGCTTCAACTCGGATAGCGAGTACCTGAATACGCTCGACGCCCGAGCTGCCGAGTGCCACGTTGTCTCGATCCGCAAGCCCGGCGACCTGGCAAGGTACATCTACGAGGGTTATGTCGGCGAGAACGACGAAAGGGTCTTCACTGGTCCGGTTCTGGCGGTTGATGCCGATGAGGCCGACTTCGCCGCCCGATGGGGCATCGCTCTCCAGGCAGGAACCCTAAGGGGGAAGATCCTCAAGGATCCTGACCGCTTTTTCGAGGCGCTCGATGCTGTGGAGGTTCGCCGCTGCGAGGAGAGCCCCGTCGGCCTCCCGGAACTCGTGAGCAGCGCCCGTGCCCTCATTGCGGCCCATGACCGGGACGAACCCACCTCTGACTTGATCGACGAACTGGCGGTTCTGATCGCCCTCGTCCCCTCCCAAACCCCAGAAGCCGCCGCCGCGGCAAAGGCCTGATTGCCATGACGAGCTATTTCATTGACGTGCGTTTCGAACGCCAGCTGACTGATGACCTGCCGATTATCGGCCTGACTGACGAGCAGGCGAAGAACGGGAAGGTTCTTGGCGGTCACCTCGTTCGCCAGTTCGTCGGCGAACTACAGGAAGCCTATGACCAGGGTGGCGTTGCGGGTCACTTCGAGGTCGAGCGTGTGGTTCTCAACTCCGGAGACGACATCTGGCGCCACGGCGATCCCCTCCCGCCGTACACGCTCGAGGAAGCCGTGGCCGAGTTGGTGCCGGAACTCGACAAGGTCAAGGCAAACCTTCCTGAGGAAGTCCAGTTCCGCCTCGCAAAGGTGCTGGCAATGCTGCCCACGCCACCGGCTGGCACTCAGGCCGAAACCGCGCTCGGCGAAAACCAGCCTCCAGTGGACCTCTCGCCGATCGGGCGGATTCCGGCTCCCAATTTGGCGGCCTGATCACCTTCCTTCCGTCCTCCTTTTACCGCGCAAGGCCCACCATGACCGCTGCTCAACCCGATACGGTAACCCGCCAATACGAAGTCAGCTTCGAAGGGCAGGATGCCCCTGTTCACGTGGACCTGGAAGCTCCAGCCAGGCGTCTGATGATCGACAACTTCCTCTTCGCCGTCGCTAGAGCCCAGGAGATTCTCTCCGCCTCAGAGCCCGATGCTGAAACCCGCCGGATCACCGGATTCCGGAAGGCGGGTGAAACCATCCGCTTTGCGGTCGAAGGGGAATACACCAACGGCGGCACGCCTCCGACCTGGATCGACAGCGTTTTCGCCGTGGATGAGGAGGATGCCGAATTCGCCACGAAACTCGCGGTCGCCCTCAACGAAGGCTGGGATTTCAGCAATCTCGTGAGCCTGCGCAAGCACATGAAGATCATCCCGGTCCTCGAGTGCCGGCCGGAACCCTATTCAAAGGACGATATCACGGCCTCTCTGGCCGACTTTCTGTCAGCCTATAATGCCGGCGAGAACGTCACCCGCCACATTTCCCACCTGACGAAGATGGTGGAAACCTGCGGTCATAACATCCGGGAAGGCGGACCCATTGTTCCGATCGGCGACCTGACGCCGAAATTCGGTGAAGACGCCTTCAACCGGATCACGCAGAACCGTCTCCGGGCGATCGAGTTCCGGCTGATCGTTGAACCTCAGTCAGGGCTGGAGACCGTCACGAACCAGATCGGGGACGGGCAAACCCCGACCGACGATAGTCAAGCATATGCCCTGGTTCTCTGCGCAGCACCGAAGATGGCGCTCGCAATCCGGCGGGCCCTCCCGTGGCTCGAGGGGACCGGCATCGCCGACAGTGACCCGCCCGAGTACCTCGCCCTGAAGTCAGCCCTCGAGCAGGCAATCTGCTGAACGCCAAATCCCAGAAAGATCGTCCATGAGCGCCGTCACACTTTCCTCGACTCCCGAACTGATCGCGGAATACGCCAAGCCCGACCAGGATATCTTCGGAAATCCTATCACGGTCGGTGCCATGGTCCGTTCCTACGATCTCGCCGTGCTGCTGGAGGATGGCCGGATCTACGGCATGGAAACAGCCAACCGGCCTGGTGTCCGGGTCGACTACATTGAAGGAGAGGTCCATGCCATCGGAGAGATCTTTCTCGACGGCTGCCCTCGCTACACGATCAAGATCACCAAGGAATGCTACGGCGCCGACGGGGTGGACACCTCGGATGTCTGCTACGGCGCAGGGCATTTCGTCCACCCGCCGCTAAACGGCACGCCCAAGTCCATGGGAGGCGTCACCTTCGGGGTGGTGGCTGTCGCCTAACCCGCAGTCCCTGAAGCCCGCCTACTCAATCCAGAGGCCACGATGCGACCCCTCAATTATGACATGCTGAATATCGTTATCGCGGTTCAGCGCCTGAAGAGCTTCATGATCGCCGACTCCGCCATCCGGGAGGCCGCGGGCCAGGAGAGCCCCAGTTGGTTCAAGTCGGCGGACGCCTACTATTCAGAGATTCCGGACAGCGTGATGAAGGTTGCTGGCCTTCACAAGAACCGCAGTGACTTCGAAAAGATTCTCGCCTTCCAGGTCACGGACGAGATGATGAAGACGAACATCCACAATCTCTCGCGCTTCCAATTCCCCGCCGACGATCGCGGCGAGTACCCGGCAGATTCTGGAGCCGTGAAGCCTCAGGCATGACCCGCGCCAACGACATCAAGGCGCCCGACGGCTACCTTCTCGGCGGCCTTCGGCGTGTCCGAAGCGATGGAACGATCCTGTTCCAGCGGGGGTGGTGGAAGGCTCCCGCCGAATGGATCGGCAAGGAAGTCTGGGTGCACGAGGACGAACTGGGAAGCCCAGGCATGCGCGACCGCGAGGTCATCATTCGGGCGGCTCCTCCCGGTATCTACATCGCAACCGCCATCCTTGAGGGCGTCGCTGTGGTCTGCCACCGCACAGTTCGTCCAGATGCGAAGCTCGGATGGCGCGATCCTGTCAAACTGGCATGGGCCAACCGGCATACCGAGCACCCCACTAATCAAGCTGACCCTGCGGGAAACCTATAGGGATCGAGATCAGGATTCTTCCTCTGGCGAAACAGTTGAGGATCCCCAGAAATGATTCAGCATGGCACGGCTCCCTTCCTTGAATGCTCCAGCCGGGGAGATCGCCGGTTCAGCGCCTTCGCGGCACGGATCAAGGGCTGCGGAAACAGGTCCATCGAAGAGATCTATCAGGCCGCCAAGGTTTTTGCTGACGGCTCGACGGGGCTGAGCTGGCGCGAGGCTAAGGGCAAGCGCGCTGTGAACGCCGACGAGGTGAGGGCGCTCTACTCCGTTCTCTGGGACGAGTACGTTGCCGAGAACCCAAACCTTCTGACTGTCCTGACGGAGGCCACCGGCCTGCAGGACCTGTTCGGTCAGGCTGGCCACGCGTGCCAGGCGACCGAGCTCTGGCGCATCCGCTGCGTTGCTCTCGGCGTAGCTCCATAATGCAGAGGTGATCATGAGCGACCTTCCCGCCCTCTCAACAATGGCCAGGAAAGCCCTTGAGGTGCTTAAAGATGGCGGGGAGTTCCGCTATGCGCTCGAGATGAGCGCCTACACCAGACGGGAGCAGTTCAAGGCACGTCTGAAGACCGCCACCGGTCGGACGGTCCGCGGTATCGGCGTCAGTACGATGTATGAACTGAAGGGGCACGGACTGATCGTCCCGGCAAACAGCACGTCGGTATCCACCTACTACCGCTGGAATTCATCGCACAGTAGTAGTCAGGCCGACGAGATCAATAAATGCGGATCTCAGGGGTAGTATCCGACCTAGAATTCTGGTATTGAAGCTGCCCCGCGGATCTTCCGCCCGGTTCACAGCCACAGCCAGAGGAGGCGTTACATGCTTATGCGTATTTGCACGTACCAACGCGCCGCTCTCCTCGTCACGACCCTAGCTGCTGGTGGCTCCAATGAACCCGACCGTATTCCCTCTGCCCTTTGTAGGGCTCGCCTTCCGCTTTGAATTTGTTCGCGTGCCGCGTAGGCCCGCGAATGATCACGCGCGGCCTGTAGCAACAGCCGAACTCGATCACCTGCGCCGTCACGAACTTCAGCAGGAGCTGCGTCACGAGCTCAGCCCGCACATGCTTCGTGATGTCGGCCTCGACCACAGCCGGACAGACTGATGTGCTGGCTGCAGTGCGGTCAGTTGATCGCGTCCGGAACTGCTAACGTGCGTCGCCGCACATCGGCATGTCGCGGCCGCATCTACATAGATCGTGCGATGCCGGAACACATCGCACGCGCCCTGGTGGGAGGTCTGGTGCTCAGCCTCCTGCCGGGGCAACTCTGCTTGTGCACAGCCTAATGTTGAACCGGCGAGGCACTTGGTGTATTATCGTGACGTGGTATTGCAACCGGTGCCACAACAATTCGCCCTGACAGTGAGCTCCGCACGGCTAACTCTGTCAGGGCGTTTTCGTTTGATAGTGCGTTGACGCGATCACCAGGCATCCTATCTACTCAGTTGTGGTCTCTCCCTAATTGACCGCGGACGCCTTGGTTGAGGGTAAAAGACAGCACCTCAGCCAAGGCGTTTTTATATCCGCCGTTCGGAACAGCGACGTCACGGCAGTTCTCCCAAACTTGATAAGACACATGTTCAGAGAAATTGGTCTCTGGCGAGGCCAACGCTTGCATCCACGATCCTTACAGGAGGACTATCGATGACGTACTACACCAACACCAGCCTTCGTCTCCTGGAGACGGCATCGACAAAGGCCAATACCGAGTTCTCGCCGTGGTGGCTGGCTCTGAACGGGGAGCTTGCCAAGCGCAACCTGCCGGAGGCCCGCTATGGGGATGCTCGCGATTACTACGAGACGGGCCATTCACCGGAAACCGCCGCGGACGACGTCGTCGCGACCGCATGAAGCATTACCTCGGGCGTAATCGACCCGCCTCTCTGTCTCCTTCATGGTCCTCATGCCGGGATTGCCCCAGCCCACTATCAGGAGACATCTCATGACCGACGCCACCTCGATCGCTAACCGCTACATCGCTCTCTGGAACGAGACGAATGCCGACCGCCGGCAGGATCAGCTGGCCAATCTATGGTCCGAGGACGGCACCTATAGCGATCCCCTTATGCAGGGGAGCGGCCATAGCCAGATCGATGCGCTCATCAGCGCGGTGCACCAGCGCTTCCCCGACTTTCGCTTCTCCCTGATCGGCCAACCTGATGGCTACGGCGAGAACATCAGGTTCTCCTGGCAGCTCGGGCCCGAGGGCGCGGATGGCCCGATCAAAGGAACCGACTTCGCCACGTTGAACAACGGACGCCTGAAGCAGGTCACGGGCTTCCTCGACCAGGTCCCTGCCGGGGCCTGACACCTACCACCGTTAACCATCCAGAGGCTGGCCCTGATTGAGTTCAGGCCAGCCTTTTATTTTTTCAGTTCTGAACATTTGCCAGTCGGCATTCCTCAAACCCCAAAGAAGAATCTCGACGGCGCGGGCTCGACGCATGGTCGATCGAACCGCAACCCACCCTTACCGGCACAGAGTTGACCGGAGGATCCCATGACACATGATTTCAAGCTCAGGAACGGGCACCGGGCTCGCGCGCTCTCGCACGCGATATCCCTCATCAACGCTCAAGCCTGCAAACCCCTGTTCGAGCGCCGCGCCAGACTCTTGAGCGACATCGTTCATTGCGCCTACCAGATCGGCACCATCGCCTCCGATCGCTACAAAGCCCACGATGAGTTCATCGTGGCGGGTCTCGCCGAGAAGACCAATGAGATCGAGCTCGGAGCCCTGGCAAGCCACCTGCTGGGCTACGTCGAGATTGCCCCCACGTACCGCTCCATGTGGGGCGTGTGGCTCGATCACTGCGCCCGGCCTGGCTTCCTGACGTTCCAGGTGCCGCAAGGCGCCAAGTACCGTCAGACTATGGCCGGCGACATTCTCAGCTTCAGCCACGTGAATGGCGCAGGGCAGGGTGGACCAGCTTCCTGCCTGCCGATCGCGACTCTCGCTTGGGCCCTGTCAACGGAAGCACCAGGAGTTGAGACCTACCAGGACACACTGAAAGGGCACATCAAGACCTTGGAGGAAGAGATCTGCCCGGCTGTGATGGCAGAGTTCGGACAGGTGCCGCAGTTCGCCCAAGCCTTCAATGACTGCCTGACTTACCAGGACATCGTCCGGCTGTTTCCAGCCGTCGACAAGATCCTCAAAGCCGACGACGAGCATCGCAACGACAACGCCGTCTCGGCTCTCCTCACCCTCGCCGGCTGACCCTCTCCAGATCCTTAAGGTTCCTGTAATGAACATCCTCTCCACCACCCAGGTCGAAGCCACGCTCGGCCGCAAACTCATCTCCCGGGCTGACCAGTTCTTCAGCCATTCCTTCGACTGCATCATCGATGAGATGATCCAAAATTCACGCCGCGCGAAGGCAAAGAACGTCCACTTCACCCTGGAGGACGGTGATCTCATCATCGCCGATGACGGGCACGGCCTGACGGCTGAGAATGCCCATGTGCTCCTGATGGCAGGCGGCAGCAACAACGACGCTGCCGTAGAGATCAATGAGGCGGCCGCAGGGCTCGGATTCTTCGCCCTTGCTCACTACGATGTTGTCGTTCGTTCCCATAACTGGGAAATGCAGATCCCAAAGGCGGCCTTCACCGGCAATGCGACTGCCGCCCTGACCACTGGACATCCCCAACAGGGCGGTCTTTCGATCCGGATCCGTGCCTTCACCGACAAGGACGGTCTACGCCTGGGCGAGATCATCCAGAAGTGCGTGGTCTACTCCGGCCTGACAGCAACCCTGAAGGGCTTTCCAGAAGGTGTGCCGACCATTGTCATGCCCCAGACCTTCCTCGATCATGCCCTGACGGATCATGCCGATTGCATGGTGGCGGTACACACTGACACGGTGCACGGCGTCACCATCAAGCTCGCCCGGATCAAGGGGGAAATGTGGCGCAAGGAGAAGACGAAGCTCAACTTCTTCGGCAAGGTCATCAGCCTTGAGGACCACCGCGCCGGGCATAAGATTCCAGACGTTGAGAAGACTGTCACCCTCGACGAGGAGAAGAAGCTGTTCAAGGAGACCAGCTTCTGCACGATGGTTCTGATCGATGTGCACGACACCTCCCATCTCAAGCTGAAGCTGCCTGAGCGTGACGTCCTGATCCAGAACGACGGCCTGGAGGAGATCTGGAAGACCATTGATCTGCTCTACTGCAAGATGCTCTCCAATCCGGACCTCGTGAACGGGCTCTCGGCTCACCATCCGCTGCGAACCTTTTCGCCTTATCCGATTCCTCGTCCATCAGCGTCAGTCGCCAACATGGCCGGCACCCGCTGGATGCCAAAGGGTGACGGGCTGATCAGTGCCGAGGGCGACCGCCTTGAACTGCACGAGATCGTCAGCCTCTCGCTAGAGTCCTATGGGGTCCAGGATGGCGGCTATCTGGAGTCGATGCTCGAGAGCAACTACAGCCAGGGCGGCTGCCCCGAGGTCACCCGGATCCTGTTCGACGTAGGAGAGATCGAATACATCCTCGGCCGAGAGACGATCCCGTTCGTGGTCGGGAACACCCTGCTGATCAAAGCCGAGGGCGACGAGATCCAGGTGCCGCTTGACGATGGCACCTCCGGTTATCCCCTCACGTTCACGGATGTGGGCGAGGCCATAAAAGAGGTCGATATTGAGGATCTCTACGACACCATTGTCGAGGACCTGGCACTCAAGTTCTTGATCGATGACCGGAAGGGCGGCCATGGTTCACTCACGGTTCCGATTCCGGCGGTCTACTTCAATCCGGATTGGGACACGAACTACCCGTTTGTAATAATCGCCAAGGGCCGGGAGGATGAGGCAGTGTCGCGCATGATGCGCGGAATCCCTTGGAATAATGAGGAAGAAGATTATGAGCCGCAGGAGCGTGCCGCTGAGGAGAGCTACACGGCTCTGGTTGCTAAGATCACCGGCCAGACCCGCTCACACTTCCAGCAGAAGGTTCAGGCAGCGGTACTCGACCAAGCCTACTCCCTCATCGGTGAGATTGACGGTGAGGATGAAGAGATCATCGCCATGACCGTTACCGTCCGGATCAAGAAGGGCGAAACGCCCCTCGTGACCCTTGAGCCTGCCTCAGCGCCAATGGCAGAAGCCGCGTAAAACAGAAAAGGGCGGTCATGCCGACCGCCCTATTTGCTTCTCAAGGAGGTTACCAGCCGCCATAATAGCCAGAGCCGTAGTACGGCGAGCCGTAGCTATAGTCATAGGACCGAACCACGCGACGGGTACGGTACACCGGGCGGGGCTCCTCATAGTAGCGGACCACACGCCGCTCCCGGTAGGCCGGCCGTGCGTAATAGCCGTCATCATAGCGGTACGAGGTCACCGGAGCGGCATAGCCATAGGCAGGTGCGCCATAACCATAAGCAGGGGCCGCATAAGCCTGAGAGGCCGCACCAGCAATGATGGCGCCGGCAGCAAGGCCAACAGCACCGGCCGCAATAGCAGCCCCGCGGCGGCCCGAGCGGGCCTCAGCTTCCGAGGTGGATAGAGCGCCAAGAGCCAGAACGCCCACTGCGGCAAGAGTAGCGATCTTACGCATGTAATGTCTCCGGAACAGTTCTGGGGGAATTAACACAGAACCCCAACTTGAATTCATTTCATCACAGCACGCCTGAATACAGGCTGAACCAAATTGTTTGCTGGATCGCTCGAAATTCCTGTCCCTGCTTAAGTTCGACTTAGGTTGTTCTTGGCCCATGCCTGCTGTCCCAAAGGCGCAGCGCCAGGGTGGGGAAGGGGTAGGCGCTGCGCCTTGTAGGCGTGCCGCTCATTTGTTGCGCCGTAGTACGCAAGAACTCGCGTTGTGAGCTTTTAAGTCGAGCATTGGGTGAACCCGACAGTTGGTCAAAACCCCGAAAGGGAAGGGAGATCTCGATGCAGCTCACGCGCACGAACCGAAGCCTCATCCGCCGTCTGTTCCGCGAATTGAACCGCAACAAGGTCGATTTCCTCGCCCAACGCATTGAGCGGAAGAGGCAACTCGCCGAACTCGAGGAAGGCGGAATGGTCGCGATCGTCCATGGCGGCATCGATTGTGACGGCGGCCGCTGGGACAACCGCGTCAGCCTGGTTCCCGCAACAATCACCGCTGTGGAACAGTGGGCGGAGCGCTACCACGCCCAAGCCGAGGGGCCGCAGTGGCAGAGGCTGGAACGACCCTCGGTTGCCGCGGATCTCGTTGAGGATGACCGCGACCTCGCGCTGGAAGCCTTTGAGGACGGGCACGCTCACCTCCTCTGCGCCTGACCCGAGCCGGCCCGCACCATCGGGCAACCTTCTATTCCTGTGTTTTCGATAAGTGGTGGACCCGCCATGACGATGCGCCGTGCCCAGAACGACAACAGCCGCTTTCATCTCGGTTATCTGACCGTCAATCGCCGGGATCCTCATTCAGGGGCAGAGGTCCGGTTTGATCGACTCGACATCCTGCTGACTGACGCCGTCTTCGAGGCAAGCAACGGCGGCATCTACCGCAAGCTGCGGGCGAAAGGCCAGAACGGGGAGTTCTATTACGGCAGCGCCTTCGCAGGAAAAGAGCGCAACTTCACGAAATCGATGACCCTCGTTGTCTACTACGGATCCGAGAAGCTCACCGTCCCAGTGCCGGTGGCAGACCTTGCCGTCGGCGACATCTCCTCGCTGGAGCTCTCCTGCTGCATCCAGGCTACTCACCAGACGGCGCGCCCAGTGGCACCCGACCCCGAGGTGAAGCAGACCGACCTCCAGGAGGCTCGCCTCTGGTCCGTCACGGAAACCTTCATCCGGGCGCAGTCAATCAAGGAGAAGGGGCACCTCACGAAGCTCCGCCGGGCCGTGACCCTAATCTACCACCCTGATCCGTACGAGGAGGCGGAGCGGGAGATCCGGACCCGGATCATCGCCCGGGCCAATGACCTGATCGACAAGATGGGCCAGCAGATTGCGGCATGATCCTTCCCTCTAAAACCAAGGAAATCGCCTCGTGGACACAGCCGAACAGAGGACTGGGGATCAACCTGAGACGGTTGAGGCCCTTCTGAACACAATCCATGCCTACTTCGCCACCTTTGCGAATTGCGAGCAGCTGTCGCTGTCCGATACCGAAGAATCCCATGTCCTGTGCCTGAAGGACGTCACCCATATCGGGAGCACTGGCCTCGACCTTGTCGAGAAGCTTCAAGACAAGCTCAAAGCTCAGGAACAGGCCCGGTCACCGGTTCCGGTATCTGAGAAGATCGATCCTCTCGCCGGCCTCAAGGAACTGCCGCTCGACCGTGCCGTGATCCTCTATCTCGCCTCGGGCCACGCGCTCACAGGCGCCCTGGCGGAGAGCCCAGACGGTCAGATTGCCCTGTTCGAGCCGCGGAACAGGGGTTCCTCGCATTACCATGTCGTCCCGCTCACAAGCATCACTGCATGGTCTGATATGCGGGGCGAGGACGCTGACCCGCTGTTTCTGTACGATCGCCAGTACCTGTCTGAGCGCCAGATCCGCGAGAAGGAAAAGTGCAAGGCCAGCGGCTGAGCGGAAACCATATCGCTGGGTTCTGGGTTGCCCTGCCTCTCCTGCGCCGTATACCTAGGAAAGCCTCCTCAAGTCCTTTCATTCCTCGGGCTTCATGACCATTCGCCGCCGCTTTCTCCTCACCCCCTCCTTCGCCCGTCTGATCCAACGGGAGAGGGGCGGCTTGCGCCAGGTCGAAGGCTTCTTCCTGGAGCAGCGGGACCGAACCTCCTGGGTCCGTCTTGAGGAAAGCCGAGGGCTCCTCATCCTCAGTTCGGCAGGACCCGATGGCGACGTCGAGGAGGAGACCGAGGTTCCGGTGGGCCACATCCATGCGCTGCTCGATGTCTGCGCCGGTGAGGTCGACTATTCGCGAACAGCCCTGCCGATCAGCGACCGCCACGCCCTGGTCGACCAGATTGTTCGTCCCCGTGCCCTGCATCTCGTCACGGTGGAATTTGACACCGAGGCCGAGGCGCAGGCTTTCCAGCCTCTGGACTGGTTTGGTCCTGAGGTGACCGGAGATCCTCGTTACACCCATCACTCCATCGCCCTAAGAGGGCTCGATGAGGTTCCGGAGATCACCTTGTCCGATGCGGCGCTCAACAGCCTCATCGATACCATGGAGGGCCGCTTCCCCGCCCAGACCCGGATGGCCACCAACCGCCCAAAGGCCAGACAAGTCCCCGTGACCAGGGCCACGGCACAGACCGGCGATCAGGCCATCAAGGTCGATCTTGACGAGATCGAGAAGGCGATGATGCGCGAGATGGAGAAGACGCTCCAGAAGGACAAGCCTGAGTAGGGGGTGGCTATCCGATGCCCGACGCCCGTTCGCCCATACGGCACCACTTGGTGCTCTATCGGCGTGACCCGGAGCAGGGCAGGGCACGCTTCTTCAGCCTGATGATTGAGCGCGACTTGTTCGGCACGATCCGGCTGGTGCGCAACTGGGGTTATGTTGGTACCAAGGGACAGGGGAAGGTCGACATTTACCCTGACGAGGTGGTCGCCGCAAAAGCGCTAGAGGGCTGGGCAGAAACCCAGCGACAGAAGGGCTACACCGACCTTTGATCTGACTAATTGATCGCACTTCAGTGCCGGTAGAGCCGAAGAAGGACGACCTTGTGGACTTCATCGGGGAATAGACAAGAGATCAAGACCGGAAGGACCCCCTTTACGTAGCCTTTTCTTTGTCTGGCGGGGACAACCAATATGTCGCTCTTGCGTGCGCCCCCGCCTCAGGTAGCTTGGGACGCCTCATTCCCGCCATAGTCCATAATGATTTCCCCAGACCAGTATCTCCGTAATATCCTCATCCGCGAGGCGATCCCGGCCGGCCTCTACACCCCCCTCAACGTCTGCAAAACGACCCTCGTGCCTATTCTGCAGAATTGGGCCGGAGAATACCTGGCGGCGATCACGCCGAGCGGGTCGTTCGCCAAGGGTACGGCCAACCGTAGCGGGACCGACATCGACATCTTCGTCTCCCTGCGGTCCGAAACCCGGGAGACACTCAATGAGGTGTACGACAAGCTCCACGACCATCTGAAGGGCAAGGGCTTCACGCCCCGCCGCCAGAATGTGTCGCTTGGCATCAAGGTGAACGGGTTCGACGTCGACGTCGTCCCGGCAAAACGTCAGGACAGCTACAGCCAGGACCATAGCCTGTACCGGAGCAAGGCCGACACCTGGACGAAGACAAACGTGGCGCGCCACATCGACATCGTGGCCAACTGCGGCCGACGGGACGAGATCCGGATCCTCAAGCTCTGGCGAAACCAGAAGGGGTTGGATTTCCCGTCATTCTATCTTGAGCTCAGCGTCATCGAGGCCCTGAGGAACACCTACAGCATCGGCCTCAGCGGCAATGTCGTGACCTGCCTGACGTACCTGCGCGACCGCTTCCCGAACGCCCGGGTCGTCGATCCCGCCAACACCAACAACATCCTTTCCGACGAGTTGACTGCGATGCAGAAAGCCATGATCGCCAGCGCCGCCAAGGACGCCCTGTCAGCAGCATCCTGGGACCGGGTAGTAAAATGACCGAGTGGAACCTCGCCAACCTCCTCGCCGGCCTCCACACGGAGATCCACCAAAAGCTCGAGCACTCGCGGGCACTCCTCGGTCACCCCGTTCTGAAGGGAGATGCAACGGAGAACATCTGGCTCCAACTCCTGGGCAACTACCTGCCGAAGCGTTACAGCGTCGCCCGGGCGACGGTGGTCGACAGCAACGGCAAGTTCAGCCAGCAGATCGACGTCGTCGTGTTCGATCGGCAGTACAGCCCCTTCATCTTCACGTTCGAGGGGCAGACGATCATCCCGGCCGAGAGCGTCTACGCCGTGTTTGAGGCCAAGCAGGCAATCGACGTGGAAAACGTACGCTATGCACAAGACAAGATCGCCAGCGTCCGACGTCTGTACCGGACCAGCCTCCCCGTCCCTAACGTAAGCGGCATCGCGAAGCCAAAGCCGCTCCACCGCATCCTCGGTGGATTGCTGACTTTCGAGAGCTCCTGGAAGACGCCTTTCGGACAGCCGCTGCAGCAGGCGCTCGCGGACGGCGATCCGGACGGCAGCGTGGATCTCGGGTGCGTGGCGGCGCACGGCCACTTCAGCCGCTGCGAGGACGAAACCTACGTCTTTACCCTTGAGGGCAAGCCGGCGACGGCGTTCCTGTTCGAGCTGATCGCGAAGCTCCAGGCGAGTGCGACCGTCCCAATGATCGACATGCGCGCCTACGCGAAGTGGCTGGCGGACTGAGAGGCCGAGATGTCATCAAGAGACGCCACCATCATCAAGTTCCTCTTGGGCGGGATCCTCCTGGTCCTTTTGTTCGGCCGCGACGCAGTTATGAACTCGCTGCAGAGCGGGCTCTGGGTTGTACTCGGACTCGGAGCCCTTCTCGTGGTGGGGTGGATCGGCTGGGCGTTCGCGAAGGCCTTCTTCTACGACGTCCCAGCGGAGTACATCTCGGACATCAAGAAGGAGAAGACCCAGGGTGGCCCATGGCTCGCCGGCGCGGTCCTCGGCGTCGGTCTGCCGTTCGGCATGGCGTGGGTCGCCGGCATCTTGCTCCACAAGTGGGGTTGGGCGGACATCCGCGAGTATACCGAAGTGGCCGGCCAAGTCTGGTACATCCTCATGCCGATCTTCTTGGTCCTCTACGCGTGGAGTGGGCTGAAGAAGCACTACCGATCGATCCCTGGCGCGTTCGCCGCTGGTCTCAAGTCGTTCTTCCAGAAGTGGGGTTATCTCGCTGCCAGTCCGGTCCTCGCGCCGATCGGCCGGATCCAAGAGTACAAGGCGCAGCGGGTGGCCGGCACCTTTCGCGGCTACGGGTATGCCACGTTCGATTTCGCGATGACCATCATCGTGTCGCTCTTCCTCTCGATGATCGCGATCGTCCTTCCGCTGGTCTTCGCGCTGATCACCTATCACGAGATCTTCGGTTAGCTTTTGGATGGACGCACCTAGTAAAAACTCATCGGTGCGTCCGAAAACTAACCTGACAACAGGCCTCTATAACTTGTGCCCGTTATATCCTCTTACTGGGTTGGGCACTTTGCTGCCTCCGGAGCACTCGCAGCGGGAGCAAACCCGTACAATGCTGCCACACCCGCGATGTCCTTCGCGCTCAGAGTAGTGCGCTGACCAAGTGTGACCTGCGTGGTTTGCTTCGGTGTGATTGTGGGTCCCGAATTAGGTCTTGCAAAGGCTTCCCCAGAATAATGCATCACACTTCCGTAGTCGTATTCGCCCAAGGCTCGCGCGTTCGATGATATTTCAAAGTTGTTCTTTGCGTTATCTTGTATATTTCCCCAGTGTATTTCAACAAATGCATCCCGGTTAGGATGGGTGTGCTCATGATAAAGACCAATTGCGTGACCAATCTCATGCACAATATTGCCACACTTGCAATCAGGCTTCAATCTGATGATTTGTTCTCCCCCTTTCATACCTATAGACGAACTGCAAGCCCCTTGATCCAACTGAAACTTGACGTAGTTCTTTTCCCCCGCCTGACGCGCCACTAATTTGATTGCCCCTCCGGTTGCTTCTCTCCAAATCCCTATTGCTTTATCGATTTCAGGCTTACGCTGTTCCAAGCTTTCGTCGATTTCATATGGTATAGTCCCGTTAGGCCAAATTCCGCCGCTGGCGATGCCAGTAGAATATACACCTACTCTGTCCAGTTCTGACTTTATCTCAGCGACAACTTTATCGAGTTCAACGATATCATAAGGTGGCTCGTTCGGATTCTCAGGATCATCTGGCGGGCCCTTGTTGGCTTCAGCTATGTAGCGTTCCCTTAATATATCTAAGGCTTCAGCTGTACTATCTTGAAACCTTCTATCCGTCCGCCCAGCCAGAAATGCTTCCAAATCATCTTTGACGATTGAAGCGCCAAACAAAGAGCTGAGAGCTGCCTTGAACTTCAGGCTATCTAGCGATCCAACCCAAATATCTCCCTCCACGTAACCTTGCCTCCTGATGATGGTGGGGGTCGCAATACGCGTGTTCATTTGAATGAAATTTGCTATCGTGCGTCGATCGTCTGCCTTCCCACCTGTAGGTACAGTTAGCGGCAGTGGATAATCCACTGCAAGGCGGGAGGAGAAGAACCGCCGTCTATGTGTCTGTTGCTCTGGCAACGTTTGATCTTGCTGCGCCAACGCGCCTTCATTCGGCATGCTAAGTAGACAGAGGGCACTCACAACAAGAATTTGCATCCGGCTCATGCGTAAGCTCCTTCACATGCTTGAAGATCTGACTACAAGCGGTTGGAGCATTGAGACCGCGCCTCAAATGCGCTTTATAGGTGGCGCGGTTCTGAAAGGCCTGGCACCCTAATACGCAATAACCAAAAGCTAACTGGCCATTTCGGCAGACCACATCAGCTAGTTAAGCGGATTGATCCTGTTTGCCGGTCATCGCATCGATTGCCTCAAAGCTCCGCGTGAGCGCCCGCCAGAGGCTGCCGATCTCCTCCGATCCAGCCGATCCGGCGCTGAACTCGCTCACACCGGCTCCATGGGACAGGGAAAGCGACAATTCAGCGCGATGCGTGATCTGACCCGACCATGTCGGAACGTCGAGCGCCTGCATGGCCCCGCGTGCATCCGCAACCATCGGATCCTCCGAACCATTCTTGACCGGGGCCGCGTTGATCACCACCGCGTAAGGCTTCTTGAGTTCACGGCACATTTTGATTGTGGCTTGAACGGCATCGACATCGAATAGACCCGGGCGCATGGGGATCACGACGAGATCCGCGTGCCAGATCGCCTCGGCCACTGAGGCTTCCGCATTGGGCGGCGTGTCGATCAGGACCCATTCAGCCCCGGCTCGACGTGCCTTCGCCAGAGTGGCCGCAAGATGCTTGGTACCAACATGGAGCGGAAGATCCTGTGCGCCCCGGACCCGGTGCCAAAGGGCCAAAGACCCCTGCGGGTCCGCATCGATCAGGAGCGTCGGCCGCGCATTCTCGGCCATGTAGCTCCCCAGCTGCGCGGCAAGGGTGCTCTTTCCGGAACCTCCCTTGCGGGATGCAAAAACCACGACATTCATGCCAGTTCCCCCAGTCTTGATCAGGCACTGCATCGTCGCGCAGGTATGGTTAACGGAGCCTTATCACCGAGGGGACAGCAAAACGCCCTCACCGAGGGGCCACTGCGGACCTCCGGCTGAGGGCGGCTGGAGCCCCGGCCGAGGAAATCGGGTGAACCCTCAACCAGGGCTTATGCGGTTCAAGGAGGCTGAAACCGCACAAGCCAACCTTGGCCGTTCAACCGTGGCAATATTATGGGCTGCTTACCAGCGACGTGCCCCTTGGATCTTTACCACGCCAGCAGCCAGAACATCCAACCTGACCCGCTCCGCTCGCTCCAGGACCGCGGCCATAATGCCTGTCTGATAGGACACCGACCGCGCCAGCATGAGACGGGTTATCACGCGCGGTTCGTTGTCATTGGATGGCGCCGGCGGTGTTGGCCGCCTGTCGATCTGTCGCTTGCACATGACTTCCCCCTAAGCCCTGCAGGAGGATTACCAGGCCTAGATTGCGTGAGGGTGTCATGGCCTGCTGCGACGTCAGGGCCGCTTCGCCGGATTGAGCTTCAGAAACAGATGGGCCGCCAAGAGGGCATCGTTCAACGCATCGTGCGCGTCACGCAGGTGAGCAATGCTGATGCCCGCCTGCGAACAAGCATGGCGGAGTTTGCCGGGCAGGCCCGAGCGCTTTGCCAGAGCCATGGTGCAAAAGAAGCGCTCTCGCGGGTAAGTCGGCCGTGATGCCCGCTCGAACTCTCGTTTGAGCGTATTGTACTCGTAGGCATAGTTGTGAGCGACAATCGTATCATCACCCACGAACTCAATGAGCTCGTGAACGACCTCCTCGAAGTGTGGCTCATTTTCCAAGTCAGCCAGCGAAATGCGATGCACCGCATAGCAGAATGGGCTCATGGCTGAGCGCGGCTTGACCCTGCGGACAAACGAGCGAGGGGAGATCGTTCCGCCAACGACCTCAACAGCGGCGATTTCAATGACGTGATCATAGGATTGGGCGGTTTCAACGTCGATGACGACGTGTCGGTCAAATAGGTTCATCGTACAATATCGTGAGTATTTCTTGAGCAAATCAGTGCTTCAGCAATCTGCTCCTGGTGTGATTTGCCGGCGATGTTAAGGCAGCGCCGGCCGGGACACCAGTTTGTGGACGCCGCCACCAGCCCCAGGCAAGCTTAACCTCCTATCAAGATCCTCGGCGCAGTGTGCCCGCTCCATCATGAGGAGACGGCACCATGAGCGAATGGCATCACCGGGAGCGCGGACCGATCACGGAAGAGAAGTTGGTCCGGGCTGTTCACATCCTCGCTGACATGGTCGAAGACCACGGGCCAACGTTCCGCCCGCTCTACCAGGACCTTCGCCAGCAACTGGCCGAGCATCGTCAGCGCGAGCAGGCTGCCGCAGCGGCCGAGGCCAGAGCAGCTCAAGCAGGAAGCAAGGTCGCTTAAGGCTCATGACTTCCACTGGGTGGTGAACCTGAGGAAGATCAAACCCCATAAAAGGCTGGATCTCCTCAAAGCTACCACACGCTTCCAAGGAGGTCCGGTGCTGTGAGTTTGATATTCAACGAGCGGCAAAAGCTGCTCGCGAACAACTTTGACCGAATGTCGACTGCCTGCTTCACTGTCGGCATCGCCACCCCGCTTGCGGGGTATCTATATAACATTGGCAATTTTGCCAACACGGTGCGGCTCGCGGAACTCCTGCCGGTTGCAGCCGGTTGGACAATTGCTGCAGTTCTACTACATATTATCGCCAGGAAGGCTCTTAGAGGCTTGATATCATGAACGGACAAACACTGGTGGTTTCTGTCGTTCTGCCCGGCATGGTCGTACTGCTAGCCTTTGCGGCCCTGAAAGCGAACGAGTGGTACAACAAGCGTCACCCACAATAAGCCATCGGCTTAGCATTCGCTTGTAAGCATCTGATTTTCCAAGGATCGGCAGGATCTTCCGCCGGTCCTTTTTCTTTGCCCATCGCCGGCTGACAAACCCCAAGCCGCGCTATCCCGGACAAAGATATGCTCAAGTTTCTCCTCGGCCTCCCGCATGTGATGCGAGGGCCGCTGATCGACGCTGCCCGTTCCCTGAACGCGCCCGTCCTGATCAGCGCCAATGCGCTTTCCATATGGAAGAAGGACGCCAACGGGGTTCCTGTCTGGCATGGCTTCAGAACCACGAACCTGCATCATCTCAATGGTTTAGAAGCGTATCTTGATAGCGCAGGTTTCGTTGCAGCCAGCCGGTACCGCGGGCTCCCTTGGTCCGTAGACGAATACCTCGATCTGTGCGCAGCCTATCCTTGGAGATGGGCTGCAGCCGCTGATCTCTGTGTCGAACCCGAGGTGGCCCGAAACCGCGATCTGGTCCTAGACCGGATCTCGGCAACGGTTGACCTCAATCGGGCCTGCATTCGGGGCGCCAGAGAGCGGGGCATCCTCAGCCGCTTGATGCCTGTCCTGCAGGGTTGGGTTCCCGAGGACTATGTCCGCTGCCTGGAGCGCATGCCCGACCTCTCCGGCTTCCCAATCGTCGGAGTCGGATCCATGTGCCGGAGGCATCTGCATGGGCCGCAAGGCATCCTGCAGGTCATCGAGACGCTCGACCGGGAACTCCGAGGGACGGACATCAGGCTCCATCTGTTCGGCCTCAAAGGTGTCGGAGCTGCCGAACTGCGCCACCATCCCCGTGTGGCAACGGTGGATTCTCAGGCCTACGGCACCAAAGCCAGGGTCGAGGCCCGAGAGGCCGGAATCAGCAAGACCAACCAGTTCCTCGCCCGGATCATGACCGAGTGGTACCTGAAGCAGGTGGAGGCCCTGCAGGCTCCGGCCGGCGAGAACCGGCATCCGCCCGCGCTGCTTGATCTGAGAATGCCGCCCCCTTTGAACCCCTTAGAGGCGAGGCTTCACCAAGCCCGTGAGCAAATGCGGGAGCTTCTCGAGGCAGGCGAGATCGATTGGCAGCAGCTTCATGATGAAAGCGTGCTGGCCTTTGCCTTCGATGAGGACGATCAGGATACAGAAGCCGAATTTAATCTCGCCTTTGCTGCTTGATCCTGTCGATTGGCGGTGCCAGGGAGGAAGGGGTTGCGCCGCCAATCGCCCTAGCCTCGCCATGAGCGAATGGATTAACCAACGCGAGCGTAGCAGGAATTGCCGTTGAGCCGGCCCTTTTGGAGAGCGACGCTGATCGGCCGATGCGCGGAACCGCGTCGATGAGCGAAAGTTCTGCTATTTCACGATCTGGAGGCGTGGTCATTACAAACCCTCGCCTGCGACACAGCCCGAGCTTCAAGGAGACCGTTTCTGAATGACGACGAAGATCAATACTCCTAGCTTCCAGCCCGGTGAAACGGTCGTGTACCCGTCTCATGGCGTCGGGGTGATCACAGCGATTGAAGAGCAGGAGATTGCCGGTTTCGAA
The DNA here is from genome assembly GCF_014699075.1 of Microvirga sp. Taxonomy (GTDB): domain Bacteria; phylum Pseudomonadota; class Alphaproteobacteria; order Rhizobiales; family Beijerinckiaceae; genus Microvirga. The sequence goes on along the minus strand of NZ_JACXAB010000002.1, from coordinate 319,615 downwards.
CTCCAGCTCCTGGCGATCACTCTTGAGAAGGATCGGCTCACCGTCCGCATTCCACTCGCAAAAGCAAAGAGCAGCGGCTTAAGAAAGCTGTCGGATCCTGCCGTCATCGAACAGGCTCTTGGAATCCTCAGCGAAAAGGCAAAGGCGAAGCGCGGCATGTGGAACCGCCGTGCCACCGATTTCCAGGAGCGTATGGCGACCGGCCAGCTGACCGCAATGGCCGAAGTTCTGCGGGACCTGAACAGAGGATCTGAGCAGACGGAGGCCTCCTACAGTGAGCAGCAGATCTTCGAAACCGCATTGGACTTCATGGCCCGGGAGATCGCAGCCGTCCGAGGTGTGACCCACTCCGAGGCCCGCCAGCTGATTGCGACACATCTTGCTAAGGCCCCCCATCTCAACACGGCCGCATAAGTCTGATTGGCGGCGCTAGGGGAGGAGGGGGTGCGCCGCCAATCATCTAGAATGACCAGCTCTCGGCTTATTAAGGCACTGCTCAACACCGATGCGGCGGCGACATAAGCCGGCAGTCCATCATGATCATGCGTTCCGAGACCCAGCCGGTTCCATAGGCTGTTTGAACGTGCCATCGACTGCCACCGTGCCCAATGATCCGGGCCGGAGCATGGTCCGGAAGCTTGTCGCACCGCATTTGATCTTTATCGCATAGAGCAGCACCCGCTTTGATCCAGCACGCTTGCTGCTGGGTCGATACACACAGGCGGCGGGTATCCTTCTGCCAAGGCGTCTCCGCCATCGCTGCATTCACATAAAAAATCGATGCCGCGACGAGAACGCAGGCCAAATAGAAGCGAGCCATCCTAGTTCCTCTCGCCAGCAGCGTAAACCACCTCGCTGGCGCTCCACCCTAACCGTTCACTCCCCGACCAAATTAACCATCTGGCTCCGGGTGCAAAGAGCGATGCACGGACGATCCCGCCCCACCCACAAGGAAGTTACATGACACGTAGACGCCGGAAGGCCCCGCCACCCGAGCATCCGATCGAGAAGCTTCTCCGAGCGGCCAGTTCCATCGGTCACCTTGAGATCCTGGCCGGGATTGATCGCTTGCCTGAGGGAAGGAAAGCTTTCTGGAATGCTTACAAACACATCAATCCGCCTGGGGCCAGTTTGGACGCGGGCTGTGCCGAATTGCGGCGGATGGCTCGGGAGAAAGCAGGCTTACAGCCTGCTTGACGCAATTCATTCCGGAGCGCTCCCAACCTACTGCCGGGGCCAGGTTCGATACAAGCGCACCAGATGTTCGTCGATCTTGATCCCACCCGGGAGCTTTGAAAACCGCCACGTTTCTTGGTCGTAGCGAAGACCACTAAAATCGGCGGGTTGATTCCCAGATCCGCGGAAGACAAATCGGAAGTTCGGAGTAGCTCCAGTCCCCTGATTCCCAACCATGATCTTCTTGATCGGCTTCCCGATGATCCGCGCAAAGCGGAGAATTCGCATTCTGGCTGCTTCGTCAAGTTTGCTTAACCACGGATCCTCGCAACGGGGATCGCTGCAAAGGGCCGCAAAGTTCTGTTCGATGTAGTGCCCGAACTTATCCTCAGTGATACTCGGATCCTTGAGAAAGTTCTCGATCATCTCTTTCAGGCGTTGACGATCTTCGTCGGTGAACGGTCTTTTTCCAATGTCACTGTGGTGGGTGAGCAGGTAGACTTCGGTCCCGTCATTGTCCGTCTTGCGGCCGGTTTTCTCCTTGAATGACCATATTCCGTCCCATTCAAGCTTTTTGGTCGTATGATCATACGCAAAGCAGATGTACCTGTCGGTCGGTGAAATCTTCCAGTCCGGATGCACCTCGAAGAAGGGGAGGAGCTTCTCTGCCTCATAAGCTTTGCGTTCTGCCTCCGTGTACTTCGTTTTCGCCACTTCTTCGACATGCTCGATGACAGCAGCATCTGAGGCGCTCGATGCGTAGACCAGGACCTTGACGCCCTTACTGTGGATCCAGCTTGGATCTTGCGTCATCATATCGAACACGCCCTCAGCTACACCGGGAGCAGGGGCATCCTCAGAATTGAAATCAGAGGGGTCGGGAGCCTGATCGATCAACTCAAGAGTGAGTGGCTTCGCGTCTTCCCACTTGCTCTTAAACCACTGCTCAATCCGTGCGATCTCAGCAGCATCGTCAACGCGAACGGCTGCCTCATGGTTATGGACGAAGCCACGGGTGGAGGCATTGGCCGAACCGACAACGGCACTGGCTCGTGTGAGGTAAACCTTCGAATGAAGTCCCCTCAAGTGCCTGAGATCGTCACCTAGCTTCATTCGAAGTTCTCGCAGTTCATCCTTATTGCACGCCCCGCTCCACGGATCGCATATAACGCGGACCTTGCGCTTCTTGGCGAAGATTTGCATTCTTTTCGCGGCACCCTTGCCCCAATAGGCAACCGCCAAGTCACATACATCAGATTTCGAGATGATGCCTTTTACCGCTTCAAGGATCGCACTACCGTAAAGAAAGACTTGCACATTCGCCCCCGATTTTCGAGGGCAGGCTATTGATCCTTCTGAAATCCTTCAATCTTCGATGGCTCGGAAGTTCTGTAATCCTCAGTTCTTTTCGATTCCTTCGATAGTCCAAACCCCAAAACACCCGATGACCTCTCCGCCACGGCCAACACGACCGTGACGAAGGGGCCTTTAACCCCTTCAGGGCCTCAGGTAAGCCCGCCGGTTCCAAAGAGACCTTGTCTCTCGCGGTCCGCTCTCGGCCGCAGGCGAATCCTGTCCAATTTCACCCTGCGATTAACCCCTGCTGCATCCTGCGGCGGCCGGCTCGCGGTCAATGGAACCCCCGTCTCGATAGAGCATGCCGGCTGCCCTGAAGGAGACAGCTTATGAAACTCAAATCCCTTTCCGTTCATCTTGATCGCCTCGAGAAAGTCCTCAGGGCGCGTGGGCTCCCTTGTAAACGTCATCAATCCCTGGAAATCGCTGCGGCCGCATTCGGCTACCACAACCAGAACGAACTCACTGCTGCCGGTAAGGCTGGCGACCTCAACCCGCCGATGGCCGAGCCCATTGGGGAAGTCGCCTTGCCGTCAGGTGAGACCATCATCGTGGTTCGTGACCCCGTTGCCAACTCGGCATATGCGCTGGACAATGCCTTCGTCCAACAGGTGATCGCCGAACAGCGCGCCGAACTCTTCGGCCCCACGCCCTACGGACACCTTCTGAACCTGTCGCGGCTCTTGGACGATGCGACTGTGCCGCTACAAGCCAGCCTGGTTGGCCTGAGCTCTGATGCAGTTATCGAGATCCCTCTGTTCATTGCAGAAGTCAGCCACAAGCACGGAGACAACCTCTATGTGATGGCGACCCAAGAAGCCGTTGATGCGGAGGTCGCCGATTACTGCCGATCAAGCCTTTTCAACGATCGGACATTCCGGCCCGGCAACCCCGCAGAAACGGGTGACGATTTCACGAAGCTCTCCGACAAGGAGATCATCAGCCTATACTTCGACTCCCCGCACGAAGAATACCTCCATACGTCGACCGACACACTGCGGGTGCCGCTGCCGCTTCTTCGTCAGATCCTAGGCATCACGCGAGGCGCAGCGTCCCAGCCGAAACGCGAAACGCGGCCTGCTGCCAATATCGCACCGAAGCCACTTCCGGATACCACTCACCCCGATGCCTCGCAGCTGATCGCTGGGATTGACAGTGTCTGGGATGATCACCCTGACTACCCGTCTGAGGACTGGCAGTATGAGGTGGGGAACGGTGACACGCGCCGCGGCTACTGGGATTGGGTCGCGGCCAAACTCGAAGAGGCTGAGAACGAGGGCGATGGGGCCGAGGATGCCTCAGACCTTCCCCCAGTTCAGAAGTGGTGCACCGACGATGCCGAAGGGTACGCGGGAGGGCTGTTATACACCACGAACGGTTGTGCGGAAGTGGCCCACGCAGGGCCACGCCTGTTCACCAAGCTCGGGCTGGAGTGGAGTGTCGATGAGCATGGGTTCTTCTATCCGCTGACGGAGAAGGAAAGCCGGTTCATCGGCGAGGATGGCATTGAGCTTCCCAACGGCTTCTGGCCTCACATGGCCTATAGCTGCCTCTATGAGGGCCGGAAGTTTGCCTGCCCGTCTATTGAGATCGGCTATGGCCGTGACAATGAGAGTGACCGGGAAACTGTCCTGCGGCAGCTCAAGACTTTTGCCGACGAAATCCGGCCCCGGATCGAAGCGATCGGCGGTCATGTCATCCTCGAGGAGGACGAGCCCGACACCAGTCACACGCTGCTGACCCTGATCCCGTTCGACTACATCGTCCGGAACGCCGTCGAGTTCGACGACTGGAAGATCAAGCTGGCCCGGCTGATGATGCCAAACGATTCCCCGAAGGTGATTGCGGAATTCACGCCGCAGGTGTGGGTCGGGGATCAAACCATGGTGGTTGATCCGCAGGGTGACACAACCTGGGACATCACCCCGGAGATCGTGGCCATGGGGCGCCAGAAGGCACTCGAGCTGCAGGACGACCAGCACAACACGGACGATCTCCGGTACACCCTTAATGCCCCAAAGTGGGTCCAGGAATGGGAGGGGCCGTTCTACATTGAGGTGTCAGACCGGATTGCGGCCTTCTATGAGGCTCTCGACAAGAAGGCGTAAGTGTTTGGCACAATAACCAGCGAGCTTCGAGCGGCGGGTTTAATCCCGCCGCTTCTCTCCCTCTCCGTGGATTTACCAAGTTGTAGGGCCTTGGCTCCTACACAGATCATGAGGGCAGCGCTTTGGGGGTGGATTCGTTCGTCCCCAAAGCGGTGCGCTCATCACGCACCCCGCGACTGCCGCCACGCGGCCGGTTGGGGCATTCCCAGGGAGGAAAGATTGATCATCTTTTCCCTGCAGGTCAAAAACGAGAAGAGCGAGTGGAGTTTCACCCTCACACTCGCCCTTCCGTGGATGATCTAACCACCTGACCCTTCGGGTCAAACCCTGTAAAACAGGGGGAGACGTAGGTGCTCGCAACACCTGCGCCTTCCTGGGAATATATCAAACGCCGGAGCGCATGGGAAGTTGCGCTCCGGCGCGATCTCTGAAAGCCCTAACGCGGCTTCTTTCCGGCTAAAGGTTTGGAAGTTCAGCTACTTGGACGCCCCCTCAGTGGAAATCCCGTGCCGCGACCCGGATAATTGGCACCTCGGCTGATTGCTCCGGCAATTCAGCTGCCGGCGGAATGACGATCTCCCTCGGGCCTTCGCGCAGACGGTCCCGAGTGCCGATTTTGGCCTCATCGCCGCGTCCATGGCGCATGCTGAAGGGATCATCCCGGTCGCCGACGCTGCGCAGAAGGTCCGTCAAGTCGATCAGGTGCTCAGCGATCAAGTGCGTCACGCCCCCTTCGCGCTGGAAACGCCCGCGGACGCCAATCATACCCGATGAGAGGATCAGGCGGCGCTGCTCCTCAAAGAGGGACGGCCAGACAATGATATTGGCCACATCGGTTTCGTCCTCGATCGTCATGAACATGACGCCCTTGGCCGAGCCCGGCTTCTGGCGCACCAGCACCATGCCGGCAATAGTGAGCCATTGACCGTCCCGGACCCGTCGCAGCGTGGCACAGCTATGGATCCGGCGCTCGCGCAACTCGCCGCGCAGGAAGGCGAGGGGGTGCTGACGCAGCGTCAGACCCTTCGAGCGGTAATCCTCCACGACCTCGCGCCCTTCCGTCATCGGGGTAAGTACGACCTCCGGCTCAATGCTCTCGGACCGGATGATCCGATCCCGCTCATCGGCTGCCGCGAACAGCGGCATCACCTCGTCTGACAACCCACGGATCGTCCAGAGTGCGTCGCGGCGGTTCACGCCAAGAGAGCCAAAGGCATCCGCCTCGGCCAGACGCTCAAGGGCCGTGACCGGGATTTCCGCTCGGCGCCACAACTCTTCGATGGACCCATACGGCGTATCGCCCCTCGCAATCGGGATCATGCCGCCGTCGGCATTGGCCAGCCCATGCACCAGGCGAAGACCCAGGCGGACCGCAAAGCGGTGGCGGTTGCGGGTCGGCTCCAGGGTGCAATCCCATCGGGAGTGGTTCACATCGACGGGCCGGATCTCGACGCCGTGGGCCTTTGCATCCCGGACCAATTGCGCCGGAGCGTAGAAACCCATCGGCTGGGCATTCAGGATCGCGCAGCAGAACACGTCCGGATGATGCCGTTTCATCCAGGACGAGGCATATGCGATCTTGGCAAACGACGCCGCGTGGCTCTCCGGGAAGCCGTAAGAGCCAAATCCCTCGAGCTGCTTGAAGGTGCGCTCGGCGAATTCTGCGTCATAGCCGCGGGTTATCATTCCCTGCACCAGCTTATCCCGGAACTTCGTCACGCCAGCCGTCAGCTTGAAGGTCGCCATAGCGCGTCGGAGTTGGTCGGCTTCAGATGGCGTGAACCCGGCGCATTCGATGGCGACCCGCATCGCCTGTTCCTGGAAGAGCGGCACGCCAAGGGTCTTCTGGAGAACCCGTTGCAGTTCAGGGCGAGGGTACTCCGGCTTTTCGTGCCCCTCGCGCCGCCGCAGATACGGGTGCACCATGTCGCCTTGGATCGGACCCGGCCGAACGATGGCCACCTGGATGACAATGTCATAGAAATTCGCCGGCTTGATCCGGGGTAGCATCGCCATCTGGGCGCGGCTTTCGATCTGGAACACCCCAACGGTGTCGGCTTTCTGAATCATCTCGTAAGTTTTCTGATCATCGAGCGGAATTGATGCCAGATTGTGCTCGACGCCCTTGTGATCCCGCAGGAGATCGAAGGCACGGCGCATGCAGCCGAGCATCCCGAGCCCCAGAACATCGACCTTCATGAACTTCAGGGTGTCGATATCGTTCTTATCCCACTCGATGACCTGCCGGTTTTCCATCGCGGCCGGCTCAATCGGCACTAAGTCATCGAGACGGTCCTGGGTCAGCACGAAGCCGCCCGGGTGCTGGGAGAGGTGGCGAGGCGCTCCGATCAGCTCGGAGGCCAGTTCCAGCGTCATCCGCAGCCGCGGGTCGTTGAGATTGAGGTTGAGCTCCTTCGCCTCCTTGTCGGTGACACCATCGTTGCCCCAGCCCCAGACGAGACTAGACAAGCCCGCCGTCACGTCCTCTGGCACGCCCAGGACCTTGCCGACCTCGCGTACGGCGCCCCGGGCGCGGTAGCAGGTCACGACCGCCGTCAGGGCAGCCCGATGCCGCCCATAGGTGTCGTAAATCCACTGGATCACTTCCTCGCGGCGCTCATGTTCGAAGTCGACGTCGATGTCCGGCGGCTCCCGGCGCTCCTGGGATACGAAGCGCTCGAACAGCAGATCGTGCTCAGTCGGGTTAATGGAGGTGATCCCGAGCACGTAGCAAACGGCAGAATTCGCCGCCGAGCCGCGCCCCTGGCACAGGATGCCGCGTGACTTCGCGAAGTTCACGATTGCATGGACGGTAAGGAAATAGGGGGCATAGTCCAACTCCTCGATCAGGTGGAGTTCGTGCCGGCAGGTGGCTGCGACCACATCTGGCACCCCGTCCGGATAGCGTTTGGCAGCACCCTCCCAGGTCAGCCGTTCCAGCTTGTCCTGGGCCGTCTCTCCCGGTTCGGTCTCCGATGGATACTGGTACCGTAGCTCGTCGAGCGAGAACGTGCAGCGGTCAAGAACCTCATTGATGCGCCGGAACGCTCCAGGGTGCCGCTCAAATAACCGCTGCATTTCCGCCGGGTCCTTCAGAAACCGGTCGGCATGGCGATCAAGCCGGAATCCAGCCTCGTCGATGGTACAGCGCTGGCGGATGCATGAGACCACATCCTGCAGGCGCCGACGAGACGGATGATGGTAGAGGACATCGCCCATAGCCACCGTCGGCACCTTTGCGGCTTTGGCCGCCTCCTCCACGTGATAAAGCCTGAGATGTTCGTTGGGCGCGAACCGCCGGATAAGGGCCATGTAGGCACGATCGCCAAAAACCGCCTTCAGCCGCGCCAGGTTCGATTGAAGCTCATCGTCGGCCTCATCGCCCAAGAGGATTGCCAGCAGGCCTTCGTTCCAGGCGACCACATCATCCCACGTCAGGAGGCACTTGCCCTTTCCGCCGCGGCTCTTACCGACGCTCAGAAGCCTGCACAGGCCCGAGTAGGCAGCACGGTCGGTCGGGTACACCAGGAGTGACGTGCCGTCAGTCAGATCGAGACGGCAGCCGATGACGAGGCGCACGCCTGTCTCCCTCGAGGCTTCATAGGCCCGCACGATCCCGGCCAGCGAGTTACGGTCAACGATCCCCAGCGCTGTGATGCCGAGGAGTTTCGCCTGTTCAAACAGTTCACCCGGACTCGACGCTCCCCGTAGGAAGGAAAAATGGGTGGTGACTTGGAGTTCGGCGTACATCACCCGAAGAACCCGTGCATCCACCAGCGCCCGCCATCAACTGTCGGAGCATCGCGGAAGACCCAGAAGCGGCCGCCCTGATCGGTTTCGATCCGGTAATAGTCCCGGGAGGGTCCGTCAGGATCACCGGCCCACCATTCCGGTGCAATTCGCTCCGGCCCGTCGGCTCTGACGACCTTGTGACGAACCTTGCGCCAGACAATCTGCACCGGCGGGTGATCCGGCAGCAGCGCTGTGGACACGACCGGCTCCGGTGGGGCGAGCAAACGCGTCGGCCGGGGCAGGGTCTCCGGCCAGATGGCCTCGGTTGGAGGCGCCAGCGCCGGGATCCGCTTGGCCATGCGCTCTGGGATAAGGGTCTGCACCGGAGCAAGGCGATACACGCGGGCGCTGCCCACCTTGGCGCTGAGCCGGTCCACAAGGCGGCTCAGGTCCACGTCCGCCTCCGACCCGCCCTCAATGCCACGGGCCTCCGTCTGGGTCTCCACAAAAGGCTCAACCTTGCTGGCAACGAGCACCATCTCCTCGATGCCAAAGCCCGGGTCGACGGTCTGCAGGCGCTCGTCGAAGAGTTTGGCAAGGTGCGCGTGTTCGCGAGTGGCCTTTGCGGTGCCAACCCGGAGGGACGCCCCTTTCTCGTCCACCCGGCGCAGGATCAGGTCCAAGCGGCGCACGCCCTGACCGCGCTTCACAAGCTGCCGACACAGGTCCTCAGCCAGATCCCGCAATACCTTCTGCAGGTGTTCCAAGCGGCTGATCGGCTCCGCAAAGGCGCGACTGGCAAGCGCCGTCTCCTCCGGGATCAGCGGATTGATCGGCTCGAAGGCATGGCCCATCGCCTGATCGAGCCTCAGCGCCACGTCTTTGCCGAAACGGCGGACCATCGGCGCACGCGGCATAGCGGCCAGCTGTCCAACCCGTTCGACCCCGAGCTTCTGCATCGTGGCGATCGTCCGCGGCGGAATCCGAAGCGAAGCGACCGGCAAGGTGGCAACGGCCTCAATCGCGCGGCCGACCGGAATGATCCCGCCTCCACGAAAACGGGCGACTGCCCATGCAGTGCCAGGCGCATCGGCAATTGCCGCCTTTGCATTGATGCCTTGCCGGGCAAAACGGATCAGCAGGTGCTCCAGCAGCTTCTCCTCGCTGCCGAACAGATGGGCTACCCCGGCGATATCGATCCAGATGCCGTCCGGTGGATCGACAGCAACGATGGGTGAATAGGCGATCGCCCACTGGGCCAATCGCCCCAGTGCGGCTTCATCCTCCTCCGGCGCGGCCTCGACAATATGAAGGTTCGGGATCCGGGCCTGTGCCTGAGCAAGCGGGAGGCCAGCGCTCAGGCCTAACGCTTGCGCTGCCATACAGGCGGTACCGATGCGTCGGGCTGACCCAGCTGACAATGCCGTGACCAGCGGTTCACCCGGAGGAGGGCCACCGTGTTGGCGCCTGAACCTGTCCGTAGGCCAGGTCGGAAGATACACCGAGACCATCCTCCTCATTCCAAGCCCCTGTAGTCGTCTTCAGGCAAACCGCCCTGAAGGTAGGACCGGCATCCATCGCCCGGCCCGATTCATGGCCGGAACATAAGGCGAACGTCACAGGCGGTGGAAGAGATCCCTAAATTATCCCCACGGGGCCTGTGGATAGCGGGAACAAATCGTGATCATGGCCGGCCGTTAATCTGTCGGAAACCAGCTAACCAAGTTTGAGGGCGCCGGGGCGGCGACAGTGGCAAGCCCGGCAATGTCTGATATAAAAGGGGTAAGATTTGCAAATCATTTCTGATTTTCGAAGCATGATGCCAGGATGTTCCGCCCCGATGCAGCACGCCGAAGCCGTTGAAGCTCAAGACTCCGTCGTCTCTTTCGTCAGTGATGCTCATCAGGCTCTGACAGATCTCGGCCTGCGCAACAAGATGATCTCGCTGCCTGCCCCGGCAAAGAAGGGGCGCTCGATCGACTTCGCCGTTGATCCTGATGTACTGGTCGATCTGTTCTCCAAGCCGGACGCTGCCCTTCGGATTGGAACAGACCCACTCATAATTGCCCCAGGCTCCCAGCGCACCGCAGCCGATCTACGCCGGGCAATTGTCACTCTGATCGCCGATGCCGAAACCATCGCGAGCGAGCAGGGCATCGAGACCCGTAGGCTCGCCATTGGGGCGATCGCATGGAAGGACGCGGAGAACGCGATCCGGACCGCACCTCTGTTTACCATGCCGGTGACCGTCACGAGCGACCTGGTGATCGCCCCGGCTGGTTCTCTTGAGCCCAACGAGACATTCCCGCTCTTTGCCGCCTCCCTCGGCTGCACCGTTGGGATCGACCCCACAAAGCCGCCGTCCAAGGCGCTGTCGGTCAAAGCACATTCAGTCGAACCCGTTAAAGCGGGTGGCATGGCTATCCTTGGCTACACCCCGCGGGTCAACCTCAACCTCTATGCGGGTAAAAGTGCTGCCATGCACCGCGCGCTCGACCTGTCAGCTCGGCCTCACTTGAACGAGGTCGGCGCTCTTAAGGTCCTCGCAGGCTGCCCGCCCATTGCTCCGACGGTCTCTCCTGCTACGGCAAACCTCCACGTCGTTCAGGCCGACCTCAGCCAGGACGAGGCGATCACAGCCGCTAGGGCAGGGGAGTCGTTTGTTCTGCAAGGCCCACCTGGAACGGGTAAGTCGCAGACCATCGTCAACATTGTCGCCAACCTGCTCAACGATGGGAAGCGGGTTCTTGTCTCCGCCGAGAAGACAGCGGCCTTAGAGATCATCGTCGATCGCTGGCCCAAGGACCGGGCTGGCCTTCCATCTCCCGTAATCCTCACCGAGAATGGGGCCGCCCTTCCACCCGATACTGCCTTTGCAGTCTCAACGCCTGCCGTTGCCGCTCTCAAAATTCCACCTGGAACCGCCTTCGATGTGGTCATTGTGGACGAGGCCTCTCAGGTCAGGCTCTCCCATGGGGCCGTCGTTGCGGCTCTTGCATCCCAGATCATCGTCATAGGTGACTCACAGCAGATGGCGCCGAGTGCCTCGTTTGCCCGGGCGAGCCAATCCCAGACATCGACTGCGATGATCGTCAGCCTGCTGGACCATGCCGTCGCCTCTCGACTTCCGTCCCGGATGCTCAAGCAGCATTACCGTTCAAAGCACGAAAGTCTCATCCTGTTCTCAAGCAAGGCCTATTATCAAAGCCAGCTCGACATCATTCCGTCTCCATTGCTGGATGGCTCTCTGGGAGCAACATTCCGCTTTGTTCCCCACGCCGTCTATGACCGCGGAGGTAAGGGGGACAACCTTATTGAGGCCCAGGCACTCATTGCAGACGCAGTCGCCTATGCGAAGGAGAACCATGCCAGGCGGCATCATCCTCACGGTGGCGCACTCCGGTCGATCGGCATCATCACCCTGAATGAGCCTCAACGCGACCTCATCTTGACCCTCCTCCCTGACGCTCTCGCCAAAGAAGGCTTGTCCGAGACCGATCTCGCCGGCGGCACTGGCCTTGAGAGGCTCTTTGTCAAATCACTCGAGAACGTCCAGGGAGATGAGCGCGACATCATTCTCGTCTCGATGACCTATGGCCCTGACCGTAAGGGACGGTTCATCGCAAACCTGGGACTTCTCAGCCAGGCCGGAGCCGCGAACCGAGTCAACGTCCTCGCAACACGCTCGAAGTGGAAGACGATCGTGTACCATTCTTTCGACATGACCGGCCTCAATCGCAGCGATCACGACGGGAGTGCAGCGTTCAAAAAGTATTGGAGAGCCCTCAATACAGCTTCCACAGTTACCCCGGTCGCCACTCCATCCGGTGAACCCAACCCCGATGATGAACTCGATATTGCTTTTAGGCTTATGCAGAAGCGGCTCACGTCCGAGCGGTTCAACGTACACAAATTTCCTCGCTTTATTGCCGGGTATGAGCGCAACAAACCCCATCGCTACATTCTCTGCTTTTATTTCGAGGGTCTCTACTCGCCGCTGCAGGAAGCGTCAGACATTGCGCGGATCAAGAGTGCCGGATGGACCTTGTGCCGGATCCCGCTGGAGCGCTGGCGAGCCGAAACCAAGGAAGCCATCGATGGCGTCTATCGTGCCTTGATGAACGCCACGATCAATAAAATCGAGCTCTGATCGCTCTCGATTTATGGTTGAAGTTATAGGAAAATACAACTTCAGGTTCCATAAATAGTATTATGCGAATCCGATTTTAGAGGCAGAAAATACCCATGAAGCCCACCCTCGATGTCGATCCCTTTATCCTCAGCCTCAATCCCACGTGGGACCAAGTTTTCGATTTCATCCACAAATGCGTGACCTTCCAATTAGACATGCTGGATTATCTACATACGGAAGCGAGCAAACTTGATCTCGAAGTTCCGTTCAGCAAGTTGAAAATCAGCGAAGCACGAAAAGAGTATGCTGCTCTTCACGAACGGCTTCTTAAGTCAGAGGGGTCGAGTAAAGTTACAGATTTGGTCCTGAAGAAGGTCGTGGAAAACGCAGCCCTTTCCATCGCCCTGCTGGATAGCCTTGCAGAAAGCTTTCAAGGTCAGACCGGGTCGAAGGCTGAGCACTTTCGCGCACACATCGCACAGGTAAGAGCGGCAATGCAATCGACTATACCCACGATTGCCCCTGCGGTTCACTAACCACCGACCGCCCTGCTCGCCTCACCCGCACACGATCTAGTCCGTCGATAAACCGGAGTCGGTATGAAAGTCGCCAAGAAAGACAAAGAAGCCTATAATGAGCATATTGAGATGATCCGCTCCAGCTTGACGGAATTGATGGACAGGATCGATGATCTCTATGACGGACTCGCCGCCCTTGATGGCAAGGTAAACGCCTACAGCGAGAGGTCCGAGGATCTCCGCTCCACGATTTCCGAGTCCTGCAGCTATCTCCTCAAAGACCGCAACTGGATCCTCGCGTCAGACGCCCAAGCTGCGCTCCTTGCCAAGACCGATGCCCTCTATGATGAGGTAAAGGGTGCGCTAAACCGGATGTTTCAGGAGACCTTTGCTCATGAGATTGCGAAGGGAAATCCAAAGTACGTCAATGCCCTCCTCCCCGCGAGCAGCCAACTCTCCTGACATGAACTCAATCCTCCAAACTCCACAATCAGGGCCCACTCCCGGTTCCTTTGAGACCCTTATGGCCGAGATCGAACGCATGTCCGATCTCTTCGCAGGAATCCTTGATCAAATCGATGACCAGATCGAACACGCTCATGAGCTCGGCGGTCAAATGCATTTTGTCGAAGTCCGCGCAGAGCAGCTTCGGGACGAGATGGCTGCAACGTTCAATCGGCTGCGTAAGGCTGGACACAGTGATCGTGTCTGGGACCTAGCCATGGTTCAGGCCGGGTCGGTGTACGAGAACCTCGTGGCTCTACGAAAAATCATCGACGCTGAGATCGAACTCCTGGCTGATGCCGCTGGTATCGACCACCCAGTGCCAGCGCCTCGCTTCCTCCATTAGGGCCCTGCCAGGAGACAGTAATGAGCGAGTTCAACGATCTGTGGAGTCAGGTTGAGGCCTTGCCTCATCCTGGCCCGGCGCCAGCTCCATCCAATCTGCCCACCAGCCTTTTGCCCCAAGTCCGCTGGTTCCGCACCCTGCTGGATATCCGGACCATCGCCATCACTGTCATGTGGTCGGGGTTTGCGCTCCTGATCGTCTTGAACGTCATGGCGCGAGGCTCGGCAGTTGGCTGGATCATCGGCGCAATCACCCTACTGGCCGTCAGTTATGTTCTGATTGTGCCCACCGACACGAGCGCTTTTAGAGATCGCGCCGAGGCCGCCAAAGCGGAGTGGGATCGGATACAGGAGGAATGGGAGAACGAGGCAGGACCTCGGACGTTTGAAGTCAAGAAGCTGTTCCTCCTCCGGCTCCGAAATGCCAGTAGGGATCTTCCTGCCCTTCGGGACAGCAAGGTTCAGTCTCTACAGGACGACCAGCGACGGTCGCAGCTCAAGGCCTTCTTGTCTCAGTACAAAATCGACCAGTCAAAGATTGCCAACATCGCAGCCGTCCGGAGCGGCGCGCTACAGAAGGCTGGGTTCGTGACAGCAGCCGATATCGATGGAGCAAAGCTCTCCAATGTTCCGGGTATCGGCGATTCTGTTGCCAGCTCCCTGATTAGTTGGCGCAATGGACTGGAGGCTGAGTTCCAGTTCGATCCCTCAAAGCCGATCACCCCGGCTGATATTGAAACTGTCGACCAAGACATTGGAGCCCAGGAAAAGGAGCTTGTACTCGGCCTGGAACAGGGACTTGCTGATCTGCAGAGGACCCTCCGCCGGATCCAATCCGTCCGGACCCGCGGAATCCCGATTCTTGAGGCGACCCACCACGCCCATCGGCAGGCTCAAGCACAATTATCCCACCTCACCAGCTGAACGTGCCGCTCTGCTGGAGCAGGATTCCTGCTCGTTAACTCTAATTCGGCGCCTACAACCAGTGCGGACTGGTAGAGGTAAGTGTATGAATTTCTTAAAGTAGCGATCGTCGCCCACGTCGCCGTCAATCTCGTTTACGCTGATTTAAATCGCGAATTCAAAATAGTTACCCTTTGCCTTATCGTGCTGCTCGCATTCATCGGGAAGTATCTCGATTGATCAGCATGAGGACCCGGCGCAATGCAGCACAGCCCTGCCCTATCGATGGACCGTCAATCTGACTGGATCCCTTCTGGAGAGGGCATCGCCATCAACCTAAACGCTCCGCAAGTCTCTGATCAGGCTGGAGTTCCCATTCGATTGGGTGAGGAGCTAACCCACTCTGGTCAAGCCACCATTTACCGAGTTGCTGGTGACAATCGGGTTGCCGCCAAGATCTTTCACGGGGGAACATCACGTCACCTGACCGCTCGCCTGAACGGGATGGCCCAGCTCAGTAGCGCTGAACTCCGCAGGGTTACGTCCTGGCCGACGGCTCTTCTCTATCCCAAGGGTAGTGACGAACCCATCGGCTTCCTCATGCCGTTGCAGACCGCCCGCAGGAGCATCGAGAGCCTCTATAGCCCGAACGCCCGCCGGGCTCATTTCAAAAGGGCAGACTGGAAGTTCCTGATCCGGGCTGCCATCAACACATCTGCGACCTTCGATGCCATCCACAAGGCAGGCTGCGTCATCGGAAGTATCAGCCCCGCCAGCCTTCTTGTCGGCCAGGACGCAAGCGTCCACCTTACCGATTGCGACAGCCTCCAAATCAATCTTGAGAACAGTCTCACCAGCAGCCAAACCTCCCTTGAGACGCTCACACCCCCCGAACTTCAGGGAAAACCGTTCGGGGGCCTCGCTCGCGAAATCCATCACGATAACTTCGTGCTGGCTGTACTCATATTCCAGTTGCTGTTCATGGGGCGGCATCCCTTCGCCGGCCGGTACCTCGGCGGCGGGGACATGCCGATTACGAAGGCAATCGCGGAATTCCGGTTCGTCTACGGGACACGGCGTAATGCCCATATGATGGAACAGCCGCCGGGTACCCCTGCCCTTTCGATCGTCGGAAACGAACTCGCCTGCCTGTTCGAACGAGCCTTCGGGAAGTCCGCGGTTAAAGGTGGTCGGCCGACCCCTCGGGAATGGGTCTCGGCACTCAGCCGGCTTGAGCAGGAAGTCGCGCCGTGCAGGGTCGATTCCTCCCACTGGCATCGTCTTGGCTCCTCATGCCCTTGGTGTCGCGTGGAGGCCGACAGCGGCTCCTCACCTAGGTTCTTGGCCGAAGATGTTCCTTCCGCAGGAGGACCCGGCTTCGAGGCGCTCTGGAAAGAGGCCGAAGGCCTGGAGCCACCCAGGGGTGGCCCTGCCGTCGCGTTATCCGACTCCACCCCTTCCGAGGCCGCGCTGGCGATCCGCCGCAAAGGGAACTACGGCCACCTTGCTGCCTTTGTAATCGCCGTGACGCTCATTGGAATTGGGTTCCTCTCCAAGACTGAAGCCATTCATTCGATCTGGTTCGTCGCCGGTATCGTGGCTTTCTTTATCATGCACGGGATCTTCGATACCGCCTCTGATGAGGCTGCCCTGAAACGTCGCCTTGATCGGGCCAAGTTCAAATGGGAAGCGGCAGAAGCCGAGTGGGTCCTCCGGACGAGCGCTGACGAGTTCTCCCGACAGAAGGCTAGCATTCAAACCCTCCGGGAAGGCTGGGATAAGCTCCCCGCCTTGAGCCGCCGCAAGCACGATGAGCTCAAACAGAACCAATGGGCCCTGCAACGCCGGCGCTTCCTCGAGGGGTTCCTGATCACTGACGCCAGGATCGACGGCATGTCGAACGAGCGGCGGGCGTTCCTTGCCTCTTATGGCATCGAGACTGCCGCCGATCTCGATATCGCCCGGTTCAACGCTGTCCCCGGCCTGCCCACTCGGACCCTAGACAGCCTCATCGCCTGGAGAACCTCCATCGAGCAGGATTTTCTGTTCAATCCCAATCTCCCGGTCGACCCGGTGGATATCGCAAGGGTGGATCGGGAACTCCTGGCCGAACGTCGCCGGCTTGAAAGCCAGATGCGGAACGGGTTAGCCAACCTGAAACAGATCCGGCGCGACATCGAAGCAGCCCGCAGAACCCTCAAGGAGCCGACCGAACGAGCCTACCGTCATTACGCACAGGCTCAGATCGACGCGGCAGTGATTTTATAATCCCGATTGGCCGGTCGCCCGAGGGCGTCGGACAAGAATATTCAGAGTCTCAGATCTCTAGATCCATGGACCAGACCCAAACCCCGAAAAGCGGCTTGGATCAGGAGATTTACAATGAGCAAGCGCCCTCTCCCTCGGCTGAACCACGCGTTGAGCCTTGCAGGTTTCAGCCAATCTGAGGCCCATTCCGCCATCTATACCCGCCGAACCTACAAGGATGACTTTCTGGCCGCGTCCGAGGCAATATGCCATGTGGGCGGCGCGACGAAGGCCATTCAGTTCGCCCTCCGGTGCAAGCGGATCAATCTACAAAGCGCCAGATCTCTGGGCCAAGCGTAGAAAAGTTAAGGACATTTCCCCTTGCCTCTTGCAAGAGCGGGAATCGCCTTTGGAAATATCTCTCGTTTCTAGTACAATCTATTTCGCAAATCATACTTGCGGTGCGCCAGCTCGTTTGGTCCGCTTCGGGTATGCCCTCGAAAGGGAAGCGATAAGACCCTGAGACTACGCATCCACGGGCCCAGACAGCGACCCATAGATCGAGTTCTCGTAAGTAAGGATTAGACCACGATGCATTTCGAGCGCCGTTTCACCACAGCAGGGCAGTCGCCCTACGCTGCCCTCGCCTTCCGGCTCGCCACGAGCGAGATCCGCAATCCGGATGGCTCCCTCGTCTTCAAGCTTGAGAACATCGAGGTTCCCGAATCCTGGAGCCAGGTCGCTGCAGATGTCCTCGCCCAGAAGTATTTCCGCAAGGCCGGCGTTCCGGTTCGGCTGAAGAAGGTGGAGGAAAACGACGTTCCGTCCTGGCTGTGGCGCTCCGTGCCCGACGAGGCTGCCCTCTCCTCTCTACCTGAGGATCAGCGCCTCGGCTCCGAGATCTCCTCCAAGCAGGTGTTCGACCGGCTCGCCGGCTGCTGGACCTATTGGGGCTGGAAGGGCGGCTACTTCTCGTCCGAGGAAGACGCCCAGGCCTTCTATGACGAGCTACGCTTCATGCTCGCCAACCAGATGGTGGCACCGAACTCCCCGCAATGGTTCAACACCGGTCTGCACTGGGCCTACGGTATCGACGGCCCCGGCCAGGGCCACTATTACGTAGACTACAAGACCGGCAAGCTCACCAAGTCCAAGTCCTCCTACGAGCACCCGCAGCCGCATGCCTGCTTCATCCAGGGCGTCGAGGACGATCTGGTGAACGACGGCGGCATCATGGACCTGTGGGTCCGCGAGGCCCGCCTGTTCAAGTACGGCTCCGGCACCGGCTCCAACTTCTCCAAGCTGCGCGGCGAGGGCGAGAAGCTCTCCGGCGGCGGCCGCTCGTCCGGCCTCATGAGCTTCCTCAAGATCGGCGACCGGGCCGCGGGCGCGATCAAGTCGGGAGGCACCACGCGCCGCGCCGCCAAGATGGTGGTGGTCGACGTCGATCACCCGGACATCGAGAGCTACATCGACTGGAAGGTGAAGGAGGAGCAGAAGGTTGCCGCCCTCGTCACCGGCTCCAAGCTCGCCGCCAAGCACCTGAAGGCCATCATGAAGGCCTGCATCAACTGCGAGGCCGAGGGCGATGCCTGCTTCGATCCGGAGAAGAACCCGGCTTTGAAGAAGGAAATCAAGCTGGCCCGCCGGGTGCAGATCCCGGACAACTACATCAAGCGCGTGATCCAGTTCGCGAAGCAGGGCTACAGGGATATCGACTTCCCGGTCTACGATACCGATTGGGATTCGGAAGCCTACCTCACGGTTTCGGGCCAGAACTCCAACAATTCGGTTTCAGTAACCGAGGAGTTTCTTCGCGCCGTCGAGAACGATGCCGACTGGCACCTCACCGCCCGTCGGGACGGCCGCGTCATGAAAACTCTGAAGGCCCGCGACCTGTGGGAGCAGATCGGCCATGCCGCCTGGGCGTCTGCCGATCCGGGCCTGCACTTCAACACCACCATGAACGACTGGCACACCAGCCCAGAAGGTGGCCGCATCCGGGCGTCGAACCCCTGCTCGGAATACATGTTCCTGGACGACACCGCGTGCAACCTGGCCTCCGCCAACCTGCTGCAGTTCCTAAACCGCAATGCAAGCACCTTCGACATTGAAGGTTTCAAGCACGCCTGCCGCCTCTGGACGGTGGTGCTCGAGATCTCCGTGACAATGGCGCAGTTCCCCTCGAAGGAAATCGCGCAGCTTTCCTACGAGTACCGCACGCTCGGCCTCGGCTTCGCGAACATCGGCGGCCTGCTCATGACCATGGGCCTGCCTTACGACTCTGATGAAGGACGAGCCATTGCTGGGGCGATCACCGCGATCATGACCGGCGTATCCTATGCCACCTCGGCCGTTATGGCAGGCGAGTTGGGGCCGTTCCCACAGTACAAGAAGAACGCGAAGCACATGCTGCGGGTGATGTATAATCACCGCCGGGCTGCCATCGGTGCTCTCGACGGGTACGATGGGCTGTCAACCAGCCTTGTTCCCCTCGACGTTGATACCCTCACTCGCCCCGGAGTTCTGAACGAAGTCTGGAATTCGTTAGGCAAGCAGCTTGCGATCGAATCTGCCCATGCCTGGGACATGGCTGTGGAACTCGGCAAGAAGAATGGCTACCGCAACGCGCAGGCCACCGTGATCGCCCCCACGGGCACCATCGGCCTCGTGATGGATTGCGACACCACCGGCATCGAGCCTGACTTCGCCCTGGTGAAGTTCAAGAAGCTCGCCGGCGGCGGCTACTTCAAGATCATCAACCGCGCCGTTCCGGATGCCCTGCGCACGCTGGGCTACCGCGAGCACGAGATCGCCGAGATCGAGGCCTATGCGGTCGGTCACGGCTCCATGAAGCAGGCGCCCGCCATTAACCCGGGCTCACTCGCTACCCGGGGCTTCACGGACGACAAGATCGACGCGGTGGAGAAGGGCCTCCGTTCAGCCTTCGACATCAAGTTCGTGTTCAACCGCTGGACGCTCGGCGAGGACTTCCTCACCGGCACGCTCAAAGTCCCGGCGGAGAAGCTCAACGATCCATCCTTCGACCTGCTGCAATTCCTCGGCTTCTCGAAGGCCGACATTGAGGCCGCGAACATCCACATCTGCGGAGCGATGACGCTGGAAGGCGCACCGCACCTCAAGACCGAGCACTACGCGGTGTTCGATTGCGCCAACCCGTGCGGCAAGATCGGCAAGCGCTATCTCTCGGTGGAGAGCCACATCCGCATGATGGCGGCGTCGCAGCCCTTCATCTCGGGTGCGATCTCCAAGACCATCAACATGCCCAACGACGCCACTGTCGAGGATTGCAAGAACGCCTACATGCTGTCCTGGAAGCTGGGTCTGAAGGCCAACGCCCTCTACCGCGACGGCTCCAAGCTCTCGCAGCCGCTCAACTCCGCTCTCATCGCCGATGAGGACGAGGATGCGGACGACGCGGCAGAAGCCGTCGCCAACCTCCCTGTCGCCGCGAAAGTAGCTCAGATCTCCGAGCGCATGGTCGAGAAAGTTGTCGAGCGCATCGTCAAGGTCAGAGACCGTGAGCGCATGCCGGATCGCCGCAAGGGCTACACCCAGAAGGCAACCGTCGGCGGCCATCGCGTCTACCTGCGGACTGGCGAGTACAATGATGGACGCCTCGGCGAGATCTTCATCGACATGCACAAGGAAGGCGCCGCCTTCCGGGCCATGATGAACAACTTCGCCATCGCGATCTCGCTCGGCCTGCAATACGGCGTGCCGCTGGAGGAATACGTGGAGGCCTTCACCTTCACGCGCTTCGAGCCGGCGGGCTTCGTCCAGAACAATGATCGCATCAAGTCCGCCACCTCGATCCTCGACTACGTGTTCCGCGAGCTCGCCGTATCCTATCTCGGCCGCAACGACCTCGCCCACGTGGACCAGGAGAACACGCCGACTACGGTTGGCCTTGGCAAGAACGACGGAAGTTCTGCCGAATCCTCGGGCGTTGTTCTGCCGATTTCCCGCGGCTTTGTCCGCTCGGATATCCAGACGGTTGCCGTATCATCGTCGGCAGTGATCCCTCAGATCGACGGGAACGCAGCACTCGCGCTTCATCCAGTGGAGAACCTTCCGTTTCAGCCGCCAGCAATTGCACGAGCCGAGGATGACATGGCCACGAAGCTCAGTGTCGCCAAGAACCAGGGCTTCATTGGTGAGGCCTGCGGTTCGTGCGGAAGCTTGAGAGTAATTCGCACGGGCAAATGCACAACTTGCCTTGAGTGCAATTCAAGCGGCGGATGTGGGTAAGGAAAAGAGTCCTAAACATTGCGCCCATATGCGCGGTGTTTAACCCAGTCCCCGGCGCGGCATTGCCATAACGCAGTTGCGCCGGGGAGCCTCACAAATACTAATGCCACCCCTGCCCTCGATACAATCATGCGGAAATCTTCGAAAACAGGCTCGTACGGTAACCGGACCCGATTCGGCCGAAAGCTGAATAGCAAGGTCCGGCAATGTGCCGTGTCGGCTGAAATCAAGCTGGTCCCGCAGGACGGCTCCCGTGTCGAATTGATCGTCGCAGGAGCCAGCCACGGGATCTTCCATAACACCATGGCTGCAATGGCCCAAGTCTCTGCTCTGAGGCTTGTAAGATCTCTCCCGACGACGGCCAAGAAGCCGCGGTCCGAGCGTGTCTATGATGTGACCCCGATCCGGGGATCGGGCCATGTTCGCCTCTACATCGACGGCAAGTTCGAGGGTGTATTTTCCAGCGCGGCGGCCGCCGGATCCTATGTAGCTGACAGGAGCGGCCCGCGACCTGGCACCCCTTCCAAGCCCGGCCACATTCCCATTCGCCTCCCTTCGTACTGAATGACCTCGCACATGCATATCGTTGACGTCGAAAATGGCCCGTCGGTCCTCTATGACGGTCCGCGCCTGATCGCCAGTGGCTCCCGGGAGATGTGTGAGGCCGTCCGGGATGGGCGGCTGGCTGACTATATCGCTAGATGCGAAGAGGAGCGCAAACGCCTGAAGATCGGGTTCCACAGCCCTCGTCTTCAACGGCAGCTCGCTCTTGAGGAAGCCCAACTCGCTGCCCTGCCACGACAGGCTGAATTGCTGCTGTAACTGGTCTTCGCCAGCGTCACAAAAGCGTCGGCTGATACAATAGGGGAAGATTGCCGAGCCCTTTCCTCCCTATCACTCCGCATTTCATCAACAAGTGACAGAGACCTCATCCTATGGCGCACCATGCAATCGCTTCGATCGCCGGCTACTACGACGATAACGTCTACTGGCGAAAGTCCGCCAATACCATGAATGGCGAGCAGGCAGTGGTCACCTATTCATTCCTGACGACTGCACCAGGATGGAGCGATCCCTATTACGGAACGCCGCGGACAACGTTCCAGCGCTACTCGGAAGGCGAGAAAAGCCTTGTCCGGAATGCGCTTGCAACAATTGCCTCAGTAGCAAATATTCAGTTTGTTGAAGCAGTCGGCGATCCTCTCATCACCTTCGGACAGTTCAACATTCCCGGCAACGTTGTCGGATTCGCCAATCAGATCACCTACTTGAAACCGGACGCCGACTTCAGCGGAGCTGAAATCTGGATCGACACCCAGGAGGACTTCAGCCTTATGGGCAGTGGCATGCACACGATCCTGCATGAGATCGGCCATGCCCTCGGCTTAGAACATCCGTTTGATGGAACTTCGCCCCTCAAAGGTAAAGAGCTCAATTCCTCCATCATGGGCTATTCGTATGTTGGGCCGAACAACAAACTGGGTGTGTTCGACATCATGGCCCTGCAGAGCATCTATGGGCCGGCGAAGGCTCGCCTTGGGAACAACACCTATAAGTTCGGCAGCGACACGCTCATCTGGGATGGCGGCGGAAACGACACCATCGATGCCAGGGGTGCCAGTTCCAAGATCGTCTTGAACCTCAACGACAGCACCTGGAGTTATATCGGCAAGAAGGCTGCCTCTCTGCTCGATCCCAAACAGGTGTTCATCGGCGACTTCACCATCATCGAGAATGCCAATGGGTCCCAATACGGTGACCAGATCATGGGCAATGAAGCCGCCAATAGCGTCCACGGGAACGGCGGCAATGACACCCTCAAAGGCAGTTCAGGAGACGATCGCCTCTGGGGTGACGCCAACAACGACAGCCTTAGCGGCGGCTGGGGACTGGATACCCTGTCAGGCGGATCAGGCCACGACCAACTGAGCGGCGGTGGCAACGCGGATGTCCTTAGCGGCGGGACCGGTCGGGATAAATTCCAGTTCTCCTCTTACTCCAACTTTGGCGATCTCACCTCTTACGACCGCATTTTGGATTTCAGGCGCGATGATAAAATGGATTTTTCCAAGCTCGACGCTAATCCGTCTGCTGCGGGCCGTCAGAGGATGATCTTCCTCGGAAACGGCGTCGAGGACGCAAGGCTTTCAGCCTCGAAGGCCGGGCAGTTCTATTATAACACCAGCAAGGATGCGCTTGTTATCGACGCCACAGGCGACGGCATCGCCGATCACCTGGTTGGGGTGCGAGGGGTGAACGAGTTTAAATCCAGTTATTTCATTCTGTAGGGGGTTACAGGGAAAGCTTTTAGGCTTCCCCCTTTTTGTTCGGATCGCCAAACCCGTTTGCCATAATCCTTAACGAAAAGATCCGAATTCGGAGAACGCACAGGCCAAGGCGGGGATCGAGAAGGCGTCCTTATGGGACGAGGGATTTAATCCCCAAAATCAGACCAAAAGATCTTGACCGTAAGCTGTGCAGAAGGTTTTGTATCGTACCAATCTATTTCGGTTCGATACATTTTCAGGCGCACGCGCTTGCTTCATGCGCTAAGAAAAAGAAAGAAACGTTATGTCGCATAAAGCTATTCTCGCAATTCGGGGCGTTGGGAACGAGGATGAGTATTTCCGGTGGTATTCCAACACATATGATGGTGAAGGAGTCGTAATCACCTACTCGTTCCGAACCTCGTTGCCGAGCGATCACCAAGATATCCTTTATGACGGCGCCGATGCCACGTTTTCCACTTACAACAGTCAGGAGCAGGCTGTCGTCCGTGCTGCACTTCAGCACTATTCCTCATTCACAAATATCAGATTTGTAGAAACGGCCGCAGCTGACGCACTTATTCAATTTGGCCAATATGAAATCCAGGGCAGCATCACTGGTCATGCGTACAGCCTCTTCTATGACAAGACACAAAGCAGGTACAACCCTGGTCAAGTGTGGCTTGACACGGAACTCGATTATGGAAAGGGCGGAAATGCACAGGAAACCGCCCTCCATGAAATCGGTCACGTTCTTGGACTAAATCATCCCTTCCTTGGCCCCAACAAGCTTTCAGGCAAGGAACTCGCCTCTTCGATCATGGGGTACACTTATGATGGTCCCCATAACAAGGTTGGCGTGTTCGACATGATGGCCCTACAGTCGCTTTATGGGCCCGCGCAGGCTCGGCTGGGCACCAACACCTACAAGTTCGGCAAGGACAAGTTAATCTGGGACGGCGGCGGCACGGACACCATCGACGCCTCGGCAGCCAAGGCCAAGGTCGTCCTCGACCTGAACGACGGCACCTGGAGCTACATTGGCAAGAAGGCAAGTTCGCTACTATCAGCCAACCAGGTGTACATCGGTGAGTTTACGGTCATCGAGAATGCCAAGGGCTCGAAGTACGCCGACAAGATCTACGGCAACGAGGTGCGGAACGGCATCAAGGGAGGATCGGGCAACGACAGTCTCGATGGACGAGCCGGCGATGACAAGCTGTATGGAGACGCTGGCAACGATCTTCTCAGCGGTGGTTCTGGGATGGACTATCTGTCAGGCGGATCAGGGAATGATACGATCCGCAGTGGGACAGATGCCGACCGGCTCTATGGCGGCTCAGGCAAGGACAAGTTCAAATTCAACGGCTACGGCGACCTCGGCGATCTCTCTTTCTTTGATCAGATCTTCGACTTCAAGAAGGAGGACAAGATCGACTTCAAGTCGTTCGATGCCAATCCCGAGGCTGCGGGCCGTCAGAAGATGACCTTCCTCGGCAACTCTACCGGCGACTGGAAGCTCAACGCCGGCAAGGCTGGTCAGTTCTACTTCAACACCGCCTCCGACAGGCTTGTGATCGATGCAAACGGAGATGCGGTCGCTGACCACTACATCGGTCTGAAGGGCGTCACCTCGATGAAGGCGGACTACTTCCTGCTTTAAGCGCGAGAGGGAGGTCTTTTAGACCTCCCTTTTTTGTTTCGGGCCAGGGAATTCAGGAGATCCCCGAGACAATGCCGACCCTTCGAGAATATTTTGCCGAAATGGAAGCTCGCCGGAAACGGCTGCAGGAAGCGCACGATCGCGGCTGGTCCGATTGCATCGAAGGCGAGCAACGCACCGTCGATGAATTCGAACACGTCCTTATGAACGCTCTGACGAAGAATGGTACCGAGCTGGTGGAGGCCGCAGGTGATGTGAACCTTGGCGCTCTGCCGATCGGGATCTCTCTGGCTTATAGCTGCGAGTGATATGATCGCTGGCACGAACTTCGGGAGGACGGTACATCCGCGTCTCTCCCGAACTCGCCAACCAGTTTTCCCAGCCCGGTTGATGCCTTGATAATGCCGGTATGGTTAAAATCCGGTTAACGCTGCGAATTAAAATCTTAAGATTGATCTCTATTTCTTCTTCGGAGCGTGGTTTTTTGGAAAAGACTGATCCCCAAAAAGTAACCAACCTGTCCGCGCCCGTTCACCCGTTATGAACGGCCAAGCTTTGAGCGCTGCAAAGCGTTCGAAAGGAGTTCGACTTGCGCTTCGATATTGTTGCTGACGTCCATGGCCATGCCTCCAAGCTGACTGCCCTGCTGTCTAAGCTTGGCTATAAGCTGAAGAATGGCACCTGGCAGCACCAGGACCGGACACTTGTGAGCGTTGGCGACCTAATCGACCGTGGCCCGGAGCAACTGGAAACCGTCGATATCCTCCGCCGGATGCGCGACGAGGGCTTTGCCCTGGTGACGATGGGCAATCATGAGCACAATGCCATCGGCTGGTTCCTCACCGATCCGGCTGATCCAGCTAAGCCTCTACGGGCGCACAGCGCAAAGAACCGGAAACAGCACCAGGCTTTCCTCGATGCCGTCGGAGAGGGCTCGCCCCTCCACAAGGAGCTGGTCGAGTGGTTCATGACCCTCCCTCTCTGGTGGGAAACCGATGGCCTTCGGGTCATTCATGCCTGCTGGCATCCCCGCGAAATTGCCGTGGTGCGGGATTTCGTCAATAACGACGCTTCCCTCACCGAGGACGGCGTCTATGCGTCCTTCGCTAAAGGACATCCAGCACACAACGCTGTCGAGATCCTCCTGAAGGGCCTTGAGATAGCCCTTCCGGCAGGCGTATCATTCCTCGATAAGGATGGCCACGAGCGGACCAACACCCGCATCCGATGGTGGGACGATGCGGCTACCACCTACAAGACCGCTGCTCTGGTGGATCCGGAAACCACCGCCCTCCTCCCGGACATCGAACTCGGCTCCGGGGATCGTTTGGCCTACGATCACGCTGCTGCGGTGGTCTTTGGCCACTTTTGGCTCCAAGGCGAGCCGGTCCTCACCGACCGGAGCCGGCTCTGTCTGGACTACTCCGTGGCCAAAGGAGGTCACCTTGCCGCTTACCAGTGGGACGGTGAGACGGAGCTCGATTCCAGCAAGCTGGTGTACGTCAGCTAACCAGATGCGCAGGTCTGTAAAGGCAGGCCTGCGTCACTCCTCTAGCTCCAGTGCTTTGAATGCCGAAGAACAGGTTCGTTGACGACGATCGGGATTAACCCTGGTGCTGAATTTGCTGCCGGTTGATTGTAGTCGGATGCGATCCGAATTAAACGTCTGATAAGCAAAACTTCATGATTTGCGTTTCAAATGGCGGATTGGAAGCTCACTCGTTTGAGCCCGATCCAAAGGCATGATGCCGCCCCGCCATACCGGTGCGAACCCGGTATATCGAAACTGTTGAAGCTCTTTCGGGTTCAAGCGCTTAGTGGCCGCTGACGCTCGAAGGTTGATGCGGGCATCACATGCTGACCATTCACGAATTCGTTTTCACGGAGCGATCCGCTCTCCTGATCGCAATGGGAATCGCAACTCTCGTCATTGCGTGTCTCACGAGTGCCCACCAGTGGGCGCAGGCGCGCAAAGCCCGCGGTATCTCTCGTATTGTCCTGAACGGCATATCTGTTTCATCTGCCCTGTTTGCTATCTGGTCTACCCACTGGGTTGGGAGCAGAGTGCTATCGCCCCCTCCTCCAGACGGATTTGGAATCAACCCTACCCTGTTGGCCTACGTTGCCGGTGTCGTCCTGAAGGGCATCGGCGCCGGTATGGGAATCCGTGACCGCTGGAACCGCACGCGCGATCTCGTTACTGGTCTCGAGAACCGAGCAAACTTTATAGACAGGGTTGATCGCGAGATCGCGCGGCATCAAGCCAGGAGCCAGAAGCTGGCGATCCTCTGCCTCGACATCGACGGATTCAAGAACATCAACGACCACTACGGGCACACGACGGGTGACCATGCTCTTCGGGAAGTTGCTGGCAAGCTCTCCGCAACACTCAGCCGCGGACAGACTCTTGCCCGCCTTGGCGGGGATGAATTCGCAATCCTGATGCCCAACATTGAAAGCCCAACGGAAGTCAGGCTCCAAGTCGAGAGGCTGCAAAGAAACGTCAGCGCCGGGATCAATGAGATTGGCGTCCCCGGATCCATTTCCGTCAGCGTCGGCATCGCCCTATATCCGTCTGACGCTAGTGATCGCGCCGAATTGTTAACGTACGCCGACACCGCTCTGCATCGGGCCAAGGACGGCGAGAGCGGATCGTGCCGTTTTTTCGACCCCGCTATGGGCCGCCAACTTCGCGAGCGCCGGACCATTGAAGAGGATTTGGCAAAAGCCATCCCGGACGGCCAGTTTCATCTCGTCTATCAACCTCAAGCCAAAATTCGCACCGGCGAGGTGACCGGCTTCGAGGCTCTATTGCGTTGGGCGCACCCCACCCGCGGAGATGTTTCGCCCGGGCTGTTCATCCCAATCGCGGAGGAAAGCACCTTCATCCTCACTATCGGCGAATGGGTTTTACGCGAAGCCTGCCGAGAGGCAGCAACCTGGAAGCGGCCCCTCACAGTCGCCGTAAATGTTTCCGCCCGACAGTTAGTCGATACCGGATTGGCTGATTTGGTTCGCAATGTCCTGGCGGAGACTAATCTCCCGCCGAACCGGCTTGAGATTGAGGTGACCGAGACGGCGCTCATCAGTGATCCAAACCGAGCACTGCAAACACTCGACAGGCTCAAGGCTCTTGGCGTCACCATCGCGATGGACGATTTCGGAACTGGCTATTCCTCCTTGTCAAACGTCCGGGAGTTCCCGCTCGACAAGATCAAAATCGACCGGTCGTTCATCAAGGGGGTTCACACCAACAAGCAGGCCGGGTCGATCATTCGCGCCATCCGCCTCCTGTGCGATGGCTTGGGCCTGCCCGTCATCGCTGAAGGGGTGGAAACGCCAGACGAACTCAACTTCCTGATAAAGGAAGGGTTCACCGACGCTCAAGGGTACCTTCTGGGAACTCCCGTCCTACCCAGTGAGATTGCCGCCCTGACCTATGACAATGTCATCCCGCTGCCGAACACACGCGTTCGGATGCTCAGCGAGGTGGCCGCTCAATGATCCGCACCCTCCTGACCTCGACCAAAATGATAGGCCCCACCGCGCCGACACGAGTACGCACCCTCAGTCGGTTTAAGGTCGTCCTGGTGGTCCTTGCAGGATGCTTTATCGTCTCGGCTGCCTATTTGTCTTGGCTAATTGCAGAACGACAGGCACGGCTTGAACGGGTCTCCCGCCTGGATGTTGCATGGGTGGCAAACAAGGCGGAGTCCGAGTTCTTTCGCCTTCAACAGACCCTTCTTGCCTATCGAACAGGTACGGGAGGCGTAAACGCCGATGATGTAGTTCTCAGGTTCGACATCATTCACAGCCGCTTCAAGATGCTGACGGAAGGCGATTTTGGCGCCTTCGCGCGGAGTGGAGCAGAGATCCAGCGGACAGCGGACCGTCTGAATGAGATCCGCACAGCCGTGGAGCCATTCATAAACCGCCTTGAGGAACCCGGAGCGGCTGACCAAGCAGCCGCACTACTTGAGCCGATTGAAACTCTCCTGCCGTCCCTCGTTGGCACGGCAAACCAGTATGTTGCCGGCCTGATTACGGAGGATCATGCATCCCTGTCGGGTTTGCATCGAACTTTCACGCTGATGATGCTTGGAATGATTGCTTGCGGCTTCGCCTTGATGGCTTTCATGAAGCTCCAGAACGATCGGCTCGAGAACGCCCATGATGAGGTTCAGGAGCTTGCCAGGAACCTGTCGCACTTGGCCCATTATGACGCTATGACGGGCCTGGCGAACCGCGTTCTCTTCCGAGAGCATTTGAACAGCGAGCTCGATGCGTTGCGCTCCCGGGGTCAACCGTCGACAGTCTTGTATCTCGATCTGGACGGCTTCAAAAAGGTCAATGACAGGCTCGGACACGCGGCTGGTGACGAGTTGCTGCGGGCGGTCGCCAAGCGTCTTCAACACTCCATTAGACCAAGCGATGTCGCTGCTCGTCTTGGCGGCGATGAGTTTGCTGTTCTGCTCCGGGACACTCTTTCGGTCGAGGTGGCAGAGTCTATTGCACAGCGGATCATCGGAGCCGTCAGTGCTCCAATTCTGCTGGATCGTCAGGAGGTCTCGATAGGGATAAGCATCGGGATCTTCGTGGCGAAAGATCGCAGCCTGACCGGCGACAAGATTATGCGGCGTGCAGACAAAGCCCTTTATCAGGCAAAATCGGAAGGCAGGGGTCGCTACCGTCTGTTCGATACTATTCCTCAGCCTGATCAAAAGGTCGCCTGAAAAGAAAAGGCCGGTCAGATCGACCGGCCTTTCGCTGTTTACGCAGCGTCGTCGGCCGCCTCATCGCCCGTGTCGTTGGCCTGCAGATCATGCATGAGCAGGCCGGCGTTTTGGCGGATCCTGGCCTCGATCTGGCCAGCGACTTCCGGGTTCTCCTTGAGGAAGGTCTTGGAGTTCTCCCGCCCCTGCCCCAGCCGCTGACTGTCGTACGAGAACCAGGCACCCGACTTCTCGACCACACCGGCTTTGACGCCGAGATCGATGAGTTCGCCCATCTTCGAGATGCCTTCGCCGAACATGATGTCGAACTCGACCTGCTTGAACGGCGGAGCGACCTTGTTCTTGACAACCTTCACCCGCACTTGGTTGCCGATCGGCTCATCCCGATCCTTCAGGGTCGAGGTCCGGCGGATGTCCAGGCGCACGGAGGCGTAGAACTTGAGAGCATTGCCGCCTGTCGTGGTCTCCGGGCTGCCGTAGGTGACACCGATCTTCATCCGGATCTGATTGATGAAGATCACTAAGGTGTTCGTCCGGTTGATCGACCCGGTGAGCTTGCGCAGGGCCTGGCTCATCAGACGGGCCTGAAGGCCCGGGCGGCTCTCGCCCATCTCGCCCTCGATCTCAGCCTTTGGCGTAAGCGCCGCCACGGAGTCGATCACCACGACGTTGATCGCGCCCGAGCGCACCATCGTATCCGCGATCTCAAGTGCCTGCTCGCCGTTATCCGGCTGCGACACGAGTAGGTCATCGAGATTCACGCCGAGCTTGCGGGCATAAACTGGGTCGAGCGCATGCTCGGCATCGATGAAGGCGCAGACGCCACCCAGCTTCTGCGCTTCCGCAATGGCGTGCAGGGTCAGAGTTGTCTTACCCGAGCTCTCAGGTCCGTAGATCTCGACGATCCGGCCCTTCGGGAGCCCGCCCACGCCAAGTGCGACATCGAGGCCCAAAGAGCCGGTAGAGATGGTCTCAACCTCGACCACCTGCTCACCCCCAAGGCGCATGATCGCGCCTTTTCCGAAGGCGCGTTCGATCTGAGCGACCGCTGTATCGATCGCCTTCTTCTTATCCAAGCTCATAAAGGCTCCGCACGTCCAAATTGTCTAGGAATGAGGGAAGGCTATCTCAAAGGACCCCAAAAGACCAGAACAAAAAGGGAACTGCGGTGAATTGTCAGCAGCTTCCGGCCAAGGTGACTTCACCCCGAATGGAGCCTCAAAGCTCAAGCTTTAGCTGAGGACTCTCCGACTCCTCGTCTGTATTCAAGCTCGACAGAGACGTGCCGAGAAGGCGCACGCTCTTCCCAAACGGGAACTCACCGGCAAGCAGGTCTATGACCGTATGGTCCAGAGTTGCTCGGCTCTCGACCATTCCAGGCAGGGTACGGCTGCGGGTAATCTGCTGGAAATCCGAGAACTTTACCTTCAGCGTGACCGTACGGCCCCGCACCCCGGAGTTCTCGCAGTAGCGCCAGACCTTGTCGATGATCGGCTGCAGCGCGGCCGTCATCTCCTCTAAGGTCGCCAGGTCCTTCTCGAAGGTATTCTCGGCGCCCACGGATTTCCGAATGCGATCAGGACGCACGGGCCGGCCATCGATGCCTCTGGAGAGCCAGTAGTAATAGCTCCCTGCCTTACCGAACCGCTCCTGCAAGAGTTCCAAGGATTGGGCCTTGAGGTCGAGGCCGGTGAAAATACCCAGCGAATTAAACTTCGCAGCGGTTGCCGGACCAATCCCGTGAAACTTCTTGATCGGCAGTGCCTCCAAGAAGGCGGGTGCCGTTTCTGGCGTGATCACGAACTGACCGTTAGGCTTGTTCTGATCCGACGCCATTTTGCTTAGGAACTTTTGGAAACTGATCCCGGCCGAAGCCGTCAGACGCGTCTCCTCCCAGATCCTGGCTCTGATCTCCCTAGCCACCTGGGTCGCGTATTGGATGCCCTTCAGGTTCTCGGTCACATCCAGATACGCCTCATCAAGCGACAGCGGCTCAACAAGCGGCGTGTACTCAAAGAAGATCTCGCGGATCTGCTGCGACACCTGCTTGTAGACGTCAAAGCGCGGCTTCACGAAGATCAGGTCAGGGCACTTCCGCCGGGCTGTGACCGACGGCATCGCTGAGTGAACGCCGAAGCGGCGGGCCTCATAGCTCGCGGCTGCCACGACTCCCCGCTCCCGCGAGCCACCCACCGCAACAGGTTTGCCGCGCAGTTCTGGATTATCTCGTTGCTCTACAGCGCAATAATAGGAATCCATGTCTACATGGATGATGCGCCGGTCGCCCATAGCCCGACGCAGATCCGTATCATGCGTCTCGAAAGCAGTAATGGCTGGATCAAGGTCAATGACCGACATGGTTCCCACGACTGGACGCAAGCAGGCAACGTCCTCCCGGATATAGCATTTCCTGTTCTGCTTTTGTACCCGCGCGCCAGTTTTCCACCCGTTTTCTGCGGCGTTGCCGGTTTGAGATCTTCTTCGATCAATCCCCGAAATGAGGTGCTTCGAATGTCTGCCGACAAGCACAGAAGCCTTGCCCGTCGAACGGCGTATCTTCGCCTCGCGGCTTCCCGCGGGGACACGGGCTTTGCCGTCCAAATCAAGTGGGGCTATGCGGTCACGCCAGACATGAACGCCCTTGAGAAGCTCGGCTGCCTTCGCCGTTCCCGGAACTCCGCCGGCGGCCGCAAGCGGGTTACCTGCATGGTGATTACGCCAGCCGGGCAAGCGCTCCTCCAAGGAACCCTCGCCCGCCGTGGCCATGACTTCGGCCCCGTTTCCCTGATCCGAACCATCGACCCGCGCAAGATCCGCAAGGACGAGAGGCGCAAAATTGCCTCTCAAGTCGCTGGATACACGAGCCGCCGCGTCTATTCCGGTATCCGCACGATGGATGCCGCAGCGGCGGCCCGACACCTGGAGCGGGTCAGGCGTTCCTTTGCCACCCTGGCGGCTGTCTGAGGCTCACCATGCACGCTGTTATTCTGACCATGGCCGCTGCCCTCGTTGTCTGGCTTCTCTGGAGAACCAGCGGCGCTCGGGCCAGGCGACCTATCAACCCCCGTCTCCTATGCGTCATCGATGGAGATACGCTTTGGATCCTGAATCCGGACCGCACGGTCTCGGAAAAGGTCCGTCTCCAGAACGTGAATGCGCCTGAGCTCCGGCGCCCCCACTCCCGTCGGGAACTCAACCGGGCAGTCGCGGCAACTGGGTTCCTTCGAGGAAAGATCGAACAAGCCCGATCAGCCACGATCCGGCGGAGGGGGAAGGATCGATACGGGCGAACCCTCGCCCGTATCGCCATCGACGGACAGGACCTCGGCCGCATGCTGGTCCGCGCCGGCCATGCCCAGCGCTGGGTCTAAAAAGCGGTTCTAAGCCGATGCGGCAGTTGAGCGGCGGCCAGCATTCTTCTTCACTGCCTTTGCCGCGGTCTTCTTCCTCATGACACCAAGACCTATCGTTTTAGCCATTTGGGAACGCTGCTCAGAGTAGCTCGCGGCAACCATCGGATAATCCGCCGGCAGCCCCCACTTTGCCCGATACTCATCCGGCGTCAGGCCTGCAGTCCTCAGGTGCCGCTTCAGGGTCCGATACTGGCGGCCGTCTTCCAGACTGATCAGGTAGTCCGGCGTGATCGTCTTCTTGATCGGCAGCCGCGGCTGCAGGGGCTCTGCCGCCTTGATCTCCTGGGGACCGTTCTGGATTGAGGCGAACACCTTGTGCACATTCTCGATAAGTGTCGGGATGTCCTGCCTGACCATGGAATTGTTGGTTACGTAGGCAGTCACGACGTTCGCGGTCATCTGGAGGAGATCGTCGCTACTCACGTCAGCGGAAGTTGCAGTGGTGGTCATAGAGTTACTTTCTTTGAGTCCTAAGCAGTCCGGAGGCTATTAAAGGGGGGTGGTTCGTCTGAGGCCACCTTCTGAAAGGCTTAGTTGGTTAGGGCAAAAGGCTATTGGGATCTTCCAGTAGCGTTTGTGTTCTATCCGGGATCTGCTGAGTTCTTGGACTTGCGGTCAACGGACCAGGTAGGCATTCAAAATGGCGGGGCAGTTAAACCCCGTAAGGCGTCTATCTTCCAATTGGCTTTCTTCCAAGAGGTATCCTTTGCTTTTGCAGGTTTACCTCTGGAAGGTTTGATCGGTAGAGCAAAAGCTATTGGCGTGTTCCAGTGGCGTTCCTGTTCTATCTGGGATCTGCTGTGTTTTTGGATTGGCGGTCAGCGGACCAGGTTCAGGGCGAAAAATGGCGTCTATTCTAAACCCCATAAGCCGTTCAATTCATCCAGTGAGTTCATTTAGGACTGTAGTTCTGTTTCTTCTTTGATGGTCTCGAAATCGGTTCAAAAGATCAGTGAAAACCCCGGGAAGGCTGCTGACTAATGCAGCAGCCAGGAAGGCAAAGCTGATCCAACACGAGAGTAGAGTACATGATCGCGATCGACACGAACTCCCGGTACGGCACCCTCGCCCAGCTGCGCGACCGCTACCGCAGCATGTATGAGCCGACCCACGGCGCTCTCAAGTCGATGAGCCTGAACCTCATCTCGAGCGAGAACCGCGCGACCCTCGTCCTCGGCTTTGCTCCGGCCTCCGGCGGTCCGCGCAAGATGACGGCGGAAGTCGCCTTCGATCCCGGTGAAACCACGGTTGCGAGCCTCGCCTCCCGCTGGCACTAAGGCGATGCATGGAGGACCATTCGGGCCTCCCCCTTTGCCCCTCGTTTCCATTCCAGCACGAGATCTCCCGCATGTTCGACACCCACTTCTCCCGTGATGCTGCCGGTCGCCTCCTCGTCGAGGCCTATATCGACGGCGCCTGCTCCGGTAATCCGGGTCCTGGCGGGTACGGCGTCGTCATCCTGGACACGAATGGGGAAGCCCATTCCCTCTCCGGCAATGGCGGCGCAATGACCACGAACAACAGGATGGAGCTTTCGGCCGCCATCGCATTGCTCGATTACTTCGGGGAGGAGAAGTGCAGTTTCACGATCCACGCCGACAGCCAATACGTGATCAAGGGCATCACGGAATGGATCATCAACTGGAAGCGCAACAACTGGCGCAACGCCCAGAAGAAGCCAGTCGAGAACCAGGATCTCTGGCAGGATCTCGATCGCCTCGCCTCCCGCCAGCAGATCAAGTGGAACTGGGTCCGCGGCCACAACGGCAACCGCTACAATGAGATGGCTGATCAGCTTGCCGTCAATGCCGGTCGGGGCATCGTCCTGACGCCAGATTTGGTCGGGTCCGGTGGGCAGAAGCGCCCTGCCCCGCCAAAGATCGCGATTCCGATCACATCGCCGGAAGAGCAACTCATCACCCAGCTCGAGCAGGCTCTCGCGACGGGCGCGCTTCCCGATCTCAAAAGCGCCGCTCAGGCCGCCCTCGACCATCTGAAATCCCGCTAGCCTCTCACGCCTAAGGACAGCCATGACGACAATTGCATCCCAGGCTCTGGTCTGGGCACGATCCCGCTCGCCCCGATCCCTGATGGCTAAACTTGGCGAGGCGCCGGTACTGGTCGCCGTCCTGGCATTCCTAGCCCTCGCGATTGCGGATCTGATTTTAGGCACATCCTTTGCGACGGTGTTTCTCATGTTCGCCGTCCTGCCGGCGACATTTTACTTCGTCCGCGATCACTTCCGCCCCAGCCCAGTACAAAAACGCATCGCGAGTTTGGCTACGTCATCGCTACAGCGTTATGTGACCCTGGCCGAAATCACCGTCGAGGCACCGCTCGTCTCCAAGACGGGCAGCCTGATCCTGATGTTGGACCGGCGGTCACGCCGGGTATCCGACGGGATGGAGTCTTTCCGGCTACTGCAGGAGGGCGCACTCCGGCAGACGTTTGTAATCGCGCCGACGATCCGGTTTCATCGGGACGGTGTTGCCGACATCGAGCTCAGTCGCCACGACCTGAAGCCGGTACGGATCCGGGTCGACCTTCGGCGCGGGCTCACCCGCATCACGCTCAGGGAGACTGTCCCTGACGACAAGAACCCCTTCGTTAACGAGGTTCGATCGATCCTGTCGAAGGCGTCCCTCGACAGTGTTGCCGACATCCGCAAGGCGCGAATTCGCATCGCGCAACTCCTTAAGGTGGATACCTGCCTCCCGGCCGAAAAGGCTAATAGGACCGCCGCCATGGCTTTTGCCAATGACAGGCTGGATAGCCGCAAAAAGGAACTGTTCGGCCAATGAGCATCGCGAAACTCATCTCGGCAGATGAAACTAAACTCCTCTGCTCGATGCTCCTGTTCTTTCCTGCCTGCGCTGCCGGGAGCGTGGCGCTGGTCACCCTTGTTGGCATTTTGGCTGACTGACCGATTCACCCGTCGAAAGGCTATCCCATGATCAATCCGCAATCAGTCCATTGGGCTGAGACGGTCCTCGATGCCGTTGCAGGAACTTCCCGCGCCGAGCTCGCCATTGAAACCTATGACCGCACCGCTGGGATGGTCGGCAACACAGGTATTCAGATCTGGCACCTGATCCTGTCGCTTATGGACCTGTGTGAGGCCCAAGGATCGCACTTCGACGTGCTCCTTCAGCAGGCCCAAGTGGCCTTTGCCAAGGACGTGGCCGGCAAGCCCGACGCTCAGATCCTGATCCTGCTGTTCGAGCTGATGGCCTTCTGCAAGACGAAGGACATCGACCTTGCCGAGATTGTTGCCAACGTCCGGGCCGAGCGGCCGATCATCAATGGAGAGAATGCCGATGCTTGATCGACAGAAAGCACGTACCGAGATCCTGGAGGCCGTTCGGGCAATGGCCCGGGAATATCCTGACGCGGAATATGGCTTCGCCCGTGAGCAATCCGGACTCCTCGGCAAGATCAAACGCATCTGCGGGAACGCCATGCCCACGGCCCGGCGCTGTTGGGAGTATGTGGGCTTGGATCGATCGAAAATGGTTGACGAATTCACCTTTGCCCAGGAGGACCTGAGAAAGGCCAGCGCACCGAAGCTGTACCCGCATCAGGAGAAAGCCCTTGAGGCCATTCGCCAGGCGAACCCAATCATCCTTCAAATGCGGTGACAGCCTCAGATCATGCCCTGCAGAACCATTGCATCCGGGTGACTTTGTCCTTCCAGATGTAAGTCCATGTGAGATTTTTCGTATCGGTGTTGTAATAGAAGGCGTGCGGAAACCCTGCCCTCACGCCCGCTCCAAATACCCCGGTTGCATCCTTTCGCACCAGGAAGCTATCGCCTTTAGGGTCGAATACATCGCCCTTTTTTGACCGGAAGCTCCATTCGGGCTCGCTCGGTGAGAACCGCGAGTACATATGAACCTCGTGCGCGTTCTCATCGATTACAAAGCGATTGACTGAGCCCATGCGCTCGGCCTCGACGGGATCGCTGGTCAATTCGCAGCGTAAAGTCAGCGCGGAGGCCGGCATCACGACGATCCCCAGTATTGCAGCCAACAACAGGCTCTTCGAGTTCATTTCTCATCCCGTTTTATGTGAAGCCATCGCTTTTGCGGCGATCCTTTGTCTATCAAACGGCCCACATACACAATTCGGTTCCCGTCCATCGGGCGAACGGCCCGGATTGTTATCGCCCTTGATCCCGATCCCCAGCGAGTGCCCCATGGATGCCTCAACCGACCTCCCCATTGGTGAAGTCCGCGCCTACTGCGACCTCCATCGGCGTTGCAGCTCCCTCAAAGCCATGACTGGCGAGAAAAAGGGGAAAGTGGTCGCCAAGCCAAAACAGGTCGTGCTCCGGGATGTCCGGTTCGAAGTGAGCCAGGCAGGCCTCCGCCGCACTCGTGACGAGAACATTCGAAACGTACATGCGTATGCCCGAGGCCACGTCCGTGACCAGGATGTCGAAGCCGTCCGTAATCATCCTGACGCAGTGCAGATCCGGTATAATCCGCACAAGTTCGATACCTTTGTCAGGGCCGATACCCTGGAGCCCGTCGCGACCGCTCAAGTGTTCGCAATCGATGGCAAGCTCTCGTTTGCGATCGGCGTTGCCTGATCCAACCGACCTCATTCCAACCCAATGCTACGCCGGAGAAAAGACGTGAACGCTCATTCGCCCGTTCTGGTGACCGAGACCGACATCCTTCAAGCCCTGCCGGTCATTACCTATGACGAGATCCGAGCGGCCTCAGGGTGGAGCCGGGGCAAGATCTACAAACTTGCCCTGAAACACAATGCTCGCAAGACCGAGGCCCGTATCCGCGAGCGGACTGCCGAACGCAAAGCTCGCCAGCTCGAGAGCCTCGCAGCCCTGATCGACACGACAGCGAAGGCCGACGTTCTGGACTATCTCGACTCCCTGCCGGACGAATGTGCCCAGCTTGTCATCACCAGCATCCCGTACAATGTCGGCAAACGCTACGGCGATGGTGCCTCCGCCGATCAGATGGCCTTCGTCTACTTCATGGGTTGGACGATGCAGGTCATCTCCGAGTGTGCCCGCATCCTGAAGACCGGTGGCACCCTGTTCCTGCAGGTCGGCTCCACCCGTGATGAAACCGGCGGCCTTGCTCCACTCGACGCGCTCCTCTTCGAGCCGTTGAAGAAGGCTGGTCTCACCTTCCAGTCTCGCGTGATCTGGACCCAGCCGCACGGTCTCACGCCCAAGGGCCGACTATCGGAGCGCCATGAGACTGCCCTTGTCTTCTCCAAGGGACCCCACCCCGTTTTCAACCCGACCCCGGCACGTACGCCCCAGAAAGGGCCAGCCAAACGTGCGTTTAAAGGGGAACGCAAAGGTCAACTCTCGTCCCATCCCTTAGGTGCCTGGCCGTCCAACGTTTGGACCGATATCGGGAACATCGGCCACAATCATCCGGAACGTACCGGACACCCAGCCCAATTCCCGCTGGAGCTCGCCCGACGGGCGGTCCTCCTTTACTCGATGCCCGGCGATCTCGTTATCGACCCGTTCTCGGGATCGGGAACGACCCACGTCGCTTGTCGCGAAACAGGCCGGAGCTTTTCCGGGTGCGACCTCTTCTATGAGGATCTTCGCGCCAAACGCCTCGCGGCCGTAGAGCCGGATCTCGTTTCGGACCTCCCGGGCGTCTCCGATGAGACGCTTGCCGTCTGGCAGGCCGAGGCCCGCCGCGTCGATGCGCCGGCCCAAGCCGATCTTCTCGACTTCCTTCCATAAACCGAGGCTGACCAATGCGACGCCATATCAAGCTCAACGAGCTTTCTCATATCCCTACGCCGAAATCAGATGATTACGGCCCGGACCTAATGGAGCAGGCACGGGCCGCGCAGGTGAAGAAGAACCTGCGCTGGGACAACACCCTTGGCATCTTAAGGGACGACGATATCGGCCTGCGGGCGCGGTTCGTGAACCAGTCCGATCACGAACCGCATGACAATGAGGAAGATGTCATGCAGTGGGTCTTTGCCTCGTCCATCAAGAACTCGGCAAGCCGGATCAGCCGCGGCTACGAACCCTAGCGGATAACCGCAGCTTAAGGCACGTGCGCTACATAGTTGATAGCATACCCAGTCTCCGCCTGGGCAAACCTCCTAGCGATCAATGCCGCTGTATCTCAACAGTCTCTTCGCCCAAGCTAATGTCCCGCCCTCAGACATTCGTCTTCTGAGGCACAAAGACTCTCGGTCGACCAGAGGCCGGACACCGTATGAGCTTTGGCGGGACGACAGGCCTGCCTTCGATCTCTACCAGGGCACTCAGAGCTTTGGAAACAGGCCGAAGCTGCAGGCAGGCTATTGGGCGTCCTTTGTGGTAACCCCGACTGGAGAGACGCTCCTCGCCGGTTTTTATCGATGCCGGTATCTCGGGCCTTCCACGGAAGACAGGATCTGGCCTCACGCCGAGGGGATCGACCTCGCCGGCACCTGCGACATCTACGATCTGACCTTGGTGGATGACCTCCTCGACCTTTCTGGTCGGCTTGTGATCGACTGGGGCGCCTCAGAGCGGGCATGGATCCAGCGCGCCGACAATCAGAACAAAGTCGTCCTCGAGATCCGCACGGTCTTTCAGGAACCGGACTTCCCCGGCTTCGAGCGGTTCATCGCTCCCCTGTCCAAGATTGAAGGCCTCCCGCTATCCTGGCGCACAGCGCTTTCGAATTCCCGGGGAGTCTATCTCCTGACCTGTCCGAAAACGAAGGAGCAATATGTCGGCGCCGCCTACGGCGAGGGAGGGTTCTACGGCCGCTGGCTCGCCTACGTCCACGGCGGTCACGGCGGCAATGTCGCCCTTCGGAGCCGAGATCCCAGCGACTATCAGGTTTCGATCCTGGAGGTCGCAGGCTCCGCCGCCACCTTCGAGAATATCATTGGCATGGAAGACCTTTGGAAACGGAAGCTCCAAAGCCGGGAGATGGGCTTGAACCGGAATTGAGCCGTTCATCAGTCCGAATTAAAATTCTTGCAATCGCTTTATAAAGTCGGAGATCAGGGGCCAAGGGATTGTATTCGATCTTTTGCCAAACCCCAGGAACTTCGATGATTCGAGAAATTCGCGGCAATGCTCTTCAGACCGAGGCCATGATCATTGGTCAGGGGACAAATTGCATCGGCGCGATGGGCAAGGGCTTTGCCGAGGCCATCGCCGACACCTGGCCGCACGTCAAACGCGAATTTAAGCGGCTCCATAGTTCGGTGCCGACCGTCCGCGGCACTCGCCCGAACACGGCCGTTGCTCCCTCTCTGCTTGGTACCGTTCAGTTCGTCGGCGTGACCGAGGTGGGGCTCCGCCGCCGGTTGCGCCCTAATCTGGCGGCCATCGCCAATCTGTTCATCCAGTTGGAGGTCGGCACCGACCGCCGCCGCGTCGAGTACGACGCCGTGCGCTCCTCGCTCACCTCGGCCCGAGATCAGATGCTGTCGGGCATCATCCTGGATTCGCGACGTCCTGATGAGGTCCTCCACCCGACGTCACTCGCCCTCCCCCGGATTGGAGCCGGACTTTCTGGCGGAGATTGGCCGACGATCAGGGCCATCGTCGATGAGGTCTTCGGAGCCTCCCCGATCGACGTCACGATCTACGTGCAATAAGGAGCCGGCATCTGATGCCCGTCCAAGCCGCTGCCGCCCTTAGCCGTCAATCTCGCCACGACCGTCGGATCAGCCGTGCCGAGACAGTGATCCCGCACGGAGACTACTGCTACCGCATTGCTCGCGTGGAGACCGGTCCGGACGGATCTCCGTCCGTGAAAACCCAGCGTTGCCCGTACTGGAAGGGCCGAAAGGACCGGCCTGAGCAACGCTTTGGATACTGCCGCCTCCTTAAGGTTGGCGACTACACCCAAGGCCGCAAAGCCGACGGCAAACCCCGGGCGACCTCGCTCCTCTGGGACCAGGTCAAGGAGTGCGGGATCAACCCCGATCCCCTCTCCACCAGTAGCTCATCGCCTACAGAAAGTTCGATCCATGCATCTTGAGGAAATGGCCGCCACCCTGGAAGCGACGGGCCGCTACCGCGTCCTGCGCGAATTGGCCACTGACGCCACTGCGTTCTGCCCTGTGCCCGATCCTCGCGACCTCCCGGCTGGACACCGCCTCGGCCTCTGCGTCGACACGGAAACCACCTCCCTCGACCCAAGAACGGGCGACATCATCGAGCTGGCCATGGTCCCGTTCACCTTTACGGACGACGGGCAGATCGTTGAGATCTTCCAGCCGTTCCAGCAGCTGCAGCAGCCATCAGGGCCGATCCCAGCCGCCATCACCGACCTGACCGGCATCGACGACGCCATGGTCGCGGGCATGTCCATCGACCTCGATGCGGTCGTTGGCCTCGTGTCGACCGCCGAGATCTGTATCGCTCACAAAGCTGCCTTCGATCGCCGTTGGCTCGAAAAGCTGTCGCCGATTTTCACCACGAAGCCTTGGGCCTGTTCTCTCCATGAGGTTCCATGGAAGGACGAAGGCTTTGAGAA
Source organism: Microvirga sp. (assembly GCF_014699075.1). Lineage (GTDB taxonomy): Bacteria > Pseudomonadota > Alphaproteobacteria > Rhizobiales > Beijerinckiaceae > Microvirga. The sequence continues at coordinate 277,754 of NZ_JACXAB010000002.1, read as the reverse complement.
TCTGTCCCTCAGCTACATCGGCATGAAGAGCGGCTTCTTCTTCAAGGCGCACAGAGCTGCGGAAGACTGCCTCGCCGCCCTTCAGATCCTAAAGCTCCCACTCCCCAAGTCTGGGCGCTCCCCGATCTCCTACCTTCTCCAGGCCTCCAGAGCGATCACCTGCCGCATCAAGGCGCCGAACACGCCCTTTGAGCGCAAGGAGCTTCTCAAAGCCCGATCCTACCGCTGGTCGGACGGATCGGACGGCTCACAGAAGGCGTGGTGGATCGACATACCCGAAGAGAAGCTTCAGGAGGAGATCACCTTCCTGCAGTCGCAAATCTATCTACGTCCGGTTGATCCTCCCGTTCGCCGGATCACCGCTTTGGAGCGGTTCTCCGCAAGAGCCGATTGAAGCCAGGATCTGAGGACCGGCGGAAACTCTACCGCTGAAATCCCTTGAAGGAGATGAGAATGGACAATCTGGCCGAGATCCTGGTCACGCCCCGGCTCGCCTCGATCGGCATGGCAGGTCTCACCGCCAACCTCGAGCCCGTCCCTCCTTATGCCTTCGTCCTGGATCGCGGCATGGATCCGGAGGAGCGTCTTGAAAATGCGATCCTCTGGAAGACCCTGAAGGATCGTGCAGGCTCCCAGATCAAGGCTTATGACGACCTGAGCAAGGTTCCCGATTCCGTCACCCATATCTTCGGTCGGGCTGGCCATCGCAGCGACCTCTTCCGGGAGGGTCTGACGTATCCAGGTCCGATGGAGAAGACGCTACCCTATTGGACGGTGCCAGGCTTCCTGGAGCTCGCCGGCCGCTCCATCAAACTTTGCGATCTTGATCAGGCCGACGCGGAGGTCCAGCGTCTCCACCTCGACGGCAAGGATGCCTTTGTGAAGGCAACGCGGGACAAGTATTTCACCAAGCAGGTTCCCGTCGGCACTTCGCTCTGGCAGGCGCTGGATGCCATGGTCTACTCCTTCATTGACGAACAAGCCTGCCTGTTGGTGCAGGAATACGTCGAGATGACGTATGAATACCGCCTCTTCGTGGTCGACGGACAGGTCGTGACGGGCGCCGGATGCATTCCGTGGAAGACGCCGTTGGACAACACCGCCCTCTATGACCCTGCGATGATCGAGCATCGCGGAAATAACAAGGTAGGTGGACCGGCAATGTCCAACCTCCGGCTCGACCAGTATCTCGCCTTCGCGTCAGAGGCCGTCGACCGGCTCGGAGGCGGCAGCTTCGTTCTGGATATTGCCATGATCAATGGCGATGTCGGGATCGTCGAGCTCAATCCGATGCGGCTGGGCCAGGTTGGGATTTATGCGGCCAATGTGCGTGCTCTCGTTGATGCAGTACTGAACCGGTTCGGGTAGGATCACTCCCGACCCCCTTCCTACGGAGCGCCAAGGTATGACAGATACCCAGCCGTCGGCACCGCGCCCGAAGATTACTCCCGAGGAGATGGAGCGACGTCGCCGCGCAGTAGAGCACGCTGCCCACGATAGCGCTATGGAGGGCGTTAGACGCGACCCTCGGACAGATCACGTTTTCGACGCATTCGTGCGGGGAGATATCGAGATCTCAGACATGATACCGATGATCAAGAAGGCTCTTGGAGACGAATAGATTGGTCAGTTCATAAGAAAGGGCCGGCGATCCTGGTTCACGCCGACCCCTTGGGTTCCGTAGTTGAACGGCCCGATTAGTGCCGCTTTGTAGCCTCTCCGATCAGACGACCGATCCGCTTGTTATTGACGTAGCCGGCCTCGACTTCACGCAGCTCCAGCAGGAGCCGGACTTCAAAAGGCAGGCTCTCGTCCGCCAGCAGAGCCGCGATCAACTGGTCCCTTGCCTCGGCAACATCCTCGCGAGAGACAAAGCCGTTGCTTGCATCGGCCAGGACGTTCATTGCTCCGGTAACTGCGCTCATTTCGAGATCCTCTTCTTCAGTGGGGGGCAGGTTGCAGGCCCTTCCTGCAACCCTGCCTCTCCGGCGAGGAGCGGAGGGTGGGTGCAAGTCCCGGTGCAGAGCCCGAGACGAAGTCCGAGGCGTACCGGAGCGTGCGCAACGCGGTTGCTCCTGAGCCGCAGGCGATGGTGCGACCGACTTGCTGCATGAACCGGGCAAAGCGGCGGCTTGCAGGGAGGTGAGGCAGCGCCTCCCTTCCTGGAACGGGGTGTCGACACAAGCTTCTGGCGCTGCGCTTCGTCCGAGATGAGATCCTGGTTTTGAGACCGGTTCGGATGGCCGCGAACGCGGTGGAAAGGCCCCAGTCATTGAACGATGTTCCTTGTTTGTTCTGGCCTCTGGATCCCACCTCGCTCTGCCCCCGTCAATTCTGGTTAACGAATTATCCCCGCTATCCCAAGCGACAGAAGTCGGCCTCCGGCCGTCCATTTTTGGCCGAGGGCGTTTCGCCCTCCCGCACCGACACACAAATTGATCTGACCCCAAAAGGGTCAGTCAGCTGAGAGCAAGACAGCCTTATCTCTTTGCATCCAAGGAAAGCCTAATGGTCACTCTTACCCCTGAGGACGCCGCCCGCCGGTATGTTGCCTTGTACGATGCGGACATCTCCCAGGATAAGCATCTGGAAGCACTCGGCGACACCCGAACCGAGCCGTCGCGCAGCGCCCAAGAGTTCGCACGAGCATACGAGGATCAGGCGAGCCCTGAAGATTACGCTCAGTACCTCGAGATCCTTGATCGATTGCTGAAAGAGTAGGCGAAATCGCTTCAGGAAATCCCCGATGAAAGATCTGACGCTCATTGACTTCGCGGAGGTGATCCGGACCGTCACCCTCACTGACAAGCAGTGCAAGCTTTTGTCGGACTGCTTGCGATTTGGCATGGACGATGAAGTACGCCGCGCCGCGTCCACTGTGCTGTTCGATACATTCCATGGGAAGGAGGGAACGTTCACCCTCACCATCGCGGATTGGTACGAGGTTGAGCACGCTGTCATGTGTCTCGAAGGCTTCCTGCAAGAAACCCTCTCTTATGAGACGTTCCCCGAGCGGCATAAGGATTTCGAGGAAATCCATCGTCTGATCGATGGCGACGACAGCAACGGCGTTTCGAGGTACCTATTCGGCTGTGCTCAGCCCTCCATGCCCCAAGCCGCCCCCGAGGGCGACTCGCCCTCATGCCCTTCTGGCACAAGAACGCTCTGACCCGCCTCGGGTCAGCCAATCTAGACCAGATATGCCGCTTTCTCGATCGAGCCTGCGCTGCTTTAGAACGGGTGGCTCAGGATCCGAGGGCTCGCCAAGTAAGGGATGATCTCTGGAGACTCCTCCTGCGCCTCGACTTCAGATCCCAGACGCAGGGTGATAACGAGAAACTTGCCATCGTGCATCTGCTTGAAGACCGTGTAGACGCGATCAACCCAACGTTTCACGAGCAAGCTCATCTCATCGCCAGAAATCCGACCGATCTCCTGCCACGCAACAGGCTGTCCCTGGCATACGACTTTCACATCCGAATAGTCGCCAGCCGAGCTTTCCGGCTCAACGCCGGCCTCCAGGGCTGACATCTCCTCACAGTCCAGGGCCGTTTTGACGATAGCAAAGGCCAACTTTGCCGACATCCAGTCACCAAGGAGGATTTCAGGGATCGGAGCCTCAAAATGGGATGGAATGACCTGAAGCTCTGGATCTGGCTTCGGCTCGCCCCAACGCTCTAGCCCCTGCCTGCCGTAGTTGAGGATTGCCGCCAGATAGTCAGGGTCCCTGAGGTTGAGCAGGATCGTATAGAGGGCGTCCACCGCTTCGCGTCTGAAGGCACGGCTTTCAACCTGGGTGAGGCGGCGGACCTGATCCAGCGGAATGGCGCCGCCAGTGTGGAGCACGACTGCTTGTGTGTCTTGGATCAGGTCCGCCCAGTTCGGGTCCCCCGAGTGGTAGTCCTCCAGGCAGGTATCCCGGAAGCACAGTCTGACGATGGCTATAGAGAGAGCTTTGGCCATCTCATCGTCGATCACCATCGATTGGATCTCAGGCATACCTTTCCATTCCTACGCAACGCTGTTTTCCAAACAGTAGAACCTAGTCCTTTCCTAAGGCTGGTCACTTACTCCTAAGGGGAACGCCTGATGGCTAAGTGGTTTCGCCAGAAGAGATTTGTCTCAGAAAATTGAGGCGAAGGGATGAAGGTCAAAAACCCCGAAAGATCAACTGCAATTGAGCAGTCAGGTCGGAAGGGAAGACTTCAAAATCCTCAAGAAGAAGAGACGAACAACAATCGTCCCACAGCATCAAACGGCCAGCCAGGACGGCGGCCACATCATCACCAGCCTTTGGCACAACAGGAAAGACAGCCAATCATGGATACGGCAGTGAACGACAACCAGGTTTCGAACAACGCAGCTGGCACCCAGACGACGCAGGAGCGCTCCCGCGCCTATCCGCTGCGCGGCCACCTCTCGGCAGTGGAAGTGCTCGAAGACAAGAACAAGAAGCCCTATGCCAAGGCGAAGCTCACCTATACCCGACGCGATCAGCGCGAAGTGACGGTGACCACGATGGCCTTCGGCAAGGCGTTCGACGACACCCAGAACCTCTTCAAAGAGGGTCCCGTCGCCCTCTACGGCACCTTCGAGCGCAATGTCTTCCGCGTGATCAGCGAAGCTCTGCCGCCCAAGGAACAAGCAGCCGCTTAATCCAAAGCCCCCTGGATTTCGGCCAGCTTGAGAAAAGCCACGTTGTGTAACGTGGCTTTTCTTTTGCACGCGTCAAAAAAGCCAGTGAACTCTTCCAGAAGTCGTGGGTTTTGCTCCCTCAACCCAAACAGGACAACCACGGACGAAATCCCCGAGGATCAGAATGGCCGCACCCAGTCTCGTTTACCTAGACATCGATGGTGTCATCGTCACTGACCGTTCCACGAAGCTGGGTGGAGCCGGATACATTCCGGCAGGGGCGGCATCCATGATCGTCGACATACTAGACCAGACGGGCGCCCGCCTGGTTGTTGCCAGCACATGGCGCCGGGATGCAGACTGTCGGGCCAAGTTGGCTCAGGCTGGGATCAGCGAAGATCGCTATTTCGTCGATTGGCGCACACCTGACCTGTCCCCAGAGGAGGAGATTGCTGATCTTCCGATCCGGGGCTCTGAGATTGAGCGTCATCTGAGACGCCATCAGCCCAGCCGCTATGTCATCATTGATGACGATCCCGGCATGCTCCCGCATCAGAAGGGTTTCCACATCCAAGTTGATCCGAGCATCGGGCTCACGCGAACCGATGCGGAAACAGCAATTGCTCTTTTGCGCGGGTAGCGAAGTGCCAGCTTCGAAGATCTGAATTCCAGGCTCAGTCCGAGATGAAAGGGATGAATTGAAAATCCCCGAAATCAAGGAGAGCCACGATGTCCGGTTACGCTCGTTTTTCGTCGCAGGAAGCAGCCAACATCAACACCTTCGGCTCTGACGTGAAGGACGCGATCATTCTCCCGGAGGACGACGGCTTCGTGGTCCGGATCGAGACCGCCCAGGGCGACTTCTTCTCCCTCCCTTGCACCTCCTACGCTGCCGCTTCGGCCACCGCCGAGCGGCTTCTGTGCGCCTGATTGTATCTCCAACAGAGGAAGCACGATGCCGGATCATTACCGCGTCATTGACTACGAAGACGGCCGCCGCCTGGAGGCGCTGCAACTGGCCAAGTCGACGGCCGCGACGAGGCCCGGGTTCCTGCGGCTGTTCTATTCCCTGAACCCTAAGGCGACACGCCGGTACTTCGGCGTCCGGCTTCACGACGACGGCGCCGACATCCTTCATGGTGACGGCCGCACGGCAACGTCGTTCATGCGGGTTCGCCCCAGCGAGCTCGGCCGATGGCAGAACCACTGACGTCGTCGGGATTGGTTTACCCGCCTCTGCTACCATGGAGGCGGGAGAATTGGCCGAAGGCCCCTGAGGAGGCCGAGGCCGCTCCCGCCTTACAGACGCTGGATCCAGGACCCATGGCTAACGCCCGCAAGACCCTTTTGACTGCCTATGACGCCCTTATGGCGGCACGTCAGCATAAGGAAGCGCTGCTCCCTGAGCGGATGAAAACCCTCAAGACCGACCCTGAATTCACGGAAGCCGTGGCGCGGGAATACGCCGCCCATCTGGCTTTCGATCTCTGTGCGCTCGCCTTCTGTAAGGAACTCAGACGTGAATCTCCCAAAACTGATGATGCACCTCCCCTCAACGGGAGAGTTGCTCGACGTAAAGGCCCTCGAGGAGGGTGAAATCCTCGGGCTGAACGAAGCAGGCCACCTCCTTCAATGGGGCGTAGATATCGGCCTCTACACTTCGCAGGAGACGCCAGAGGAATACGGGCTTCACAACCTCCATCCGCGCGAAATGCACCGGATCAATGCGCAGTCACAGGGCTCGACTGTTCGTCGGCCGCTCTTTCCGTTCTCCAACCAGGAGAAGAACACTGTTCTGGCTGCCCTCTTTCATTACCATAAGGAGGGCCTCGGAGAGCCCTTTAACCGTTCGAATGAGGTTCATGCCCTAGCCTCAGGCGAGGCGGACGACCTTCAGGAAGACATCTCCCTCGATAAGGACGGAGTTTCGGAGCTTCTGAACCAGTTACGGCAGTCGGACGGCATAGAGATGGCGGCATTGCTCCACCTGCGGCGGTTTGCCGACAACCAGGACAAAATCATCTCGGACCCGCTGGGCGACGGAAGCGGCAAGGACTCCCGCCCGCCGAACGGTGACGATTGGAACTCGCTCCATGCCGAAGTCATGGATGTAACGGAGGCCTTAAGGCATGTCGCTTAATCCTGCCGCCTTTGATCCGAAGGATCTCAGCGACCATGATCTGTGCCTAGCACTCGAGGAGATGCGCCGCCGCGGCTGGGCCGTTGCCGCCTACGATGTCAGCGACGTCGAGGCGTTGATCAGCGATGACGTCGATCCGGCTCCGACGGACGAGGAGATCCGCACTTGGTTGCAGGACAACCAGGACGAACTCCAGCACGGCATGTGCGCCGCGATGCACGATGCCGTGAACGCGGAATGGAACCGCTCTGACCAAGGCTGACGCCTAGTCCACCAGCCACGATCCAACGTCGGCCCAACCGACTTTCCCGCGGGAGGATTCCTCCTCCCGCGCTGCTTTCGCTTGCCTTCCTTTCATGGAGATCCCGGACAATGGCTTATCCCCCGATTGCAGTCGCCAATACCCTGATCCTGCGCCACGCGGCGTCTGGAGGCATCACGCACATGCGGATTCAGACCCTGTGCTATCTCCTCTATGGATGGTCGATCCCGATCCTCGGGAGACCGCTGCTGACCGAAGCCCCGGAGGTCTGGACCAAGGGTCCGATCTTCGGCCGCCTGTACTCGCAGCTGTCCCATCATGGCGACGCACCGATCCTGCAGCCGGTGGCGATCAAGCCATCGGACACCGACTACCCGGTGATCCCGGAGGAGGACCGGATCAGCCACGAATTGATCGAGGGGGTTGACGAGCGCCACTCAGGCCTGTCCGGAACGAGCCTCGAGGCACTGGCGCTTGGCCCCAACTCGCCCTGGCGTCGCGTTGTTGAAGAGCATTCGTTCATGCTCTCCGATCCGGTGGAGATCCCGCAGGCGGTGATCGCCCACCACTTCACCGCCCAGGCGCGGCAAGTGTCGCTGATCCAGTAGCGCGAACGAAACTCCGGACCCAATCCCAAGATCGGGTCAGCCCCCTCTCCCAAGCCCAAGCCGTTGGAGGCTCCCTTGCCGAAGAACCCTGGTATCCTGACCGACGAAGGCCTCGCTTCCCTGAAACACAATGTGGTCGCAATCTGCCGCCACCCCTATCGGGGAGAGCGCTCCTTTGTGGCATTCGCCACTCACCTCGGCGGCGGCGCTTTTGCGACCATTTGCGACGGGAAACTCCAGCTCCCGTTCGACAAGTGGGATGGGCTCGGGCGCTACAGCAACCTTCGGGTTCACCTCCTCGATGGCTCCGGCCAGATGTTCTGGATCGACTGGATCTATGAGACGCCGATCGCGCCGATTGCGATCCTGCAGGTCCGCGGTGACGGCGTGGAGCGCTGGCCAACTCCTGTTGTTGCCACGATGGCTGCTATGTCAGGCAAGAACCACCTTTGGCGGATTGGGTACTCCCGAGGCGTATTCGGCGATCAGAACCTCGACATCCCCAGCCTTGGCACCGAACCGCCACACGTGGTGACCGACGGATGGATCTGCACACATCCCGTCATGACATACTTCCGGAATGGTGCCGATGAAGACTACGGCAAAATGACCACGATCGCGGGTCATGCTTGTTTCGGTTACCCCAACAAGAGCGATCTCGGTGGTCCTGTCGTCGACAACGAAGGGAGTCTTGCTGGGGTACTCGTCGGGGTCGATCTTGGCTCTCAGGAAAGCCATGTCGGGGCCTATGTACCCACAGATCTGATCATGCCCTTCGTTGGCTTCGCACGAGCCTCCAAGGTGTATCAGCAGTTCCGGTATTCGCTCTATCCCGTTGTGCACCAGGTCGATGAGAGCGAGGTGCTTGCTTCCGCCGCATAGGAAGTGGAGATTTTTCTCCAGTCGAGAATGCGAGGAAGGGAAAATTCAAATCCCCAAAAGTAAACGCTTCATCGGGCCACTGCCAGACCATGTTGATGGTACTCCGTTAGCTTCACGAAGCACTTAAGCATGTCCGAAAGGATGGATTGCCTTCTGCCGAATTATTCCGCAGAATTCAGGAACTGCCGAGGCTCTCGGCGCATGAGAGCCTCGGTACTCAAGACGATCAGAGGAAAACCTCTGACCTGATAGGGGGATACCATGCGAGGCTCTTCAACTACCTCTGACAGCGTCGACCCGTATGCGACACTCGATGCCATCCTGAAGGCCATCAAGCGAACATGGCTGACTGAGGAGTGGCGGCTGGAAGACATCCGCCTCTTGGCCCAACAAGCGATGAACGACCGCCCCAGGAGAGCGCCTCGGGAATCTGCGACCCGCACGCCTCATGTTCGAAAGAGCCGGTCTGAGATCAAGCATCTGCGGATTACGAGTTCAGAGCAGTCTCTCAGCCTCTGACTTCGGATCGTAACTTCCATTGCTTAAGGCCTTCCGGCCTCTCGCGCATCTAAGGTGGGTTGCCACCGCAGATCGCGGCCATTCATCAAGAGATTTTTTATCGATTTGAAGTCACGCAAGAGGGGAAATTGAAATCCCCGAAAAATGGCCCTACCCGAGAGGAGGTTAAGATGAAACGTTAGATAAGCTCATAGCTTCAGACATTGACAGTCGAACAACATACCTGCCCCATCTGATGGTCCATAGACCGTACTGCAGGAACTCTTTGACCAAAGTAGCCTTTTGGCCAGGTACACGGCGAACATGTAACCCGACCGTTGCCTCAGCCTCTGATCCTCGCTGACGCGGATCCATCACCTCCGGATCTAAAACACCAGGTAGCATTGAGCACCGCTGACGGGCTCCCTATCTCTTCAGGGACGAGAGTGGACCGACCTCCAACCTAACGGTCACCTACCGAAAAGAAGCTGCGGGAGTGCCACAAGGCACTAACAACCTCCCGCGGCTTCTTTTTTGCTCGTTGAGCCAAACCCCAACAATGCGCCGGTCGAACCGACAATCACCACTGCCGGGTTGAACCTCCAGCGTCGAGACGGCTCAATTCCGGTTTTTGCAAATCCCGGAGAACACTGAATTCAGAAAAGATCAGCGAAGGAAAGAGGCTTCAATCCCCGAAAAGGGAAGTCAGGTTTCCTCAGATCAAAGTGAGCAAGGCTCGTTTCAATCCCCTGAAAGGAAGAGTTCGATGACAAACGCAGCAAACACCTCCGCCGTCGCCACAGTCGCCAATGACAACACCCAGCGTCAGGCTTCCTACCCGCGCCTGGTGACGCCCAAGACGATCAAGGAAGGCAAGAACAGCAACGGCACGCCGTTTGTCAGCTTCGTGGGTGAGTACACCCGCCGCGGCGCCAGCAAGCCCTCGACCATGCTGCACACCGCGTCGGGAAAAGCTCTCGATGCGATCCGTGAGCAGCTCAAGGAAGGCCAGCCGGTCCGCGTCTTCGGCGTCTTCGAGAAGCTGCCGGCCAAGGAGGACCGCTCCGAGTCGCAGGTGTTCAGGATCATCGGCCTTTCTGTTCCCCGTGAGCAGGAGCCGGCCGCCATGCAGGAAGCCGCGTAACCGGCTTCGACCGCATCCCCGAAGGCACCCACTGCCGACACAAAGGCCGCCCTCCTGGGCGGCTTTTTTCATGTGCGCAGCGAGATCCGTCTCGCTCTTGGCAATTGTGGAGGTAAAAGTGGTCGCAGAACTGATGCGCTTTGCGCTGGGTATCGTATTCCCCGTGGCTGCCGTGGCCTACGCTCTCGCGAAGACGGTGGAGCTCCCTTTCAACATCCTCGTGAGCATCGTCGAGAAGAGCTTCTGACGGTATCTTGCAGGCAGCCTTAACGCTTAAGCCGCTGGGATTAAGGGGATTGCGCCGAACGGAGGGAAGCTTGATGCTAGGCGTCTAGCGCCGGAGGCACGATGAAGCTTCAATGGACGAGAGATACTGAGCACTTCCCTGATGAGGAATGCTATCTTGCGTCCCTCGGGGAGTTCGGTGTCGGCACCGTCCTGCGCGGCTTTGGCGTGTGGGACTGGGACATCGACGGGTACTTTGCCGAGTTCATCACACCCAGCAAAGGCAAGGAGCTGACCCAGGCAGCGGCCCAAGCCGCGGTCGAAAAGGCCATCGGCGAGTGGGTGCGCAGGGCTGGCCTTTAAACGGCAAGAACGCTGAGATCCTGTTACCATTTGCGGAACGAGCTTTGGGAGGCTGTTAATCACAGTCCTTGTAATATTGCGGATACCATTCCGTTATGCATAGAAATCTCCTGATAGAGGAAGGGAGCCAACCGTGAATTCTATACCTGCGGCAAAGATACGATATCCATTTTACACTAGCCCCGTGGCAATAAATTTGGGAATTGCCGTCCTGCTATACCTCTCATTTGAGATCGTGGGCCCTTTGTGTTTCTCAACTATAGAGGCGCTCGGCATCTTCGAAGTCGGTCGAATGGGCACACCGAGCTACAATTCGAGTGAGGAAACAAAGCAAATCCTAACGGTAATTGCTTTGATAATCATTGCGATGGGGTTCATCTTTTGGCTCCTCCGCAGAGCAGCGGGTCAGCTGATCCAACGCCGCCAGCTTTCAGAAATTAGCCGACTAGCTCGTTCTCCAATCGAAATGCATGACTCAAATGGACGCGACTGGGGTATCGCGATCGCCGGGGATAAGCTCTACGTCGTTGACGACCAAGTTGTCGGCAGTATCCCCCTTACTGCGATACGGCAAGTTTCGTGGAAGATCTCTGGGTATGACGTGACCATCTATAGAGGCAGCAGTATCTTGAAAGCCTTCATCTCAAGCGTGTCAAACAAACGCTCTGAAAAGGGAGCTGCGCTAACAAGCGGATTGTCGATCACGGGTGACGATCCTTCACAGCCAGTCTGGTTCTTTCGGTGCACCAACGAGATGGTACTTCGCCGATGGAACAACATAATTACCCAGGCCATTGCGCGCGGTGAGGTGAAGCTGGAGGCTGCATAGCCAGCGGCATCAAGTACCGCATGAAACTCTATGGAGGAAGCCGGGTGTTTCGCCCGGCTTTTTTCATCGATCCGATCATGGTAGCTAAATTGCAGAGCAACCTTACCGGTCAGCCCGCAAGCCATTCTGCTTTCAGCAACGACTAAGAGACACACGGCCTCAAGCGCTTTTTCTCGATCCAGAAGATCGAACCAGGGTGATTTCGAAATCCCCGAAAGAAAAGGGCTCGCCGATGTCTCGCATCTTCAACGAAGTTCGCAATCTCCGCGTTGCCATCTCGAACATCGAGTCCGCGCAGTACAAGCTCTCCGATGAGCGCCGTGAGGCCGTAAAGACCGTTCAGGCCGACATCCGGGCCCTTTTCAAGAACCTTCCCGCCGGCCTGCGACACCTTTCGCACCCGTCCCTCGCCTCCGAAGGCAATCGCTACCTCCTGATCGACCTGGACGGACCTGAGGGCGGGATCGTCAACGGCGCCCGCACGCGCTTCACCCTCATCGACATCTGCAAGAGCCTTGCCGGCCTTGCTGCCTGGGATATCGCCCGCGACGAGTTCCTGGGCGAGGTGAACGAGTTCTCGTTCCGCGATTCCACCTTCTGGCCCGACTGGATGATCTATTCGAACCATCCCCAGAAGCGGAAAGTGTGGACGGATGCTGTGTTTCACTCCGACGTGAAGGCCACGTTCTTCCGCAAGATCCTGCTTCCGGTGTCAGGCCCTGCCCTCGCTCATCCGGCATTCGCCCGTCTGGCCGACTACGCCCGGTCCGTGATCGAGCGCAAGGTTGCGAACATGGAGCATCTACGCGGCTTCGACGCTAAGTTCGATGCCTATGACGCTCAGGTCGAGGAGATCGAGCGCAAGGCGCAGTCCTTCGCTCTCACTGAGGGCCAAGACCCGGAGATCCTGAACGCTCAGAACGGCGAACTCGCTGGCCTGATCCAGACGATGGATTGGACTTACGACATGGCTGCTGACCGCCCAAACCGCGCCTATGCGGAGCAGGAGCGCCGGATCCGGGCCCTACTCTCGGCTCTGCCGGTGGACGATGCCGTCGTGGTTTTCGTCCAGAACGCAGGGAACGACTGGGTAAAGGCTCCTTACTACCTCCAGGGGCACCCGGAGGTGAAACAGATGAAGGCGGCTGCCTGATGCCTTGCTGGAATAAGGCTTGGCCATCGGGGGACCGATGGTCTAGTTTGGGGCTAACTACAGAGTAACGTGTCAGGCAATGTCTCTCCCCTTTCATCCCGAATGGATCAAGTTCCTACAGGTGGTTTCTGTAAGGACCGACGATACTTGGCTGTTTCGCGGTCAAACCGAAGCAGGATGGGGGCTAAGTCCCTCTGCTGGCCGTGCGAAGTGCGTCGGGCCAGCAGGGTATCGTTACGAAGATGAACGCGACCTTTTTTATCAGTTCAAGCGAGAGGCCGTCCGGTACGAGGATAGGGTTGGGACCGACCTTGAATGGCTCGCACTCGCTCAACACCATACACTGCCAACCCGCTTACTAGACTGGTCGACGAACCCATTGGTCGCAGCATGGTTTGCTTGCGAAAACGAGAGCAGCACCGAACCGGGTGCAATCCATATGATCAACGTTCCAGCCGATAAGCGCCTCGAGCACGTGCTAATACCCGATCCCTTCGATCGGAGACTTTCGAACGTAATGCTGATCCAGGTTCCGCCTCGCGTAGGGCGTATCACCGCCCAGCAGGGCCTTTTCTCGCTGCACCCGGACCCCACATTAGACTGGAAGCCAGGGCCAAGTCTCAGTTACGATACTTTCCCTATCCCAGTAGCGGCTAAGCCCTTCTTCCGACAGGCACTTCATGCATTTGGGATCAATCGGGGACGGCTAATGGTTGACTTGGACAGCCTATGCGCGACGCTATCTTGGAAGTATCGTACGCGCTCCTAGTGAGGTCATTCGATGACTAAAACCCATTCTGACCGCTCTGAAGCATCCTCCCAAAAGAGGAAGAGGGCTGAAGCTGCGAGGGATCCAGTCTCAGAGAACGCCAAGGCAAGCTCCGTGGCGGGGATCCAATACATTTTACTTCTGCCTAGTTCACCAAATCTTTGGGAACAACTAAGCTTCCGAGGTACTGATAAGGATCATACTCCAAGAGCAGGTGGTGCAAGATTAATGGAGCCGGTACGTCTCTCCCCAAGTAGTAGAGAACTCGGACATGAGATCCTAACCCACTACCTGACTCCTTGGGAGCACCCACGTGACGAAGGTACTTCTGCCAAACTGCCCCGGTTGGTCCAAATCACCGATCCTTCTAACAAGAAAGAGGGGTACACAGTTTGGGGTCTCCCATTACAGGAGCCAATGAGCCACGCCGCTGACCGTGTTGCAGACCACATCCGCAACTTTCAGGTAGATCAGCACCCGTTTTGGAAAGAAGTGACTAAAGAGTACCCGGATGCAAAGCTCTTTGCTGTAGAATGCTCGCCAACGTCTGTAGCGATCGATGCTAGTGGCAATTTCTCAACCCGAGCCCGCTTGATCGTTCACATACCCCATCGGTTCGAAGATGGGTTCGAAACCTATGGTTCTATGACAATCCCTTCTTTCGTCACCGGAACACTTCACGACGACGGCGAAATCACGATCACTGAATTTCGCTTAAGCGTGAATCACCCTGGCTGAGACAAGATCCACCACCTGCGAACCAAAGAAGCCCGGCTCTTGAGCCGGGCTTTCTGTTTCTGGGTTTGATTCCAATTCCTCGATCAATCAAGCGCTAAGGGAAGTTTGAAAATCCCCGAAAGCAAAGATCAGGTTTCGCTTCTAAGAAGCGGGAAAAGTTTCGTCAAAATCCCCAGAAAAGGATGAGTTCGATGACAAACGCAGCCCTTGCTACCTCCGCCACCACGGTCGCTAACGACGACGCTCAGAAGCAGCGCACCTATCCGCGCGTCGTGACGCCCAAGGCGATCAAAGAGGGCAAGAACAAGAACGGCACCGAGTTTGTGAGCTTCATCGGCGAGTACCGCCGCCGCGGCTCCGAGAAGGTTTACACGATGTTCCACACGGCGAGCGGTGCCGCCTTGGCTTCGGTCCGTGACCAGCTCAAGGAGGGCCAGCCCATCCGTGTCTTCGGCGCTTTCGACGAGATGCCGGCCGATGGCGAGCGTCGCTCGAAGCAGGTCTTCAGGATCATCGGCAAAAGTGAGCCGCGCGAACAGGCTGCTGAGGAGATGCAGCAGGCCGCGTAAGGCCCGTAATCAGGAAAGATAACAAGCCGCCTTCGGGCGGCTTTTTTCATGGGCGGATCGGGCGTGTTGAACGCACCGCTCAATCACACCACCAGGTGTCTTACGCCACGAAGGAAAAGACATCAGTTGCTCTCCGGTGAGAGCGCAAGAGTTCTTTGTCAAATCCCCTGAAAGAAGGAAGAGTTCGATGACAAACGCAGCCAACACCTCCGCCGTCGCCACCGTTGCCAATGACAACGCCCAGCGCCAGACCACCTATCCGCGCCTGGTGACGCCGAAGGCGATCAAGGAAGGCAAGAACAAGAACGGCACCGAGTTCGTCAGCTTCGTCGGCGAGTACACCCGCCGCGGCGCCAGCAAGCCCTCGACGATGCTGCACACCGCAAGCGGAAAGTCGCTCCAGGCGATCCGCGAGCAGCTCAAGGAAGGCCAGCCGATCCGCGTGTTCGGCGTGTTCGAGACGCTGCCGGCCACGGAGGATCGCTCCGAGTCGCAGGTGTACCGGATTATCGGCCTGAGCGTGCCGCGCGAGACCACTCCGGAGGGTGCAGCCGCAGCCGAGATGAAAGAGGCCGCTTAAGGCCAGAGCCCTGGATCTGGGACGATCAAGAAAGCCGCCTTCGGGCGGCTTTTCTCATGGGTGCGGAGGGCGTTGTCACGCACCATCCGAAATCACGATCTGAGGGTCTTCGACACAAAAGGAAGACATCAGGTTCCTGCAGAAAAAGTGAGCGAAAGCTCGGTTCAGTCCCCTGAAAGAAGGAAGAGTTCGATGAACGACAATACCGCCACCTCCGCCGCCGTCTCCACCGAAGCCCGTGCCCAGTCTTACCCCCGCACCGTCACGCCCAAGACCATCAAAGAGGGCAAGAACAAGAACGGCACGGAGTTCGTCAGCTTCATCGGCGAGTACAAGAGCCGTGGCTCCGACAAGGTGCGGACGATGTTCCACTCCGCGAGTGGTCGGGCTTTGGACGCAATTCGTGCAGACCTGAAGGAAGGTCAGCCGATCCGCGTGTTCGGTGTGTTCGACGAAATGCCGGCCGACGGCGAGCGGAAATCGAAGCAGATTTTCCGCATAATCGGCAAGAGCCTGCCGCGTGAGCAGGCTGCCGAGGAGATGCAGCAGGCCGCGTAAGCCGGCCATGAAGAAGCCGCCCACTTGAGGCGGCTTTTTTCTTGTACGGGTTCGCAACCCCCGTTGTATAGAAGAGAATTGCACAGCAGGAGAGCACAGTGTCAAAACCAATAGCTCCGCAGGAGCAGGACTGGTTCTTCGAACGGCTGCGCGACGCGCGAGTGGATGTTCAGGTATTTCTGGTAAATGGCGTCAAGTTGATCGGTCGCATTGACCATTTCGATCGCTACACCGTTCTCCTGTCGAGAGGCCCCAGCTCCCAGGTCATCTACAAGCACGCGATCTCAACGGTTGTACCGCCCGCGGGCTTCGAGATGAGTGGCTCCGACTCGTAGCCACGTTAGGCAGCAACAGCCTCGGGAGCGGAACGTGCCTGCACTTTGGCCGATCCCCTGGCGTCCACCTTTGATTTCGATGCCTCGCCCCGAATTGCCTCATAGCGGGCAACAAACTCATGGTTGGCTCGGGTCAATTCCTTGATCTCGGCCTTCAAGTCGCCGATCTCCAGCTTCAGCTCTGACACCTGCTCAACCAGATCGTTATCCTGCCGGATCTGAGAGCGGAGCCCGCGGATTGTTCCCTGCTGATCAGCCACCTTGGCCTCGAGCTTCTTGATCCGCTTCTCGGCCTCTGCCAGGAGGCGCTCTGGGGTTTTCTCCTGCTCCGCAGCCTTCATCGCCCCTGCCATAATGCCTGCCCCTTCATCTGTCGGCTGATTGCCAAATAGAACAAAGCAGGAACTTACCGTGAGGGTCAACGAGACAGCCTGTCGCGCTTCCTATGAACAGCCCCTGATGGGCCAAAAGGAAAAGGGCGGCCCGAAAGCCGCCCTTCGCAGATTTGTGAGCGTCTGCTGCGACTTAGAACAGGAAGTCGTCAGCCGTCAGCTGGCCCTTGAACCCTTTCAGGGCGATCGTGCCCTGCGCGGTCACGACAACCGCACCCTCATCAGAGTAGGTGATTGAGGCTGAGAACTCTTCGAAGGACTCGATGCCAGATTTCGAGAAGTCGATAACGTCCTCGCCCTGCGTGAAGTCCGTGATCTTGTCCCTGCCGAACTTGGCATCGAACGTGAAGGCGTCGGCACCGGCGCCGCCCGTCAGGACGTCGTGTCCGGAGCCGCCATTGAGGACGTCGTCGCCCTCGCCGCCGGCGAGCTTGTCGTTGCCAGCGCCACCGAGGATCTCGTCATTACCGACGCCGCCGTCGAGGTGGTCGTTGCCAATGCCGCCGTCGATGCTGTCGTCGCCTAGGCCGCCCCAGACCTGATCGTTGCCGAGACCACCGATCAGCTTCTCGTTCCCGGCTCCGCCCTTGATCTTGTCGTTGCCTGCACCGCCGTCGAGTGTGCTGTCAGCATCGGTGCCGAACAGCTTATCGTTGCCGCCAAAGCCCTTGAGAATGTCTTTGGATTTTCCGCCGCGCAGCACGTCGTCGCCGCGGCCCCCGTTTTTCTTAGCCATTGTTGTTTTCTTTCAGAGAGATTGCCTCTGAAAACAGAAATACCGGAAGGCATTCGCCTCGGGCAAGTAGACCAAATGTCCTATACGTATTTACCGTAAACGCAGCAGCAACTTTAGGCGGAATCGCAGTTCTTAACGTTCGCTGAACCAAGGGCATAAGGTTCTAATCTTTTTTCCACGATGGAGCAGCAGAGATTCAGATTTGAAATCCCGGAAAAGGATTAAGAGCATGCTCAAGGCGACGATGTATTTCTCATACGGACGCGACGCACGGTCGGGTCTGAATTCGAAGACGACATTCGACGCCATTCTGGCAGGCGAGCGCAGCTCGACGACACGATTTCCATCGTGGCCAGGATATGAGCGCTGGAAGGCTCTGAAGGTCGGCGATCAGGTTCGCTTTTACGCCGATCGCGACATGAAGGGCCGCTATGTCGATGTGACGGTGACCGAGGTGCCCCGCGTCATCGATCTGGCTCAGTGCAGCGAGGCGGAACTCGCCGCCTGGTCACAGGCCGAGGGCTGGAGCGAGAGCGCTGGGCGCGGCTACGGGCGCAAATACGGGTCGGGTCTCCAGATCCGGTACCGGCCTCTGGCCACCGCGTGAGGGGTTCATGAGAAAAACCTTCTCTTTCCCGCTCTTCATCATCAAGGGCGGGTTCACCCTCCTTGCCCTCTACATCACCGCCGTCTTCCTCATGACCAACCTGCCCCTCATCGGGCAGCGGTATTTCACCTGGTTCATCTGGATTGCTGGCGTGTCAGGAACACTGGTCCTCATCGGCCTTGCCCATGAGACCCGCCTCACCTCGCGCTTCATCGCCATCTTCGTCAAAGGACTGCCACCCCGGTGGCTGCGGATCATCATGGACCTTCTCGACCGGTACACCAACAAGGACGGCCTCCTCGCACGTCTGGCAGCCGTCCAGCGATCCGAGCATCTCGACGCCACGGCACTTGCCGCCGCGGTGAAGCAGAAGGTCGTGGGTCAGGACCTCGTTGCCGATGAAGTTGCAGCTACCCTGCGCCGTCGTCTTGCTCAGGTAGCACGTGACAAGCCCGTCGGCGTATTCCTTTTCGTTGGCCCTCCTGGTGTGGGCAAGACCGAAATGGGCAAGCAGTTCGCCCACCACCTCGAGCGCGGGTTCGTCTTTGAGGATATGTCGACCTGCAGCAATCCCGCCGGCGCCGAACGGCTTTTCGGCGTTCCTCCAGGATACTCGGGCTCCGACAGGTATGGGACCCTCACGGGTGGACTGCGAGATCAGCCCAACTCTTTCGTGCTCCTCGATGAGATCGAGAAGGCGCACGTTGACGTCCAAAAGCGGTTCCTGACCGCTTGGAACGATGGCTTCGTAACGGAGGCGTCGACCGGCCAGAAGGTGCCGACCAACCGGGCGATCTTTGCTGCAACAACCAACGCGGCCGCCGATCGCATTGGGGAGTTGGCTCGGGAGATCACAGACCGGGATAAGCTCCTGGCTGCAGTTCACAATGTGCTCAAAGAGGCTGGATTCCCCGGTGAGGTTCTCAGCCGAATTGATGAAGTGTTCGTCTTCAATCCGTTGGAAGGGCTCGATCTTGCCCGGGTGGCCATCATCCAGATCGTCAGTATCGTGACAAGTTATGGGCTCGAGCTCGACGAGGGTGGCATTGATGATGTCATCCTGTTCGAGGCCATGCAGCGCGCCGAGGTCCTGCAGACGGCTGGCGGTGTCCGTGCCGTTATCCGCGCCCTCGAAAAGCGCATCGCCGATGTGCTGATTGAAGCCCGTCAGAAGGGCGCTCGCCGCGTCAAACTCATCATGAATGAATCGGACCTGGATCAGGTCCGGGTGACGATCACCGGATAGGAGGCGAACGATGCTCCATCGACTGATCCCCCGACCTGTCCAGAGGCTTTGGAATGAGGCTGCCCTCTGGCGCTGGTGTCTCATCCTCGCGGTGGTATCGAGTGGCATGATCTGGATTGCCGCTCCGCCGCCCTTAACCAAGGCTCCTGTCTCAGGAAAGTCCATTCTCAGTCGCGCGGAACATCCACATAGGTGATCCGGCGAATGGTCTCAAACGCAAGCACTGCGATCACCAGGAAGTCCGGACCATCCAAGGCCCGGAACTTCACGCTCTCCATTGGGAAGCGTGCTTGTGAGACCTCGTAGAGGATCTCGGATATCCCGCTCTTCTCGTCCCACACGCGATAGGGGTTCACCTGTAGCCGGGACCGGTTAGGCACCTCAAGGTGCCATCCAAAGAAGTTGAGACGGGCCGAGCCCAGCTTCTCACCCGAACTGTCGCAAACAAGGGTATTCCTGATGTACCGGTAGAGCATCCGGTGCTCTCTGCCGTTCATTGTGGCTCGGCCATCCCTGAACAGGAAGCCAACTTCGTAATCGATCAAGCACTCGTCTTGGACGAACAGTTTGAAGTGGGACACATGGCGGTTCTGCGGTCGCCATTCACCTTCGATGATGACGGGATTTACCATGCCACTGCCCTCTTTGCCCGCTTGGAAACGGGAGGGACTGACGCCGACTGTAGGTCGACCGCTCGGCAATGGATGCAATTACTTGAACTCTTCATCGTGCACGGGCGCATCGGGCCGCTGTGCATCCAAACTTTGTCGATAGTGGATGCAGCCCCGCATGAACTTGGGCCATGGCGGCACGGCTATCGCTGGATCCAGTCTTTCCGGCAGCAGGCCCCACAGATCAGGGTGATGCCAGCAGAGCTCATGACCAGTTGAATCCCGGTGCTCGCGAATGCCAGCCCTCAGACGGCGCACCTCCTCGAGCAACTGCTCCCGGCTCATGCTGTTGAGGTCCTCGTCCATTTTCGGCCTCCCCATTAGACCAATATCGAAACGCGAGTGAGGGTGAGGTGGTTCGCTTTCTGGAAGTTCAGGATCTGTGAAAGCGTTATCGAGAAAACCCCAGAAGGCAAAGCCATGAACATGACGATCTCCGAGCACACCATTCCGTTCTCCGCCGGGGCCGGTGAGGAGATCTTTGCCATTGCCGATATCCATGGCCGCAGCGAGCTTCTCACGGCCCTCTTCGAGACGATTGCCGCTACCGAGCGTGTTTCCGGGCTGCAGCGCACCGTGGTTCTCCTCGGTGACCTCATAGACCGTGGCCCGGATTCCCTTGGCTGTCTCGATCTTGCCATCGAGGCCAAGGAGCATACAGGCGCCGACACCGTCGACGTCCTGTGCGGCAACCACGAGCAGATGCTCCTGACAGCCATCATCCAGGACGACCAGACCCTGCGTCGGCACCTTGGTTATCGGAACTGGCTGGCGAATGGTGGCACGAAAGTGGTCGAGGAGTTGCTTGATCAGGGGCACAGTGCCCGAACACCAGCTGACGTCCGGGAGGCGCTTGGACCTGAACGGCTCCTGTTCCTTGAAGGGCTGCTCAGTCACCGCACGTCGGGCGAGATCCTGTTTGTCCATGCCGGGCTCAACCCGTTCATCGACCTGACGACGTTCCTCGCTGAGCCCGTCGACGTCGATTTCTCCAGGCTGGAGGAAGACGATCACTGGGCTTGGATCAGGGGCCGGTTCCTTGAGCACAAGCCGTCCGAGCACGGCAATCGGGGCCACCATGGACACTTCGTGGTCCACGGCCACACGCCGCCAGCCTATGAGATGCTCTCCCTTGAGGAACAACTCGCCCATGATCGTCTCAACCTCGATGGCGGTTCCTACAGCACCGGCCGCGCCCGAATGGCACGGATCATCGGGTCCGAGGTGACCTTCTACGAGGTGGGGGCTTAGTCCCCACCCGCTTCCCTGCCATTCCAGTCCTTACCCGCCTCTGTCAGGAGACCTTCGTGGTTGCAGAGATCCCTTGCCGCTGGACGTGCCCTAAGTGCCGGCATGGCCAGAACGACAGCGTTCACCCTGAGGACGGCCCCTGGTTTTCCTGTGTCTGCGAACGCTGTGGGTCGAGTTCCTCCGATGAGGAACTCGACCCTCAATCTCAGGCTTCGTGGGAACTCGCCAGGAAGCTGGCTGACTCTGACCCGTAACGACACCTCTGTACCTTTTGGCACATCCAAACAGCGGAAAATCGGGAATTAAGATCCCCAGAAGGAGCGCGCCCATGCACGCCTATAGCCGCCCACTCGCTCGTCGCACCCCCAATGCCGCCGAAAGGGCGGGACACATCCTGCTGCTCGGTCTGGTGCTGTTCGGCCTCGCGGGCGTTCTGACTGCGATCGTCTGCTACACGGTTGAGCCGCACGTGATCGTGGCCGCTCTCGTCCTGGCTCTTCTGTTCCTGGTGTTCCGGATCGAAAGTCGCCCGCAGCGGCTTCCTGAGGGTGCTTTCTACCCTTTCCGCTCCCCCAAGTATCGCTGAGCCCGGCGCCATGCGCTTCCCCAACCAGGTGTTCGCACCCACTCCGGCCAACTGCAGCCGCCACGCCATCGAGACTTTTGCTCAGAGCGTTGCCGAGCGCTTTGGCTTTGTCCCGGATCGGGACGCCGCGGAATCCCCGCGGATGCGGGGCAAGGTCCGCTTCGAGCGTATTCAAGATCTGATCAGGAAGATTGGCGTCCATATCGACTTCGAGTACGTGCCGGCTGCAGAGCTCCACACCTCACAGAGCCTCATCGTCTTCAGCGAGGAGCGATTTGAGATCGCCCTCCTCGGGCGGTACCGGATGGAGGAGAAGGACCAGAACTGGATCTTGGCTCAGGAACTCGGCCACCGCCTCCTGCACTACCCGCTGGTGGTCCAGCAGCATGGCCACACTGCCATGGCTGTGAAGCGGTACCCGGACGATGCCGACCCGATTGCGCGGCAGGCCCGCCGCGAGGCGCTTTGGTTCGCCTTTGGGTTCCTCACCCCGGCCAAGGCCTTTATGGACGCCTATCGTGCGACCACTCGGCCGGATGCCCTCGAGTACCGGTTCAATGTTCCCCGGCGCGTCATCGAACTCCGGTACCAGTACCTGAGCGAATTGAAAGCGTCAGGCTAAGACCGCCCTCGCTTCCTGAACACAAGGACTCCAAAATGACTTCGACAGGAGAAGGCGGGAACGCGCTTCAATATGCCCAGCGTAAAGCCCGCTACGGGCATCGGGACTGGCTCTTCTGGACCGACCGCAACGGTAGCACCCGATGTGCTCCGAGGAGCAAGGAGATCATCAAGCAAGCCATGCTGGCCTCAGGCACCCAAGGGCGCTGGTTTGTGGTCAGCGCTTCCACCGCCGTGCTCCAGAAAGGGTTCTGGGCCATGGGCGTGCTCATGCTTCGAAACGCCAAACACGGCATCTGAAACCCAAACCGGAGACCTCTCATGTCGAACCTCCCCACCTGGCCTGGAGCCGATGTCTGCTATACCCGCGCCGGCAAGATCAACGAGCACCTGTGCCGAACCTCCTATGCCGCTGCCAAAGTCAAGAAAGGCTGGAGACCACCTGAGGAGGTCACCGAGTTGATCCAGGCGATGAACCGCGGCGACGAAGAGGCGATCAAAGCCGCCTGTCTGCGTTATCCCCATATCTGGGCTGCTGCGGCCTGACCCACATGCTGTGGTAATCACCCGGCACGGCAACAGGACCCAGTCGATGGAGGGTGAGAATGAGCGACGATGTTTCAAGCCGTGGAGCACCACGATGGGGCGACTCTGAAAGCTTAGGTCTTCAGGTCTTCAATTTCATTGTCGCGGATGTGGATCGTATAATCCAGTTTATGAATATCACGGGTCTCCAGCCGGAAACCCTTCGAGAGTCGGCGAAGGCTCCGGACTTCCTTCTTGGCGTGCTCGAATACGTGTCTAAGGACGATGAACTGCTCAAGGCGATCCACAATGAGCTCGGTATTCCGCCGGACGCCATCCTGACCGCAACTGGACATCGGACAACCGCCTCCGGGTCCACCCCAGCCTCCGACAAGAAGCCGGAAAGCCGTCCACTGCCGCCGCGGCGATCTCTGTTTGAGTAAACTGTGCAGCCTTCAGGCAGCTACAGCGTCACACGGCTGCCTTGAAAGGAATGCCTCAAGCTCCTGCACGGGCATGGGACGAGCAAAGAGATAGCCCTGCAGGATGTCGCACCCGGCCCAGGAGAGAAAGTCGCGCTGCGCTTCAGTCTCCACACCCTCGGCCGTCACAGTCAGGTTCATCCGGCGGCCAAGATCAATCATCTCTTCGATCGTCTTGTACGGCTGCATCGACGTAGCATGAGCAAGATCGCGGATGAAGGATTGGTCGATCTTCAGCTTGTCGACCCCAATGTGGTTCAGCCGCTTGAGGCCTGAATACCCAACCCCATAATCGTCAAGAGCAATCCGAAAGCCAGCGTCGCGCAACGACGCGATGGTTTCCCGGGCGGAGCCATTCCCGCCCAGCGGCAGGTTTTCCGTGATCTCGAACTCGATCTGGGATGGATTGGCCCCGCACTCGTTCACAATCCATGTCAGCCGCTCAATCAGCACTGGGCAGTTAAACTGCATCGGGGACAGATTGACGGCAACCTTCAGATCGGGATGACGCCGAGAGAGCGCGCAGGCATCCTTCAGAACGAAGTCGGTAATCTGGGTGATAAGGCCGGTCTCCTCCGCCAATGGGATGAACACCCTTGGCGACACCGGGCCGACGCTCGGGTGACTCCAGCGCACCAGCGCCTCCACAGCGATGACGTGGGAGTCTGCAGCGCTCACTTGGGGTTGGTAGGAGACGCTCAGCCCTTCATCGGACTTCAGGGCTTTGGCAAGCTCACGGCCCGGAATGCCGCCCAAGTACGAGTAGGCCTGCGAGAGCTTCCTCTCGAGGTTCAAAAAGTCAGTCTCTGTTCGAGGCAGATCCTGAAGCAGCACAAAGCACCCGGTCAGCGGCAAAATTCGAAGATTAAAAATAACTTAACATATCCGAATTTAATTGTCACGCTTCTAGCGGTTTAATTCGGGCTTATATTCCTGCATAGCGTCCATCTTGTTATTCTTTTTGGCGCGAGAGCCTCGCCGCATCCCGGCATTGTGCCTGTTGCGGGTGACAAAGCCAGCACGTTCGCAGATCTCCGAGCCAAAGCCTGTGATGATAGTTAATGCGGTGCTTTTGCCCTCATCAGGCGTCAGCGAGTGATCTTCGCTAGCCGATCATCGCAGTCCAGAAGGACAAATCCCCAGAAAATCGGCGAAACGGAAGCAAAAACGCTTCCGGCTTGTGTTCGTCATCCTGACCGGAGAGTGCCGTGTCCGCATATTTTGTTGACAAGCTTCACATTGACGTTCTCGTCTCCGGTGCGATCGATTTCGCGTGCGCGGCGAGGCTCTCCAAGGGCGGCGATCTCATCGTTGCACTGCAGGAAAACGGCACGGAACTGGGCAAGATGTTGTGGGCCGAGAATGCCCGCTCGGTGAATTATCTCGACGCGCTTGTCTACCAAAGGACCAACTCGGCGTTAAACGAGATCGTTGGGTTCTATGGTTTCGAGTACCGGCGCAACCTGTGCCCGACGGTCATCGCCAAGGCCTTGACCTCCTACGAGCACCAGGCGTGCGAGTGTCCGGACTTCGAGAACACGCTGGCCTATGACTTTGCCTCCCGGCTGTCCCGTTGCCTGACCAAGAAGCTCCCCGGCTGGGACAAGGCTCCATGGGGCATCGATTTCCCCGAGCAGATCGCCGTCCGGTTCTCGTAACCGCTCCCTGACCGCAATCCATCGCCTCTCTCACAGAAAGAGCCTTCATCTATGAGTTCAGCCATTCGGATCGAGATCACCGACACACTGGGCAACATCAGCTATCTCTCCCGCAACTCGAACGATTGGTGGCAACTGGTGAGCCAACGCGGAATCCCGTTGGCCCTCGGCAATGTGGTCGAGAACGAACCGCTCGTGCGCTTCGCCATCCAAGATGCCGGAGACGACGCCAATGCGATCCTCCAAGCCATCACGAAGCATCTGAGCGGCACCCGTACGGCCCGTCTCCTGTCTCCGAGTCCGGTGACATCTCCCAAGGGCGGCCTCACAGAGGATGAGAAGAAGGACTTCGCCTGGATCCTCACCGAAACCATCGACCTGTCTGTCGGCCGGCGCGGTGACCTCGCCCAAGAGGATGCCAAGTCCGAATTTGAAAGTATCCAGCGTGTCCTCGACTACCTGGAGCGCCAGGGCGCCGACATGAGCGTCCAACGCCTCGCTCTAGGCAACCCCCGCTTCTGACTGTCTCCCCCTCTGGATCGAAAGGATTGTCACCTTGCGCAGAAAACGCGTCCCCGTGTCCCTTGTCCGCGAAGCTCAGAAGAGGATCGACCAGATCCGGGAAAACATGGAGGAGCTTCGGGCCCAGGAAGGAAAGGCCCGGGCCAATGACTACCTCCGCTCAGAGCGGACGGCCAGTCTGGGGCAGGACGCCATCAAGGTCCTGATCCGGGCGGGAATGCCCCTTCCCCACTGGGTCGGCAACAACTGGCGGTACCTTGAGGCTATGGGCTGGCATCAGCCCCACCTCTCGCTGCCATGGAACTCCTCCCTGATGGCCAGGTGCTAGGTCATTCAGCGCAACCACAACAGCAAGGGCAGGGCACGTCCCTGCTCCGATCCATTCCTTTGAAGACGAGCATTCAATGCAACTGCATTTCAAGCGCAACCCTGCCGAGTTTCCCGACACCGAAGATGACGAGTTGATGCTCATGGACGGGGACAAATGGACCGGGGTCAGCATCCAAGATGCCAGCTCATATGGCGGAGGCTACGGCGTCAACCGTTATGGTAGGGAGTGCTCAACATCGCCCCTGACCGACCTCGACTTCTTCTCAGAGGACTGTGGATCCTTCAAAACCTTGGCTGCCGCCAAGGAGCATGCACTGAAGGTCCACAGTGGCGAGTGGAAGCGCTAATCCGCTGATCCCTAATGGGAAAGATCAAGGCGGATCAGATGGCTCGTTGGAATTCGCCGGCGGAGCCATTTGGCTGCCGACTCCGTCCTCGAGTTCAACCAAGGCAATCCCAGCCTCTGCCAGTTGGTTGACGACATCGTCAACCTGCTCGGGTGTGGCTCTGCCCGGAGGCAGAAGCTTGTCGAGTTCCTCGGACGTAATATAGCCACGCCTCTTGGCCTGCCGGATGACCCGCCAATTGGCTGCCTTGCCGAGATCGATGAGGGGACCATCCATCGCCGCCTCCCTGGGTTCAGGGGTATAGCCCTCCTCAGGTAGGCCGTCGTGGACGGTTTCAAGGCTCAAAGGTCCACAGCCTTCCTCCCTGGCATTCTCCTACAGCATAGGTTCCCGAATTAAAATGCGGTACAGCCGCTAGGTAACACGGGATTTCTCGAATCGTCGTCGGCGAGCGAGGCAACCGATATCAAAGGGCACCTGGGATATGTTGTTGTCCCTCATCACATGCTGCTTGCGAGGGTTTCAAAGGCGTTGGGCCTTTCCCGAACTGTCTGAAGACGTCCTCCTCACGCGCGAGAAGGATCTGATCGCCCGATGGACCCCCGCCCTTGAGGCCGAGGCCCTTCGCGAAGGCTGGACGATGGTGAAAGTCTATAACACGCCTCTCCTCGCCCTCCATGTGCTCGACCAGAAGTATATCGGACTGCCCGAACAATACGTCCGCATGCGTGGCCACGCTGGAAGCCGGGCAGCATGGATAGCCCATGATATTCACTGGCAGCTATCTGCCGCCAGGCGGCTGGCAATGCAGAGGCGGTTGCGCAAGCTCGCCGAACCGGATCATGCGCTCCGTTATTACGCAGACTGGCTCGGCAAGAACCGGACGATCTATGATGCCAAGCGTGACGGGATCAGGATTGTCGCCGATGACGAAGTCCGGCGGATGCTTGCTGCGTGCAGCCACAAGGGTGCGGTCGCTTCCGTCCTGATGGGCTCAAGCGACCTTCACGCCGATCTTCATTCCAAGCACCGCCTCCACTGACTTCGGTGCTTTTGTCGCACTCAGCTTTAACAGGAAGGCAAAACTGATGGCTTCACGAACAGAACTCCCCTCGCTTGTCATGGCTCCTGTCGATTGTCCGCTCTGCGGCGCCAAGACTGTGGCGCAGGCGCAAAAGAAATGCCGTGCGAACCAAGACACCGAGCTCCGCCCCGACTGCATGATCGCGCGCCACGACGAAGACGGCAATTTTGTTATGCCTACCCCAGAAAGCTACGCCGCCTTCGAGGCAGGCTTTGCCAGCTTTCTAAGGGAATGAACGTATTGCTTTCCGACATTTTTCTTCTATGACACCCCGCCGGAGAAACGATGGGAATCAAACAATCGGTCGTCGCTCAACGGATGAAACCACGGCGGCAAGCCACGCGGCGAACAAAGTCAGATGAAGCTCTGGAGAAACTCCAAGCCCATCCGCGAGTTGAAATCGTCGATGATGAGCGCTCGATCGGAAACTCCGTCATCGTGACCTTGCGGCGCGGGTGGCGGTTCAACGATCCAGGCGAACACGTCTTCGGGGAGGATACTCCCGAGGAATGTCTTGCCGCTGTCGAAACACGCGTGAAACCCTGTGCCTGCTCGGAATGCAAGGCGGCTAAGAGGAAGGTAGTGTGCAGATGACGGATGATGCGTCGCCAGGAAGACACCGCACACCTGTGAAGACGTGGAAGCTGTATTCCGTCTCGGTTCCTGGCTTCGGGCGCGAGATCATTCACGCACTCTCAAAGCAGGACGCGTTGCGAGAGGCACGCAACTGCGAAGCCTTTGGTTCGATGACGCTGACACGTTTCCGGCAGATCGCCACCGCCTATATGCTCCGAGAGCCCCTCGAGGATGACGGCTACGATTATATCCGCCAGCAGTATGGGCTTGATGTTCGCGTCTCCCGGCGCTGCTGGATTCAGGACCAGAAAAGCTCAAGCTACGGCAAGTCTGGAACGATCCTGTATGCCGGCCGCTCCACAAGCCATGTGCGCGTGGCGCTCGACGGATCCGACACTCCACTGAACTTCCACCCGCTGGACGTGTCTCTGGTCCCGCCTGAATCACGATCGCAGGCAGCCTAAGCCGCCCCCATCATCCGCACAGATGCCAGCCCGCCCTCACCGGCGGGCTTTTCCGTTTGCGCTCCCCTCTCCTCCCGACCGATTGGATACGAACATGAGCGATGCCCAACCATATGCCGCCCAGGTGGGCGATGACCTCATTCGCCAAGCCGCGGCCCTGACTGACCTCAACGAAGCCTGTAAACTGCTGCAAGACGCAGTTGGCATCACTGACGGCGGCATCGCGGGAATCCATTTCAGCGGCAAGTGCCCCAATCCCGATGATCCTGAGGCCGGCGATCTCCTCGATTGGGAGGATGCGTGGCCGATCATTTCTGCGGAGACTCGGGAAGCAGAACTCAGAAACTGGCTCACCTTGGAAGACGCCTTCCGGGATCAAACGGGAGGGAGTGATCCAGCGCTCACGATCGAAGGCAGGATCACCTATCTGGCCGCTGCCAACGATCTGAGAGTTGGTGACGTTCTCACAAATTCCGACGTCCTGGAGAATTTCCCTACCTACTACATCGAAGAAGGAGCCAGGTTCGTGGTCGTTCGCAATGAGCTGAACACCAACAACCCCATCCTCGACATTCGGTTGGTGCCGATGGATGCAGCGCTCATGAACGAGAGCAACCTGCGGGAGTGGGGCAACTGCGTTCAGTTCTATGGTCCGCAGCATGAAGGCTATGAGAACGATCCTGGGGTTGATCCCGGCGACCGGGAAGCCCCCGGGAATATCTGGGCTAAAGCCACCCTCGCCATCCGCAAGGATAATGACCTTCTGACGCCGGATCATAGGGTTGCCGCGGTCTATACGTTCCTACTGGCTGAGGGCATCGGCCCTCACATGGCCGAGGTGGTCCGCCGAAATGCGTCCCAGACTAGCGAGAACGTCTGTCACAGTCATGACTTCTGCGATGCGAACATGGTCATGGCAGACGCCATGGAGCATGTTCTCGGCCGCCCGGTCTGGATGCCCTCGGACTGGGAGGAAGGCCGCTGCTCTGAGGCCGACCATGAGGCGGATATCGCCCTCTGGAATCGTGCCTGGGATCTCGCCAAGAGAGAATACTTCCTCGCCTTTCAGGCCCCTGATGATGCTGAAGACGAGGCAGAGGTGCACTATGAGGCTCTCTACTCCCATCGGGGCGACTACTGGTACGTCGACCGCCGGGGCTCTGAAGGCGGCGAAACAGTTGCCGGAGCCAATGGCGAGCTCAGGTTGACGGAAGAGGAAGCCCGGCAGATTGCCAGCCGGCTCAACCAGGGCGATCCGCTGACCCTTGCCCTTGCCTCACGGCGCCGGTCCGAAAACCCACTCGCCGGTCCCCTTCTGGAGTTGCTGCAATACGTCGGCGGCTGGGATCAAACTAATCCCGAACACCCGATCGTCAAAGCACGCCTTGCCTATGAAGGTGTGACCGGGACGGTCCTGAATGGCCAGGGGACAGACGTCGAGTTCAGGCCTCTAACCGACACGACGGTTTGGCGGCATTGTCGCCAGCTCGGGGTCAATGCCGACTACTGCATCCTCTATCAGCGGGCCGAGGGCCACGACGGGTGGAGCCCCTTTGCGACCTGTGCGCCTGAAACCGTCGAACTGATCAAGAAAGACGGAGTTCGAGCACATGCCGCACTCCTGAAGCTGTTCAAGCAATAAACCGGACAGGCCCTCGACAAACCCCAGGAGACGAGGACGATGGGAGATCAGAAGGTGCGTCAGCCCGGACCGGCCGACAAGATCAACAGCCTCCAGATCCGAACACCTTTCAATCCCGGTAATGCTCCAATCGTGGATTGCAACGGCAGGCCGTTCACGCCCGGATGTCGGGTGAGGTTCGTTTTGCCGTCGCACTACATCAACACGTTCTCGGACACGGGAACCCTGATATCCAACTTCGACCCCTTCGGAGGCGTGACCATCCGAGCAGACAATGAGCACAACTATCATGACAGGACGGGCAACATCGCCGGCCGCCGTCATGAAGTTTACGCAACCAGCCGGTACCATTCCGATGGGGCCTTTGCAGGCCATCGGGTGACCCTTGCCGGACTAGGCGATCCGTACGAGCATGGGGTCCAGCGAATCTATGTCGAAATCACCGACGATTGATTGCCGGCCAAAGGAACGCTCACGGTAAATTCGAAATCCCCAGGAGGAATAGACATGAACCAGAATGGCCATTCGACCATCCAAGTCCTTGCCAGTTCCCTCAACCCGCAGACGTTCCTGCCGGCTCAGCGCCGGGGTGATCTGATCCATCTGGCCCAGTCCTTTCCGGCTAACGCCGTCCGCCACGCAATTCGGGCGACGGCAGCCGCCGTGCGCGGACGTCATACGGACGAGGACTTCATCGATCCCAATGTCTTTGTCCCGAATGAGCGCCAGATCGAACTCATGGCTATGGCGCAACAGGACAGCGCTAGTGCCGTCGACCAGGCGATTTGCGAAACCGCCGCCTTCCATCTGCTGAAAACGCGCACCGCCCACTAAGCGGACCCAAGGGGGTCTCTCACGGCCTCCTTTTTCTATGCGGGCACAAACAAACCCTTCGATTTCGATCGAGGCGAGATTGCGATCCAATGGTTTGAGAAATCCCCGAAAAGGAAGATGAAGATGGCATACTCCTACGCGCTCAACGTCATTCGCCAGCGCAACGCCAACGGCCGCACGGCTTTTGCCGGAGTCAGCCGGTCTTTCGCAGTCACCCGCGGCACTGCCACGGAAATCCTATCAAGTCTGGGCCTCGGCGATGATCTCGACTTCATCAACAGCGATGAGGACGTCTGCTCCGTCCAGGTCAACGCGCAGAAGATCCTGGAGGCGAAGATCGATCCGAAGCACCAGATCGTCAACGGCCAGGAACTCGGATTCGGCAACATCAACCTCCAGAGCGAGCTTGAAGGACTGCTTGAGGTCCAGAAGGACCTCCGCGCCAGCTCGCGCGCCACTGTCTTCCTGGAACTGAATTAAGCCGGCCCCGGACGGCACCACGAGGCTCCCTTCGGGGAGCCTTTTTCTTTGGGCCGACGTCCAAACCCCTCTTCCTGAATCGGGGTCATGCTCACGAACAGATGAAGGTCTAAATCCCCGAAAGGATTGTTCGATGAGAGTTGTCCGTTTCAATTCGCTGCAGGACGCAGCCAAAGGATCGCAAGCGGATCTTGTTGCTGAATATCGCAACGTGCGTATCGCCGAGGATCATGAATTCCCGTCCAATCTGGACCGAGATCGCTATGCACGGGCGATCTACACCATGGGGTCCTTCCTCTACGGGCACATCTTCATCGCCCAGGTCGGCCCGGAGCCTGAGTCCCCTGACGTGATGATCATGGAGGGACGCTACCCCCATCGTGCCCGCTACTGAGGCTCCGTTACGGGAGGAGGAGCCGCTCGATGAGCGGCTGCTCAGGTTCCGCCCTGTTGGGACGAACCCGCTGTTGAAGAAATCTCCGAAAAGGATGGCAAAGATGTCCGTGATCGTCTCCGCTCTTCTCCCGAACGTTTTCGCCATCGAGGGCGCTCCGCAGCGGGAGCTCGAACTCACCCGCGAGGAGGCCATCCAGATC
This sequence comes from Microvirga sp., assembly GCF_014699075.1. GTDB lineage: Bacteria > Pseudomonadota > Alphaproteobacteria > Rhizobiales > Beijerinckiaceae > Microvirga. Next base: position 245,816 of record NZ_JACXAB010000002.1, on the reverse strand, counting down.
GTCACGGGCATCAAGACCGTCGGCACGGCCGATCCCGACTTCATCGGGCTCAATGACTGCCAGTTCGGCTATTACGCCATCCGCTCCAACCCTAAGGGCGTTGCCGAAGCAGTTCAGACGCTAGACCCGGAGCTTCGGAGCAAGGTCGCCGATCACCTGACCTTTGCGCTGAAACACAGCCTCGCGGTCACGGTCGAGAGCCGGGACGACATGGCCTATAACGGCGCAAAGCCGATCCTTCGGGTGGAAGGCGAGCGCACGGACGATCCGCAGGTCCAGTGGACGGGCAGCCACGCCGTCGAGGCCCTCCGGAATGTCGGGATCAAGTACAACACCGACAGCCCCCATCCTCTGCAAGCCTCTGACCTGGTGGCCGCTTGCGAGAAGCGCCTCGACAAGGTGTCCGATATGGACACCGCCCGCCTCCTCGAGATCGCCGAGTACGCAATCCGCCAGGCTGGCCCCGACGCCGAAGTCCTGGCCGCCTGACGGGACGCCCTTCCCTCGCCATTCCCGCTTACCCGCCCATCCAAGGATCGGACAAACGATGCTGCGCGCCGAGAACGACAACCTGCCCTACGATCAATTCAAGGCCGGCGTTCAGCCTGGACCGAGCATCGCTCCTGTTCGTCAGGATGCCACGGTTATCTTCCAGGGCCGCATCCCTGGTGGATTCATCACCCTTCAGAAGAGAGTGCGGCTCGGACCTGATGGGGTTCCGATACTCACGGCGGCTCCCATGGCAATGATGCCCCACCCGGAGTGCCCTCCAAACCGTCTCGTTGCCCCGCAAATGATGCCTGCCGATAGAGGCCTGCGCCAGGAGCGTCCGGCCTACATCCGTGGCGTGGTTGTTAACCAAGAGCAGCGAGCAGTGGAAATTTGCTGAAACGCGAATTATAATTCGTCTCATTCTTGATCTACTTCGTTGCTGCCTGGATGTGAGCAACAGATGGGGAAATCCCCAAAAAGGATGGTCGAAATGGCAAGTCTCTCCGCCCGGATGTCAGAGATCACTCAGGCTGCCGGCCTCTTCGGGTTCAACCTCCAAATGCTTCCGAACGACGGCTCTGAGACCGTTGTGGCGGAGATCGAAGTTGGTCCGTTCTACACCAGCGAGCATGAAGCCCGGAACAAGGCTCAGTCTGCCCTTATGCAGTATGAGCTCACGGGCAAGTTCCCAAACTTTTCCGCGGACGCTCCCCAGCAGGAGTCGCAGATTTCCAAGGTGCGGGAGTTTCGGAAGCGGACGGGCTGCACACTCAAAGAAGCCTTCGATGCGGTCGTAGGCTCCGGGGAGTCACGCCTCTAAGAGTATCCTCCGTTGACAGGGAGCCGAAGCGAGGTTCCGATCCTGAAGGATCGGAGCCTTTTTCTATGCCCATTCGGCTAAACCTCTGGACCGCCCCCACCGGGCTTGAACGTATTTACATCAGCGGGCTCAACACCACCGAGAAGGTCTGGCTCCAGAAGGGCGTCGGGCAGCGGATCAATATTACATCAGGGGCCCTTGGGTCAGCAGCCGTAGAGCGAGCCCTGCTCGACGCCTACGGGCTGGAACGCCTCGATTGGGACCAACTCGTCGAGATCGCCAAGACCCCTGTCCCCCGGGGTAAACCCCCGGCTGACGCACCTATCGTGGCAACGGTGCCATTCGGGGCCAATGCCGGACATTGGACAGCCGCCGATGCCGAGGCGCTCGATGCCGATACCATGGCTCATCCGATCCCGGAGCCGACGACCCTCCTGGTTGATCATCGAGAACCCGCAGAACTGAAGGAGCGCCTGCGTCAGATCCATAACCTCATCGTGCAGGAAGAGCAGCTTGAGGTCGGCGATTACGTCCTACCGGGGATCCTGACGATCGAGCGCAAGACGATCAGCGATCTGGTGGTCTCAATCACAGAAGATTCCCGTCGGCTCTTCCACCAGACCGACGCCATGACCATGGTCCCAGGATCGTCCGTCCTGCTCCTGGAAGGTGACGTCTACGGACAGCAGCGGCTGACCCTGCCCAACATCGCCGGGACGCTCTCGTATCTGGCGGTCATCCAGGGGGTCTCGGTTCTCCCCACGCTTTCGCTGCCCCACTCTGTCTACATGATCGCCAAACTGGTTCGGCATCGGGTCTATGGGCTCGGCTACGACATCCCCCTTCGGGGCACGGCGCCTAAACACGCCTCCAAAGCCGCCGCCTTCCTCCTGGAAGGTCTGCCCGGCGTTTCGGCCAACCTCGCCCGACGGCTGCTCCGACACTTCGGATCGGCCCAGGCCGTAGCCAATGCCACGGAAGCAGAGCTTCGTGCCGTAGAAGGCATCGGGCCGAGCAAGGCCAAAGCCATCGTTGAGGTATTCGCCGCTTCTTCTGACCCGTGAGAGTCGGGCCTGAATGCACAGAAGCCATCCCGCCGACCGCGTCGCTCCAAATGAATTCAAGCTGAGGGCTTGAGATCAGGGATCCAAAATTCCCCAAAAGGAGCTTCGACCATGCTGACGGTGAAATTCGCTTCGAGCCTCTCCGCCACCCTCTATCCGAGCCTCCTGACAACTGCCCTCCCGCTGCTCGGCAACATGCGGGGCGCGGTGATCCAGAAGGATGGGGAAGACTTCGCGGTTGTTCAGATGGGCGCAGAAGCCATCACCTTCCGGGGCATCCCGGCCCACCTGTTTGTGACCGAGGACACCTTCGCCTTCGATCCTATGGTCTTTGAGGCCTTCGCTCTGGAAGTCAGCGGTCCGGGCGAAACCCTCTTCCAGACGATCGGGCGCTGCGTCTCCGGCTTCTGGGACGCCAGGCAACTCCATATCGGTGATCATGGGATCGCAATCTTCCATGAGAATGACCGGCCGGAGCACCACGGCCCCGAGTTCTCCATGACGTTCTTCTCCTACGACCAACTCCGGAAGGTCGCCACCCAGGGGTACGGCTACAGCGACGGCGGGATAGTTCTCCGGACCGAGTTCAAGGACTTCGGCACGGCGCCGACGGAGCCCACCAAATTCAAGGACGCCCCGAAGGATCCTGAAGCCGACCTGATGCGGGAGTTCTACGTGCGTGTCCGCCGGCTCATGTGGGAAGAGACCCTGATGCAGATTCAGCCGGATCTGAAGGCGTTCCGATCCCAGCCCCGGCTGGACCTTGCTGCCTGACGGGCGGCTACGACTTCAAACGCGGCGCAAACTTCGCGCCAGCTTGGGCCACTAGAAGGAGCGCCTTCTCAAGCTAGGAACGCAAGCATGCGTCTAGACCAGCCCGAGCGTCGGGCCAGCATCCGCTTTCCAACCCACCTCGAAGGCTGGATCGTCGGAAAGCCCCCGCACCAGCCGGTCCAGTGCACCGTCTTGGACCTTTCCGATGGAGGCGCTCGCCTTACGGTTCCGGCTCCCGCTGACATCCCGGTGGAATTCGAGCTCAAGATCCCAGACCACGGCGCCCTAGCGTCGGCGAAATTGATATGGGCCTCCGGAGACAATTACGGAGTCGCCTTCACAGACTGAATGTTCTGGCGGAACTACCCGCCTAACAGGGCCGGCCCATTCGGGGTCGGCTTTTTGCTTGGGTGCATTCTTTACGGAGAAAACCCATGCAGGAACTCTATTTGTTACATGGCCGAACCCGCCTCGAGGAAGACATGGAGGATTGGGGTTTCAACGGCCCGCGCCTTCAGGGCGTCGACGGCATCCACGTCACCTACGGCAATATCAACGTTCACTTCGCTGGTGACGCCTATCTGCTCGCGGCCCAGCAACTCACGGGCTGGGATCGTTTCGGCGACACGGCCCTCACCGTACGCATGGCAGAGGACTGCGTCGAGGTCCGTGGCTTCAACGGGCACGATAACGACAACACTCCTCTGACCGACGCTACGGTCTATTTCGGGGACTGGGGTCTGATGAAGCAGGAGTCCGATCAGGCCAGTCTGATCAAAGCCGCCCAGCCGGCCCCGCGGCCGACGCCGCAGGCCTCCGGCGACATCGACTACGTCAAAACTGCCCAGTCCTATGGGCTCGTCATCGTCCCGTGGGCTGAGTTCCTGGCTAAGACTGATCTCCCTGACGGTCTGATGGCCCGGGCCCTGGAAGTCCAGAAGACGGTGAACGGCAGCCAGGTTCTTTATGACCCTGATGACGACGCCGAAGGCTTCAAGCTGATCGGCGACGATCCCGTTGCCCTTGCCAAGGGATGGGAGGAGCACTCGCTCATCGAGAACATCGTCTATACGTACCGGACCTAAGGCAGGACTAAGAGAGCGCGGGGTCGGGTACCCTCCCCGCGTTCCCTGCAGAGGGACTGCTTCTCTCTCGCTTCCATCGGGCGAAGATCCTCCGAGATCAAATCCCCAAGAATGATAGACGGCAGAGAGGCCCGATGTCCCGCAATCCGTTCGAAGACCTATGCCACTCCATCGACCCGAACGGGACCGTTCACACAGTTCCCGCCCGCACCTACCGGGAAATCGGATCGATGGAAGCCTTCAAGAAGCATTGGCCGGCGACAGGCTTCTCAACCAAGTTTCAGGGGGACCTCGAGGAGTTTACCCGCGTCAGCCCTGATCTCCCGCCGGATGAACAGCAGCGCCGGAAACTGGTTGAGGTTTTCCCTCGCTTCTCCGGCAAGCTCGTCGAGCATGCCTCCCCCAAAGCCTTCTTCGAAGCCATCGGCTACGTAGGGGAGGCAAAGCGGAAATGCCGCAACGGCTATCGCCGATGGAAGCGGGCTGCGCTCTTCGAAAACGGCGTCCGGCTGATCTCGACCGCCCCATTCCGCGTCACTCTCAATTTCTGACAGGAGCCTCCCAATGGCATGCCTCTACTGCGGCAGCGACACTGAGCGCTGCGTCTCGTCCGATGAAGCGGCTCATTGCGATCAGCCGCCGTCTGGATTCATCGTCCATCGGAACGCCGGCCACCCATGGGATCAACGGTCAGGCTGGGACCTGATAGAGGTCAAAGCCGCGACTGAAGCCGCGCTCGCGCGCTTCATCGCCCGGGCGACTGATAAGTTCTGGAGTGTCTGGATCCAGGACAACACGGGGACGGCGTCAGCTGTCCTCTACAAGCCTTCCAACGCCACCGGCGCCTGGTCAGACATCCCTCACGCAGCCTGATCGATAAGGATCGTCGATGACAGACAAACTTACGTTCCTGAAATCCCTTCACGCCGACCTCAAGGCAAGCCGTGAGCCGGATCGCGCACTGGATGCCCGGATCTTCCAGGCCTTCGATCCCGAGGCACGGGTCCTGCCCTGGCCGAAATGGATTGAGCAGCAGATCTCCGGCCGAGACGACTTCAAGGGCATCAAACCTTTCACCAGTTCGGTCGATGCCGCGCTCACCACGTTCGTGGATCCAGATGCAGCTATGATCCTTCGGGAAGTTGCCCGCGATCTTGATAAGCCGGAGGAGCATGACAGGGCTGGGGTACTGCCTCACATCGCCCGCGCCATCGTGCTCAAGAACATCGAACACACAATCATGCAGATGACGCTGACCGGCGATATCTTCTCGCACGGGTTTCGCCCTAGCGAACAGGTCACACTCACCAGGGCGATCAGTGCGGAAGGCGAGACCTTTCAGTCCGGCACCCAGATGGAGATTGAGCAGGTTTATGAGGACAGCATCGATCTCATCCACCATGACACCCGCGTGCTGATGTGGGTGCGTCCGGATGAAATCGCGAAGATCGAAACGCCGCACCGTCAGGTATGACGGCGCACATCCCGCTTATTCCCTCGCCCGTACAGTCCGTCTGAAAAGAGCGCACATGACCGACAAAAACATTGTGATAGATGCCGCCAAACGGCTCGACCCCGTGGCTTGGACTGCCGAGACCCTTTCGCTCACCGACTCCAAGCTGGCTCGGGAATTTGCAGTGCGACGGGCACACACCCTCCAGATCGTCAAATCGGTCATTCAGACCTTCAAGGAGCCGTCTGAGAAGATGCTGGAAGCCGGCTTCTTGGCTCTCCCGAAGCCGCGTCCCTACGACACTCGGCCGGTAAGGGCCTGCTTTGTCGCCTGCATGGATCAGGCACTGGGCGCCGCCGAAGTCCTCACTGCGTCCATGCCGGCAGAGGGCCCTGAACCCCGCCCACAAGCTACTGAGGTCTAAGCATGCGCCTTCCCCGGAACGCTCACGATCCGATCCCCTGCGGCTTTTCCAGAGATCGGATCTTCAGCGAGGCGGCCACGTTTGCGTCCGGGATCGGCTTTGCCGTCGGCACCCCGGCAGTGAGCCTCCTTGCAAAGATGGGTGGCAAGACGTCCATCATGAATGGTCTGGCCGATGTAGTCATCGGAAGCATGCCCAGCGAAGACAGCGACTGTCTGGTTGTCTATGGCGAACGGGATTTCCTGGTTCTGCTCAAGCCGTCGGATAACCCGGACCTCGCTCGGGCCAACCTCGAGGTCGCCAAGGCCATCGGCCACTACGTGCTTCACAGCCCCAAAGTCCGGGAGAAGCACGGCGCCGACGCTGGATTGATCGTACGGCACTATCCGAAGACCTCACAGGAGGAGCTCTGCCAGCGCGAGGCGGTTCAATTCGCCTTTGGGCTGCTGGCTCCCCTCGACCGCCTGAAGGCGGAATGGGAGCACACCGGCGGCGACCTCAAGAAGCTGCGGGAGATGTTCCGTATGCCTTTGGAATTGCTAGAGGCCCTGTACCAAGAGTGTGCGGTACCAACCGCCTAACACCTTTGCTCCGGGGAGAAGGACAACCCTCTCCCCTTAAGCCCTGCTCTCGTGACGGTTCTGTCGTCTTGCCTCAATCCGGACAAGTGATCATCGGATTGCTGAAATCCCCTGAAAAGGAATTCGGCCCATGACAGATCACACGAACCCACCGCTTCGGAATGATGAGGGCCATCCCATGGAAACGCTTTCCCGCGCTCAAATTGAGTCCATCGCCCGCTGGATCGGCGCAGTCACCTCCCACCCGGACGCGACGGCTGAGCAGCTCGAAGCCGTGTACCAGTACGTGAGCACCGCTCGGCTCTCAGATATTGCCGAGACCGCTAAGTCGCTCGGCTACTGAGAAAGGCCCAACGGTAACCTCTTTCGAGGGCCGTTCGCGAAGGAAGATGATTTTAAATCCCCGGAAGGAAGAAGATCATGGACGCAGTTGGCATCATCTACACCCTGGTGAACACGCAGCGCCTGGCGCTCATCGCCACGGAGGGTTTGAAGAGCGACCTGTTCCGCATGGATAATGAGGAGCTGATCGATGGCTTCCTGTTCGGCCGTGACCTCAACGCGATCCGCGTGTCCGACCTGGTCAACGCCGAGGACGCCCCCTTCACCATCATCGGCTTCAATGCCGACTCCATCTCCGAGATCGTCGACATCATGCCGCTGACTGGCGGCGTCGAGCACCCCGGCCTTCGGGAGATGGCCTTCTCGACCGAGCCCTTCACCATCCCGGCCTCCGAGCTCGAGTATCTTGATGTTGCGGGCGACTGCTGGATGCAGGTCGAGGGCTACAGGGCACCTGCCGCGCATTTCGAGATGCTGAATGTCTCGGCGAACGACAACGGCGTGGAAGAGGAACTCGCCAAGGACGCGGAGATCATCGGTTCGGACCTTCCGGCTGCGGCCGAGACGCCGGCGGCCCCAGCCGTTGCCGAGGGCGCGCCCGAGAAGAAGTACGACCGCCCGTATCTGCCGCCGAAGGAGTATTTCAAGATGCTCCGCGAGACCGGCCAGTACGTTCCGCGGAAGAAGGCGAACGACGCGGCTCCGGCAAAGCGGGTTCGCTCCGACGCCGAGCGCCGCGCGATCGGCGGGTTCTACGCCCGCCGGCGCCAGCAGGCGGCCTAAAGCACCGCCATGGACGATCATAAGCAAGGAGCCGACGGCGGCATCGCCGTCGGTAAGCGCGCCCGTTACATCGGTCATCCCGAGATGACCACCTGGAACAAGCCCTGCATCGGGGTCACGGGCCGGATCACCCGGAAGCACGTGTTCCAGTCCAAATACTCTGAAACTGAGCAGACCCTCTGGGTGTTTGAACCAGAACAGCCCGGCAAATGCCTGCCACCCTGGATGTATGTCCGCGCCCGTGACATCCGGCCCATTGCAGAGGATGTTCCCCCAGAGGGAGAAGCCTCGTTGTCTGGCGACTGCTCCTATGCGGCGATGCTAGCCAAGGCTGGCATCGATCTGAGCCTTCTGACCGAACATCAGGATCGCGCCGCAGCCTGATGCAGCAATGGCTGTGTCCTCTTTCCTCAAGGATGGATCGAACTCGGTTTGATCGAAATCCCCGAAAAAGAGGATTGAGCGATGGCAAAGGCAGCTCCACACGAATGCACCCGCTGCGGCGGCACCGGTATGACCACCCACATCCGGGCTCATTACGGCGTTCCCGGGCTCTGCTTCCACTGCAATGGAGATGGCAAGCGCGAGACCCAGGTGAGGACGTTCCGGGCAGCGAAGCGTCAAAAGCAGATCCAGGAACTTGCCGCCAAGGCGGACGCCGAAATCCGAGAACTGGCGGAGCGTCACGGTGGTCAGCATCTCCACCTCCCGCGGGAAAAGCGCCGTGCCTTTGCGGCCTTCGAGGTCTTCTCGACCCAAGCTTACGCGGAGAAGTTCGGCATGAAGCCGAAGGAAGCGTTCATCGAACTCGCCAGGGCTTGGCCACACTACAGGGTCCATACCGACGAACAGGGCCAGCCCAAGGGTTGGTGGAGCGCCTAGTCAACAAGAAGCCGCCCCATCGGGCGGCTTCTTTTATGCTCGGGTTGCAAAACCCCTTCGCGGTCAGAACTCGCCTCTAGAAAATCCAGAAGTCCTTCACGCTCACAGCAGCCTTATTGGCGAGCGTGGCAAAGTGGACAGATGCGCCTCCGCCAGTACCGTCGGCATCATAAAACAGCTTGCCGGTGTCCTTCTCATAGATGATCCGGTCGGAGCGATCCTGTGCTTTGCCGGTCAAATTGGATCGGAATGCTGCTGCCTTCAGCGCACCATCCGGACCAGCCTTCGTGAAGACGTCACTGTCAAACCAGATGGTGTCATCAACCGAACGGAAATCGATGATCTTGTCGTTGTTGGTTGACCGATTTGGCCTCACGTCGAAGACGAAGTGATCCTTACCGGAACCTCCGGACAGAACGTCATTCCCAGCACCGCCGTACAGGTAGTCGGCTCCACCACCACCTTTGATGGTGTCATTCCCACCAAAACCATAAAGCCTGTTATCCGCCCAATCGCCTACAAGGGTATTACCGCGGCTCGTTCCGACGATTGGAAGAAGACTACTGACGCTGAATATCCCATCCTCAAAGGCGGCATATTCCACGTCATAGAGATAGTTGACGTTGAAGCGCTCGACCGTGTCCTTTGCTTTAAAGGAGGCGCTAAAATCATCCCACGAGAATACATATTCAGTGCTCGAACCCTCGAACACAACCGTATCTACACCGGATCCGCCGTAGATGGCATCGAGGCCGTGCCCGGATATGATCGTGTCATTGCCGGCGTCTCCGTACAGATAATCGTACCCGTCGCCACCCTCCAGGACGTCATCACCCCAGCCGCCCCTGATGATGTTGCCTAGATCGTTCCCGATGAAATGGTCGTTGCCCTGATTGAAACGCACGTACCATGCTGGCGCATTCAGATGGGCAATCGTGGTCTGAATGTTCACATCAGCCAGTGTCTGAACCAGGGTGGTTCCTTCATAGTAGTAAACATCCTCTACAACGACGTAGTCATAGCCGTCGTAGTAGTAGTTGACCGTGACATTGTCGTATTCGGCAAATCCGTAGGCATTGAACGTGATGGTATTGTAGCCTGAATACAGCGTCCCGCCGGGATCAACGGACTCGATGTAACCCCATCCGTCTTCGTTGAAATCCGACATATTGATGCCGGAGCCCCAGAAATTCGAGAGTTCGATGTATGCCATGATAGCTCCAAGGAGAACGGTCGTTGGGGCACCATAAAGAGGCATGTGTTTCCGCTTGGTAACCGATCCTGCCCAAGTCGCCTTCAGGTGCCCACGGGGAATGGATCGAGATCAAAATCCCCGGAGAAAGACAATGGCAGCAGCGGCACCGGCCATCGAGATGGGCATCTTCCGGCAATTCGCGTTCGCTACCTTCCTGACTTCACTCGACGCTTACATGGCCGTGGTCACGAGCGACCCTGAAGGCAAGATTGCCATCAGCCATGATGTGCTTGGAAACCGTATCCAGGTAGCCGATGAGGATGGAGACCTCGTCCAGACCCTGATGCGCGACGCCGGCTTTGCCATTCAGGGCGAAACGGTCGCCCTCCCCGTTCAAGAGGTCTGGGTTGTCGATCCGAACATGCTGAAGGGCCTCGATTTCGAGGACTACGTCGATGAGGAGCACGGCCTCTTCCGCTCCATCGTCTGAGATCCGGATCAGCGGACAATTCGAGATGAAATCCCCGGAAAAGGAAAAGCCGATGCCCACGATCCGTTATGACATCGTTCCGCAGGGCCTGATGATGTCGGTCGACGGCGCACCGACCTACTGGTTCGACCGCAAGGCCTCCTTCGGCATCCTCTGGGAGCAAATTGCCGACGACCATTTCGAGATCGTCCGTCACGGCCGGGTCGAGATGGTGGTCGAGCGGGAGGCGTCCATGCGGGCGTTCTACGCTGAGATCGGATCCGTCGCCCCCAAAACGGGCAAAGCCTTCGCTACGGTCGAGCAGATCGACTCCGCCACGGTCGAAATCCTCAACCGTGTTCTGGCCGGCGAAGAGAAGCCCCTTGCCGCCGTCACGGCGATGCAGGCTCTGTCACGGGCTGCCCTGCTGCGGGCCATGCCAGCGCACAAGCGCTACCTGGTCGAAGCGGCTTAAAGGGGAGCCAGCATGCATCCTCGCCTACACCGCCCCAGGCAAGCCCTCGTCATCCGGCTCCAGAGAGCCACCATCGCTGAGAGGATCGCTGCGGTGTTCCTCCGGAAACAGCACGACCCCTCCGGCCCCCGCGAGACATTCCTGCGCCTCCGAGCGGAAGAAGCCCGTCGGGCGCTCCGACACCCGGGTCGGAAGCACCGCTGATCCCGTTGGATTTTCTGTCCAATTGAGATGGGCAGACACTCTGAGATGAAAATCCCCGAAAGGAACGGCCATGGCGTTCGACTTCTCGAAGATCAAGGTTCTCACCCCAGAGGAGCGGAAAGCCCGTGAGGAGGCCGAGCTCCAGGCTCAGATCGCTGAAGACGCCAAGAAGCGCGAGGAACTCTCCAAGCACACGATCACCGTGTCCCTTAGCGAGTACCCGATGCACCGGTTCACGGGAGCGGGAGACAAGATCGTCAGCTTCCACGGCACCGATGAGCGCGGCCGCCGCTTCTCTGGGACCTATTTCGTTCCCCATTTCCGGGAGCGCTCCGAGATCGACGCGATGCTTGCCCCTATGGATCAGGGCACGACCGTCGTGGTCCGCGGCTACTGGAAGAAGCGCACCTGGCGCAACCAGCAGAACCAGGAGGTCGAGTCCTGGGAATTCCAGATCCAGTACGTCGAGCCCAAGCAGGGCTAAAGCAACCGATCCATTGCCTCCCGAACAGCAGGAGACGCCGCTATGTCCGACCAGAAGATCGTGTCCGCCCGCATCACCCCGATTTCCCGCTCGCCGTTCGGCCCTCTCCCGGAGGTCCACGCGACCTTCGAGGACGGCCGTGAAGTTATGCTGTTCGACTACTACCCGGACGAGATCAGCTTTTCCTCATCCGAGTTCGTCGGCCTCACCGAGGCGGAGGGCCGAAACCTGAAGTTCCAGAAGGACGTCGCTTACCTGCGCTCCTAAGCCGCCACCCTCCCCAGACATCAAGAGAAGGATAGCGCCGATGACGGCTGCCACCGACCTGATTGCCACTCACCGCTGCTTCGTGTTCCCGGACGCCGAGACCGCCGGGATGGTCTACACCGAACTCATGCTCCGCAGTGAGACCGACTACATGGGGCTCTATATCGACCCGCCGACCAGGACCATTCTGGTCAGCGAGCCCTTCGGCGATGCCTTCGTGTCGCTCCTGGATGACACCGGCAACCTCGGGCCCGAGATTGTGGTCAAGCAGAAGATCGGCAACGAGCTCTATGATCTCGGCACCGCTGTCGAGGTCCTGCAGCAGGTCTGGCATAGCCTCCAATACGGGATGGGAGCCGACGGCAACCTCTACCTCATGAGAGGGCCGGATACGGTGCTGACGATCCCGGCCGACGGCACGCTCGGTCTGTTCTTTGAAACCGATACCCTCATCGGCGGCACCCTGCACAAGCACGGCCCTTCCGATCTGGTCCAGGAACATTTCGAGCGTCACCGGCAGGCGTTCCGCCATGCCGGCCTGTACGACAAGGCCAATGCGCTGAAGTTCGTCGAAATTCCGGTCGCTTCCCTCACGCCGCCGGTGATCGCCGAATTGAATGCCTGTCTGTCCATCTCAGGCCGGATCGGACGCATCACCGAACGTCTGAACACACTCCACTGACCGGAGGTCCTCATGGACGACTGCCCTCATTGCGACGGGACAGGCGAGCGAGACTGGCTCAGTGGAGCCCGCTGTTATGAATGCAAAGGCACGGGCATCGCCAAGGACGATGACCCGTGCACTGATTGTCGGGGAGACGGGGCCTGCTCAGGCCAATGCCTGGAGGACCCATCCGGTCACTAAGAATTGAGCGGCCGGCTGATGCGGAAATCCTCGAAAAGGTCGCTCACGAAATGGTGTGAAGCACTTTCCAGCGCCCGGATTTTCTCCTCCACCAAGTCGGCCAAGATGCTGCCCGGATGACAGGCCCGGACCTCTCTGACCGCGTCCCTGACCTGACTGAGGTCTAAGGGAGAAACCATCGTCCTCTGACAATCTCTGGGCCCCTGTTCCAGTGTCATGCGTGATCTCCACGTATGCCGACAATGCGGCGGAATAGCCCCAGCCCAACAGCCACACCAAGATGGGCATGGCCGCGTTTCGTTTCTATGACCCGGGGATTACAAGTTTGTTATGAAGCCGGCTCATCGCTGTTGCATATCTGCACGCAACGGCTCCCAAATTGAAATGTCGCGCTCTTCCCTCAGAAGTTCCGGGAGCGCCTGATGGTAAGCCTCACGGTACGGCCGGTTCAACTGGACGGACAGAACGTCCTCATGGCTCTCCCAGGTCTCGTAGAGCATGAAGCGGTTCTTGGACTCCGGATCCTGGTGCAGAACCGCCTGATGGAACATCGGCTCGCTTCGCATCGCGTCGAGCACTCCGTTCAGGAGCGAGAGAAACCGATCGCGCTGCTCGGGCACAACATCGAACTTGATCAGGTAGGTGATTGCCATCGTTTGGTCCTCAATCTGGGAGGTCACTTGCGCTCAAGAGTTCAAGCGAACTCGCTTAGGTAGCGGGACCATGCCGGACGCGCTGCCTCGGGTCGATTACGCCAGAGGTAATGGGATCGGTCCCCGGTCGGCCGAAGGCTGGGGAAACTTGACCAGTTCGATCGAAGAATTTCAGATTTGGTCTACAACAGGGGAAAGGGGAGGATAACGCTCCCCGAAATCATTGGGAGAAAACGATGTTCTCGTTCCTATCACAATTCTTCCTGGGAGAGCCGCCACAGCCACGGGACTTCGACATCGGGGCGGTCTACCACTCTCCGAACCTCCATGCCTTCTTCATGTTCGGTCTTATTCTGCTCTGCATGTGCCTGGCTCCGGCAGTGCTGACCCTCTGGAAATCCCACAGGCAGGGCTGGGCCACTGGGCTGGGCCTCGTGGTTGTTGTCGGGGTGGCCTTCGCGACAGGCGGCGTCTACGCCAGCGGATACTCAGAGGCGAAGTACCCCAACCTTTCAGGAGCGCCGGCTAAGAAGACAGCCGCCGCTGCCATCACAACCTCTCGCACCTTTGACTAACCCAAAACGGGCGCTGCCTGGGTAAAGTCCCCGAGGAGACACTTGCCCGGTGAAGGAAGAGGGAGGACAGGCTGTGTCCGAATTCATCATTGAAACGACGATCACAGGGCCGCAGGCGACCCTAGGCGAATTCAGATCCCACTTTTTGAATTCCTTTCCTGTCGTCAGGAAAGACACTTCGGAAGAGATCATCGTCAGCTTATCGGGCGGTGACCTGGACCCGCGTCCTACTCTGCTGAACCTGTCCGGCGAATTTCCTGCCCTGACATTCGCAGTCGTGGAATACCCGGCTCATCCTGGAAAAGATCAGGCATCTCATCGTTGGACCGCCCGGGACGGAGAAATGACATTCGGGCGATAGCGGTAGCGACGACGCCTCTCTGGGGAATGAACTCGTCCAATCCACGGCTCTTGCAGCGTTCGGAAGCTTATTTCGGATCATGAGCGTGAAGATGAATTCGGAAAAATCCCCAGAAAGGATCAGGACAATGGCTCGCTTCAATCCGGTTCAGGCAGCTCTCGCCAACGCACGCAGCCAGGGTCGCAGCACCCACAAGGTCGTCGACACCCGCAAGAAGGGTAAGGGCGTCGCCTATAACCGCGCAGCCGCCAAGCGCCGCGACGACTACTGAGCCAGGCGCAACCTTCGCCCTCCATCCTCAAAATAGAAAGCAGCCTCGATGCGCAAGATCCCAACCCTGTTCCTTGCCCTCTTCACCTTTGGCGCTTCCCTGGCGGAAGCCGCCGCCCAGTCCCGCTATCCGGGGAGCTACCGAGATAGCGGTTATGAGCGTGACCGGTATTCGGGCTACGATCGCGAGTATCGGCGCTCCCGCTATGATGAGCCTCGGGACTATGGCCGTCGACACTATCGCCGAGGGGACAGCGGCGATGCCCTCGTCGCAGGCATCCTGGGATTGGCCATCGGCGCGGCCGTTCTCGGGTCACTCGCCAACCAAGCGCAGGCCCAAGTGGCTCCGGCTCCTCCGGCTACGCAAGATCCGCAGCTTGCCGCCTACTGCGCTCGCCGCTTCCGGTCTTATGATCCGATGACCGGCACGTACCTGACTAGCGCCGGCGAACGGTTCGTCTGCACCTACTGACCTCCCAGCCGCAGCTCGGCGACAAAAAGGCTCCTAAAGGGGCCTTTTTTGATGAGCGCGTTCTCAAACCTTTTCGAAGATCCTCGCATTAACGCAACCCGATCATTTCAGCTCCACATTCTACTTCGGATTATGGACGCCAACTCGGAATTCGAATAATGCCAATTAGGGAATGTTTCTCTCGTTTGACGAAGCTCGGTTGAGGGACGGGCTTTGCCTAAACCCATAGGCCTCTGTGCCACTCCCTCCAAACGATGGCCCCAAACAGGCCACAAGGAAAGACGATGCGTAAGTTCGCTTCTCTGCTGATTGCCGCCTCCATGCTGGCGGCTCCGATGTCCCAGGCTGTGGCGGCTCCCCGCAACCACACCCCGGAGATCACCAAGGAATACCCAGGTGAGGGTTACACCCAGTACCGCCGCTATTATGGCGGCCCACGCTACTACCATGGTCCCCGTTACTACCGCCGCGGCGGCAACGGCGGTGCGGTCGCAGCAGGTGTCCTCGGTCTGGCCGCTGGCGCTATCATCGCCGGCGCAATTGCCAGCCAGGCACAGGCCGCTCCTCCCCCTCCCGGCACAGTCGATCCGCGCTTGGCAGCCTACTGCGCCCGCAAGTACCGGTCTTATGACCCGAACACGGGAACGTTCCGCGCCAGCAACGGCATGCGCTACGTCTGCACCTACTAATCGGCCAGGTACAGGCATGACGCAAAGAGGCTCCCGGAGGAGCCTCTTTTTTTACGAAAGCTGCTATTCTTCGATCGATTTCGTCACCGGATTACCAGTTATGATCCCGAAACTTCATAAGCTTATGCTCATGAGTTCTCTGCTCGGAGCCACTATCAGCGCAGTTGCGATCAGGCCGGCTGCCGCCGGCGAGCTCTATATCTATGAGCACAACCTCTCGGTGATCGACTGGTTCGTCGTCGGCGACAAAATCAAAGCAACCTACTCCAAACCAAAGGCCAGCCTTGCGGCGGCAGGGGTTAAGGAAGGAGCAGTTCTTTTCGAAGGTGACTATGAAGGAAACCGGATTATCGGCACCGCATACGCCTTCAAATCCGGCTGTGCCCCTGCCCCGTATCAGGTGATCGGTATGGAGCAGGGAAGCCAGATCGTCCTTCGCGGACCCGGCCCCGTCAGGTCCAAGACTGGGTGCGACGTCGTCGGCTATTCCGCAAAGAGCCCTCATGCCGAACTGAAGTTTAACTATTCGGCCACTCACCACTGACCGTCAGGGACATGCCAGCCTGCGGATCCGGCTCGGTCAGCTTGTGTTATGATCCGCAGTGATTCAAACGGACAATTGCGGTGAAGGAGGCGTCAGTCCTTAACAGCTTTGCCTGGCACGATGGCCAAGACAGCCTCATCCTAGGCCAGAGGCCGGACGGCTCAATCGCTCACATCTCTGAGGTGTCGAGAGGGGCGGCCTGTGGCTGCGTATGCCCCGGCTGCGGGGCACCACTTGTCGCTCGGAAGGGCGAGGTCCAACACCACCATTTTGGCCACCAAGGAACGGAGGACGGGCGGCCCTGCAAAACAGGACCGGAAACCGCCCTCCACAAGTTCGCCAAGGAGGTTCTGGAGCGAAACCTTCATCTCTTCCTACCGACCCTCGACCTGAGTGACGGCCAGGAGCGATGGGTCGGCTTCGAGGGAAAATCCTACCAGTTCGACTCAGCCGTCCTCGAGAACCGTCTGGAAGGGATTGTTCCCGACGTAATCGTACGAAAGGGAAGCAGGGATCTCATCGTCGAGTTCGCCGTCACGCACGAATGCGGCCCTGCCAAAATCGCCCAAATTGCCGAGATGGACATCAGCGCCATTGAGGTCGATTTATCTAAGCTGCCCCGCGACATCTCGCGGAAGGATCTCGAAGATGCCATCCTCGACGCGGCTCCGCGCAAATGGCTCCACAATCCGAAGCTTCGCGATGGGCAGGCTGAGTTGGAGTTCAGACAGCGTCGTCGCCAGGAGGCTCGCTCCCAAAGAGCCCTCGCTCTTGCGAGTGCCTATCGCACGGCACTCAACAATATCCGATCGGCTCGCAACTCCTCCTTGGCCGTGGGACGGATCCATGCCGATGGGCTGGACCGGGCCATAGGCCACGAAGTTCCCGGATCAGGATGCTTTATGGCGCCGCCTGCCGATTGGCAGGCTGTCATCCTGGCAGATGTGATCGAGATCGTCCTTTCCGGACATCAATCGCCCATCACCGTGAAGGCAGCGCTATGGAAACTCCGGCAGCGACGCTGGATCAATCCTCGTTTCAGCCGCCTCTCAGAGGCAGACGCGCATGAAATCAAATCTGCAGTTAGTGAATTCGATCTTCCCGCTGGCGCAATCCTGACCTGGGCAGCGATACTATCTCGCCTCAGCATTCTCGTGCCCGTACTCGGCGATCGCTGGATTCTACATCCGATGATCATCAGCCAGGTCTATGCCACTCGCTCCGCCAACAAATTGAAGTAGACGCCCTTCGAACTTTCTCAGAGAACGGTCAACTCGCTTCATTCCAAATCATCACGGTGATCCAATGATTTGAGAATCCCCGAAAGGTTCGTCATGACCGACGTCGCCACTGCTGAAACGCCGAACCTCCCCGTCGATCCAATGACCGATGTCGGTCACCTCCTGATCCGGGCCTACAATGGCGACCAGTTCGACCCATTCTTCGTGAGTGGCCATCCCAGCCGCACGCTGGAACCCGACGTGATCATCCGGTCGTGCTTCTACTACTCGATCCTGATGACGCCGAAGATCACGATGATCTATGACAATTGCGGCCGCGGCGGCATGTGCGACATGACCCCCGACGAGATCTCCGTCATCTGGAAGACGCCCGCCCTGCTCGATCAGCTCGGCACCACCTTCGAGGCGCTCCAGGCCGGTACCGCCGTCATCACGGCGACCGAAGCGCCCAAGCCCGACATAGACCTTTGGGCCCGCCTCGCCGAAGCCGAAGGCAAGGTGCTCAAAGTCGCCTGACGCAACCCATCCGTCCCAGTCACCAGTCCGGAATAGAGGCGACCATGAAGATCGACGTCACGACCTATGAAGACAGGTTCGTTGCCACTCTCAACGGCAATCACCGCCATCTGGATATCGGCCAGACGCCGGTTGAGGCCATCGGTGCCCTGGTTCAGAGCAGAGCGACCGAAATGGGAATCCTAATAAAGCAGCCCGACGGCACATCCATCGGTTTGGAATCCCAGACGCCCTCCTATTCCGACCTGCTTGAGCAGAACCGCCGCATGGCCGAGGCCCTCCAGAACCTCGAAAAGGAGGTGCCCAACTGCATTTCTTATGCGGAGATGCACGGCCTGAAGCCGAACTTTGGCGGATCGTCCGTTCACATTATTCTCTGGAGATGCCAGGGCATCATCAACGACGGCCTCGGCAAACCGCCTCTCAAAGGCTGACGGGCCAGAAGGGTCCATCGGGTTTCGTTTCTCCGGTCATGTCCATGAAGAGATGTCGGACAAATCCCCGGAAAGGATCCTGTTATGGACGCGAGCCGCTACACCCTAAGGCTTCACAAGGACTTCCCGGGCAAGGGCTGGCTCCTGGAACTTCATATGAAGGATTCCGACGAGGACGACATCGCCTTCGTCGATACCTTCCGGGCGACTGCCTTTCGCTACCTTGGCGCCGCACCCCACGGTTTCACCCGTCATGACGACGGCAGGCGCTTCGTCGACACCTGTTGGTTCCTGCAGGGCGACAGCTCCGACTGGCTGATGTTTGAGTTCTGGACCAGCGACCAGACCGCAATCCTCGATGGCGTGATCCGCGTCATTGATGCAATGAACATGCAGGGGATCCCGGTCGTTTTACAGTGAGAGGGCATCCCATGGCCGATCACTTCATCTCGATCTACTACGTGCTCGATCCCAAAGGGACCGTGCACCGGATCAGGACCGAAACCATCGGGGACCTCCGGGCCCTCGATAGCTTCCGCCGCCAGTGCCTGATCCATGGCTATACTGCCAAGGAGCAGGAACAGGTTGAGGCCGAGATCCACGCCAAGATTTATGAGCAGATCTTTGGCGGCGACGTGATCAAGCACGAGATCCAGCACGCCTTCCTTGAGGCGAACGGGACGCTGGTCGATCACGACAGTCCGAAAGCGTTCTTTGAGGCCATCGGCTACAGCCGCACCTTGAGGGACCGCTGCAACAGGCAGCACAAGCGATATATGGAGGACGGGAAACTTCCGGGTGGCGGCTTCGTCTGCAATGACCCAGCCCCCTACCATGTCGATCTGCCGGGGTTCTCCGGTTAAAAGCAACGTCTCCTTTCGGGACATGTCCACGAACCAATGATCGGACAAAACCCCGAAAGGAAATCGCAAATGCGGATCAAGCGCTTCACTGCCTTCGAGAAGACCATCCGCAGCGATCGCGACACGCTGGTCAGCGAGTTCCTCGATGTCAGCACGGCCGCTGACCATGAGTTCAGTAACGAACTCGATCGCCAGCGCTACGCCCGCTACATCCACGCGGTCGGCTCCCTCCAGTACGGCGACAAGTTCCTCGCTGACCTGGAAGCGGTCTACGCCCGCGGGGTCGTTCCGCGTCCTGCCTTCCCGGTAGGCGAAGGCGCCTGACAAACCAACCCGCCCTCACAAGGGGCGGCTTTCCTTTTGCTCAGATTTCCAAACCCCATCGCCTTGGATCTCGGCTCATCTCAATTCTCGAGTTGGATTGTGAAGAGATGATCGAAAAATCCCCGAAAAGGAAAATGGCGATGGACAACCTCGAGCTTTACACAGCCCTGTCCGGCATTCGCATCCAGGTTCTGGCCCAGGCTGTTGCCTGCAAGACGGCCTTCGCCCGCGACCTCCACCAGCGCCTCGCCCAGCGGCTCAACTACATCTGCAAGAAGCTGCGCCTGGAGATCGCCGTCGCCGCCCGCTTCGGGGAAGAGGCCGAGGACATGACGGGCTGGCAGGGCCCGGAGGAAATCCACCTGCTCGACACCCTCTACATCGATCATGGCACCCAGGAGTACCTGATCAACAATGACGCCTGGTACTCGCTTGACGGCGACGGCGCTCCGTTCCTCTCCCCGGCCACCGACGAGATGACCGAAGGCCTCGACCGCTTCATCACGGAACTGGCCGAGTACGGCATTGGGGTCACCGCCCACTACGTCTTCATCCCCTGCGAGGATGAGCAACTGGCAGCCTGAGCCGTCCCGCTCCCCATTGCATCCTCAAGACTTCGGAGAAACGGCATGACCGCCGCATCGCTCAACAAGCCGGCCCCGCTCATCTGGACCGACCGGATCTCCACCGGCATGAGCCACGACACCTACTTCGGCAGCCGGACGCCAGGCGACCAGATCGTCTATGTCCTGAGAACGGATCTCTTCGGCGATGACGGCAAGATCGAGCGCTGGGAGGTTTGCTGGAACACCGGCTGCTATCCGCGCCGGGTGCCGGAGGCTCGCTACCACCCGACCCTGTGGGCCGCGATCGAAGCCGCCGAGGCCGAGGTCGCCACTATTACCGCCCAGCCGAAACAGCCCTGCCGCGCCTGCGGACCGCATTGCGGTATTTGGCAGGACGAAGCCGTTGATATCGCCGCCTAAGAAAGAGGATCAGAGGAATGTCAATTACCGTCAAACGCCCGAGGAAGCGGTTCCCCTGGAAGGGGCTCCTCCTCAAGCGCGACAGCTATCGGGACCTTAGCACCTGGTGGGGCGAGAGCTTCTTTCGGAGAAGGATCAGCTGACGGACGAAGGAAGGCCCCACGGGGCCTTTTTCATGCTCGCCTCCACAAACCCCAGTTATTGAACTGCCAGTTCAGCCCACAGTTGTTTAGAGACCTCAGTCATGTCCTGATCCAGCCGGACGACCTCATCCCTTACATCTTGCGACCAGAGCATGCTGTTTCGGCCATGCTGCTCGATAAGAGCATCCATTCGTCGATCCAACTCTTCCTCCCGGTCTCGCAGTTCTTTGAGTTTCGGTGTCTCAATCCGTTTCGGGAGCTCTTCCAGATCGGTGCGGCGTCGCAAGCGGTAGCTCACACCGTCCGGGACCGCCTCATACAGATGCTCCGGATAGTCATCGCCTTCGATCCATTCGTCAGGATTGAAGTCGGACCAGTCGCTATCGCTAAAGGGATCGCCCGCCTTCTCATCGGCTGCAGGCGAGATTGTCACCGACGCCTCGATATGGACCGGGGCACGATTCACCGCAGGAGAGACAACACCTTGAGGAACAGCCTCGGGCTGTACCCGGTCGTCAGTGCTCCCCCCGACAACAGTCTTCAGATCCTGCTGCGGAACCACTTTAGGGGCATCGCTCTGTGGGCGGACCTCAGATACCTCACCTACAGAGGCTTCTGACACATTCGATCGCGAGGCCTGCCTCGGCATCCTGGAAAGGATGCGGAAGATCGCCTCCTCATCAGCGTCCGGGTTCCTGGCCCTTACAGCCGCAATCTCGGCATCTGAATACCCGCTCAAATCAACCTGATAGCTGCTTACAGGTCGAAACCGTTTCGTCCTCACAAGCTCTTCATGCTCGTGCAAGAGCGCCTTCTGATCCTCCAGGAAGAGCCGCTCGGCTTCGACCCTCGCCATCTCGGCAGCCCGAAAGCGAGCAACACGCTCCTCGACCTCTTCAATCTTCTTCGGCAGCTGCTCCATGCGAATTTGCACACGGCGCTTGAGCACGCCCGGGCGCTCGGAGCCCCAGAAATACTTCTTGCCCTGCTTGCGTGCAGAGCCCTTGGAAACCGCCGCGGCCGCCGGTGCGCCCATGATCAAGCCTCTCGTCCTTACCTGAAGCGAGGCGCGAGTTAAGACTCACACCTCCGAATTAAACCGGACGCTACCATCGCTACGGCCAAGATTCAACGAAGGGACAGGCAGAAGGGACCGCTCCGCCTGACGGGACAGGTCAGCTTTTGGAGCTAAGCCCACATGACCTACCGGCAGCGGCAGGACAGGTCGCGCTAACGATTAAGCCTTACGGGACAAGGGCAGGTGGTCGAAAACCGCGCACCTGCCCTTGCAAGTAAAAGGCATGTCAGATTGTCGAATGGCATCCACCTTACACGATTTATGAGTGTGTAAGATATCCACAGTAATTCGACCTGACGCCCCGATAAGGCCGCGGACAGGTTCCTCTCATAACCGAACCGTCCGAGGATAGATCCCCGTCAGTCAGACCGCACAGATCGAAGATACGCCTGGAGACCTCACCAGATCCGGCAGGAGCTTCATCCGGCTCATCTGACAGCGGATATGGCCAGACACCAGAGCCGGGGCGGCAGCCGCGCAGGGGCGTTCGCCTGACACACCTGCCTGTCAGGGATGTCAGGTCTGGGCTATTTTCAGACCTGACATCCCGCCGGAGCCGAATGTCAGGTCACGGGCACTGAGAGACCTTTCCTCTATAGGTCAGGTCATCGGCAGCCTCCGGCTGACACTCCGCGCTGAACCCCTTACAGACCAAAGGATTCCGACCAGCACCAGCGAGGCCAGAACAGGCAGGGGCATGGATCACAGCACATGCCCTACCCTCGCCGGATCGCGCTGCGACAGCTGGACGGAAAGGGCATCGTCCGTCCCCGCCTGTCACGGCCAGCGTCAGGTCGGACCACAAGCAGACCTGCCGCCTGTGCCTGTCGACCTCCAGCCCTCGACCACTCGGGAGCCACACGGCGATCGAGCCGCCAGTTCCACAGCCTACCGGCCAGGAAGCAGCAGATCGGAGACAGGTAAGGTCTCAGCAAACACGAACCTTCCATTCGAATGTCAGGTCTGATCCCGTCCCACACCTGACCGTCCTTCGGCCGACAGGATAGGTCGATCCTGGTCGCCGCAACTCCCGGATCTCCCCAGCGCCCCGGCCGAACTCGCCAGCTCACCGGCCGCACTGCATACGGGCGAAGTAAAACCTCTTTGTTGAGCGTTCACAGAACGCCATGGTTCTTTTGCTTGGCCTGATTACACATCCTAAGCTTGACGCTCAGCGTAACTCATAACAGCGGGTGTTCCCCCGCGATTAAGCTTGAGCGTATTCATGTCAGTTTGTGCTGCCGGAATACATTTCAGCGGCAGAATGAGACGCGCTCTCACTGTGTGCGCGCCCCCAAACCCGCTAGGAGCGGCCTGGAGGCCGATCGAGGCAGGACAAGGCTCAAAAGGGGCCCTCTTCCAGCCCGGGAGGGGCCACAGGCCCCGTTTCACGTCCCGGATCACCCTACCCCGCCGACGGTCATAGCCTGCGGCTGTCGGATACCTCTGAAGCCAACAGACCCCACACAGGAGGGGTCCAGAGGGAGGTTTAGGGGCAGGATATTTTTTAGGGGCCCAATACCTCAAATCTGATGCACCTATCGGTTCATCGAGATTTGCTGTCTCTTACATTGGTCTCTGCGAGGCTGTCCCGGCGCGCTTTGGGTGAGCCCAAAGCGCACGATCCAGTGGGATCGTGGCCGGGTAGGAGCGAGGCTCGAGGTTGCTCATTGCAACCACGCCTCGCAATCCGGACGCGAAACCCGCGTCCATCGTGATTACTATGTGAATACTTGCCGTCGCAGAACGCTCCGGCTGCGGGCGGTCGACAAGCGTCCGCATGCTCTTTCGGCCTGCGCTGCTCTCAGGAGCAACTCGGCCAGGCTGACAAGCAGCCTCTGTGACCGTGAGAATAGACGCGGCGAGAACCGCCGCGGCATCAGCCGACACGTTTAAGGGGCCATTCGGCCCCTCCCTAATCTACCCGCCTCCCAGTCTCAGGGGTCGACGTCCACCGAGGCGATCTCCGCCTGGGATTGGACCCGAACCAACGGACCAAGGCTGCCCCGCCGATCCCGACCTTCGGCTGACCATCACGCCCGCTCAGACCTGAATCTCCGTCTCACTCTGGGCCGCTGTCTGCAAATTTGCATGTGGCGGATACAAGGGGCTGCCCAAGTTTCGTCCGAATGCTCCGCCTTTGGTGGGGTCCGAACTGTTCAGAGGACCCAGACGGAGACACCCATGGGTGAAGCAGAACCACAGGTTCAAGGCGCGCTGGCCTTGGCATCGGCGCCAAGCGGTACCGGCGGGGAAGGCCCTCCGCCTTCAGACCCCGGTCTCAAGAGTTCAACCATGAGGCGGCTGGGCGAGATCCTGCGTGCCGATTACGCCCAACTCGTCCAGGAACCTGTTCCGGAGGCTCTGCTCGCTGTCCTGGGTTTGGGGAACGATCCGAGGCGGCCTACCTAGTGGTATGTTCTCAGCGTTGATGCCGTCGAGCTATTCAGGCCCATGGCTGGAGGCGGACCTTTACCGAACCCGGTTTGAGTGCCGCCTCTGACAGGGGGGATCATCATCAACAAAGCCGTTGCTCCGACCACTCCAGTCAATACGCCCCTCCCAGGGTCCGACTTCACCGACGCCTATTCCATCCATGTCGCCGAACCCCTCAACGCGCTTGAAGCGGCCCGGCGGATGATGGAACGGCGGCCCAGGTGGGTGAGCGGCCTCCTCGTGCTACGCAACCTCGCCGTCACGCCATTTGGTCTCAAGCGTGGACCACCGGCGGGGGCCGAGCGGATTGGAATCTTCCCGATCGTGAGCGCGTCGCCGGATCAGGTTGTGATGGGGTTCGACGATGCCCATCTCGATTTCCGAGTGGTGCTCGAAGTTGCCCCGGAGGCAAGCGGGAAGCGGGTCACCGCAACGACTTTTGTGCGAACGAGAAACCGACTCGGCCGCGTCTATCTGGCCACGGTGAAGCCGTTCCACCGTGTGATTGTCAAAGCGATGCTGGCGCAAGTCGGCCGGAAATGAGACCAGGGGCTTCGTTCCAATACCTCATCCCCGGCTCGCGTCACCTGCCGGACCGTAGATCCCTTAGAGCTTGGTGCCCGTGATCTGAAGGGGAGCAGAACGTATCTTCCACTCTGCCTCCTCGGCAGCGACGGTCACCACAAACCGCTCTTGCCCGGTGCTCCAATCAGGAATTCGCACGGTCGCGTTAAGGGTCCCGCCCGCCGTTGTCTTCGCTTCCTCGAGAACCTCGTAGGCGGTCCGGGGCGCTCCGCCGCCGATGACCACCGCCGTATTGGCAGGAAGCCCCTTGGCGGATACCGTTACCGTTGTGCCGACTGTGCCGTTCCCAGGCGCAAGCGAGACCTCGGCCTTGCTCACATCAACGTTCGTGGACTTGATGCGGTCCCCAATGCCGCTAAGCCGCTGGCGCAGATCTGGGTTCTTGTCGAGGAGGCTGTCCACGGACGACGTGACATCCTTCGCTATTCCGCTCAGCGCGCTGCCGGCCTCGCGGGCAACCGATCCCAGCCGCTCGGCTGTCGGCTGACCAGTCGAGGCGGTCAGTTTCAGCTCCCGGCCAACCCGAAGATCATCGGATCCCTCAACCGCCGGGTTGGCCCGCAGGATGGCGGATTCGGATATATCGCAGCGGGCAGCGATGCTGCTGATGGTATCTGACCGGCCCACCTTAATTGCATCGCCACAAGGGGAGGATGGCTGCGCCCATGCCGGGCTGGTGCCAACGAGCGCAAGGGCAAGGGAGACGTGAAGGCGATAACGAGGGCTCATAAGGTTTCCTTGTGTCCGGCGTCGCCAAGGCCATGATGCCCTTGCCTAAGGGCGCCAAAGGCCTGCAACGGGTCAGAACTTCGGATGAATAACCGGCCCCGGCGAAATTCGTTGCCCGACCGCAGTGACACCGACACCTGCTATAGGGACGCCCTCGAAAGCGCCTCGGAAGCTTGCTCCTGACCCAGTAGGCTCTTTTCAGATGTATTCCGTAGAGGAGCCCCTGCTGGGAGCTTTCCAGATTGCCCGGTCTTCCCCAGTCAGTCTGTTGTGACTGCTTTCCCGTTTCAGCAGGATCAATAGAATGTTTCTTTTCTGCATCCGCAACGCCGGAACTTGGACATTGAAGCTCCTGCGGAGATGAGGGCTGGATGTAGCCTCAGCGCCGCAGGCAGAGCCCCACTTCCGGAATGCAGTGCCCCTCACCTCCAGACCTAGCGAACTCTCATTCCTCAGTTACGCCGGTCGCTTGGCCTCAAACATCTCAACCTCAAGCCGAACGAGTTTCCCGACCCGCATTAGAATGGCACTCACAAATCTGTAAGGGAGCCATACTGCCTCCGCTCCAAAACGTGATCTGGGTGATGAATTAAAAATAGATGAATCCGAATTTGCGTTCGCTTGCGCCCCTGCGGTAAAAGGGTGCATGACCTATTTCGCAAATCATTCCACTTATTCGCGACTGGCCCTGACGGCTGGAATCACACTGGCTCTGGGAGCCTGTCATAGTTCGATCCTGAAGCAGATTGGGGTCGTGGAACCGGTCGCGTTACCAGCCCCCACAGCACCAGCTCCAAAGGTTGCTCTTCCGACACCGAAGAAGGTCGCACATCAGGATCCACGCGAGCACGAATGTCTCGCGCGTGCGATGTATTTCGAGAGCAATCGGAACAGCACCGACGGCATGATAGCTGTCGGAACGGTCGTTATGAACCGTGTCGCGTCACCCAAGTACCCTTCAACGATCTGCGAGGTAGTCGGTCAGCGGCACCAGTTCGCGGATGGCGTCCTCACCAGAGACACTCCGGAACCCGGATTTGCCAGAGCCCAAGCCGCCGCGACCCAGGTTATGAACGGCGCCAGGCACGAGAGCGTTGCTGGATCGTTGTATTTCCATACGGCGGGTTTCCGGATTCCCTACAAGGATGCACGCTATTTGGTAGTGGCCGGCGGGAATGCCTTCTATACCAGGGGCGAGCCCCAGGCAGATCGTGCGCCTACGTTCACAACCTTGCGCCTCGCCTCGCTGCAATTCACTTCTCTCGTCATCCTCGATTGAGCAACGCAAAAAGGCCGCCCACCGGCGGCCCCTTGCGAACATCCCGGGAGCTATGCTCCTCAAGGACCAGATGCGCTACGGGTTCATCCCTGCGCAGTTTCCAGCACGTTAATATGACTGGCGACGAGAGTCAGCGACACAACGCGCTCTTCGTCTTTGTCTTCCAAGTACGCGAATGGAACGATCTTTCCACGTACTTCGATCAGATCACCTATGTTCAGCAAGGACATCATATCCTCACACTTTGCCGGATCCCGAACGAGGACTGTCATCTCGCACGCGCCCGCGTCTGGTATCTCGTCCATCGCCTCAGTTGTCGCAATCGCAATTCGGAGATTGCGCCCATGCTTCATCTCGAGGACTCGGCCAGAAAGGTTAAAACCCGCTCTGAACTTTGGTAGATCCCCGAAGACCTCTTCTAATCGATCGAGATCAAATCGTTGATACTTTCCCGGCAGCAAATCACTAGCCGCTGAAACTGCATCGGTGAGCCGAGCAAGGTTTCCACTTACAGCGATCGGCCGGAAGACAGAGCTCTTTATACTGTCGTCAAGTGAATTTCCCATGTTCCTGGTTGCCCCTACTTTGGGATTGTTATGCTCTTTCAAAGCGCGATCCTTATACGCTTTAATTCGGAGCCCACAAAGCTGAATCTCCGGGATGGTAAACATGTGAACCGTTCTTCGAAGTGTGGTTAAAAATCTGTAATCAGCACCAGCGCAACCACCTTTCGACCCCCAATGTTCAATAGGCACAATGTTTTACGCTGCGGCGGGTTCAGAAATTTTGATCTCTCGTCAAGATATGCTGAGACAAAACGGGCCAGCCAGCGGACCCAAAAAGGGCCAGCAAATCTAAAGGCGAATTAAACCATACTTGTAGTGTCATGTAACTCGGTGAGTGTGGTATACGTGCCTCACCCGTCACGAACTCAAATCACACCATGACCGAAGAAGAAGCCCAGGACATTGTCCGAAGAGATCTGGCGCGCTCGCTCGCAATGTCCAGCAGGATCGCAGAAGCAGAGCGTAGGGCCAAAGAACGGCTAAAACGCCGTAGCTCCTCATCGAAGAACCTGGCGGCTCTGGTTGAGGCGTTCAGCACCCCTGGGCTGCGATCTGCCAGGGATTTCAACGCGTCGATGGCGTTCAAGGTGGCATCCCGCCCGAAGGCTCCGGATACGGGCGGAGTTACCTTCCATTTCTCTGTGACATCCGTTTCCAAGACTAATCACACGGTTGCGGCATATGCTGGCCGCGCCCCTTCAGGCAGCGCGGCACAGCACGAAAGCTACATAGAGCGAGAGGGCGCCGCGGAGACCTTTGTCGATCCTGAATCCGCTAGGTTCGCAGGAAGCCACCACGCTCAAGGGGCTCACGCGGCGCAAACCTATATTGAGAGGGACGCCGCCTCTGAGAAGCACGAGGAGGAGAATGCCATTGTTATCTCGTCCTTTGGCAACATCGGAGACACTCGGGACGACCGTCTTTCCTTCTGGCAAAAGTTAGAGCAAGCAGAACGGAGCCCGAAGGACCACCGGTTCATCATCAATCCCTTTCGGGGATCGGAGTTTTGGGCGGCTATCGAGCGCCACGCTAAGGCTGGGCATGAAGTACCAAAGCCCCTAGCTAATGCGATCAAGCATAGCATGGGTGAAGTTAGCCCCTATGAAATACAGCTCAAGGACGAAGAAGCGATCGCCGTCCTCAAGTTCGCGCATAGTATGGGCGATTTCCAAACCGACGGCGCAATAAAGGTATCCCTAGGTCGTGGAGGAAGAGTTCAAACGCGAATAATTGCTGAGTTGCCGCATGAGATTACCGCGGCTCAGCGGCTCCAGTTGGCCAAGCAATATTGTAAGGAGTTCGAGCGGCAAGGTTTACCATACTGGGCTGTCATTCATGCTCCTGACCAACATAATGACTCCCGCAACTACCATATCCACATCGCTCTTAGTGAACGTCCAGCAAAGAAGATCCAAGATGAAGCGAATGGCTCGTGGAAGTGGGATTTTGAAATCGTAGAGACGTTCAAATCCCAAAGCCGAAATATGCGAACCCGGCGCCCCTTCATGCAAGAGCGAGTAAGGGAGATGAATAGTTTAGCCTGGATTGGATCCGAGCGCCGCCGTTTCTGCAATACGCTTAACAAGGTTCTAGAACAGTCCGGTAGTAGGAAACGGTACGATCACCGTTCCTACAAAGCCATGGGCCTGACTCAGAAGGCTAAAAAGCGGATCGACCCGAAGATCTACGCCAAGGAGCGCAAAGGCCAGGTCACGGAGCAAGGTATCGAGGCAGCTCGCCAGCAATGGGAGGCCGCTGCCGCAGACACCCAGCGCCAGGCGACCAAGGCAGCGAGGGATATGGTCGAAGCCAGTTACAAAAACCGCTTCTTCCTAACTCGGCTTTTTTCGGAGGAACACCCTGATACCGGTGCGTTCCAGACCGCCATGCGGAAGGCCGCTGATCTCCATGCTCTTGTCATCTCGGGGACTGCCGCTCAGTTTGCTGCTAACTTCGTGGCCGACAAGATGGTGTCGAGAGCCCGCCTGAAGGATCCTAAGAAGCGCACAAAGGTGGACAGAATCCTCATCGAAGTCGCCGCTGAGATCCGTGCGGTTGAAGTGAAACAGCTCAAGGCAGTCACTGACAGGTTTGGGGCCGAGTGTCGCGAGCAAGCTGTCAAGATCGCAAAAATCCAGTCTGACTACGTCAAACAGTTCCAGAAGCTGATGTTCGACCAGATGCTAGGCTCGATAGCTCCGTTGCAGAGTGCGGCGCAACGGGCCCGAAAAGCCGCTCCAAGGATGACAATGCAGGACATTGAGGCGATGGCCGCAAAGCTGTTTCCTAAGCGGAGCAGCCTATCAGACCCACTCCCAGAAGCACCCAAGAAGGTGGAGGAGACCTCGGCAATCGACCGGTACCTCGGCAAGAACTTCTTCAACCCGAAGAACGTCGGCAAAAAGCCAGTGCGTACCCCAAAGGCCCCCGCCCCTCCGTCGCGCCAGTCTTCTCCCGCAGCGCCATCTCAGCAGGCTCCAGCCCCGGCGCCCCCGGCTGCTGCCCAGAAGCCGGCCGAGATCCAGGCGCGCCCGTCAGATCCAACCCTGCAATCGACCGAAGAAAGATCCCCCGCTGAGCGTCCTGCTACCTCTGTAGATAAGCCCCGCACTCCGAGCCCTGCCACTATCGAAAGAGCGATCGGTGAGAGCCCGGGGACCCTGGCAACTACCAAGACCAAGGTCACACCCGCCCCTACGGTGGATGAAGTCAAGAAACCGGCTGTCCAGACTGCACCTCCAGTAACTCCGGCTGATGCGATGACAGATCTCAAGAAGCGGAAAAAGCGTAAACCGGAAGCCATTGAGCAAGCCCCTGCGGAAAAGCAGCCGGTGCCCGATCGGGAGGCTCGCCGTCGCGCAATCATCGCCCAGAGGAACCGCAATCGCGGCAAGGGTCGCTAGCGCATCACTTTAATTCTCGTTTTGTTCTTGTAATTCGGGAGAGGGTTGATACCTTGGCGGGTATCAACCTTCCTCGATCTGGAATCAGCACGAATGTTTGACGCGCAAGCGCTGGTGGATCTTTCAAAGAAAGGTCAGAAGCAAATTGTCGTGGCCATACGGCTCGCAGCGGCCCTCGCTGAGAGGGGACGGAGTATCAGCCGCCACGAGGCCGCCGCTGTGTGCAAGGTTTCCGAGCTCGTATTCGAAGAGGTGAAAAAGGATCTCGAAGAGTTCTTCACCATCCATGCCGGACGCATCGGGTTCAAGGACAAGGATAGCCAGCCTGCACCTTGGGAGATTGAGGACCCAAGGGCTGACCAGCGGGTCGCCAAGCACCTCGAGAGCCTCGCCAGAAAGCAGGAGAAGATCAATGCCGACACACCGCGGGGCCGGGCTGTCCGCGATCTGATCGCGCTCGGCCGAACCGAGCAGGAGGCCTTAAAGGACTATCACTGGCTATCCCACGCCCACGGGCATGATCGGTTAGTCCAGGCGATTGCTTACGCAATGCCTCTCAAACCTGCCGAACCGATCGCCATGATCCTATCCTGGCTGAAGCGCACACCAAGCACTCCGCCAGCTTCTCTCCGCGTCCCGAAGCCGTCAGTCGTCTTCAAATATGTCAGGCCCGCCAATCCGGAGGCGGCAAAGACGGAGTTCATCGGCTGGGAGGCCCCGCCTGATGGAGCTGACCTTTCCGCGCCCTCATGCACTTGGCCCCAGGGTGAGCGGCGGCGGATCTTCCGCCAGCGCACAGGGCATATCCGACTGGAGCTTCCCCCGCCGGGAATGCCCGTCCCGACAATTCACCAGGACATTGGCGTCCTCGTCCGCTGATCCAAGCCTACCGGGGCAGTTTGCTATGATGAATCCTTACGAAGAAATACTCGGCGCAGTTCTGCGTGATTCCAGCCTCTATGCGAAAGTGCGATTTCTCAATCCCAATGACTTCACCCAGGACGATCACATCCAGATTTGGACTGCGATCCGGGAAAGCGTCTCCGAAGGTCACGACCCAACGCTCGGACGCATCAACGCATCCACATTTCTTGAGGATCAGGATCTTCCCCGCCGGCTAGCCCATCGAGCATCGGCAAACGTCGACGCCCTTATCCGTCAAGCGCGTATCATTGCAGAGGACCGGAGTAGAGGCAGAGCCATAACATTGACCCGTGAGGCCCTGAAAAAGCTCGAAGACAAATCCGTTGGAGAATGGCGGGATGTCACCAAGAGCCTTTCCGACAATCTCGTCAGCGAGGCCCCAACCGGGCGATCGCTGAGCGCCAACGAGGTACAGAGACAATTGCTGTCCCGCCTGGACCGTCAGGAGGAGGTCAGGATACCCACAGGACTGCGCGCCCTCGACTCACGGCTCGGAGGCGGTTTGCACCCCCGCACCCTCACCATGCTGGGAGCGTTCGGCAAGACCGGCAAAACGGTTCTTTGCTCGACCATCAGCTACAATATGGAGCTCTCGGGGCATCCGCACCTGATGGCCTGTCTGGAGAGGGGCGGCACAGAGGTCGAGGCCCTTAAGACGGCCCGACGTGTCGGATGCAAAGCGTTTGATCTAGCCACTCATAAGGACCGGATCGCCGCCCTTCCGCCGATGAAGCGCTACTGCCACTATGTCCATGATACCTCCATGACCGTCGAGGATCTCAGGCACGAGATCCTGTATCACCGGAGGCGGCACGGCATCGTCGCAGCCCTGATTGACTTCTGGCAGCTGATCCAGGGCCGCGAAAAGGGCGAGACAGTCGATACGCACCGCACCAGGGTTGCCCAGACGCTTCAGGCCACCAGCGTCGATGCCGATATCCCGATTTTTATGACCTGCCAGCTCGACGACAAGGGGCGGAGCCGAGACAGTTCCTCTGCCCTGACCGCTTCCAACCTGTTCCTCATTCTGCATCGGGATCAGGATTCTGCCGAAGCCTGGATGGAAACCATCGTCAGCAACATCACCGACGAGATCGATATTGGAGGGATCGGAACCCCTCAATTCGCTTTGGACCGATCTGCCGGCCCCCATTTT
The DNA here is from genome assembly GCF_014699075.1 of Microvirga sp. Classification (GTDB taxonomy): domain Bacteria; phylum Pseudomonadota; class Alphaproteobacteria; order Rhizobiales; family Beijerinckiaceae; genus Microvirga. The sequence goes on along the minus strand of NZ_JACXAB010000002.1, from coordinate 213,430 downwards.
AAAGACATCACCAGCCACTAGGCTGGCCATAGGCTCATCACGATGCACCAGGCGCCTCAACTGGCTATCCTCAGAACCGCTGCCGGCCTGTCCCAGCGGGACATGGCTGCACGGCTGAACACCAGCCAGCCTTGGATCTGCCGCCTTGAGGCGAACCCTGAGGCGGCAACCTACCGGTCGATACGCCGCTACCTCGATGCTCTTGGGTATGACCTGGTTCATGTGCCCGTGTTAAAGCGCGTTTGCACTTCATTATAATTCGGAACCGGGCTATAGATCGATGACCGGTCTTGATTTGAGAACCGTTCACGAATCATGGGTGGCCCGCCACCTACCAGCAGAGAGGGTCTAATGAGATACAAAACACACCTGGCAGTGGCGGCCTGCGCCATTGTGGCGATCGCAGCAATGACCATTGTAACCCCCGCATACGCAGACGTTTTCGGCGCCCTGGAGAAAAAGGGCAGCAACGCATTCCAAAATATCAAGAACCTGTCCTTCCTGGTGGGCGGCTTTGGCGTGATCGGCCTTGCCGTGATGGCGTATTTTGGCCGCTTCCAGTTCAAATGGTTCTTCGCCCTCATCGGTGGGCTTGCGCTGATTGCAGCTTCGGGCAGCATGGTTGACTACATCACCCAGGGCGGCGCCGATACATCCCAGGTATCGATCACTACAACCGATTTCGGCGACACGTTAACCGCTCGCTGATCCCACCGCAGGCGACTGTTCATGAAGGGGCCTTTTCGGCCCCTTTTTCTCGACCATTGCTTCGGAAACCGGGTACAAGGCATAATCGAACTATAATTCTCGAATCGTGAATGAGAATTCGCTGATTTCTTAAAGGTGATGTCGTGCAAGACATTGATATGAAGATCTTTCGGCCCGTTTCCATGCCGCAGAAGTTTGTCGGGGCTCCCCTGCTCCCGGCCGTCTTCTGCGTAACCTTCTCGGTCCTGAGCTTCCTCTTTCTGGTCTTTTATGACTTTGGCCTCGACAACGTCGTCATCGTTGGGGGCTTTCTCACCGCTCTTATCGGCGGCCAAATGGCCTTGATCATGCTCGGGGCTAAGGAGCCTCACATGACAACCCTGATCCAGACAATGCGGTATTCGCTCCAGAAATGCCGCCGGATCGGCGGAAAGCCCGGCCGCCGGTTCTGGGCCTAACCTCTTCCAACTCTTCCACACGCTCACGAAAGCGGCGGCCCATGAGCCAGACCCTCGATTTCCTCCTCACCTATCAGACCAGCCTTCGGACGGCTGCCACGGTTCTCGGAGCCGGGGCCGCTGCGGCAGGCCTTGCGTTCACCATTCCATCTATCGTCGACAGGCTCAGGCCTCCTGCGCGCCAGGATACCCTCGGGGACTTTCTCCCCTTCCTCGAGCTTCTGCCCAACCGCAAACACATCAAATGCATCGCCGACCGATATATTTCGATCGTTGAGATCGGTGGCGCCGAGTTAAACCTTAACTCCTTCGAGAACCGGGCAGAGCTATTCCTCGCTCGGAAATACATGCTCGACGAGGCGCAGAGGTCAGCCTTTGCAGAACTGCGGCTTTTCACGGTCAAGGAGCGGCTGCCAATCAAGGCATCGCCCAATCTGACCAACCCCCTGCTCCGGGCCATTTCTGAGGAGTGGAACAAGGACTTCAGCCACGCCTACTCTTTGCGGCACTTCGCCCTGCTCGTTGTCAAGGCGACGGACGACCAGGAGGCGTCAGAGCAGCTCAAGCAGGCGGAGGACTTTATCCTGCGCACCTTGAGCGCCTACGAGTGCCGGGTTCTGGAAGAAGGGGTTGATCCCGCTACAGGACCGGCAGCCGTTCTTGCTCGCCTTATCAGCCCAGTCACCCGCCCCAGCCCCAAAGTGCATGGCCTGGAAGAACGGGCGATGAACCGGATGATCGCCGTCGATACCATTGACTTCGGCTCCGATGACCGTGGGATCCTCCGGTTTTCCAACGGCCGTGAGGAAAAACTGGCGACGGTTCTGGGTATCCGCGATTGCGGTGAAAAGACTTCGGAAAACGTCTACCGAGACATTCTCGGGATCGATGCCGAACTCGTCATCCATCATGCGATCCAGCCCCTGAATTCCTCACTTCAAATGGCGAAGTTAAAGCAGGAGCAGATGGCAGCTCCCATGATGACCCTCTCCCAGAACGCTGGGTATGAAATCATGGAAGCCATCAGCCTTCTGGACGGCCAGTCAGAGATGAAGGCCACCCTCCACAACTACGCCATGAACATCGTCGTCTACGGGGAGACTCCTGAGGAGATCGGCGACATTGAAAACGAGATCCTCTCGATCATCTCCCGTACCGGCGCCACCTCTGTCCGTGAGCTGATTTCTGCCCAGGCTGTCTGGTTCTCCATGTTCTCCTTTGATCGGCTCTGGCCCCGCCAGTTCCGGTTCATGAGCCAGAACGTCGCCACGAACCTCCTCCTCCACAAGCCGAACATCGGCCTGCGTAAGTCCGACTGGTGCGACGAACCTCTCAGCTACTTCCGCTCTGTGACCGGCGAGGCCTATGCTTTCCAGTTCCACGCGACGGACGACAAGGAGGCTGTTCCTCATTGCGTTTCTATCGGACCGACGGGTACCGGCAAGACCACCCTGGTCAGCTTCTTGGCCGCTCAGGCACTCCGATTGCCGGACCTGCGTGTCTATCTTTTCGACCGTCTTAATGGTTGCGAGGTCTTCGTCCGGTGTGCCGGCGGCGACTATGTGACCTTCGACGGTGACGGATCGTCTGCCAAGATGAACCCGCTGCTCCTTGAGGACACCCCGGATAACCGCCAGTTCCAGCAGCGCTGGCTCCGTCTACTTGGCGATGCCAAGGATGCCTTTGACGAGGAGGAAATTACCCGGGCGCTCGACATTAACTATGCCCCGAGCCTGGATACCAGCTTCCGTAAGCTTGAAACACTCCACAAGGCTGCCTTCTCGCCGCACGGCAACCTCCGCAAGTCACTCCAGCCGTGGGTGGAGCCCAATATGCTGGGCGGCTACTTCAATGCGAGCGAAGATACCCTCGATCTGACCAAAACCCGCCTGGCCGGGTTCGACATGACCAAGATCCTGAACGATCAGCGCCTTGCCCCACCCATCGTGGATTACATCATCCACCGCATCCGATCGAATGCCACCAAAACGGGTTCGCCCTCGCTGGTCTTTGTTGATGAGACCGAGCCGATGCTCCAGAACGAGCTCTTCCGGAACAATTTCGTCAAGGTTGGACTCCAGGAGGCCCGTAAGCTTCGCCAGGCCTACATTCTGGCGTTCCAGCGCCCAGAAGCCATCAAGGCAACGGGAATGTCAGAACTCATCCGCGGACAGTGCCAGACAGTCTTCTTCTATCGGAACCGGAACGCGAAGCCGGAAGACTACGATGATTGGGGTCTCAATGAGAGCGAACTGGCGTTTGTGCTCGGCAAGGACTTTGCCGGTCCGGAGCACAAATACGCGGTTCTGGTGAAGAAATACTCAACCGGCCAGTCAGCGATCCTCGACATCAACCTGTCCGTCCTTGGGCGGTACCTGAAAGTGTTTTCGTCCGGCCGCCCTGCGGTCATTGAGCTCACCAAAGCCATCGAGAAGTACGGTCAGGATGCGTTCCTTGACCCTTACCTTAATGGCGAATTCGCAGCCCGCTAACCCTCCTCACCGCAACCCGAGAGGTAAACATGACCCTCCGCTTTTTGAAATCCCGTGCTTCTGCCATCACTTCAATGCTGGCTGTCATGCTCATGACCACCTGGCTGAGCCTCTCGGGCGGCAGTATGGCTGCCGCCGGCGGCGTGCCTGTCCTGGACTCCAGCGTCTTCGGGCAGGTCCAGCAAACCATGAAGACCGTCGGCAACCAGCTAGGGCAGCTCCAGAACATCCTCGGCACGGTTAATCAGCTGCAACAGGCAATCGGCCAACTTGGTCCAAGTCAGATCACCGGCATCCTTGGCCGCCTGTCGTCAATGTTCTCGGAAATCAAAGGCGCCGGCGGCATCGGCCAGATGGTCAGCTCCCTCCACGGGATCAAGGCCACCCTCGGGTCGCTTGAAAGCTTCGGGAGTATGGCAAAGAACGGCAACTTTGCCGCTTCCTTCAATACGCTCCAGAACGCCTTCGGACAGGCTTCACAGGGCGTGAACGCAGTTCAGGGAGGCATTCAGCAGGCTCTCTACGTCAACAAGGCGAACGGCACCCAGGCTGACGTTGAGGCTGTGAACGTCATGCGGGCAGTGAACACTCGCAGTGCTGCCACCAGCGCCATGGCCATTGCGATCCAGGGCAAAGATCAGGTCTCCAAGACCTCTCAGGACATCCAGAAGATCGCCGATCAGGCCAAGCAGTCGCAGGACATGCGTGGGGATCTGGCGGTGAACAACGCCATCATGATCAAGATGCTGGAGCAAGTGATCCAGAGCAACGCTCAACTTTCCGCGATGCTCCATCTCCAGTCTGCCAGCGCCATTGGCAACGACAGCTACAACAGCCAGACCACCGGCCAGTAAGCCGGCCGATACCCCGCCAACGGAATGAGAAGTGCCATGGGACGCATGAAGGTATTCCTCGCCTCGACCGCTATCATCGTCGGACTGTTCTCCAGCGACATGATCGGGCAAGCGAACCGGTCTCTCATTTCGGAGGCGGAAGCCAAATGGAAGACCCCATGCCAGTGGGCGTCCGGCGGTGCGCTTTGGGGATGGTTCCCGTGCCCGATCTTTGACGGGAGCCGCATGGCCGACGAGGTTCAACGGACCCTGGACGAGAACCTCAAGCTGGGGAGCATGATCGAACAGCTTCAAGCGTGGCAGAAAACTCTCAGCAGCGTCACAGGCAGCATTGCCCAAGTCCGTGCATTCCTGAACAGCCTGTTCTCGTTTGGCTCCTCCGCAGGGCCCCTAAGCACCTTCAAGGATGACGGGAAGCTCGCCCTGCCCCAACTCATGGAGTCAGCCAATCCCATGAACGTCCCGCAGATGTCCAAAGCCGTGGCAGAATTCTATATGCGGCCAGGGGCTGCCACCCCAGCAGAGCGCGTTCAACTCTCCCGGTCCGTTTATTCGGATGGGCTAGGCGCCGCCGTCGCTGCGAAATCTGTCGTGACCAAGAACCAGGACGAGATCAAAAAGCTCTCTGACGAGATCGCCCGCGCAAAGACATTGCGGGACGACTTCGTGGTGAACGCAAAAGTTCGCCTTACCCTTCTTCAAGCCCTCGATCAGCGTAACCGCCTGGTGGCCCGTCTCACGTCTACTCAGGCCGTCGATCACCTACGCCAGATGGGCGAGGATCCGATCGCCAGCAGCAGCAGTTGGGGAACTGGCTCAAATGCCTATGGCAATCCCCAGGCTTATGCCAACAGCGTCGAGCAGGAGGCCCGGTCCGAAGATGCCATTACCACCCGGGCCAGATCACAAGCTCAGGATGCCGTTAACGCCGGCCGTCTGTCCCTGAACTATGCAGTTGAGCTTCACAATGGCCTTATCACCGGTGCCACGCTGAACCAGAGCATCCAATCCGGTGGCGGATCGGACACCAATTATCTGCGGGAAGAGCTCCAGACCCTCAGCCAGCGCTATGGCGCGACCCTAGACACCCCCGAACAGGTCCATGATTTCATCGGCAAGCTTGCCAGTGAGGCCCGAAAGGGTCTCCAGACCGCTTCTCAAATCATGCAGAAGTACCCGGCGCTCGCCTCTGACCCGGACCTACGCCGAGCGATGGCGGATCAGAAGACGATTTTGGACAACCTGCGGGACGATTCGAGTTACCAAAATTACATCTCGGTTAACGCCAATGTGCCTCCGGCCCGTGTGACTCAGGACATCGGCGGCACTAATTAACCATCTAAAACTCTTAGATTTTAACTCACCTGACCATTTCCTACGAACAACCCCAAAGATTGTTCCATCCGGCGTCGAAATAGATTGGACGCACGAAATAGAGGGTATAGAAGCGAATTAAAGAACATAGATCACCAGGAAAGATCGAATGTTGATTCGCATTCTTGTCATTGCCTTCACCGCCGTTGCCCTGACCGCCTGCGGCACCCTCACCCAGGAAGATCCCATCGGCATCGGGCGCTCTCCCAACGACCTAAAAAAGAGCCCCTGCGCATGCATTCAGCTGCCGAACGCAGCGAATGATCTCCCCGTGCAGGCCGTCTGACCCCTCCTCTTAGAACAGCGTCGTTTCAGCCATGACCGCAGTCTCCCGCCTCGACCGCCTTGCCAGCCGTTTCGCTCCGAACAAGGATGCCGATGGTGGCGCTTCGACCCCGGCCGCCCCTCAGGTTCATGCTGAGCGCGTCACCCCGTTCCCCGCGGCCCCCGCACAAAAGCCGAAGGATAATATCGGCGGATACTTGCGCGACCACGACGCTCCCCATGCGGGAGCCCGGCGGGCCACAGTCACGGACAAGCTCCTGATTGCGATTGCCGGCATCTCCATGGCTTTAAACGTGGTCCTTGCCATCGCCGTGATGCAGCTCATTCCGCTCTACCGCGTGGTTCCATTCTTCGTCACGTTCTCCGACAAGTCGGATCAGGTGGTCCGCATCGAGCCTCCCACCGGCAACCTTCGGTCTCTGGCTATCCTCGAAGAGGCCAACGTCCGTGAATACATCACGATGCGCAACACGATCACGGACGATCCCCAGCGCACCGTCTATCAGTGGGGCACGATCGTTCGCCTGATGTCGGCGAAGGCTGTCTACGATCAGTTCCTCGCTGAAACCAAACCCGTTTACGACACCCTTAAAGAACGCCGGTTCACCCGCAGCGTCTCGATCAAGAGCCTTCTGAAAATCCAGAATGGCTACTGGCAGGTGGAATTCGACGTCATCGACCGACGGATCGGCTCCGGCCTCACAGACAGCGGCGACGAGCGCAGGACCTTCGTGGCCCAGCTGCGCGCCCAGAACGTCGAACAGAATATCTCTTACGACAACCGCTTCCTGAACCCGCTTGGGTTCACGGTCACAGGCTACACCGTAGCCTCCAAGAAAGATTGAGCCGCCGCGGCGCCAACAAAGAACACCAGGACAGAACCACAATGACTTCCTCGCGCTCTCGCTATCTATCCACCGCTGCGCTGGCTGCCTTCATCGCCGCCACTGGGCTGAATAGCGCCCTGGCACAGGGCACTCCTATGGGCCCTGCAGGTCAGATCACCCAAGCGCAGGCAAACGTCCCTGCGGCGGAGTTTGCTGCTCCGGGTGTGCCCGGTCTGGCTCCTGAGCCGCTCGACATGCCATCGCAGTCGGCTTCCCGTGTAGCGACGGCCGCAGCCTCGAAGCCCCTTGGTCTTGAGCAGAAGGCTTGGCTTGATCCCAACAAGCATAAGTCTGCCCGTCAGACCCGCCCTGGGTTTGTGAAGATTTCCTGGCGCCCCGACGACGTGATGGAGGTCAACGCTCGCGAAGGCCTTCTCAGCGTAATCAAGTTCCCGAAGCAGGAAGAGGTCGTTCAGGTTATCACCTCCGACCCAGGCTCGTTCGAAACTTCCACAGCGCCCAACAAGCGCTCCGTTGCGATCCGGGCGATCTATGCCGGTGTGGACGGTAACCTGATCGTCTACGGCTCCAGCGGCAACGTCTACAACTTCTATCTCCGCTCCCTGCCGTTCAATGCCGACAAGCTTCCTGACGCGACCGTCGAAGTCGTAGTCGGCGGCATGGAGGTTGGTACCGGTGAGACACTAGCCTCAACCGCCCCGGTGTCGATGCCTTACGCCAACTACAAAGAACTCTACGAGCCTTCAGTGAACAAGGCGACTGCCTACTTTGACGCCGGCGGCCGTGAATATGCCCGTGGCGCTCCGGTCAACCCGGGCGATATGCGCAACAACATCAGCATCGAGGCCCGTACCCAAGACGACGCCGTCATCGCTCCAATCCGCGCGTGGCACGATGGCCGGTTCACCTATCTCGACTTCGGCCCGAATGCCTCTTCCATGACCGAATGGCCGGTGGCTGCGCTCGTCATCCAGGGCGTCGAGAGCCCCGTCGGCACCCGTGTCACTGGTAAGGATCGTTCGATGATGGTCATTGAGGCCATCGGCAACATTACCCTGCGCAACGGCAACCGCCTCATCTGTCTCAGGATTGCCCGCCCTCTGGACGACAATCGCTACGCCAAGGATGCCCCTGTCATCGACCCTCGCCGGACGGTTGTTGTCGAAAAGCCTGTGATCGTCGAGCGCGAGGTCCCGGTCGAAGTCCAGAAAACCGTCGTTATTGGAAAGCCGGTTCCGGCCCCGGTGACGACGAGGCCAGTTCCGCCTCTATCTCAGCCCCCGCTCGTCCGGAAGGGTGCGGTCCAGCCGGTCGAAAAGACGGTCGTTGCCTCGGCCGGGCCTCTCCTCGCACCTATGGCAATCCCACCGGCGGCTGTTGCCCCGACTGCAGCTCCTGCTGCACCCGCTCCGGCTCCTGCTCCTGTTGTGGCGCCTGCGGCACCCCCTCCGCCTCATGCTCCTGTGTCGAGCGCCATCATCCTCGGCCCATACACCAAGGCTGAAGGCGAGCAGGTCTGGAGCCTGTTCCGTACCGACAGCCGCCTTCAGGGCGGCAAGGCGAAGCTCTCTTGGCAGACCCAGACGGGAAGCTCCCTCAAGACTGCGCCGGCTTCCGGCCGCGCCATGATCCGTATCAGCGGAGTTGAGCCTTCCGCTGCAAGTTCGATTTGCGATGTCCGTCGTCGCCACGGCGATACCTGCCTGGTTGCGGAATAAGGAGCCAGACCATGAGCGACGATCCTAAGCGCAAGATCAAAAACCGCCTTCTCGCAGCGACCTCTGCGCTCGTCCTGTTCGGCGGGGTTTTCTTCGTCCTTTCCCTGCCTGAGCGGAACACGGCTCTCTCAATGAGGCAGGCTGCTCTGCCGCCGTCCGAGCCGGTCTTTGCTCCGGCTCAGCCCGAGGCTCCCAAGGCTCCCCCGAAGGAAGGTGACATCAGCCCTGACCGCTCAACCATCGAGGCGCGGGACATCCCCGCCGGTAAGGAGAGGTTCACCTCCACATTCTCGATCCGGGCCACCGACATGCCCGCGACCATCAAAACGGTCAGCATGCCCTATGCCCAAGAGGCAGGCATCCGGCTCGACGCAAGCAATTGCGAGGGCGTTCGTCTCGATATCGATCAGGCCTGCCTCGTCCAGTTCGTCTATGACCCTGCCATTCCCGGCAGGGTTGACGGCCGCATCCTGATCGCCGCCTCGTCGGAACGCTCCGATGGCTCCATCCGGACCATCACCAAGGTTGTGACGGTCGATGCCAGTGCCATCGTCCCAGTAGACACGACCCCTGTGGTCGTTGCCGCCCCTGCGCCTGTCGAGCCAATGTATGACCCGGCAGCCGAAGCCGTTCTCCGCAACCGCCGCTCAGCCAGCCTCCTGACGGGGCAGTCCGATCCAGAGTCCCTGACCTATCTTGGCCCACAGCGCCCACGTGAGGATGATTGGGAGGCCATCGGATACAAGCGCAACTCCTCGACCTACCCGGTGGATATGAGCCGTGTGGTTACGATGGATAAGCCGATCCCGGCTGTCATCAAGATCCCGATTGATACTCGCAATCCTTCTCGCGCCGTCGCAACAGTCGAGCGTGACATCTATGGCGGAGACGGCCGCCTCGTCGTAATCGAACGGGGTTCAACCATTATCGGCTCGGTTCAAGCTATCAGCTCAACCGGCGAGGAGAAGGTTGCCATTGCGTGGGAACGTCTGGTTCGTCCCGATGGAGCTGCCTTCGCCTTCGAGGCAAGCAGCGGCGATGCCATGGGCCGGTCTGGCATTCCTGCCCACATGAACAATCGCTGGTTTGAGCGCTTCGGCACCACCATGCTGATGTCAGCCCTCAATGTGGGTGTGACGCTCGGGTTGAATGGCAGCCAACAGACCATCACCAGCGTCAGCCCCTTCGGCGCAGGCTCGGCAAACGTTTCGCAGGACGCCCGCAGCGTCGCAACACAGCAGTTCCGCGAGGACACCCAGCCACTGATCCAGCAGTTCACCGAAGAGCAGTTGGCCCTTCCGCCGATCCGGACGGTTCCCGTCGGCACCCGCATTACTGTGTTTCCCAGCACGGACCTTTGGCTGAAGCCTATCAACCCCACGGAGGCCATGCGACAGGAACACGCCAGCAAGGTGCGCTCCTCTCAGGAGTACCAGTCCGCCCGAAGCCGCATTCAGGTCAATCAGCAGGGCGGAGCAGATGTCGCCAATCGGTTCAATGCGCCGATTGGAACCAATGTCCCCCAGTACAGGCAGAACAATGGGGTCATTGCCAGCCCGACCGGTTCCATGGACAGCCCCGTGGTTCAGGGGCTCGGACAGGCTGGTTCCCAGAAAGCATCGGGGAAGGCAGACAACAGCCTGAGTTTCATCACGGCCCCGTCAGCCTCCCAGAAGCTCCAGACGCAGCAGCAATCCCGCCAGAACGTCATCCAGCAGCAATCGGCTGCCGGAACGCCCATGGCTCCGAACTGGTCGCCTTTCTAAGGGTCCGTACGATGACGAATTCCACCACTCAGATGCTTCTCGAGAAGTTCATCCAGCCGCTCTACGAGCGTCTTCTCCACCCCGACGTGGAGGAGATCGCGATCAACAAGCCAGGTGAGATCTGGATCCGCCATCGAACCCCGGACGATAAGGGCCGCCAGTGGATTCCCGAAGAAGCTCCTGACCTCAACGCGCGGTACCTTCAGAATATCTGTCACATGGTCGCCAACGTGCAGAACATCCCGAACTTCGGGCCGACCGGAATGCCGGTTGTGTTCGGCACGGTTCCAGGAGGTCACCGCTTTGCAGCAGGGATCGGTCCCAACATCCAATCTGAGACGCCCGAGGGCACCAGCGAGGACGGCTCGATGTGTCTCTGCATCCGGCAGTACAACAAAGAGCAGACCGTCGACCTCCAGGACTACGGAATCACGCCAGGCCAGAAACTTCGCCCTCCGCTGGCCTCAATCTTCACCCGTGACACCGATCCGGACGATCCCTTCGCTCAGATCGTGAATTCTCTTACCCGCGGCGATCATATTCTCCTGTCCGGCGCCACCAGCAGCGGAAAGACCACGTTCCTGAACCGCCTTGTTTCGTTCCTGGATGAGCGCAAACGCATCCTCACGGTCGAGGATACCCGTGAGATCCGGGTTCTTCAGCCCAATCGGGTTCATATCCTGATGAGCCGTACCCAGCAGGCCAACAGCTTCGACTACCGGGCCGTGCGCGATCTCATCGTCCGCATGACCCCCGATGTGGTGATGGCCGGCGAAATCTCGAATTCGAATGCGGCAACCATCTGGGAGCTCATGACGACCGGCCATGGCCACTTCATGACCACTATCCACGCCCGGTCTCCGGACGAGGCGCTCACCACCTTCATCAACTGTATTTCCAATGCCCGTTCCATGGCTGGGAATACTGACGCCATCGATCGTGACGAGCTCCGCGCGCTCATGGCCGAGCACATCCGTGTCATCCAAATCGAAAAAGATTCTCTCGGCCAGCGCCGTATTACCGCTGTTGCCTAAAGCGAGGCTCCAATGATTTTCCTTATCGCCATATTCGTTCCCCCTATCGCTCTTGTGGTCCGCGACGCGAAGTATGATGCGATCGCCAGCCTGGTGATGCTCTGCCTCGGAATCCTTCTGGTCCCTGCCCTGCTCCCTCTGCTCTGGGTTGCTGGGATCGTTCACAGCTATGCGGTGATCTTCCGCCAAGACGCCGATCGCAGGACACAGGATCTCGTTGCGGCTGTTCAGGGCCGTCAGTTGGCCCCGGCTCCGGCCTCATCCCCCGCCACCGATCACGTGACACCTCATCAGGTGGCTCTCAACGGACAGGTCTGACGCAATGGCTACCAAGCTCCCTGACGGACAGGACTTCAAAGGCACAATCGCCGTCGTGAATTCCCTGACAATGAACACGATCAATGCCCAACACTATGCACCCCATCTCCTGCCGGCCAGGATGATCTTCAAAGGGCTTCTGCTTACATTCATCGATGAGCACTCCCGGAAGCCATCTCCGGATGATGAAGTGGCATCACCGCCCGACCTAGGGGCTTTCGCAGACGCGCTGGTCGCTGAGTTCCACGGTTATCTGGACAAGGGAGCGACGGTTCCCCTGAAACAGTGGGTGTCCGCTAAGTGCTCCAAAAGCCCTTCCGGTACGCAGCTCCGCCAGTTGGCTTCAGCCCTTCTCGTCGCGGTCCTGCAGGATGAAGAGGCTGCACGCTTCGGAATGATGGCAGTGCTTGATGCTCTTTGTCCCTATGTGACCAACCAGTTTGGCATTCCAGCGGCCAGCGATGCCGTAGCCACTGCCTGGGCCTCTACCGGATCCATCCTTCAAGCTGCCGCATAGCACCATCACCTGCCCGGACACAGCATCCGAGCAGGTTCTCGAAGCACCTACTGAGTCTATCCGCGCCTTTGCCGACCAATTTACTCGGGCACCGTCATGAAGCTTCATAACCCGCTCAAAACAGAATACCTTCCTGAACACATGACGGAGGGTCAGCGGAAGCACTACCGCTGGCTCGGCACAACGGCCGCGATCGCTTTGCCACTTGCTGGGGCGACCACTCTCTGCACCCCCCTATTCCGGTGGGTACTCGACCAACCGTTCAACCAAAGAACACTGGAGGGCGTCGGCTCGTTCTTCGGCAAGGTCTTCGGCGGTGACATCCTCTCGATGAACTATGCCTTCGTGATGGATCCATATTATGGGGGCTTTGGAGCCCTGAAGGCATACCTCGGCGTCGCACTTGCCAGCACCGTGGTCTACATGGCGCCGGCACTCCTCAATCCCTACCTCCGCCAGGTCATGAAGGGTGGCTTTGCCGACTGGTGCGATGACAAGACCCTCGAGGAGATGGAGAAGCGCCAGCAGGTCGGAATCAAGGGCGGCCATCTCATGGCTTTGGGACGATGGCCGAAAGGCCCTCGCAAGGGCCAGATGGTCAAAATGATCGAGACATTGTCGGCCCTGTGCCTCGCACCGCCCGGCACTGGTAAGACGGCAGCCTTCGTTGTACCCACGCTCGTGACCGGCGATAAGGTGTCGTTTATCGTCAATGACCCGAAGCCCGAACTCTACGAAATGACGGGTGCCTACCGGGCATCGGTCAGTCACGTCTTTATGCTCAACTGGGCGAAAGTAGACGAACCAAATTATATCCTGACCTTTGATCGTGGAAAGGCCGGGACCTTTTGGAAGCATTTCGAGGATCTGCTCAACGCCAGGGAGGTTCCTCTGGAACTCATCTCACCGTACGAGCGGCACATTGCTGTCCAAAAGGAAGGGGGAACCTTCGAGGTTCCTATCGCGCCCGCCTCGTTCAAAGCCATCACCAATTGGGTCAACGCAAACGACGGAGCCCAGGCTTATACCTTCAAAGAGCCGATCTTCTACCCGCGCTTCAACTTCCTGTCCCCGAAGCTTGTGCCGCCTCAAGGCCCCGACCGCGACACTTACCTCGACACGGTCGCTAAGACCCTGATCCCCAACCCGGATGGCGGCAAAGGGAACGACTACTTCGTTACAAAGGGGCGTGCTGCCCTCACCGGCTTCATGCACTACCTGATCACAAAGGTCGGCGACAAGAAGAACTATCTTGGTCTGCCGACGAAATGGCATGGCTATGAGCCGTCGATCCCAATGCTGTCCGACTGGCTCGCGATCAGCCAGTTTGAAAGCACCAAGAAGACAGGTGACGAAGATCCCATGTCTATGGGCGTCGACAAGATGGGCGAATGGATCCGAACCCTCTGCGATGACGTACAGCAGAACGGCAAGTTTCCCTCACCTCGCGCATTCGTGGAACTGAGCTCTCTCGTCAACATGGCCGATAAGGAGCGCTCGGGCGTGTTCGGCACAATGGATCAGGCGCTGCTTCCGTTCAAAAACTCGGCGGTCGCCCAGCGGACGTCGGCTTGCGACTTCACCCCTGACGATATGCGTGGCATGTGGTGCGAGAAGAAGAAGGAGATCATCCCGGTCACGCTCTATATCTGCGTGAACCAGGCGGAAGCGGCCTCGTTCGAAACAGTGACCGCTCTCCTCTATGAGGTGTTCTCCCAATATCTGATTTCCTACGGGCCAGGCGAGGTCAACGAAAAGACCGGCCGCACGCTGGGTGAATTCCCGGTGTGCTTCGCGCTGGACGAGTTTGCGAAGCTGCCCCGCATTGAGGCGGTGATCACCGGTCCCGATCTTGGCCGTTCGAAGAAGGTTAGCTACCTCCTTGCTGCCCAGGACTTCGGCCAGATCCGGAAGAAGTACACGGCCGAGGACGAGTCCGTCATCATCACCACTACCGCCGTGAAATACGTTCTGGCTCAGAACAACACCGATACCATCGACAAATTCAAGAAGATGGTCGGCGAAACGACAATCCAGAGAGCCCAAAAGACCTACAATGAGGGCCTTTCCAAGTCGGCCAACCCCATGGCCTGGAGCCGGTCGGAGCAAGTCGAAAACATCAGCTTCCTTCGGAGCGAAGACATCGCCTCCCTTAAGCCGGGCAAGAACATCGTTTTGGTACAGAACTTCCTTAATCGTCCGATGCAGCTCGACACTCCGTTCTTCTTTAAAGATGACGAGATGATGAAGAAGGTTCGCTCCCGCGGTAAAGGCGAGGTTGCGACCCAAACTGTCCCGGAAAAGATTTATAACGAGCGCCTCCATGGTATCGATCCTGGAGAAGTAGCTAGGATCAGAGAGGCCCAACAGAAGAAGCTGCGCGATCAAGAGAGCACAGCCCACATCACTCCTCAGGTTGTTGCTTATGCCGGCTAAGGGGTCGGTATAGCCCGCGTCGATGCGACTAAGGCACGCTTTCCGTCAGATGGCCTCGATCTGCTAAAGCATAGACCTTGGTTGCTTTGCTGCCCCTCGATGTGACAGAGGAGTCCCAGAGTGAACTTGGAGAAGACGATGATCCGCTTGCCCGTCACGCATGTCGCAGTTGCAGCATTCCTATGCATTTCGTCTGGCCAAGCCCTTGCATCTGGTAGTTTCCCGGTTGCCTCGTGTGCGGGCTGGAGCGGGACTGCGGTTGAGCAGGATGGAATAGACACTGCCTCCGCCACAATGACCGGCATGGTCACCAAGGCGGATCTGCAGGAATACTGCGAACGCGATCCAGGTGGGGAGACCAAGCAGAACGGTGGCAAGCTCACCGTCGCCCAATGCGTTGCAAAGTATCAGAAGGAGGAAGGGCGCACGGTCTTGACCTCTAAGGCCAACTGCAGGACTGGCACCATCGAATTCCGGTATGGCAACAATGCCCCTCAGCGGGCGCGCTTTCCGCTTAAGGACGACGAAGATACATCCTGCGCATCGGGCAAGCCTCCGCTGATTGCCCAGTTCGTAATCATGTGTCCGACAGCGGCACGGCGGATGAAACTCGACTAATGCGGTCAATCCTCCAATGCTCATGAGCGCTTGAGTGAAATCCCACCTGGTGCTGCTGTATGTAGCTCGAACCTATCTTTCAGAGGTCCCAGTATTCCCAGTGGCTTTCGTTTTCAACAACGGCGCCGACCCTCTCCGCAAGTGATTGGGCCAAGTAGGCTTGGATCTGCTTTTCATCTGTAAGACAGCCAATAAGCTTTTCCTTTGCGGCCTTTAGGTAGTCTGCGATTGCTGCCGCAGTCGCAGATCCACCAGTAGCTCCTGCCGAAAGAACATCTAAGCCGAGCCCAATTATACCTTGAACTATATGGCGTGTCTTATCGTCATTCAGAGCACGGTCCACACAATGAGCGACATAATCTTTAGCGACATCCTTCGCGTCTATAGGTCCAGTCACAGTAAGACGGATACAATGTCTTAGCTTCTTCATCCTTGTTTTTACGGCTTGGTAGTCCCACCGCACAATCCACTTTTGGGAATGTATCTGATGTGAGTCATCCCAGCTTATGAGACATCGTTGATGAATTGGGCCGCTGGTAATTCCTCCACCCGTCACTATAGGTTGAGCGTTTCCTTTAACTTCTACTTTTTCCGCAGTTTCCCAAACAGATCTTACTGAAGCCGCGTTCTTCTCGAACCCTTGAGTTTTCAAGTATGCCTCTAAGGCGCTAAGATCCGCATCCGATTGAATGGCGTCGAGAAAAATAGGCTCGTTTGACTTTAAGCTCTTATCTATACTCGCGCAGCCATTATATTTCTTGGAATCTAATCGTGCTTCCCCGACCGGGGTTTTTGGAATCACCACCCTGACAAGTTCTCGTCGACTTTGTTCATTTTCCATCCAGCACAGGAAGATGATTTCATCCAGGTCTCCTAACCGAAAGCTGTTCAAGGCGTATCCGTCCGAGGTCGCCCTAATCACCATACCTCGGCGCTTATCCGGAGCTAGTTCCGATTTGTTGAGCGACGCTAGTGCGACACAGGTATGAGCAAACACTACCACCTTGTCGATGTCGCTCGCAGACAACTGGTTAAGCCTTCGCATATCCCTTACGAATGCGAAGGATTTCGAACAATTGAGATCCTTAGGCGTGAGATCCTCTAGGCGCCGCGTCTCCAGAGCAGCACCTGGCTTTGATGCCAATCCAGCCGGGGTTGCGGCAGCTTTCTGCGGGGAAGTTTCTCCGGACGACCTTCCTGCTGACTGAGTTGTCGAGCGTTGTCTGGCGCGGACAGGTGGCGGCTGGTCCGGCCTTGGCTGTCTGTAGACGCGGGGCCGTCCTGGGCATTGAGGCATGTACGGGTAGTACAACTCTCTCTCGTCACAGTCGAGGGTTGAAGGATCCGGCAAGTAACCCGCAGGATACGGTGGTCTAGCTGGTCGGTAGCCGTGGGGTGCGGGAGTAAACTGTGCCCAAGCAATGGTCGTGTCGCTGAAAAACAAGAACAGCAATGCTAGGGTTGACTTGGATAGACCCATAGGCTGACCCTCTGAAATGATCTAGTTGCTAGAGTGCTGCCAGATGGCGTCGAATTGATAATAGCACCTCATTCGGAGAAGCAAATACTCATACTAATGCCTTACCTCGTTATCGAAGGTTAGGCGGTTTAATTTCCGAGGTTTAGGTCTATAATCTGTTTAGTAGCATAGTAGTGTACTTAAGATCTTGATTGAATTCCGGATGAATATTTTATGGATGCCAGACTCGGTCGTGTAGGCTTGCCCCTCAAAGCTGAGTGGGCCGTGTCTATGAGCGCGGGCCCTGGTTGAGGAACACTGGCGCTTTCAGATGGGGCTTCATTTCCACGAGACGGGCCATCTGAACCCGACGGTGAGTATTTGGCTAATGGATCCGAATTCCTCAAAGATTGGCTCGTCATCAGATCCCCGAGTTTAGAAGGCATGGGGCAAACCCCAGAAAACCGAGAATAGCCCGCCGTCAGCGGACTCCTTAGTTGATGGTAAAGAACGTCTCTTCTAGCCACTCTCGATAGCTTGCTTTTGACTTTGCAAACGGTGGCAGAAAGAGTCTCATCTAAGCCTAGTTCGCCCGCTTCCTCAAAGGCTTCCACTTTTCAACGATGCAATGCCCTTTCGCGATCCGCTTGCTCCAGTCAAGGGTTGAGATCGAAGTGAAGGTTGCTTCAAGCCGCTTGGGATCCTTCCCTGACTCGATCAGATCAAAATACAGAATGCCGATTTTACCCTGGAGTTCGACATAGTTGTACCCGTCGACCAGGTTTCCGATCATCTCGCCGTGAACGTTCGCATTGTAATGCTGCGGGAAGTCCGGAACGCCATAGCAGCGCATCTGCCGAGGCTCCCGGTAAGCCGCCGGATCATCCGGCCCGTTGTACGTACCGCTGATTGCTGGCCCCCCAGCACACAGGACGAACCCGAACAGGGCAACCTGCCCGATCGTCTTTTGAATTTGGCTTTTCATTGTTCTTACTCACTGTCAGTCATCGTCTAGCATCCGAAGTGCTATCGCCGATTTATTCGTGCTTTAGCCTCTATGTGTCTAGATCTCGGACGCCTCTGCTGCGCTCGTTGAGCGATGAATCAACAGGCAAACGAGTGAGCCGTGCAGAGTAGGATTTCCATTCCAAGTTCTCATTGAACCCGAAATGCTTGACCAAACCCCGAAAAGAGAAAGCCATGCCAGATTTAGCATCCACGATCTCGGCAGATTCTTCGCTTCAATCTGTCCTGACACAAGGACTGAACACCCAGCAGAAATGGGCGGTCGAAGAGTTCGGCAGACCTCTTTTGGTCCTTTCCAGTTCGGGAACGGGCAAAACTCACGTTCTGGCCACGAAGTTCATCTATGCGGTCCAGGTCCTTGGCTTTAAGCCCGAAGAGATCATGGCCGTGACCTTCACCAGGAAGGCTGCTCACGAGCTTAAAGACCGCATCGGCAACAAGATCAAAACGGACCTCGACAACCTCTATGTTGGGACGTTCCACTCACTCTCGTCTCGGATGCTCAGGATCCACCAGGCGATCCATACCGGCGAAAAGCCGTTCACCATCGTCGAACCTGAAGAAATCAAGATGACCCTGACGGGCATCCTCGCCAGCCTCGACGGCTTTGCCAACTCATCGAGCAGCCGGGAGATTGATAAGCGGATCAATGGTCTCCTCAAGACAATCGATGCCGCCAAGAACATCGGCGCGGCGCTCAGCCATGCCGCTGGATCGTCTTGGGTAAAGTCGGCTCCCGGACTTTCGAGGGAAGATGCCGATATCTTGGCCCAGTATGACCGGACAATGAGGGAGAACCGCTGCCTCGATTACAATGACCTGATCCTCGACTTCGTTCGGCTGACCGGCGCAAATCCGATTGTGGCCCGCTCCTGGAAAAAGAAATTCAAGCTCGTTCTCGTCGACGAATACCAGGACACAAACCCGGTTCAGGAGCGCTGGCTTCAGATTTTCACCGAAAACGGCTCCAATCTGGCTTGCTTCGGCGACGACGATCAGGCGGTCTACGGATGGCGCCACGCTACGGTCGATAACATCCTGACCTTCGAGAAGCGGTACCCTGGCTCTGTCGTCATCAAGCTCGGAATCAACTATCGCTGCCCTGAACAGATCGTCCGGAAAGCAGGTAAGCTAATCTCCGCAAACCAGAAGCGGCACGCCAAAACGGTGAAATCGGGAAAGGCCGCCCAAGGCGATGTCGTCAGCATCTCCTGCAATGGCCCGGGTGGCATGCTCAACCAGGCCCTGATGCTGGTCCAGTCGGTCGCGAAAGCCCCGCCGAAGGATATCACCGTCCTCGCCCGAACCAATAGTGACGCCGATGAGGTGGCTCAGTTCCTCCTGCGCCACGGGGTCAACGTATTCAGGTTCAACCCTGATGCCGATTCCTCGCCCCAGCTCCAAACGTTCCTCGCCTGGCTCCGCCTTCTGGCAAACGAGCAGGACAGCCCCGCAGCCACCAAGATCATGACGAGCCTTGCCGGCCTTGGCACTGCACAGGCCGTCTGGCGCGCTGCGCGGATGGAGAGCCTCCCCGTGATGCAGTGGCTCAGCAAAAGGGCGGACAATGGGACCCTCAAGCACGAGGGACTATCCCGCCTGGTTGACACCTATCGGGCGCTCCGGAGCGCGACGATGATCTCGAGTACGTCCGAGATGGTCGAACTGGCTCTCTCCTATACGGATCTCGACAAGGACCTGGAGGCCCTCAACTCCGCCCGACGCTCCCGGTTCTTCCGTCAGTACATGGCCATTTCAGAGCACGCACGACGAGTCGAAGACCTCGCCACAGTTATCGCGACGGCCCAGACGGATATCGCCGATGTCGCCGGCCGCCCTGCGAATGCTGTGGCTGTCTCGACGATGCATGCCATGAAGGGGTTGGAGTCTCCGATCGTCATCTCTCCTGGCTGGAGCAAAGGAAAATTCCCCAGCGGGTTTGACAAAGGCGACGAGATTGATGAGGCCCGCCGCCTCGCCTTCGTGACCGTTACCAGGGCATCGGCGCGCTGCTACCTGCTCTGGGAGAGCCAGCTCGGGCCGTCGCCATTCCTATCAGAAATGGGATTGGCATAAGCCATCCCCCTCAATCCCCAAAAGGACCACACATGAAACAGAACCGCATCTGGGGTTTTGCCAGCCTCGCTGGCTTTTTGCTGACCATTCCCCTCGCCAACTATTTTGTCGCGTCCATCGGCACGGTCTGTCCACCAGAAACGCCCTGCCTGATCCCGGTTGCACCGGGGGTCATGTCCCCTAGCGGGGTGGTTTGGGCTGGTCTCGCCCTGATCCTTCGGGATCTCGTCCAGCGGCAGATCGGGGTGGCGTGGAGTACCGTCGGTGTCCTGGTTGGAACTGGCCTCAGCTACCTCATCAGTCCATCTTTGGCTCTGGCGAGCGCGATCGCGTTTTTGATTTCGGAACTTCTTGATCTGGCTGTCTATACGCCGCTTCAGCGACGGGGCCTTATCCTGGCCGTTGTCGCCTCGTCGGCCGTAGGCCTGATGGCAGACTCCGTTGCGTTTTTGTGGGTAGCCTTTGGCTCATTTGATCATTTGCTCGGTCAGGTTCTGGGGAAAGCGTGGATGATCCTTATTTCCCTCCCGATCCTCTATTGGCTGCGAAACCGGGATGCACGAGAATTGATCTCAAGCGATCGCCTCCCGAACGGGTCCGCGACCGCTCATTTCCAGACATCGTAGTTTCAGCACGCCGGGGGAGCCCTCCTGGCTCCTCCGGGATCTTGATTGATGACCCACTCTTCCCACCTGCGCCTTTGCGTCATTGTTTTCGCTGCTCTCATTGGAGCCACATCGGCAAACGCAAAGCTGGCGAAGAAGGAAGTGAAGGTGGCCCAAGCACCGAAAGTTGAGACGGTCAGCGCAATTCCGGCTGTACAGCCAGAGGCATCACCGTGCCGCAAGGCTCGCCGACGTTTCTGGGTTGAGGAGCAGGGATGGGTCGTTCGCCAGGTCTCAAACTGCTCTTAAGATCAGTGCCTCTCAGGGCGCGACCGTTACATTCGTGAGAACGAGTTTACCATCCGCGTCCTGCACCAGTCCCTCGACCCGAGTATTGCACTGAGACTTAGGAACCGGGCCGCTACAGTTTGCCAGAACCCACTTCATGCTGCCCAGATCTAGCGTACCTCGGTCGAGAATGATGTCGCCCACCCGTTTTGCGCCATCGTATACTGCACATGAAGGCGTGCTCATCCCAACCATGTAAACGGTGCAGAATTCGACTGCGACGTGTTCCCCGACCACTTCCCGCCACAACCTGATGAAGTTTCGGCTGTCGATCGATCCGTCGGATGCTCGCTCTATCTTGAGGGGTTGGCGTGTTTGGTCTGTCTCATCAGGTTTGGTCGACTTCACCACACAGTCGGTCCCATTGACGGTCTTTAGATATCGAAAATCGCTTCCGTCGAACACGAAGTAGTGCAGCCCACCTTTGCCGCCGCTCGGATCGTTCCAGGTGTCCTCGTTGTACTCAAACTTACCAGTCATCACGATAAGGGAGCTATTTAGCTCGAAGCCGAAATCTGGCCCGCCTGCACATGATTCCTCTTCCGAGTTCGACCAAGCAGTGACAAGACCAAAGGGAAGCATTTTCACCTTTCCGGTCGCCAGGTTGATCACAGCTCCCCGATTGCAACCAGTTCCGCAGCCCCACGTCGTGATGACGTATCGGCCGGCGAAGTTCGCCTGCTGCTGAGCAGCCTCCCGGATCCGTGTGCGGTAGGAGTTTTTGTTCGGATCGTCCAAAATCGGCTTTGCGTTGGTCCCTTTGTGAATTCTGTTGACTGGATAATCCGGGAATTGTGGAACAGACACCGGAATTGGCTTCAGCCGAGCGGCCTCAGTCTTTGGTGCCGCAACCTGCTCCTTGGCAGACCTATCCGTCGCCTCGAGTGTATGCGCCAATGAAGGATCTGGCCCACTCGGCTTCGCCGTCGGTTCAGGATTCCTGCTCGCGGCTTGAGAATTATCTTCGACCACCTGGACGCTGCGACCGGTTCCGGACGCAACTTCGGCCTGGCGCATGGTTTCGCAGCCCGTCCGGGCCCAATGCCCATCAGGCGGAATGTCCGACGTCTCCGGCTCCTGATCATTCTGAATCCGGAACCGCTTGAAAGCCTCCGCTATCGCATTGAGGCTCACCGAACCAATCTCCCCGGCTGCGTCCTTGTACAGGCGCAACTCTCCCCCGAGACCTCTCCCCGCCTCGGATGCTGCCACCGGAACGAGCACATCCTGATTGTCGCCCTTCCGTCTTTGCTGCCGGAACTGGAAGGTTTCGCCCGTTTCGATGATCCTCAGGACCCATGGTGCGTCGGTTTTCCGGGGATCGGAGATCAGGAAGAATCCGAAAGCGTCCTGGATCGGCGCAAAAACGATCTGATCCGCAGTGCATGGATAGGGACCTGGCGCGTACCGAAGCCGACCACTCATTTGGTCAACCGCCCGTGGCAGGTCCTGCAGGTAGGCTCCCGACACAAAGCCAGACCCGGTCCCCTGGCCGAAGATGCGGTCATGCTCGGCTGACATTCGGTCGATTTCAGCCTTACATGCTTTGAGACCCTCGCCGAGGCGAGAGAACACGTCCTCTGGCTGATGCTGCCGATTAAGGGTCCGCTGTACATGTTCGGCGACACATTTCGTAGCAGTCCTGACAAAGGGCACATGAGCCCTCCGCTTGGCCTCTTCAGACATCTCCTCCGCAGACAGGCGAGCGCCCGTTCCGGTAATTGCGCAGAAAGTTAAAGAGAAAACACTAAGCACGAGCCCTTTGGATAGCATCCTGCCCCGCCCCTACCCGTCATCCTTCCAATATGAATCTTGTCCGGAGGGAAGTAAACGGATGTAGGATGCTCCAAAGGGTGCATTGGCCGGGATTTTCTTGGGGAGCTCCTTTCGGAGATGCCATGCCTAGAAACGCCCTGGCCATATAAAAAGAGCGGCCCACCGGACCGCTCTCTCGAAAAGCTAAAAAGGAGTTCTGGTTTACATCCCAGGGCTGTTCCGCTCCATCATCCGACGGCGCATCTGAAGACGCGACAACTGACCCGCCTGATCGGCCGGCTTATCGGCCGCCGTCTCGCCTGCACCAGCAGGAGCAGGACGGCTTTCGGACTGCAGAGCAGCCTTATAGACCCCGCCCTCGGAGCGTCCGATGGTCAGCCGAAACCCCGACGGCATTCCGAAGCGCTCGACGTGGCTCTTCTCCAGGGCATTAAAGCCCCGGCGCAGGGAATCCATTGGCATCTTGTCTTTCGGGTCCAGCACAATCCCGCCGCCGAGACGCTTCTGGTCATCGAATTCGAGCCGCATGAACGCGCCCCGGAGAACGAAACGGGCTTCCTTGTTGTTGTCCGATCCTGCCGACTGGACTGCAGAAGTGATTTTGTCCTGGAAAGCTTGCTCGTGATCGATAGCCCGCGCCAGCTTCTCTAACTCGGGGAGGTGGTTCTTGAAGGCGTGATCGAAGCGGGCAAACTTCTCCTTGTTGTCGAGCTCCTGGAACCGCTTCACCGTCCGATCCATGACCTCGAGGATTTCCTCGCGGGAGGCCTCGGAAATCATCTTTAGCTGCTGATCCCGCCTCTCGGCATTCCGATCACCCGCGAGCATCAGCCCGCCCCGGATATAAGCGGCCACCAACTTCAGGCCTTCCTTTGCTGCGGCCTGGGACCGGGCGTAAAGAGCGGCGTCCCCCTGGGTAACTTGGGATTCAGCCTTCCGTTCGGGGGTCGCGACCACCTTGGGGCTTACCGTTTCGGCGACCGTCTCCTTAACCTTTGCCATCTCCGGTGCATTGCTGATTGCATCGGCGGCCCCAAACAGGATGCTCTCAAGGTGAAGCTGACTCTCGCGATCCTCCTTCCAGAGGGCATGCGATTTTGAGTCCACACCGAAACGGCTGACTGCCGGATGGTTAACGTCCGGAATTGCTCCAGTCGGAACAGCGTAACATCCGTACTCCTCGTTATACGTCGCGCGGATGCCGGCCTGCCCCAGCTCCTTGAGCATCGTATCGGCTTGGGTACGGGGCGCGAAGAACCCGGTCAGCCCGTCTCCGACAAACCCAAGGGCCGAGACGTCAAGTCCTGACTTACCACTCACACCAGCTTCTGCGCTCACCTGACTTGTCTGCATCGCGGGATCTCCGTCTCCGATGGCGAATTAAGAACGCATTACCTGTATCATAATTTCTGGTAGATTGCACCTAATTCGAAACGATTTGAGAAACTCGAACGCCCGAAGGGCACGAATGCATGTCTGGTCAAGTAAACCTAATGGCTTCCAATCCCCGGAAAAATCGATGAGCCAAGACTATGTGATTCAGTCCCGCTATGTCCCAACTCTCCTCGGGCTCAAAAAGAACCCGTCCCCATGGGAGCTCTGGCATGTTCTCAAGGGCAACATCCCCTCAGCCCAAGTCGAGTCAAGCCGCGGCTTCTGGAGCCGTCGCCTCCATCGTGAGTTCGTGATGGGGCTGCAGGAACGCTATTCCTGCATCCTGTTCGATCGCAGCAAGGAACACGTAAACCCGATAAAGCAGATCCTAAGCCGCAATCTGATCGAAGTCCGCTCAGCAGGCCAGCTGCCCCTGAGTCACGACACCAAACACATCCACCTGGTCCAGATCTCCTCGGAGAACTACGCGATCAACTGGAACGTCAACAGCGTGGTCCAGCCCCCTCCTTATATAATAGCCGAAGTCCACCCGATCATGGCGGCGCTCGGCGTTGAGAGTATCGCGGTAGCCCTGATTGTGGCCGGCGGCGACTTCGAGGCGTTTGTCGAGATCGATTTCGATCCGATCCTTTGGAACGAAATCAAGACGGCCACGACAGATTTCATTTTCTCGCTCGATATGGACGAGGAGCCCGCGCCTGATTTCACGATCGACGCCGACGCGATCGAAAAGCGCTACCGCCCGACGGACCGCAATCCCAAGGATTATCAAGAGGATCGCGCCTTCAACAAGATCGTGGCGGACTATGAGTCCATCACCCAGGAGATCCAGGGCCTCGAGCGCGATGTTCGGGAGAAGCAGAAAACCAAGAGCAGGCTGAAGGCTCAGATCATCACAGCCCTTGGCAACCATGCTGCCGCCCAAGGTCGTGGGTTCAAGCTCCTCCGAAACGAGGTCAGGGTCGATGAGCAGCTCCGGGCTGCCTACTCGTTCTCCACCCTGAAAATCGAACGTCAGACGCCAATCGCCTGATCTGAAATCAACAGCGCCACGCACAACACCCAACAAGAGGATCCGATGAGGGCGAAAACAAACGCAGAAGCGACGGTCTACCTTAAGGAAAAGGTCGCAAACGAAAACAAGAAGGACCGTCAGGGCGACAACCGCTCGAAATTATACTACGTCAAAGCCGAGTACGACGCCACGATGCTCGACGACATCTTCGGGCCCGAGAACTGGTCCGTGGAGATCCTTAATCAGGATTCACGGGTTTGGGAGCAGCAACTCATCAGCTTCTCCCAGAACAAGCGCGAGGAATACACGGCTCGTGTCGCTTCCGCTTGGGTATCGGTTCGTCTCACCGTGACATTCCCTGACGGCAAGAAGGCCTCTAGGGATGGCATCGGGTCGGGAGACGCTATCCGGAAGAGGGACAATCCAAACTCTGTTGAGACGGAAGGCCTCGCCCTCAAAGCCGCCGGAACAGACGCCCTTAAGCGGGCCGCAACCCTCCTTGGTAACATCTTCGGCCGCGGCATGGAGAAGGACGGCACCCAGCGTTACGATTACGACTACGTTCCGCCAGAGGGCGACGAAGCTGACGAGGAAGCCCGGCCGACGACATCGGTCGATTTGGGAGCCTCCACTGCGCCTCAACTCCAGGCACAGCCCCAGGCCTCAATCCAACCTCAACGTCTGTCCGAGCCGCCGCAGCACCGGGAGCCGGTGGTCACCAGCGGGGTCACCCGCCCTGTTCAGCCTCAGCGACAAGTCGATAACCGAAGCGACCTCTCTGATGATCCCTTTTCGGCAACCCCTTCAAACAGCAACGGGGCCGAGGACGACCAGGATATCCTCACCCCCGAACTCCGCCGGATCATCCCGCAAGGTCGGCTGATCGAGGTTGGAGCGCCTGACAAGTGGCGCTCGATCTTCTCCCAACTCAACGAAGCTCGGAAGAACTGGGTCACGACTGAAGCGCATGTTCAGATCATGAAAGATCAGATGGCAGCCTTCAGGAAGCGGGCAGAGACCGAGAACATCATCTCCGGCACCTCCGCCGGCGCCAAGGACATCAAGCACTTCTTCGACACGATGGATAACTTCGTCGAGAAGCGCCGCAAAGAGATCCTCGGCATCCCACAAGCTGCCTAAGGCCTAAACGGGCCCCGCATTCTCGTGCGGGGCTTTTTCTGTACCTGCATAAACAATCCCTTGAAACCAGGGGAAATGAAAACCCCAAAAGAGCTCGTTGAGTACCATGTCTGACAAACCAAAGCTCTCTGCCGGTGACCTTGCCCGAATGATCGGGGACAGGAAGGAACGTCGCTACAACGACAATGAATACGAAACCCTGTGCCCCGCCCATGACGACCGGAAGCCGTCCCTGGTCGTGACCCAGAAGGATGACAGGATCCTGCTGTATTGTCGGGCCTCCTGCCCTCAGTCACTCATCCTGGACAGGCTCAGGGATAAGTACGGGGTCGAGCCACGCCAGCTGGGTAGAACCCAGAAGCGAGAGTTCCGCTGCGATGGGTCCCAGCCCCGCCAAAGGGTCGCCCCAACGGAGCGCCGGAAGAAGAATGGTCTGCCTGAGGGCGCGGTGTACGTTGGGACTTCCCAGCAGGGAAAGCCGCCCGAATATCGCCTCCAAGGGGCTCATGGCGTCTGGGCATGGCACGATCGCCACGGGCGGGAATGTTTCTACACCGCCCGCTTCCCAAATCCTGAGGGCGGCAAAGACATCTTTCCCTTCACGCCCTGGATGGTGAACGGCAAGGTCAAATGGCTCAAGGCCGCCCCGCCGGACCCGCACCCCCTCTATGATCTTCACCTTGATGATGGCGAGGGCCCGATCCTGGTTCTCGAAGGCGAGAAGACAACGGAGGCCGCAAAGCGGTTCATTATCGGGCCGTCAGAGCTTTTCGGGGGCCGGATCCCGTGGATGACCACGACGCTCGGCGGCTCTCGAAAGGTCCACATGGCAGACTTGGGGCCACTCGCCGGGCGAGACCTCTATATCGCCCAGGACATGGACGCTGCCGGCCTGACGTACGCGTCCCAGTTTCTCAGAAGTGAGGCCAGGTCCATCACCCTTCTTCGAATGCCCCGATCCGCTCTGCCGAACCGTGGAGGGTTCAGATCTGAGGACATCGGAGCAGGCTACGACCTCGACGACTTTGCCGCGGAAGGCTGGAAACTGCCCGATCTGGAAGACATCGCGCGCAAAAAATACCTGCTTTTCTGCCTTAGATAACAGCTTGAATGACGAAACCGATATGAAAAGCGGCAAAACTGAGTTATAATTCGATTTGCCGGGATACCCCATCCACCCTTCGTTCTTTTCATCGTGCCAGGAGCAAACTCCCGATGAGCGCCAAGTCCTTCCTGAACCACTCCGATGCCCCGTTCCGGCGAGACATTACCGTCATCACCATCGGTGACCGTCACCCCATTCAGGACCCCAATCGTCCCCAGTTCGGTAGCGAGCGCGACAAGGCCGCGTCCTTCGCCTTCCATATCGAGCAGTCCCTGACTCAGGACAATGACCTCGCCCGCGCCGCCTACTGGAATGAGCTCCGTGCGATCGCAGCCGTCGCCACCCGGGGTGTCCTCTCGGCCGAGCAGGGGCGCCGCCAGGTTCAGGACCGCGCCAATCAGGCCCTCGGCGCCAGCGACGTGGATCTGACCGAGCGCCAGATCGACGGCACGATGAATGTCACTCTGGCCAAGCGCCAGCTGACCGACCTCATGCCAAAGTCCCTGACTGTGGCGCAGACCAGCCAGGTTCTCAGCCGCCTCGTCAATGAGGCCATCGGCTCAGCCCAGGGTCACACCATCACCGACGACAGCGATGCAACCGTTGTCCGCCTGCGGAACACCCAGGCCTACCGGACGCTGACGAAGGCTGTGGCTGACATCT
Organism: Microvirga sp.; assembly: GCF_014699075.1. Classification (GTDB taxonomy): domain Bacteria; phylum Pseudomonadota; class Alphaproteobacteria; order Rhizobiales; family Beijerinckiaceae; genus Microvirga. The sequence goes on along the minus strand of NZ_JACXAB010000002.1, from coordinate 185,396 downwards.
ACGCCGACACGACAGTCCCCTTCAAGGACGACGAGGACGAGCTCGGCAACATTGTCGACGTGTCCGCCGACCGTCGTGAGCAGATGACCCGGCAGATCCTGCGCTCCTCGTTCGCTCCGGAGGGGAAGGCCCCTGCCCAGCAGGCTGCTGACCCGTTCGCTGGCAATGAGACTTTCGAGCGTGCCGTCTATAACCGCCTGCGCCTTGTCTCCCGTATCACCGACGCGATCTCGGACGAGAAGGACCGCCGTATCTTCACGGCCTTCATCGATAATGCCGCTATGGGTATTGTAGACGGTACCAAGGATCGCCCTGACTGGATCGTCCGCACCGATATGGAGCGGCAGAAGGAAAGCTACGAGAAGCTGGCCGCCGGCTCGGACCGCGGATCGAAGCCCGCTTTTGGGCCCGACCTGAGCGCCCTTGCTAACGAGGTTCTGGCCTCGGACCTGTTCCAGAGCCAGAAGCAGGCGCTGGCCGACCTGCAGGCGAGCGGTCACGACAAGGCCTCGATCACCACTGCCATGAGCCGTCATGCCTCGCAGCAGATGGACCGGACGGACTTTGTGATGGCTTCCCGCCCTCAGGCCCTGATTGCCGAGGCCTGGGTTTCCTTCGCTGCTTCCGCTGGTCCCAATGTTCCGTCCCGTACGGCCATTGCCAATGCGGCGAAGCAGATCCGTGAAGACTTCTCCCGCCCGGTTGAAATAGCATCCTACAAGAAGGCCGACGACGGCAAGATCGTCCCGGTGAAGATGACCATTCGTCCTGCCCTCTTCGGGGCTGAGACCAGCGGCCTGAAGTTCCCCACTGTCGCCGTCGAGGGATCCCGGTTCTACAAGAATGCCGGCGCAGTCAACGACTACGTGGCCCAGATCGCGGTTTCCAACAAGGCTCTGCCTCCTCATACCCGCACCAGCCTTGTCGTGACCGTCGACGACAAGTCTAAGTCCTATAAGGCTCTCACGGACGCGGCTGAGAAGAACGGCTTTGCCGTGATCAACGCCACTGTGTCGGCCAAGACCACCCGCATGAAGATCGTGGGCGAGAACGGTGCCAAGAGCTTCAATGACCGCAAGATGCAGATCACAGTTCCGAACCCGTCCAACCCGGAGGAGGCCTTCGATCTCTATTCCCGCGAGGGCCAGCGCGCCGCCCGCGGCAAGCTCATCGTCCTGCATCCGGATGGCAAGTCTGACAACCAGGCCCGTATGATCGGTTGGCAGGTGGCTCAATCCATTTCGAACCGCATCGCAGTCTTTGGTCTTGAGCAGAACGACTTCAACACCTGCCAGCATGTCCGGCGCGGTGTTGAAGGCGGCAAGCAGGTCGAGGTCCGGGACAACAATGGTGCTTCGGTCAACCTGGATGAGGCCTATAAGGTCGCTGTTATGGGTGCCCCGACCCCTCAGGAGCGCGCTCGCCGCGAGATCCAGAGCTGCTCTGCGGGTCTGATCGACCCGGCCACTCCTGGCCTGAGCAACGAGCAGAAGACCATCGCCACGGTCAACAGCCTCGCTCTAGCCCAGATCACGGGTATCCAGAAGCTCTCCGTCGTTCAAAGCCAGTTCAAGACCCTCGGCGAGGTTGTCGAGTTCGCCTCCCGGTCAGGCAACAAGGTTGTGTCTCTGACCAAGGAAGAAATGGCCTCGCTGCGCCCGGTTGCGGCAGCCCTTCGCCCGGGTGTCGAGAAGCTTCGCAATCCTGCTGCTCTGGAAGCCCTGCTCATGGATGCATCGATCAAGGTCGAGGCCGCCAAGCAGAACGACATGCGCTATGATCTCACCTCCGACTTCGCCAAGGCCCGTGGGCTTCCTGTCGTGGTCTTCGGCGAGCCGTCGGTCGGCAATGCTGTCGCCATCATCGGCCACAACAACGAGATCGGTGAGAGGACCAAGGGCGCCATTGAGCAGGTCGTCAAGGAAGCTGCCGAAAAGGGAGCCGTCATTCACACAACCGCCGAGAAGGGTATCGGCGAGGCCGTGATTGAGGCTGCCGCCAAGCACGGTGCCAAGTTCGTGGCCTTCTCCCCCGATAAGGATGCAACCGGCATCTCGGACAAGGCCGTGGATGCTCTGTTCGTCGCCATCGAGAACGGCAGCGGATCGATGATCTCGGCCCAGGGCTTCGGCAAGAACGAGGGGCCTGCCAACCGGACCAAGGTCCTGCAGATGGCCACCGAGACGTCGAAGAGCGTGGTGCTTGCCGCTGCCGGCGAAAAGGACGTGTCTGCCCTGATCGCCGTCGAGGCTGGCCAGACCCGCCCTGTCGCTACCCTGTCCCCGAACCCGGAGGAGTTCCTGAACTTCACGGCGAACGTGCGCCTCACCCGTGAAATGGGAACCATCTCTGCCCAGACGGGACGCGGCGGTAACACCATCAGCCCGGTTGGCGTCGGCTTCCAGGGCGCGGATGGCGTGTTCGAAAGCAATGGCTACAACGCCGATGGCGGCATGGATCCCCAGTCCAGCCCCATGGTCCGCGTGGCATCCTTCACGCGGCCGGCGACGGTGATCATGAAGAGCGGCGAAATGGGAGCGTTCATCGAGAACGTGGAGTCCGGAAAAGCCAAGTCGCTCACCCGTGATGACCTGAACGGCCTGACGGCCGCTCAGATTGCGATCAAGTATGGAGTTGCTAGGCACCCGACCGAGTATGAGCAAAAGAGTGCTAAATCCCCTGAAGAGATCTCCGTTGTCGTTGCTGATAAGGATCGGCGCGAGATGGAAACGAAGCTCTCTCAGCTGGCAGCAAACGATAAGTTCCGTGTTGCCAGGTCCCAACAGAATGGGATTGGGATGTAACCGCTCTTAAGACAATCCAGCGATCAGCAGCCCTGGCCAAAAGCCAGGGCTTTTTCATTCCTAGGAGACAGAACATGATGCAGGACGTTCAGCCCCGTCAGAAGGCTTTCCTCACCGTTGGTGAATGGGACGGCCGCACAGTTCATGTCACCCGTCGGGTCTACCAGCAGGCAATCGGCACCGACCCGGACTTCACCGGATTTGATGGTGCCACCATGCGGGCTCTTGCTCTGGTCGAGGCTTTCGCCGCAGCCGCCTCCTCGGAACTGCGCAGCAATCCTGAATCCCGGTCAGTAGGTTTCTCTCACAAGTTCGCCGATCGCGACTGGAATGGCGATCCGGAAAAGATTGAGGATCAGCGGATTGCTCTCGTAGCGACTGTATCCAACCGTTCCGTCACCATCGATTTCAACGTCCGCCGGGTCTCGTTCGACAAGTCGGATGAGGCACGCTGGGTCGAGATGTGCTCCAAATCCCGGCGCAGCTTCGCCAAAGACGTGTGATCCGGGCCACATTTAACCATCAATCCTGTTGCTCGAAATAGTTAAAAGCTTTTCCGCATTACACTTCGGCAGAAAGCGGGATATACACGGCTTAAGAGTAACCGAGTTTCTTGATTTGCGAATCAACGGAGAAAGCCGTGTCCTGGCTTAATCAGATCTCACTCTGCGGAGTCGTTAAAGGCGACATCAGCATCAAATCCTTCCAGGATTCAGGAGGCATGATCGCAGAGTTTACCCTGACGACCCGAGCCTCTTTCACTCGTGGCAAGGGCACGGCGAAATCCTCCACGGTGGAGAAAGAAGAAAACCACCGCATCGTCGTCTACTCCAAGGAAGTCATCACCGACGACATCCAAGGCGTTCTTAAGGATGGCGACTGGATCACCTTGAGCGGCCGACTCCAGTATCGCTCTGAGGTCGAGGGAGGCCCAGAACTTCCCTACATCTCCATTAAGCGCGGCAATCACTTCAGCCGCTTCCTTCCCGTTACCCTCAATCCCGCTGCCGAGCCTAATGCGTCCTCGCCGGTCTCGCGTGGGCTTGCAGCATGACCCTTCGCCTCGTCTCCTCGACGGATCGAGTTCCCCTCCCCTCCAACAAGCCCCGTGAAGGTTTTCTCAAAATGGTCGCCCAACCCAAACCCGATGACTCCGGCGCCCGCGTCATCGTTACTAAAGTCGTTGTCGAGCAGTACGCCGTCGACGGCCAGCGCAAGCCCAGCGATATCATCTCCAGCCTTGAGCAGCAGCTCGGCGATCAGTTCACCCTCAAGCGCATTTCGATTGCTGAACCCTCCGAAGGCGGTCTCATGGGGGCACACGTTCTTAAGGAATACGATGCCGGCGGCAAAGATCTGGCCCGGCGCAGTGCCGATATCCTCGATCGCGAGAACAAGCTGACGGTTCGTCTGAAGTTCGACGGCGAGGAAGTGGCCGGGTTCGAGTTCAAAGGGAACGGCAGCGCAAAGGCGGTGATCGCCCCCCAGCTGGCTGCTCTGTGGCGTGACGGATCAATCGAGTTCTAAAAAGTGTCGGGAACCCAAACCCCAAAAGTCCTGGTGGCGGACGGAATTATCGTCTTCGTCGATTTCGACGCAAAGACGGTGCATCCGCCCACCGCAACAGGATCGGCAGACACCGTCATCATTGGCGCTCTCACGCCAGAAGGTGCGGTGAACGTGGGCGGCCGGGTCTACCGATTTATCGACATCGCTGGCAAGCGTCCTGACCAGGCGGTCAGGACGGGCCGGCTGATTGCGCTCATAGCCGCCGAACAACGCCAGGAGCCGGTGGCTCCCAAGGCCACCATAAGAAGTCCCGAGAGGGCCCTCGCGCCCGCCGGAGGATAAAAGGAACCCCTGTCATGGCTCTCGATCTCGTTTCCAACCCGTTCGATCACTACGACATCGACGAGTCCGAGGCCCCGTTCCAGCCAACAATTCCCGACTATGCCCTCGAAGACGACGTTTTCTCAGAAATCGAGGATCACAGCGCCCTTGGGCACGCTGCTGTTTTCAATGCCGACGAGTCCCGGACGAGAGCCCTCACCAGCCTGATCGAAATTCAGGAAGCGGCCGTCACCCACGGCGAGGAACCGCTCCTCATTCTGGCCGGCGCCGGAACGGGCAAAACCAAGTCGCTTACCTCCCGCATCGGCTTCCTGGTCGGATCCCAGCGTGTCCAGCCCCACCAAGTCCTCGCCGTCACGTTTACCCGTAAAGCCGCCCAGGAAATGAAGCACCGTCTGGCCAATATGATGGGCCCGGTTGCCAAAGCCATGGACGTCGGCACCTTTCATGCCATCTCCGCCCGTCTCCTGCGGGACAATGCCGAGCGTGCCGGACTGGAGTCCAACTTCTCGGTTCTCGACGCGGACGATCAAAAGAATGTCGTCAAGGACTGCTATGCCAGCCTCTCCTATGGCGAGCATATCGTGCCGCCCGATTCGGGCGACAGCCGCCGCCAGGTCGACTACGCCTTCATCCTCGACTGCATCGAGGGCAAAAAGACCGGACGCGGCTTCCCGCAGAACTTCCACCGGGGCACATTTCTGACTCCCCATGGCATCGAGCAGATGTATCACCGCTACGAGCGCGCCAAGGAGCGCATGAACGCGGTCGATTACAACGACATTCTCATTAAAGGCCGGGATCTCCTTCGGGATGACGAGGCCGTCCGGCGCTACTACCAGAACCTTTGGCGGGCCGTTCTCGTGGACGAGTACCAGGACACCAACGACGTTCAGCAGGAATGGCTCGACCTCATTACCGATAACGGCCAAGGCTGCTACTACACATGCGTCGGCGATGACGATCAGTCGGTCTACAGCTTCCGTGGCGCCAATATCGACAACATCCTGAGCTTCGGGAACCGCTACCCCAATGCTCGGATCATCCGCCTTGAGCAGAACTTCCGCTCGACCCGGGCCATTCTCAACGCGGCCAACCACGTAATCGCCGGAAACGAGAGCCGCCACGGCAAAGCACTCTTCACGGAGGGGGCCCAAGGTACCCCGGTGCTCGTGCACGAGTTCTCGGAAGACCGGGGCGAAGTCTCCTGGATCGTCGACGACATCGAGCGCAAGCTCAAAAAGGGCATCCGGCCGAGCCAGGTCGCCATCATCTCCCGCGCCTCCATGGAACTGAACGGCTTTCAGCCTGCCCTCACCATGCGCCGGATCCCCTTCACAGTCACGGCAGGCCGCAAATTCAACCAGACAGCCGAAATCAAAGTGCTGTCCGCCTATCTCCGGCTGATGCTCAACAGAGCGGACAATGCGGCCTTCGAATATGCGATCGATGCCAAGCCCAGGGGCTTCGGCAAGGAAAGCCTGTCGAAGCTGTCCGAGACCGCCCGGGTGACGGAACTCCCGATGATCGACATCCTGAGTAACCAGATCCAGACCGGCGCGATCCGCAAGGCTGCCCTGGAGAAGGTCAAAGCCTTCGTCGATTTCATCGACGAGATCGGGGACGATTACCGCCTCGGCGTCCCACTGGATGAGGTGATCCAGAAGGTGATCTCCGAATGCGGCATCAAGGAGCATGTCGAGGAGCTCCGGGAGAAGGCGGAACACCAGGCCGACAAGCGCAAGGGCGATCAGCTTCGCAAGCAGGCGACCTCAATCGAGGAGCGCGTCGAGCAGTACCTGTTCGTTGCCAAGGAGCAGACCAACATCCAGGACTTCGTCGATTCCATGAGCCTCCTGGAGACGGACAGCTCTGTTGATGATGCCGTTTGGCTTGGCACGATCCACGCGGCCAAGGGCCTGGAGTTCGATTACGTCTACCTGGTCGGCTGGGAGGAAGGAATCTTCCCTGTGGTCCGTCCGGACACGGATCTCGAGGAGGAGCGTCGGCTCGCCTATGTCGCTATGACCCGCGCCAAGCTCAATCTGATCATCAGCTATGCGAAGAGCCGGTTCAATCGCTCCCAGGATGGCTCCGAGCGCCGGCCTAACGTCTATATTAACGATATTGTCGAGGCTGATCTGTGCACGTTCAGGCAGTTTCACTAGAAGACTGACACTTGCTTCCTTTCCGAAGCAGGTGTTGAGGATATGACCAATAAATTCCCCGAGTAGGACGACACGATGTTAAAGAGGTTTCTGGGTTTCGCTGCAGTCACACTGGCTCTCACGGGCGCTGCTGCGGCACAGGATTGGAAGGCCATGACCTTCAGCGATCTCCTGCAGCCGTCCGCGGCGACGCCCCAGATGGCACAAATCTGGGCCGATGTGATCGACAGCAACAACCGCTATTTCCGCGAGACCCTTAAGGAGGAGCGGTTCATGAAGGGGAATGCTCCGGCACAGTTCCTGTCCCATACCTTCACCGAGGGAGCCGAACAGATCACGGTCAGCCTGATCAGCGTCGCCCGGGACTGCGATGGCGGCGCGAACTCCTTCTCCAGCACCGATCTTCATAGCATCTGCCCTGTCCGTGTCACGGTGACCGGCCCTCAGGGGACGAAGACCACCCGCTCGAAAGCTTGCTTCCTCTACGCCTATCAGGATGTTCCCGACGCTCCTGACCCGCGCACCAACGCGACCTTTGTCGCCTATGACGAGAAGCAGGGTGCTGTGACCATCCGGGCGCTGCGGAATGGCCGCCCCGTCCGCGATTGTACCACCACCATGAAGATCCGGTAGCCTGCGGCGAATTACAATGCTTGCATAAGAAATAAAACGCTAGATCCTTATAGAAAGAGGGCTGACGCCGTGGTACCCACGGGATGACGTCAGCCCTCTTTCTTTGTGCGCTGATGATTTGAGAACTCAAGCACGGCCAGGCGGAATACGTATGAAAGCGCCCTTTCGTTGGATTGCCCTTCTGACTTTCCTGTTCATCGGCATCGCCACGGCAACAACCCAGGCCAGCGCCAAGATTTCTCAGATCGGGCCGAAAACCAACTACACCTCCCAGCAGATTGCCGATGCTGTGCGGCGGTCGTCTCTAGACCCAAGTCTCAGAGCCTACGCGGATCAGATGGGCCAACTTGGTGTCTATGAATCCTCGGGCAACGCCGGCGTCTATAACGGCTCGTGCTGCACAGGCATCTTCCAGATCAATCAGAGCAACCTGAGGGCACATGGCCTGACACCGGCGCAATATGCCAATATGGGTCTGGACCAGCAGGTCGAGGTTTGGGCGAAAGTCACGAACGGCGGCGTCAACACTAGCGTCGTCAAGAAGCTCCAAGGGATGCAAACCTTCGACGGGCAGCCGGTCGACGGCGCGTTCATCATGGCGTGCATCCAGCTCGGCACCGGAAACTGTCAGAAGATGGTTCAGTCGGGTAGTTGCTCTGGCTTCTCGGATATCAACGGCACCACGATCTGTAAAATGGCGAACGCCATGCGGGGGAAGTCAGATCCGTCAAAGTCCGTCTCGGACCCCTTCGAGAACATCCCCGGCGATGTCCAGAACCCCGACCTGTTCACCAAAGCCGACCTGCAGATCCAGGAGTGCTGGAGCTGCGATGCTGCCGCCCGGGTCATCGAAGTTACCTCCCAGATCGGGCCGCTGCTCGTAAACAAGCTCGGTTCCTCGGCCGCAAAACTCATGGGGATCATCTTCATGACGGTCTTCTGTGTGCTGATCGCCACCCGCCTGTTCTGGATTTCCAGCTCCGGCGGCTGGAACGACATCTTCTGGCTTGTGATGCGGTTTACCTTTGTCATTGTCCTGATTGGCGGAGGCACCCTCTACACGGAAATGGTGCGGCCCTACGTCCTTGTTCCGTCCATGGCTATAGGCGGTGAGGTTGGAACCAAGCTCTCTGCCATCGGCAATCAGGCGTTTCACAACAGCCCTTCGCGCGGCGTCTGCCGCTATGACCGTATCCAGGGCACGGACCAGGAACTCATCAAAGCCGGAGAGTCCGTGATCAATCTCGTCTGCGCGGTCCATCTGACGATCAACGAGGGAATCACAAAGGCGGCGATGCCGGCGAGCCAGATCAAGGCGGAGGACTCGTCTGATCGCAGCAAGGCCGTGATCGCGATCCTGTCGATACTTTCCATGTTCGTCCAGGCTACCTTCTGGCTGGCTCTCTTGCTCTTCGCCTTCCAGATCGTGGAAGCGTTGATCCGGATGGGCTTCTTTGTCGCCTTCGCTCCGTTCCTGGCTTACGCCTGGGTCTATAAGAGCACCCAAAAAACGTTCCACAACGCGCTACGGAGCTTCTTCTACGGCGCCGTTCTGTTGATCATGTCCGGCATGATGTCTGCTGTGGTCCTGTTCATCCTTTCCGAGGGAATGAAAAAGGCCGGGAATCCAACCACCCTTGGGGTCAGTCTCGAACTGGTAGGCGATACGGTCTACTTCCTGATCTACTCCTTCGCCAGTGCCTCGATCGCCGCCTCGTTAATGAGGTCCGCTCCCGCTCTGGCCGCTGCAATTACGAACTACCAGGGTATGAGTGGGGAAGGGTCATTCGCTGCAGCTGGCATCTCTGGGATCTTCCATGGTGCGAAAGTCGCAACCTCTATCGGGGGCACACTCGCCCTTGGGATAAGCAACCTCACAGGAAAGGGTGCGGGCAATCTCCTTGGGAAGGCTACGGATTTGGCTCAGCAGCAACTTAAAGGGACATTTGGCGGCGCGGCGAAGGGTATTGGCAACTTGCCCGGGGCCGCATCGCCAGCGCAAACCATCAAAGCGCTCTCGGGCGCTCCATAGCCGAGACCTCTTTCGACAGCCACTTGCCCTCGGTGCACCCACACTGAGGACATTTGAGTTTCAGGATGGCTTGACACCTTCGGCCATCACGAACTTTATTGATAGGACCACTTTGTGGGTCAGGAACAAGCCGGTTATTTTTCGAGAACTTGAAGTGGAAGAGGGACGGTAGAATCCCCATTAAGAAAGATAGTTACATGATTGCTTTCACCCTTATTGCGGCATTCTTTGCTCCGATCTTTTGGCGCGTCTTCTGGAAGAGCTTCGACGAGATCGGCGACTTGGAAGATCGCGCTTTGCGAAATCTCCCTAGGGTTGTCGATGAAGTCCTCGCTACGCTGTTTCTCAGCGGCATCCTCGCCCTGGTTCTCTACAACTATGTAGAGCTCTCCATCGAGACCACCGTCGCGATCTCGATCACCGCTGGTGCGGTTTTCATGCGCCTTGACAAGGGCACGTTCGACAGCCGGTTAATCGGCCGGATCATTGGCTGGTGCTACTGGGGCGCTGTTTCCTTAAAGGCGAAGTACATCCGGTAGTATAACTCCCATCGATAACCACAGGGGCGGTTTTCACCGCCCCTTTTTTATGTGTTCTGCTATAAAGCCATCACCCTGCAGCCGGCTTGGCCGCAGGGTGAAACTCGATCCAAGGTCAGCCGAAATGCGTCCGCTCATCATTGCAACCCTGGCACTCACCGCGACAACCGGCGCTGCCCTTGCCACAGCAGACGGGCCGGATTTCTTTGACGTTCGTAACGTCAGATCTGATGATGTCCTGTTCCTACGGGAAAGGCCCACTGCCAACTCGCCTAAAGTCGGCCAAGTGCCCCATAACGGTAAGATGCTCCGGAACGAAGGCTGCTCTGCGGTGAGAGACGGTAAGATCCTGCCCGACTCCGACATGAACACCGGGCCGTTTTGGTGCCGTGTCCGGTACGGACCTGTCGAAGGCTGGGCGAACGCCAGGTATCTCGCGGAAGCTTCTGAAGAGCAACCGACTAGGTCTCAGGCTCGCAGGCCTTCCTATCCTGCATCGGTTGCCGCAGCGATCAACACGAACACGGCGACTTGCAGCTCATTCAAGGGAATGCCCGGGTTCACGCGGAATGATCTCGATCTGAACGCCGATGGCGTGAACGACTGGGTCGTCGACTATGGACACCTCGAGTGTGACGGCTCCACATCCATGTTCTGCGGCAGCGGCGGCTGTACGCTTCAAATCCTCATTTCAAACGGCCGGAATGCATGGGAAGCGAAATTTGAGGATACGGTTCGGGAATACAGCTTCAAGCCCGTCGGGGGTAAAATGCTCCTCCGGCTAGAGCAACACGGGATCGCCTGTGGCAAGCCCGGAATACAATCTTGCCCTAAGGACATCGATTTCGCTAAGGGCCGTTGATTATGCAGTCGAGTAGGAGGAGGCATCCCATCGCCTCCTCCAGTGGCCAGGCCTCTATTGACCCCAGGTTCTCACTATCAATCGCAGGAACCGGATTGGCTCCCGACCCTGAAAATTTCCTTCGGCAACCTGTCGCACCAGTCCGTGAACCAGACGTCCGTACTGCCAACCCAGTAGTCCACCACTCGCCATAATCCCCGCACCCGCCGGAGGACCGCTTCAGTGTGCACGTCGTCACCCATGAATTTATGAAACTCAGCCATGGGAGTATCAAGGACGCGAATAGGAGTTCCGCCCGGGCGCTGAGGCACAACTTGGGCAAATGCCCAGTCGCCGGCAACCTTCAGTTCCGTCACACGGAATTCGATTGGGGCGTAGAGCTTGCCCTCAACCACCGGCCGCAAAGCGTCCAGGATCTCCCGGCGGAGAACCGTGCCATGCTCCGGACGGAAGACCGCATCGTAGCGAGTTTGAGGGCGCCGTGCGCCTAGCGAACCATACAGCGCCTGAGTACCAGGGTAGCCTGCATTACTTGCTACGCCCAATAGCTCCTCAACCTCTTTGCGATTATAAGAACCTGACTTGATCAGGAGTGAGGCCAAGTTGTAGGCGGCTTCTGGGTAACCAGCCTCTGCAGCCTCCCTGAAGTATTCGGCAGCTCGGGACTGATCGCGAGCCAGCCCCTTGCCCTGCCTATGGAGCTCACCAAGATTGTTGGCACCTCCGGCATGCCCCTCTCTTCGGGCCCTGTGATATGCGTCGACGGCCTCCGAGATCCGATTTGCCCGTTCGAGAGACCTACCATACTGGAACCAAAGGCGACCTGTTGCAGGGAAATCCTCTACAGCGTTAGCGCAAGCCCGCACGGCTTCGCCTGCACGGATCCTGTCATATGGAACGCCAGCAGCAATCCTTTCGGGATCGAACGGGAAAGTCGCTAGATCGTCACAAGGGGTGCGGCCTGATTGAGCGCAAGCCTGACCAAGCGTAAGTGCCAGAACGGAAATCGCGAAGAAACACTTGCGAATAAACATTGTACCACACAACTTCGTAGACGAACTATCGATACGGAAAGGTGATCAGAGAGGCTTTGACGGCCCTAGCCTATCAAGGAGACACTTTCGGGCGCGTACCCATACGCCAGGCGCAGATTCGGGCCTCAGCGTTCCCCCAGCAAGCTCCTGAGCGCGTCATCTGGCCAAGTTGCTCATGAGCGTGGGACTCCGGGACTACTCCGTTCCAATTTGCGGTGGCAACGCGATTGTCGGCATCCAGACTAACCATGGCGAAATGCAAGTCCTTGCCAATACCGTTGATTTGGAATGATCCGCCTGGGTATAAGCGGATATCGCATTTGCCGTCGATATATCTAACGCCGGAGACGTTCAGAAGACACTCTCCACGAATCTTCTCATCGGCATTCGCTTGTGAAGTTCCCAGGGCTATGGCCGAGAGTGTCGCGGCAACCACAATGTTTCTCATAATTCTCTGATCCTAAGCCTATTACCGCTTGGCGTTTGTTTTGGCTGGCATGCGTCCCGTGAAGCCTGTTTCACAAGCCTTTGGACCAAGTGCTTTCCGAACTCCTTCGAGTGAGAACGTGGATGTCCGCCCGTCCGCCAATAAAACGCGCATCGAGCGCCCTTTGCGAAGGGCCTCCCAGAGAACATCAAAATTTGACTGCGCCGCTCGGTTGTTGATCAGAATGCCATCTTTGTCTTCAAAGAATGTGAGTTCCTCGTCATCGACAAATATCCGGATCTCGCCGTTACTAGATGGAGCTCCCCGGTCCCGGATCGTGATGCTCAGGCCAGTTCGTTCGGCATCCTCCGTCGCGCCGGTGTCGCAAAGGATCATGAACTCATTACCTGGTCCGTTCCGAACAGTATGTTCAACCATTCCCTGGCCGAACCCAACCGTCCATTTGCCAGATCGGAACCCTTGTGCCGACGCTGCTTGTGTTCCAAGCATCATCCCTAGCAACGCTATCGCTGCCACTGTTGCTTTCATGGAATTCGCCCCATTCACTTGCTTTGTTTTTACGATCAGCTTCCTGTCTGACCTTACTGGCCCCACTATCCAAGGCGATAGTCGAGCACCGGTAGTTATAATCGTCGGCCGGTTACGGAATTTATAAAGAAGACGACCTCTCTGCCCGCGTTTGGTAAATAGAACCCGAAACAACAAGGGCGGCCAGCGCCGCCCTTTTGACGATCTTACCTGAAGGCCGGATACGTTGTACTCTTGTCCCCGGCCCAGACCCGAACCTGATTGGCGGACTGCTCTGCACCATTTTCGTCTTTGAAGTCGGGCCGGTATCCATCGCCAGCTTTGTGGCCGTACTCCACCCGGTAGACAATTGACCCACTGCCAGCGTCGTACTTCAAAACGACGCCGTCTTTGGCGATGACGCAGTTGCCAGAGGCTTGCGTGGCCTTCTCCTTGACACACCGGGCAAAGGCATCCCGGGCGTCCCTGATAATCTTTCCGGCCTGTTTCTCGGTCACCCCAGTCCTGTACTGGACAGCGTCTGTGGCGACTTCCGAGAAGTCACGGGCATAAGGCGGCACCTTTGGAGCCGGGTTGGCGGTCGCAATTGAGCTGCTCGAAAGCCCAGCTGCGACCGCTAGAACGATGGCCATTAACTTCTGCATTCTTTGCCCCATGCGTTTGTCGCTATGAGCCGCCGCTGCGGCTCTCATGACTATGGGGCGGTCATACACCGCCCCTTGGGTATATTCCTAGTCCGGCTACTCGCCCTGCTTCATTGGGATCTTTGGCCGCGCATAGCGCACAAGCCCCGCCAGTCGCTCCTTGGCTACAGGATCCTTCATCTGGACGATCAGCAAGCCAACGGCCGTCACCAGGAGGACGACCCCCAAGCTAAGAGCAACGAGCACCAGAGTCCTCCCAGCCTCCGATCGGCCCCCTTGGATGCACACATAGCCGATCAGACCAACAAACCCGATCAGGAGCAGCTCAGACCGGCGCCTGCGCCTCGTCTCCTTTGCGTCGGCCCCATTGAGGATCCCCATCGGTCAGGTCCTCTGGGCTCGGGAGGTCTCCTCTTCGAGGAGCTTGCGCTCAACATACTGGCAGAGGCTTGGATAGGTTACGAGAAAACCGTCCCCGCTCGGCTCTTCCCGGCGGCACAGGGCCGGCTTCAGGTTCTGATAATCGGCCACAGAGCCCCAGCACGCCAGGATGTAGTCGTAAATCCGCCCCTGCTGGATCTCTCGCTCGGAGATCTCGAAGTGGTGGATGAACGGTGCCCCGTCAGAATTCCTTAGGAAAATGACGCTGCACTTGGTCTTCTGCTCTTCCTGAACCGGTCTGATCTTCGATACGGCGTTCATCTGCAACTAGGCTCCCAAAGAATGGCTCGCGCCATCGCCGGAAATAAAATACGCAAATCATGATTTGCATTGCGATGGAGGGTCGCTATAACTCTTATCACAAAGGTTGGGTTGGAAGCATAGTCAAAAGCCCAAAAAAGGTGGTTCCATGCGAGGCACGCCGATAGCGATTGCCAACAGCTTCAAAAGCGCATCGCTGGCCTTCATTTTTCTTGTGGAAGTCGCCGCACCCTACATGCCCGACTTCGTTGCGAGATATGTCGTGGGGACGCTCCTTCCCATCAACGAACGGTACCCGATCCTACTGTTGCTCCTGGCCGTCTTTGCCGCGGCCTTTATTGCCGCCTCGATGACCGAGGTCCGGCATTGGGTTAAGTTCGTCTTCAACGGCCTGGTCACGATCACCGTCATCACAGCCCCCATGGTAGTCCTTGCCCGCTTCATCCCTCTGACGGCCGCCGTTGCCACCGTGACCGTCTTCTTCCTTCTGACCGGTCTGGCGGTCACCTATTTCTCGCCAAGAACGAGCGAGGACCGGCTGGCTTAAGTCGCAGCCGCCCAAGTACCACTCCCATTCAGGACCAATATGCACATCAGGCTTTCGCGCGCTGATATCGAACGCTATTGCCACGACACCAGGGATCGGGAAGATCCAGACAGCCCTGACCTTTGGCTCACTTCCAAAGCCCGCAAGATCCTGTTCCATGCCTGTGGGATCAGTCCTGCCCATCAGGAAATGATCGAAAGTCGCTATGGCGCTCGCCTTCCCTTCATTCTCGCGACCGACCCGTTCCGGATCTATGCGGAGTTTGACGGCATCTCATTCGAAAAGACCGCCAGGCTGTGGCGGAGGACAGCGGAGAACTCAGACCGGCGCTGCATCCTTCGAGCGGCTATCCTGGAAGCGTTCGACCATTTCGAAAGATCCGGCCACACCTATGCCGACAGCGACGCCATTCAGGAGCGGATGGCGAAGGTTTCAGGGGCCTCAATGCAGGAGGTCGGGTGGGCCTGGCGCCAGGCCGCCGACAATGGGTTGATCGTCGAGATGGAATGGCGTGGGATCCGCAGAGCTATGCTCCACCGGGCTTATTATGAAGAGGCGTCCATTGCTGGCGAGATCAAGTCGCGGCTCGGCAGGATGCCCTTCCCAGTCACCCCTGCCGATGTCATCCGCCATGCTGCGGCACTGGGAATGCCTCATGTGGACGAGAGCCAGATCTCGGCCGTTATCAGCGCATGCACCCATCGGACGACCATCGTTTCAGGGGGGCCAGGGACGGGGAAAACCACTATCATCAAGATCATCGCGTCGATCCTGATGGAGGCTGATCCGACCCTCGTGCCGATCTGCCTCTCCCTGCCAGCCCGGATCGCCAGGACTATCCACGAGAAAACGGGGCTCGCCGCCGATACCCTTCATACCCGCCTCGAGTACATCGACGGGCGCTTTGGCCGGAACAAGGACAACCCCCTCGATGAGCGCCTTGTTTTTCTGGAAGAGGCCTTCATGGTTGGGAACCCCCTCGTTCTCGCTCTTCTCCGCGCTCTCCGACCGTCCGCTCGCCTCGTAATCATCGGGGATGCAGAGCAGATCGAGCCTATCGGCCGCGGCAAGCCCATCGAAGCGCTCTTGTCGTCTGGAGCAGTTCCCGCCGTCATCCTCAACACAAATCACCGTTCCGGCGCAGGATCGACCATCCCGGCCTCTGGGAAGCGGGTCATGAAGGGCCTAATGCCGATTGTCGGGCCCGACATTCTCTACACCCAGACCCTCTCTCCGAAAGACACCCTGCTCGCTGCAACGAAGGCGTGGCACGCTGCCAAGAACATTGTCGGCGTGGATAACGTGCAGGTTCTGTCGGCCCGCCATTCGGGGGCCTGCGGGACGAGGGCCATCAACGACGCCATCACGGGCCGCAAGGAGTTTGCCGTCGGCGACCGGGTCATGCAGTTGAAGAATGATCGCGACCAGGACTTTTTCAACGGGGAAACCGGCACAATAGCCGACATTGAAGGCAGGACCATCAGCGTTGTGACCGATGCCGGCGTCGTCGCCGAGTTCGACATCCAGGCAACAAGCACCCTATCCAAGGCCTACTGCATTACGTTCCACAAGGCGCAAGGGCTCGAATTTGCGACCTCGATTGTTGTGGTTGACCCTGGGAGCGCCAGTATGCTGGACCGGAACATGATCAATGTCGGGATCACGCGGGCGCGCCAGAAATGCGTGCTGATCGACGAGCGGAACCAACTCCGGGCAGCCCTCAACCGCTCTTCCAGCGCCAAGCGCCGGACTCTCCTGGCTCCTCTTATGAGCACCACTGGTCTCCAGTTGCCAGGATGATGTTTTAATTCGGAATAACGTGTTATATAGCGACTCCAGATCAGGGAGCCGCTGCGATGGATGATGAGAGCCTGGAAGACCAGATGAACCAGACGAGGCGGAACCTTCCGGCTCGCATCCCGCAAGTTTACGGTCAGGAGGCCGGAGGACAGGAGCCAGGGGAAGGCCTGCGTACGGCTGCAGCCATCGACGATGACCAGGCAAAAGGCTCTGACAGGCAGCCGAAGGAAAAGCGGCGGCTTCCCGGGCCAGCCGACTACAAACAGAAGCACGCCATGTCCGACCAACGCCGGAAGATCGGCAAAGCCGTCGTGGACGCTGCCCTGTCGGCGAACAAGCTCGGGATCGAGAGCCCCGACACTGTGGCTACCGAGATGACCAAGGAGACGACCGGCATAGCTCTTCTTGGAGCAGCAGGCTTTGTTCGAGGCCTCAAATCTGGTCTTGCCTCTGCCCGTGACGACAAAAAACCGGAGAGCGAGGCCCCCATTGTCCCGGCGAGCCCTGATGCGATTGAGTCGTTTATCGCGAAACTCCCGCCGCCACCCAAGGCCATAGCCGCACCTCTCCGGCAGCTTCCTGCTCCGGGTCGACATTCAGGTGCTGAGAGAGACTGATCATGTTGGTAGATCGCCAGACCGTTTCAGACACAGCCCTCGGATTAGCCTCTCAGGGGATGAGTTCAACCACCGATTGGATCTCCGACAAGGTCTCAACAAAGGCAGCGGCTCGCCTTGCTGGTAAAGCAGGGTCGCGCATGATCCCTGGAATTGGAACAGCCCTTCTGGCCTACGATGCTGTTGATCTCGGCCTCTATGCCCTAACCGGCAAATCCCTCTCGGACCGCATCGGTGAAACAGCGGTTGGAAAAGCCGTCGGGTCAACCATCGACGAGGCTGGCGCATCCGTTTTCGGGGCAGCAGGCAAGTTGTTCGACAATATGGGATTCTCCTCGGCCGCCAATTATGTGAGGCAGGATGCGTCCTCGTACTTCTTCGGCGCCGAGGTTCCCTCCAGCACGCCAGCAAGCCGGGAAGCGGGAGTCGCCCCTTTCAAAGCGCAAGTGACTGAGATCGACAATTTCATTCCGTTCGGCACAAAGCAAAATCCCCGGAGCGTCATCGATCAAGCTCTCAAAATGTTCGGATCAGGTGACCGCATGGACGTCGCTTCCATGCCGTCACCCTTCAGCAAACAGAGAAGTCGGGACTTCGGTCTCGATTGAGCGAAGACCAGGGGAGCACAAGCCAATAAGGACGTGCTCTCGATGATCAACTATCTCCCCTCCTCCCTCGATGGCCGGTCACCACCGGCCATTTTCGCAGATAACGCGAATTCCGTATTCCTAGGCGAAAAGCGATCGACCAAAGACAACGGCGACGGCCTATTCTCGTTTACTGTGGCGGCTCGCCCGGCCGATCTCCCCGACGATCTAAAGTTTGCGCCTGTTCGGACGAGCTTCAAGCTCGCAGTGGCTGTAGTCACTGACGCTGGACCGCTCATTGAGACCACAAAGGCACAGCGGCTTCCGATCAGCGACCTCGGCAACGGCCTGGTCACTCTGGCATTTGCCGTGCTCCCTAACTCCCTCTCGAGTAACATCCTCTACGCCAAGCGAGGGACGCAAGTCAGGATGTCCGCTCATCCGGACCTTACTGATCACGTTGACCATGCCGGATACGCACCGGAACAGCGCCGGAAGACGATGCAGCGCATCGTCCTACTCTGCAAAGAAAATGAATTCCGCGAGTGGCTCTCAAAGCACCACGATCCGGCCGGATTGATCCACATGGCCGGTGGAAGTCCTGATCTCGCCGAGCAGGCGTCAGCAGAAGCCGTTCTCCGCCGGATCGGCGCGCATTCTCGGGCTGAAATACTTCGGAATGCTATCGTCTGTGAACGCGCGGAACTGATCATTCGCCTCTGGCGCGAAACCCGCTTCGATCCAATCCCGATTTCTCTTGGTATAGCTGCGTAATCGGCGGCCTGAGCGCTTGAATTGTTTGTCACAAAAGGTCATTTTCGAGAACCGATTTTAAACGATTTGAGAATTCTGATGGCCGACGACGCCGTACTAAAAAAGTTGATATCCGGTGCGGCCGAGAGAGCGGTCGATCTGATTCAGAATATCCAGGAATTCCAACACACGATGATCATGTTGGACCCGCAACATGTCGTCCGCGCCATTAGCGTTCCCTCCGATCTGGTGGAGGAAATCAACTCCAATTGCGACGACGACAATACGGTTAACGACTACCTTCGCGATAGCTATGCCTCGATCCTCCGGGTCCACAAGGCGACGTCATACGCGATCGTGACCCCCGCGTATTTCGAGGATCCCGACACAGGGCGCACGGATCTTGTTGTTGTTCTGGGAGCCTACACAGACAGCAATAGCCTGACTGGGTATTTCCCAGTCAACACTGACGCAGGGACCCATACGATCCAGCCCTTTGTCCCGGACCCTTCTGTGGAGAAGAGCTTCAACTTCCAAGGTCTTTTGGCACCGATTACGGTCCACTGAGACGACCATGGCAAACCGAGGCCCTAGTAGAGGGCAAACCCCAAAAAGATTATCCCACGACCGCCTGCAGCCGGATCGGTGTCCCGATCTGTAGCCGGGTATCAGGACACAGAAAACAATGCGCAATCATCTGCCGTTCGGAACACAGGCTGGGCCCATCGCTCCCCAGCTCCCCGGATCATCCTGGAATGGGCTCGCCATCATCGGCGAGGCTCCCGGGCGGCAAGAAATCGTCAACGGCGTGCCGTTCACCGGCCCGGCCGGCGAGTTACTCAACAAGATTCTGGAGCGGGTCGGCATCAGTCGCGACGAGACGCTGGTCACCAACTGCTTCGCGCACCAGCCGGCTTGGAGCGCCAATCAGGACGGCAAACGCCGCAACAACGACATCCTGAACTTTTTCACGCTGGATCAGACGATCGCCAATCAGAACCTGCCATCCTATCGAGGCCGGTACCTGATTGAAGAGCTCGCTGCGGATCTCCGTGCCACCTGGCGTCTCCTGCGCGAGATGAAGCCTAAGGCGATCCTCGCTATGGGCTCGACTGCCCTTTGGGGGATCGCTCACCTGGAAGGTCTCACGGAGAACAGAGGCCAAACGCTCACGACACGCGCCTGCGATGCTCCTCTGATCCCAACCTACCATCCGGCTTTTGTCCTGCACCGCAAGGACGACACGCTGGCCGATCGGATTGAAGAGGATGTGAGGAAAGTGCTTCCTCTCCTCTGACGTACGCAGAAGATCAAAAGTCAAAAACCCCACAATTCATTGGCTGCTGCCTTAACCCGTTGAGGATTCTCAATGTCCGGGAACAATCCTGCTTATTCTCGCTACGCCGCAAATGCTGCCGCTCTTGCACTCCTCGCGGAAGAATCAAGCAATTGCACTGATGTCGACAACCATATGTTGGAACTCTCGCCTAACAATGACAACGACTTGACGAGTGGCGACAACCATAAACACCAACAAAGTGCACTAGATGCGCTCGTAGGTGGCCTAATTTTAGATAGTTTTGCTGGAGGCGGCGGCGCTTCAACTGGGATCGCGATGGCGCTTGGACGCCAGCCTGACGTCGCTATCAACCACGATGGCGAAGCCCTCTCGATGCATGAGGCCAACCATCCTGAAACGATCCATGTTCGCCACGACATCTGGCGCGTTGATCCGCGTAAATATACCAACGGTCGGCCTGTAGGTCTAGGGTGGTTTTCGCCCGATTGCCGCTCTCACTCGAGGGCCGCAGGAGGCAAGCCGAAAGCCAAAAATATCCGTGACTTAGCATGGGTTGTTGTGCGCTGGGCGAAGGTCGTTCGGCCTAAAGTAATCCTTCTCGAGAACGTCGAAGAATTCGCGGAATGGGGTCCGCTGACGCCGGAGGGAATGCCTTGCCCGAAGCGTAAGGGACAGACCTTCGCTGAATGGGTCAGCAAGCTTGAACGCCTCGGCTATCGCGTCGAGAAGAAAGAGCTCCGCGCCTGCGATTACGGAGATCCAACGATCCGCAAGCGTCTTTTCATGGTCGCACGTTGCGACGGCAAGCCCATCGTGTGGCCGGTTCCGACACATGGTGATCCCAAGAGTGCTGACGTGCAATCCGGCAAGCTTCTGCCCTGGCGCACGGCCGCCGAGATCATCGACTGGGAACGTCCCTGCCCGTCAATCTTCATGTCGAAGTCTGAAGCACAGCGTTTCAAGGCTGAGACTGGCATTCAGACGAAGCGTCCGCTGGAACGTGCCACCCTAGCTCGCATAGCGAAAGGGGTGCGCAGATATGTGATAGATGCCAAGGAACCGTTCCTAGTCTCCCTCACGCACCAGGGCGGAGACCGGTCGGAAAGCATCAGCGACCCTATCCGCACAATCACTGCGGCCAACCGCGGCGAGAAGGCTCTAGTACAGCCCTTCATGACGAAGTTTCGCCAGGGCGCCGTCGGATCCGCTGCGAACGACCCGCTGCCGACAGTCACCGCTAATAGCTTCGAAAAGCGTCCTGGCTGTGGAGTACCGATGGGGCTCGTCGCTCCGGTCATGACCTATGCTCAGCAGGGCGGCCTCAACCGGTCCCCTGAGAAGCCTCTGCACACGATCACTGCAAGCCGGAAGGATCAGAACGCGGTCATCGCCCCCTATCTGGTGCCCCGCTATGGCGAGCGCGCTGGCCAGGAGCCCCGCACCTACCCGATCGACCGGCCCACGCCGACGATCGTGCCGGACGCGAACGGCGGCTCACTGGCAGCCGTATCAATGATCCGGCATTTCGGCGCGTCGGTCGGATCAGCGGCTGATGAGCCTGTTGGCGCAGCAACAGCTGGCGGTGGCGGTAAGACTGGTATGGTCGCCACGTTCCTCGCACAGAACAACACCGGCGTGATTGGCCACTCGGCTGACGAGCCCCTCTCGACAATCGTTGGCAAGGGTTGCACCCAGAGCGTCGTGGCCGCTCATCTGACCAAGTTCCAGGAGAACAGCATCGGCCAGATGCCGGACGAGCCGATCCATACGGTTATGGCCGGCGCTCCGCGCCATGGGGTGGTCGAAACCCACATGATTACGGCTCCCCACATGATCAACATGAAGGGATCGGATATGCGGTCCTCGACCGCTACCGATCCGATGCCGACCGCCACCGCGCAAGGCAATCATATTGGAACCGTCGGTGCCTCGCTTGTGGCCTATTATGGCTCCGATCAGGACACCCCTGTTACCGATCCGATCCACACGATTACAACCCGTGACCGGTTCGGATTGGCTGACGTCCAAGGAGGCATTCCGCCGCTGGCTCCGGAGCTCATGGAAAAGGCCCGGAAAGTCGCCGATTTCCTTCGGGAGTTCGGATGCTGGGATGACCGCGAGATCTGTACGGTGGGAAGTTACGTCGTCGTTGATATCGGACTCAGAATGTTAACCCCTCGGGAGCTGGCGCGCGGTCAGGGTTTCCCCGACGATTACATCCTTGAGGCGATGCACGATGGTAAGCCACTCACGCGCACATCGCAAACGCGGATGATCGGCAATTCGGTTTGCCCGGGTGTCGCAAAGGCGCTTGTACACGCGAATATCGTGACAGCGTCACTGATCAAGGAGCCTCCTCCGGTCTATCGTGCCTGGGGATCCGACCTGAAAGCTCGCCTTCTCGCCCGTCAGCAGCAGGCCGGCATCGAACAGATGTCACTCTTTGGTGAGGCGGCGTAAGCCGTCTCACTCGTCAGCAGAACGAAGATCAGGCCTGCAGGACATCCCTGCGGGCCTTTTTCGTTCGAACATCGCTCCCTTAAAACCCCAGAATTCAGAGGACCAGGCATGAGCAACCCTGTCATCGAGATCTCGGAAGACCTCCGAGACAATCTCCTTCTCCTGTTGAACGACAATCCTAATGAGCCTGTCCAAGATTTCCTCGACAAACTCCGAAAGGACCGCCTGAGGGATTTCAGGGCGTTTGTAGCCGGAGTGTCCAATCTCCCTGACCTCTCTCCCGTCAACCGGGCCCTACAGGCCACATGGTGGTTTATCGAAAACGTGCCAGAAGATGATTGGCGTCGGAACGAGATCTACTTCGAACTTCGCAGCCTGGTTCGGGAGGTCTCCGTCGACGAACAAGCTGCGGCCGAGAGCAAGCCGCCCACATACATCCGCTTTGAATGCGGCCGCGAGGATCGGTTCAGCGAAAACCACGGCCCCTTCGGGTTCGTCCAGGCCACCTATGGCACTATCCGAGTCGGCCCCGACGGCGAAAGGGAGATTGCACAGTTCGCAGACGGGCTCTGGCATACCGAAGACGGTCAGACCTGGTCCGACTTCGTGATCTACTCCGAGGCCAAGCCCAATGGCTGAAGCCCGCACCCGTTTTGAGCAGGGGATGCGGGTCCGCTGCACCGCCCACTTCGCCGGCGTTCCGAAGGACACCCTCGGGACAGTTGGGATGGTAGCCACCGGCAAGGGGCCGTCTATCTACTGCGATCCGGGCAAGAATTTGGTTTTTGTAAACTGGGACAATGGCCAGCAGAAAGGCGTTTTCCGCGGCGAGCTTGAGAGGGTCCAATGAGCGATGATCCGCTTTTCGGGGAAGCCGAAGCCAAGCAGACGGCAATTGCTGATTACCAGGCTGTGGTCGGAACAGTGATCCGTCCAGAATGGATCACCGCCTACAAAGACGACACCTCCCATGACATCAGGACAGATGGGAAAGTCGCCGCTCGGGTGAAGACAACCGTTGAGACCGACGTAACGCGGATCTGTGACACCCATGTCGATCCCTACTGGGACCTCGAGATCGTCAACGATCCTGAGAACCTGCTCGCCGGCTACACCAGTCCCTGGACCTGGGGCAAGTCGTATCGGATCCAATAGGCCTTTCTCCTCGCCTCTCCGCGGAGAACCGCCCGGAACCACAGCTAATTTACCCAAAAGGTAAGTTCTTCTTCCTCCAAAACCGGCGACGAAATAAAACGTCAAAATCTAATTAGTGGGAAAACCCGCAGACTAGGGGCAATTATGAAACAGTCTTTACTTAGCTTTAGCGTTGCGGCGCTCGGCCAGGATGCAACCCGCCCCTTCCAAAAAGGCGGGCTCGTTTACTATGCGTTCTAAGCAGCTTTAAGCTCTAAAACTTTCAGCTCATCCACTAACAATCCTCACCGAGACCCCGTCATGACTGTGCTCACGACCATTGCATCCCCCGTCCCGCAGGAAGGCACCCTCCAATTCGTCGACGGTCCTCTCGCGAAGCTTACGAAGGATGAGGCGGTCGCGGCGATGAGCCTGCTGGACCGCCGGCGCACGGAGCAGGACATCACGTTCAGCGGCGCCGCGCAGACCCGACGCTTTTACCAAGCGGACCTGCATTTCACGACTACCTTTAAGCGGCTCAGTTATGAGACGCCCGGGCGCACCCCCTACAAGGACGTGCCCTGCTACAACAACAAGGAACAGTGCGAGGACGAGGCCCGGCGCAAGGTCGCGGAATGGGCCAAGCCTGACATGTACACCGACTCCATCCGCATGGAGATGATCGACGAGAAGGCGGTGGCGAAGTTCTTCAGCGAGGGCAACGGCACCGTCGACCTGCCCAGGCGGCGCGTGGTCTCGCACACCTATCGTCACTGCGGCGCCTGCAAGGGCCAGTCCACCGTCGAGTGCGGCGACTGCAGCGGTAAGGGTTTCGTGGGCTGCCCGAGTCGGAAGTGCTATCGCGGACGGGAGCAGTGCTGGCATTGCATGGGCGACCACCGCGGCGTGTACGTGAGCACGACGGGCCAATGGATGCGATGCCCGATCTGCTATGGCGACAAGACCGTGATTTGCCAGACATGCGACGGCGAC
Organism: Microvirga sp.; assembly: GCF_014699075.1. Lineage (GTDB taxonomy): Bacteria > Pseudomonadota > Alphaproteobacteria > Rhizobiales > Beijerinckiaceae > Microvirga. The sequence continues at coordinate 160,960 of NZ_JACXAB010000002.1, read as the reverse complement.
CAATGGGTGTACTGCGGCTGCGACAAGGGCCAGGTCGGATGCTCCCCCTGCCATGCGTCGGGCTGGTTCACCTTCCGGATCGAGGCGCATGGTGAGACGAGGTTCAGTTACGGCGAACCGGTCATGGGGGGACTCGGGAGCGTCAGGCCGTTTTACGATGCCTGGAAGGCGCGGGGCTTCCCGGGCGCCAACCGCAAGTCGGACGCTGGGTCGGAGCCCTTCATCAAGAAGACCGTCTCGACTCCGGTCCTCCATAACGACGGCACCATCCGATGCGTCGCGAGCGTCAGCGGCACCGTGGGATGGAGCCTGGTCACGGGCAACCTCAAGGGGAAGGCAGTAAAGGGATTCGGCATTCACCTCGACAAGCCGTACGTCGCCTTCGAGCCCTTCCTCGACGAGATCGCCGCGGAGATCACGAAGGAGGTCGTGGCGGGGGATCCAGGCCCGATGACTATGGAGAAGAGGACCGTCAACCAGCCGATCCTTTACCGGCTGCTGGGCAAGATCGCCAGGACGAAGGAGTCGTATTCCAGCCAGATGTTCAAAGAGATCTGCGAGCCGCTCAACGGCGCCCTCACGCCGGACGCGCTGAGGGGGCTGGCGGCCTCCTACTCGACCCTCAAAGATCGCTTCGCGTCGACTCTGTGGGGAGAGGCAAAGACGATGTTCGCCCTGATGATCCTGCCCCTGGCCTTCCTGTACGTGTTCCTCAACGTGCCCCATCTGCTGCAGTCCGGGGTGCCTCTGCTGGCCGAGAACGTGAACCCGTTGGTGACGACGGTGGTGCCGGCCTTCATCCTGATGATGTTGCCGACTTGGCTGGTGAGGGGGCGCATCGACCGGAAGATGCAGGCGGAGTTCGGCAAGAGCACGGCTTGGCCGGCGAAGTTCAACCGCAACCTGTTCTCCAACGTGTCGCTGGCCCTCCTGGTGCTCGTCGTGGTGGCCTGCCTCAGCCCCTATGTGACGGGACCGAAGGGTGACGGGATGTATCTGGCGAAGTCGTGGCTCTTCAGAGGCTAGACCAAGCCGCCCGGAAGAGCAGTTTGTACAATGCTGGCCAATGGCCGGAGCATCTTTTCAGTAACGAAGCCCGCCTCCTATAAAGGGGCGGGCTTTTTTATTGCCAATGTTCAATCAACCAACGGAGAGAGCCATACAGGTAAATCCCCAAAATTAGGAGCCGCTATGACCGAGCGCGAGATCGAGCAATCGACCAACCAGGAATCCGGCTACACCCTCCGTATTGTCGAACTGTGCGGGAAGTACCCAGGCTTCCGTGTCCAGCGCCTCGAAGAGGGAGTTCTTCAGAGCCAGCCATACTGGTACCAGCTCGCGTTCGAAGACACGCTTGATGCCGCCCGAGAGGAACTACGCCTGATCCATCTGGCCGGCGTCGAACTCAAGTCGCTCACCCGTGAATACACCTCTTTCGGGCGCAACGGTCCATACACCCCCGATGGCTCCTCGGCCGACTACGGTTACAAGTATGCCGAAGGGGTGACGAAACTGAACACTCCGGGCCACGGTTTCATGCACCTCGACGAGGAGCGCAATCAGCAGATCCATGGAGCCTGGCGGAACGATCGCGGATTCTACGAGGAGGACGTCTGCTGGGCCATTGTGGCTCACCACTTCCCCGATCTCTTCACAACCCGAGATCGTCGCGACGCCAAACGGACGCTCATGAACTACATGCCGCATGAGTATATGACCGTCACTGGCGAGACCCTCACACTGTCGGACAGCATGCGCCTCCAAGAAGAGGCCTTCGTCGAAGCCACCAAAGACAAGTGGGTGTCGACATCGGCGACACAAGCTAGCGATGGCATGGTCAGAGTCACGGCAACACTCGGTGGCAATAGGGTGCCTCACCGTGGTTCACAGAAGGAGCGTGTATTCCTCGTCCCGGCTGCCGACTACGACCAGCGCACACGGTTCGGCCTTATCATCGATCCTGCCAGCTATCCGGAAATACTGCCGAACCGGCCTGTCTTCGCGGCGGCCTGAAGCTGCGCCCACGAACCTTTTTGGATCTCCTATGATTGAAGTAACGGCGCGTCCGCCGCAGTTGGACTTTTTTGCGGAAAACACATCGCCGATTCTCGCCGCGCTCGGGTTAGGTGTCGATTCGGTCGCGATGTTGATCGAGCTTGTCGAGAAAGGAGAGCGTGTTGACGCTGCGCTTTTTGCCGACACGGGAGGTGAGCGTCCCCAAACATACGCGTATCTGCCAATCTTCAAAAAGTGGCTTGAAGAACGCGGCGTTCCGCTTATAGTAGTGAAGTACGAGCCGAAGAATTTCAAGAACTATCCGCCCTACCGGACACTTGAGAGCAACCTATTAACTAATGGGACTCTGCCGTCCAAAGCCTTCGGTTTTGGTTCATGCTCGAGCAAGTGGAAGATCCAGCCTCAGGAGCGTTGGGCCGACGCGTGGGAGCCTGCTCGTCGTTGCTGGGCAGCCGGCGGCAAGGTCATCAAGCTCATTGGATACGATTGCAGCCCTGCTGATCAAAAGCGGTATAACGATCGTGAAGGTCAGCATGACGCCAAATATGAATATCGCTACCCGCTTAGGGAGCTCGGCTGGAAGCGTGAAGATTGCATCGCACGCATCAAGAAAGCGGGCCTTCCGGTTCCGGTTAAAAGTGCATGCTTCTTTTGTCCAGTTACAAAGCCGCATGAACTCCACGAGCTGGAAAAGCCACTTCTGCGGCGGATTGTTCTTATGGAGGCGAGAGCGAAGCCGCGACTGCGTGAGGTCGACGGACTTTGGCGAAAGCCTGTGAAAGGATGCAGGGGTGCCACACCGCGCCCAGGCTCGATGACAGAGTACATCGTGGACAAGGGACTACTCCCAGAAGAGGAAGTCCGGATGATCGTCGAGAAAGCTCCTCAACATCTCATGTCATTCCAGGATGCCGTCGCAGATATCGACATCAGCCTGAGGCCCGAACTGCAGCGTTGGATCGATTTGTTCGACATGACCAACGGCGATCTGATGCAAACCGCCAACACACCCAACCTTTACAGCGAAATGGCGGCCAATTCACAGGAGCCGTTAGTCACGAAGCATGCGGCGTAACCCGTCGCCGCCTTGAGCCCTTTGGAAGGATTCGCGATTTATGGCGGACTCTGCAGACCCTACTCTCGTCCTTGCCTCCGAAGAGGAAGCAACGGCCATTCTCTCCATGATGGAAGGGATGCTGCACGTTCTAAAGGACGATGGACTGAAAGGCTCACCCGATGGCGAGGATCTGGAAGACGCCCGCGTTTGGCTCTCAACCGCGACCGAAGGCCAGGCCTACCCGGTTCGACTCCCCATTGAACTGTCGGCCGCCCAGCAGACGATGCTGCGCAATGCAATCGCCAATGTCGGTGACCAGGGGCAATTCTGGAACGATGGTGATGGAGCCGAGAAGCCATTCACGGCTCGGATAGAGAACTACAGCGGGAACCTTTAGAATTGGCTCTCAGCCGCAGGTCAATTGCCCTGCCTACCAGTTAGAGCAGCGGGCCTGTTCCATCCGGTAGTTCTCAACCGTGTCCAAGGGCGCGTTCAGTCGCCGGGATTCTTCCATCATCCGATTGAATACGCCGCTAGCGGCGCCAAACACCTGGTTAAAGGCAAGCTGCTGGGCTTGTGTTGAGCTCAGCTGCTGCGGTGTGAGAGTTCCAACCGCCCGATTGATGTCGAACTGTAGGCTGCCAGCGTGGTTCATGATTGAGTTTCGGTAAATCCGGACATGCTGCATTTCGTGCTGCCGGATGTTCTCGTATTCGCAGCTGCCCGGGCGGTACTTGCCCGCGATGAACACCTGGATTGGCTCATTAAAGCCAATTGTGACCGTCACCACCCGGGGGCGATAGCAGCCAGGTACAGACTCCCCTTGCATCTTGAGGTCGATCGTGGGCTTTGCCTGAGCTAACCCGTTGATGTGCCAGCCCGAAGGTGCCGACGCCCGCAGCTGGGCCGGGTTTCCCGCGGCCATCGCAACATTCTGCGGCGAGCTTAGAACGACCTGTGGCTCCGGCGTGATGACATTTACCTGCACGGGCATCGGTCTGCACTGAGCATAAGCCACGCCCGGAAGAAAAGCGGCAGTGGACAGCACCGTCAAAGCTACGTTCCGCAACGAAATCTCCTGCTCGGCAAGTGCCGAAATAAAAAACATCTTACCGCTTTATAATGCGGTTCTGCAGGCGACCAAAGCCCGATTTTTCAAACTTTCAAGATCACTGTCAGTCGACACCAAACCCTCCATCGGACTGACACCCATCAAATCCCCAAAACAGGAAAGAGACTTATGGCCACTCTGAAACTGACGACCTTCCAGGCATTTCCCGCCGAGGGTCCAAATGGCTCACCGAGAACGGCTCTCAGCCGCGCTGCCGGCACAATCCCTTATCCCGACAAGGCGGTGGAAATTAAGACTGCGGATGACGCTGTCCGTGCCTTTGATGAGTATTGCCAGGAAGTGACGCAGAACGGGCTTCCGGCCCACGCATTCGCCAGCCTCAAGAATGGCGATCGCGCCCCCCGCGGGTTCAAAGCACTGAAGCTTGATCGCTACGTCAACGTCTGACCCTCGAACCAGTCTCGGGACCCGATAATCTGATGGCAACACTCATCCTATCCTCTCACCCGGCATCATCTGACGGTTCCGGATTCAATTCGATTCATTTCCATCTCGACGGGTCGGAGCCACCGCTTCCACAGGAATCCGTCGAGATCCGAACTGCCGCAGACGCAGCGGCCGCGTTCGAACAATATTCTGAGAGGGCAACGGCCACCTCAAAAGGCATCTGGATCACGGCGAGCCTCCGCAAGGGCCAGCGTGCGCCCAACGGCTTCCGGAAGCTGAAACTGGACCGCTTCGTCAATGTCTGACGGCAACTCCACTTCGGACCTCACCGACCAGGCTTTCATCATCGAAGGGAATGGCGACACATTCGCCATCCGGGATCCCAACAGCGACTTGCTTGTCGCCGAGGTCCGGTACCATCCCATCGTGGGTCTCGATCCCCTTGAAACGCCGTCCGGTCAGATCGCAACCCAGATGGCGGCGGCGCCTGTTCTCCTCTCAGCGCTCTACGATGCCAAAGAGGAAATCGAGAATATGCTGGCCGACCTACTGGAAGACAGCGAGGAGGATGTTCTGTCAAAAAGAACACTCGCCAAGATCGATGCCGCGATCGCTCTCGCCACCCGGAACGCTCCATCGGAGAGTTAGATCCATCCGGACAACTCTCACATCAGACCAATAGAAATCGGACTTCAGATCAGGCCTGGGCGCTTAAGCGCCTGGGCCTTTTTTGTTTTTAGCCAATTCAGACGCCGGAATTTTTCAGACCAAAACCCCCAAACGCTGGCTTCGGCCAAGCAGCCTTCGGCTGAAGCAAACGAATGAGATTGTCCATGATGTCAGAAGCTTCGAACGTCGCGATCAACCTCGCGGATCAGATCGATGAGTGCCGTGAGTTCTCGCGCTCGAAGCGCGTCAATATCAGTGAGATTGCCTCTCGCTTCGGGATCACCCTCAAGGAGGCTCGCTCCCGCGTTCAACTCACTACCGTCGCTCCGCAGATCATTGCGCTGTTCCGCCAGGGCCACCTCGACCTCGACCAGATCGAGGCCTTGAGCATCAGCTCCGACTTCAAGGCGCAAGAGAAGGTCGTCTTCCATGCCCTGAACGACTGGGCTGCTGAGCCGGAGCAAATTCGCCTCATCTTGAGCCCTGTCGGAGTTCCGGAGAGCCATAGGCTCCTCGCCTTCGTCGGTATGGAGGCCTACAAGTCCGCCGGCGGCTTCGTTCAGCGCGGCCTCTTCGATGAGCCTGGCAACGGAACCCTCTCTGACCCCTCCCTTCTCGTTCAACTCGCCTCGCAGAAGCTCAATGCCATCTGCGCCCAGGTGAAGGCAGAAGGCTGGAAGTGGGTCTCCACAGGGTCCAATCCCGAAGCCGCTTGGGACATCATCTCCTATCGCTCCGAACAGCTGAGCCATCCTGATCCTCTGTTCGGCATCAACATCCCCGCCGAATGGCTGGCCGTCTCAGGTGCCCTCATCGGCCTTGATGAAAAGGGTGCCCTGAAGATCCAGCGTGGTCTCGTCAAGCCGCAGGATATAGAGGCCGCCAAGCAGCTGGCTTCTGCCAACGAGAACATTCCCGCCGCTGAGCGGACTGAGGCTGCCATCCTGCCGCACGCGGACGAGGGCACCCCCCTCACTGAGGTCGAACAGGCTGCGGCTGCTGCCGAGAGCACTGCGCCCGACGCGGCGGCAGATGTTCAGGAAGGTGCTGATCCCTTCGTAGGCGACCTGGTTGTCGAGACGGTCCTCGAGGAGCAAGACCTTGCGCCCGCCCTCCCGGTGCTCGCTCCTGAACTCGACAGTCGGCGCAATTACCGGATCCAGCCTGGCGAATTGAAGCGTCAAGGATCCTGGAAGGAAACCGCCAAGCGCAACATCGATATCATCGAGCTCGCCAAAGCGATTGCCACTGAAGGCCGCGAAGCCACCGATGAGGAGAAGTCTCTCCTCACCAAATACACCGGCTGGGGCGCCAGCGAGATCGCCAACGGTCTGTTCGGCGTCGGCTACCGGCACGACTGGTACCAGATCACGGACCGCCTGAAGAAGCTCCTGACCGATGAAGAGTACCAGGAGGCCAAGCGCACCACCCAGTATGCCCACTACACCAGCGAGCCGGTCATCTCCTCGATCTACAAGGGCCTGCAGCGCCTTGGGTTCAACGGCGGCTCAATCCTTGAGCCCGGCATGGGCATCGGTCTGTTCAACGGCCTCATGCCCGAAGATATGGCGGCCGCCAGCACCTACACCGGCATCGAGTACGATGCGGTTTCGGCCTCTATTGCCCGTCTCCTCTATCCCCGCAGCCACATCGTCACGGGCGATTACGCCAAAACGGCCCTGCCGCGGGACTTCTTCGATGCGGCCATCGGCAACCCGCCGTTCAGCTCCACCAAGGTCCTGAACGATCCGGAGTACAAGAAGCAGTCCTTCCTCCTGCACGACTACTTCATCGCCAAGACGATCGACCGCGTCCGGGAGGGCGGCCTCGTTGTCCTGATCACCAGCAAGGGCACGATGGACAAGAAGAACGACAAGGCCCGGCGCTACATCGCCGAGCGTGCCGATCTCGTGGCCGCCGTTCGCCTACCTCAGACAGCGTTCAAGGAGAACGCCGGCACCCAGGTCGTGACCGACGTGATCTTCCTGCGCAAGCGCATGGCTGGGGAGAAAGTGCGTCGCACCAGCACCGGTGCCGCCCTGTACGGGACAAACGAGCGTGGTGAGGCCGTCGGCCAGCCGATCCTCTATTTGAACGACTGGATGGAAACCGCAAAAATCGAGGTCGAAGGCTACGATTTTGAAATCAATGAGTATTTCCACGCACATCCGGAAATGGTCCTCGGGCGCCACAGCGTCAGCGGGTCGATGCACCGGGCCGTCGAATACTCCGTCGATCCCCTCACCGACGTGGCCATTGAGGATGCCTTCGAGGCTGCGGTCCAGAGCCTGCCCGAGGGTGTCTATGTCGAGCATCGGAAAACCTCGTCAGTGGCCTCTCAGGCTGCAGCAGGCCCGACCGTCGATCTCGACCCGACCAACCGCAAGGTCGGAGGCCTGTACCTCTCTGAGGACGGTACGGTCATGCAGTACGAGAACGGCATTGGCCAGCCGTTGACACAGCGTTTCAACTCCTCTGGCAAGGCCATCGATCTGCGCCCGAGCGAGCTCTTCTGGCTCAAGGGCTATATCAAGCTCCGCGACGCCCTGAAGAAAGCTCAGGCTGACCAGCTCAATGATGGAAACTGGGAATTCTCGCTGGCCCGTCTCAACGAGGTCTATGACTCCTTCGTCAAGACCCATGGCCGGATTCTGCAGTACACAGTCGTCGAGCGCACTGGTGCCGACGGTACGGTGACGGAGACCAAGCGCTTCAAGAACGATCCTCTCATCCGGATCGACGCTGAGGGGGCCCTTGCCTACGCTCTCGAAACCATCGCCGAAGATGGCGAGATCCGCCGCGGTCCGGTTCTGCAGGGTCGCGTGCTCAAGCGCGACCAGGAGCCTGCGATCAATACCACGCAGGATGCCCTGTTCGTCTCCCTCAACCGCCTCGGCCGCCTCGACATCGACGATGTTGCTCGGCTCGCCCAACTGAGCCGGTCCGAGGTCATCGCCGACCTTGGAACCTCCATCTTTGAGGATCCCGCCGGTGGCCGCTGGATCATGGCTGACGAGTACCTCTCCGGGAACGTGGTTCAGAAGTTGAGGGACGCGATGGCGGCCTGCAACCTTGACCCGCGCTATAAGCGCAACGTTGAGGCGCTCATGGAAGTGCAGCCGAAGCAGCTTGCCGCCTCGGACATCATGGTGCGCCTCGGCGCCAACTGGATCCCGACCTCGGATATCGAGGTCTTCGCCCAGGAAATGATCGGGGACCGTATGAAGGTCACCTATACCCAGTCTCTTGGGACCTGGACCGTGACCTGCCACTCCCATGCGGTGTCCGAATGGTCGTTTGACCGGATGGATTCGTCCGAAATCCTCCAGGCTCTGCTCAACAGCAAGCAGCTCAAGATCGTCGATCGCCATGAAGACGGATCCTCCAGCGTGAACGTGGAGGCCACCGAGAAGGCGAACGATATCGCGACGAAGATGCGCGAAGCGTTCCAGAAGTGGCTCTGGACCGACGCCGACCGGATGGAGCGTCTCGTTTCCTATTATAACGAGAACTTCAACAACATCGCGCCCCGGATCTTCGACGGCTCCCACCTGACGCTGCCGGGCCTCTCTCTGCGGTTCTCGCCTTACTCCCACCAGAAGCGGGCTGTTTGGCGGATTATTCAACAGGGTGACGTGTACCTGGCGCATTCGGTCGGGGCTGGCAAAACTTTCGAAATGATTGCCGGCTCCATGGAGCAGCGCCGCCTTGGCCTCATCTCCAAGCCGATGTTCGTGGTCCCGAACCATATGCTGGCCCAGTTCTCGCGCGAATTCCTTGAGATCTATCCGGCAGCGAACATCCTGGTTGCGGACGAGTACAACTTCCACACCCACAACCGCCGCCGCTTCGTGGCCCAGGCCGCGCTCAACAACCCTGACGCGATCATCATCACCCATTCGGCGTTCGGCCGGATCGGCATGAGCAATGAGTTCTACAAAGAATTCATCGATGATCAAATCCGCGAGTGGGAGTATCTGCTGCAGGACGTCGACAATTCTGATCGCCGTACGCGCAAGCAAATCGAGCGTCGCATCGAAGCTCTTGAGCGTCGCCTTGAAGCACGACTTGCCTCTGACAAGAAGGATCAGGTTCTGACCTTCGAAGAACTCGGCGTGGACTTCATCAATGTTGATGAAGCTCATGAATTTCGCAAGCTCGACTTCGCGACGAACCAGGGCAACATCAAGGGTATCGATCCGGCTGGTTCACAGCGGGCACTCGACCTTTTCATGAAGGTCGACTACCTGCGCCGAACCAATAAGGGCCGTGCGATCGTCATGGCATCCGGTACCGCGATCACCAACACCATGGGCGAACTGTTCACGGTGCAGCGGTTCTTCCAGCCTCAGCAGTTGCAGGCCGATGGCCTCGACAGCTTCGATGCCTGGGCTGCCCAATATGGCGATATCGTCGCTGGCTTCGAACAGAACGCTGCCGGCGGTTACGAGATCGTCAGCCGCTTCGCCAAGTTCTACAACGTGCCGGAACTCATGCGCCGGGTGCGCAGCTTCATGGATATCCTGTCCAGCAAGCAGCTTGGTGAACTCGTCGAACGTCCTCTCATTGAGGGCGGTCAGCGTCAGATCATGGTGACCCCGGTTCCGACCGGCTACAAGGAGTACCAGAAGGAGCTTGAAGCTCGCATCAAGGCCATCCGTAACCGGACCGGCGCCCCAAAGAAGGGAGATGACATTATCCTGACCGTCATCTCCGACGGCCGTTTCTCGGCTATCGATATGCGGTTCGTGGACCCGAACTGGCCGTCCGACCCAGACAGCAAGCTCAATCGGATGCTCGATGACGTCATCGCGGCCTATCATGAGACCGCTGACTTCGAGTTCTTCGATCCTGCCACCAAGAGGCCCGAGCCTCTGAAAGGCGGCACCTCGATCGTCTTTACCGACATCGGCCTCGGTGAGCAGTCTGCCATCAACCGTGGTTTCGATATGAAGGCATGGATGCAGCAACGGCTGGTCGAGGGAGGCGTGCGCCCGGAGCACATCGCGTTCATGCGGGATCACAAGCAGCACGCCAAGAAGGAAAGGCTGTTTGCCGAGATGCGCGAAGGCAAAAAGCGCATCTTGATCGGCGGAAAGGATATGGAGACGGGCGTAAACGTTCAAAAACGTCTCTACGACCTTTTCCACCTTGATGCGCCGTGGTTCCCGGCTTCCGTGCAGCAGCGCGAGGGCCGTATCGAACGCCAGGGCAACCAGAACAGCTCGGTCCGTCTCCGGGCCTATGCCACAAAGGGTTCCTATGACTCCACCATGTGGGGCATGAACGCCCGCAAGGCAAGGTTCATCGAACAGGCGATGAACGGCGATGACACGATCCGCAGCATGGATGACGTCTCGGAGGCCTCGGCTTTCCAGATGGCCGCAGCTCTGGCATCCGGTGACGAGCGTTACATGAAGGTCGCCGGCCTGCGCGCTGATATCGAACGCCTTGAGCGGCTTCGCCAGGCCCATAGCTCTGAGCAAGGGAAACTGCGCCATGAGCGGCTCTGGGCCGAGAAGACCATCGAGGGCTCCACATCCAAGGTTGACGTCATCAAGGCAGCGATCAAGCAGCGTCAGCCGGTCGTTGCTGGCGAGTTCATGGGCATGGTTGAAGGCCAGGTGTACGAGAAGCGGGAAGATTTCGGAAACGCTGTCATCAAGGCTGTCGCTCAGTATGTGAACCGTGGAGTCACGGGCACACGGGAGATCGGCACCCTCGCTGGCTTCAATCTCGTGTTCCTGGGCAACAAGGCTACGAACTACAATCGCTACTCGGCTGAGGTCTATATGGACCTTCCGGGCGAGCCTGACCCGATCGTCGAGTATCCCTTCAGCCCCGACCTCGCCCCGGGCGGCATCGCAACCCGTGGCCTGAATCAGGTCGGCGGACTGGAGCGCCTTCTCTACCAGCACGAGGACAACATCCTCCGGAGCCATCGGAAGATCGAGCAGATCAAGAACCGACTTGGCATCCCGTTCCCGGAAGAAGCTCAACTGCTGGAAAAGACGGCGGAGCTCAATGCCCTCGAGGCGGAACTGGCGGCTGAAAAGGCTGCTGAAGCCGCCTCTGGCGAGGAGGAAGTGGTCGAAGAAGCGGCTCACGACGACTGCCCTATCCAGGACGGCACCGAGGAGGTTGCCTTTGAAGCCCCTTTAGCATCCTCGGACCTCAACCAGTTCGAGGAGCCGCCGCCGCCTGCCAATGATGATCTTTCGTTTACCGCGATGGCCGTCGGGTATGCATCTTAATTCGGAATGCTGATATAAGGTGCAAAACAAGGACGCGATTTGCGAATCGTAATATGAAAACATCGCTGACAGACGACAGGACTATCTCAGCCGCAATTGAGGAGCGAGTGGCGCTAGCATTGCTGCTCGTTCTCAATCTCGTCGGGTTGGCAGGATGGCTGACATTAGCCATCCTTGCCCTCTTGGCAGCCGTAGGAATGCTGCGCTCGCCCAGGTACCGGCGGGTGTTACAAGCCTTTGGCCTTGAACGGATCACATGGAAAGAGGACATTTATCGCGATTGGCGGCTACGATACCTTAGGAGCCGCAATGCCGCCAAAAGCGAGGCGAGCAAGCTCCACGTCCTAAAACGTTGGCAGCGGACACTCGAATTCTACCAGAACCGAGCGGTCTATGGGCTGACCTTTGTCCTCGCTGCTGTCCCTTACGGGTTCAAGATGCCTGCGGTATTCGCTCTCGGCATCATCATCATGCACGCCTTTACCGCCACTTCCCGCTGGCTCAGCGTCCGTGAGCATGAGCGCATCGTCGCTTCGCGGAACCTTCTCGGATCATTCTAATCGGAATTCCCAGTAGGTCATTGCCAGAGACGATCTGAAAACCCCAAAAGCCCGCGCTTCCGAGCGCGCGTCGTAACGCGGGAAGAGACGCCCAATAGCCCTCTCTCCCGCAAGTCGGCAGCACATATCGGCCGGCTCGTCCTTCTCAACTCCAGAACTGAGGTTTACATGAAGTACCGTTCGTTCCTTTCGCTTGCCGCCTGCGCCGCCATGGCGATGTTCGCCCTCCCCGCTGCAGCTGCCGATCTCCCGTACTCGGCCCAGCCCGTACCAGGCCCAGCAGTGCGCGTCGCTAGCACTTCGTTCAGTTGGACCGGCTTCTACGCTGGTGTGAACGGCGGCTATGGATGGTCGCACGAGGATAACCTCTCCGTTTCGAGCGATGAGGGCTTCTTCTTCAACAATCCGGCATTCGAGGGCTTCCACCATTCGGACGGCGATGGCTTCGCCGGCGGCGCCCAGATCGGTTACAACTACCAACTCGGAAGCTTCCTCGTCGGTCTCGAGGCTGACGTCAACTATGCCGACCTTGAGAGCGCGGCTTCCGGTTCTCTCGATCAGGGCTTCACGGTTGAATCGCTGGACGCCCGTTCCAAGCTCGATTGGTTCGGCACAGTCCGCGCCCGCGTCGGCTTCATCCCCGTCAACCGTGTCCTCGTGTATGCGACCGGTGGTCTGGCCTATGGATCGGTTGAGGTCAGCGCCGTCGATACGGCCACTTACAACCGCCTTGGCCGACCCGGAGACGTTTGGACAGGCAACACATCCGACACGAAGTTCGGTTGGACGATCGGTGCGGGCGCGGAATACGCCCTGACCGACAACCTCATTCTTCGCGGTGAAGCTCTATACGTCGACCTCGGCAAGACGGAGGTCACGGGCACATACACGGGTGATTTCGATGCGCTTGCGGAGGACACCTTCGTAGCAACGTCCGACACGAAGTTCACCGTCGTTCGCGCCGGCTTGAACTACAAGTTCTGATCCTCAATCTCCCCCTTGAGGAGCAGAGAGAAGGCCCGGTGTTTTACACCGGGCTTTTTTGTTGCTCAGTTCCCCAAATCCCATAATCGCAGCCATACCGGGAGGGAACGTCGTTTATCGGGATCCTGTCTCCAGGCGCTTGCTCTAGGTGAACCGCCATGCTTCCATAGGCAAAAGCTGATACAGACGGCATCAATCTGAATTAGGGGTAGATCAACATGGCGACGTTTAAAGCCGGAGAAGCCTTCCGGGCTAGAATGGACAAGGTGGATATCTCCGGGTTGCAACGTGGCCAATGGACCAATCGCGCGGAAACTTCGTTTCGAATTGTCACGGACGGTACGGAGGTGTCGTCCTTCAAAGGCTACAACTTTAGCTACCGTGCAAATGGTGCGATTGATGGTGGTACAGTCACATCTTACTCAGAGGAGATGCAGGGGATACCGTCGTTCAGATTTACGGGCCTCAGCATCAACGTTCAAAACATGGCCGCACGGGTCCTTGCTGGAGATGGTAAAGGCTTTTTGAGCCTGCTCCTTTCAAAGAACGATTCCGTCTATGGCTCACCCCTCAATGACTATCTAATCGGTTTTGCAGGCAGAGATGTTGTCAAAGCCGCCGGTGGCGACGACACATTGGCAGGCGGTGCCGGCAATGACACCCTCTATGGTGGTGCAGGCTCCGACAGTTTTGTCTTCGACATCAAGGATACCGGCCGCGACCGGATAGCCGACTTCTCCACCCGGTCAGATAGGGTGTTGATCGACAGGCCTGGCGGAAAAGCGAAAGTCAGCGATGACTCGTTTGTTTATGGAAGCCAGGCGCTCGATAGCAATGATAAGATCGTTTACGACAAGGCTAAGGGAGCCATTTATTACGATGCAGATGGCACAGGCTATAGGCCCCAAATCACCATAGCTAATGTCAAGGCGGGACTCCACCTGACCGCGGACAACTTCTTATTCATATAACTAGGATCAGCAGTTAGAATTTGCCACAACTGTCTGTCAGCGACTGACGAAAGTCCGACTTGCGGAGATAGGGCTTTATACGCGCCATGCGCTGGAATGTTGCGATCGTCTCTTTGCATTCCTCAGGAGAGTCGGATGGAAAGTAGCGCATCCGGCAGTATTCCGGGCAGCCGGTAATCGCAAGGCCAAGATTTCCCATATTATTTGGGTTCTTGGTTCTCCGGACGATTGCCTCACGCCTTCTGATCTCTTGGTCCAAGTAGATAATAGAATCGGTGCACTGCTTCAGATCTCTCGGCCCGCCACACCATTCCCCATATCGGGCTAGTTCCGCAGCCTTCTCCTCCTCTTTAGTCAAAGCCGGAGGCGCCTCCGCTTGGGGCTTAGCTGGGCTCCGCGGGATGATAATCGGCTGGGGGAGGACAATACCAAGATCCTCCATCCTGACCGGGCCTCCCATTGTGCTTTGTGAAGCTGACGGGGCCTCGATTGCTTGGACCGCGTTAGTGGCAGCAACGCAACAGACACTCAAGGCGAGTAGCCCGTACGCAGCGATAACACAGGTCCTTGCCATCATTCAGCTCCGGGGAAGTCCACTACATCGCCGAGCGAGAATGGGCGAACTTCAATGCAATGCACAGTCGGACTGCGAGCGTTTTCAACAAAGAAACCCGGCGCTGGGAAGCGCCGGGTCGATAGCCAGGTAGTATGACAGCTAACGCGATAGGCCGTGGTCCCGCGCTGGTCCAAGCTGCCGCAGATCGATACTCCGGCTCATCGGAACCAAATTCATCGCCTTGGCTTGCTCCATCACTTTATCGGCTGCCGACAACTGTAATCCTTCAGGGAACTTCGATGGATCAGATGCAAACGCCCCGATTTGGTTCTGCAGGTTCTTCGGAAGGCTCTCGACGCCCGTTTCAGGTGAAACGGAGATCCCAGGATCCTTGACCTCTCGGCTGGACGTCGGCTTCCCGTACTGGTCGAGTTGGGAGAACACTGCCCGCCCCTCTGAGATCTCGACGGCGCCGTGCCCTTCACGGCCGGAGAACCTCGCCTCTTTGGTGACCCTGCCCTCCCGGTTCAGCATCGTCATGACATCGGTCTCACGATTGCCCGCGGAAACCGATGCCTCAAGGGGGCTCTCCTGCATAGACTTCTTGCCGATCTGAAGGGCTTTGTCCGCCTGCGCCGATATCTGAACTCCATCCGGGCCAATTTTCACCGAACCCTCCGGCAGCTCGCTCACAAAGTTCCGCTTGCGCGCGATCCCCTCCTCAGACGACTGGGAATAAGCAGAAAGGGTTTCACGACCGGCGCCTGTTGAGAGAGCGATAACACCCTGATCGCCCTTACCCGCTGGGTCTTTCTGGCCCACGACGAAGGTCTTTGTATCGGTAGAGCCCAACGAGGAAACCTTGCCTTCGGAGACAGACTTGCCACCTTCACTCTGCGGCTGACCAGGAAGATTGATCCCTGCTTGGCCAGCTATCCCGGCCAGTTTGCCGTTCGCAGCTTGCATTCCAGGCTGGTCCAGACGAACCGCTTTTTCCTCCCAGGTCTTCTTCTGGGCTTCGAGGTTGGCACTCGCTGCGGCATCAGGATCCACGCCCGTCAGGTACTTGCTCATCGTGCGACGGGCTAGGTCGAGCAACTCCATCGATCCATAGGCGAACCCGGCGGCCAGAGCCGCATAGCCGCCCCACTGGGCCAGCGTTCCACCGGCCTCCGCCAGCTTCTCGGCCCTGTTATTCCTGCCGAGGAAGGAGTTAACGGCATCGCCGAAGCCGCCGTTGTCGTCCTTCCCGTTGTCGTTCCGGCGTCGGGTGCTCGCGTCGGGCGACCTCGAATCCGCAGCATGCCCGTCTGCACGCTCATGGGGGCGGCTCTGGGAGGAAGGGCTATCCAGGTGCCTGTCTGCCTTTACCCCGAACCCGTCGTTATGTGGCTTCATCCGTGCCATTGACCACTCCTTGTAGACGGGTGCTTTTAACACATTCCCCGAATTAGAAACACATTTTTACGCTTTATTCTTCTTATGGCTCCGCTTCCGTGCTATGGTGGGGAATCCAAGTTGCGTTCCAGAGCCAACCAGCCCCTTTCGGATTCTCTGATGCCCGTTAATCACGAACTCAGACAGGCGATGCAAGATCGCGTGACCGCCCAGGCCTCTGAACTTCTGGCGGAAGGGCAAAACGTCCTCGTTGTGTCACCGACAGGGTCGGGCAAGACGAACATGTTCACGGACGTCATCGACAAAGCGATCCAGCGGAATCCGCAGGCCAACATCCTGGTCATGCAGGACCGCATCGCGGTCGCAGAACAGAACAAGCGACGGGCCGAAAGCCTTGGGCACAAGAGCACTTCCCTTGGGATCGCCGGCAATTTCGATCAGTCGGGACAGATCGTTTATGCCCTTCCTGAAACCGTCATGGCGAACGTCAACAATATGAAGATGTACGATCTCCTGATCGTCGACGAATGCCAGCACGCCAGCGACGACCCCGACTCTCAGCACTCCGCTATCATCAGCGCGGCCAGAGCTCGCAATCCTAAACTGGCCGTGATGGGCGCCACGGCGACCCATGAACGGCCGGACGGCAAGGCGCTCCACCCAGATCTTGCCCAGGCGACGATGCTTCGTGTGACCTATAAGGAAGCTCTCAGAATCGGCGCTATCGTCCCCACTAGGACCGTCACCCCGTATGTCGCCCTGAAGGACGGCTCCTCTATTGAGGCGGCGGTCAGTAAGTTTATCGACCCGACTAACCCGGTCGAGACCCAGTCTGGGATCCAGAGCCACATCCGCAAGAACCGACCGGCGGACTACCACAAGCGATGCGTTCAGGCCTGGGCACGAGAAGGTGGCTCCCAGATGCCGACCTTCGCCTATACAGGCACGATCGAGGATGCCGAGAGTCTCGCCAAGAGCTTCAAGGCTGCCAACGTTGCCGTTCAGACGGTCCACTCCAAGATGCCCAAGCCTAAGAGGGATCAGGCCTTTGCGGATTACCGTTCAGGCAAGACCCAGGTTCTTGTTTCGGTCGACATGCTCATTGAGGGTGTGGACGAGACGAAAACCGCCTGCATCCTGAACGCAAAGGAAATCACGAGCCGGGCTGAGAAGCAGCAGATGGAAGGCCGCGGAATGCGGGCTCACACGGAGCGAGACGCCAGCGGCGCGACCACCTTCGACAAGACGGAATGTCTGGTCATTGATATGGGCGCCTCCACCACTCTGCACGGGAGAATGGAGGACTACATCGAGATCGAGGCCTATCTCGTTGAAGGCTCAAAGGCGTCCAGCTACCGCCCTTGGCGAAAGCTCTCCAGGGAAGGTGATTCGACCGAAGTCATTGGTCTTCATACAGGCGATAAGACCCTGTTCGCTGTTCGTCCGGAAGGTTCGCGGGCCTACCTGCTCTTTGAGAAGACTGAAGGTAGCGCTGGGCGAAAGCAGGGACAGGTTCGCGATATCAAACCCGCTCGGCCGCACAAGGCGACCTCAAGCGATCTTTCCAGGATTGGTCATGAGGCTGTTCGCCAGAACGTCTCCTTGTTCACAGTTCTGGAGTCGACCCGGATTGAACAGCCGACCGGGAGTCAGACACGCAAGATGCGGAAGATCCTTATGGACAGCTTCAAGGAGTCCAAAGGTTCGCTATTGGCCTTCACGCGGTTCCAGGTGCAACACGCACAGAATGTTCGTGCCGTCGCGAGATGACGCCACTAAGCCGCAGCTTTGAAATGGGATTTTGCTGCAGTCAGGATCTCATCAAAGATCGGCTGTGCCGCGAGGCAAGCTTCCAATGCTGCCTCAATAGGTTTGAGAGCATCTTCGATCGACTCATTTTCGACTGCCTTCGCTAGACTCTCAGCGTCAACCCGGACCGGGCGATAGAATATGCCGTCGTCCTCGTGATAATTGAAACCCGCAGCTTTCAGCCTCTCGATATAAGGATTGACGAACTGCTTCCACTTCTTACCCTTCGGGGCGACCGTGCCCTTTTCGTACTCCCACCAGAAGGCGAGTTCGCCCCTGCCGGCGCCGCAGAGCCTCGTTAGCCAGAAATAATCGACCTGCGCATTATCATCGAAGTTGTCCCCTGGACCTGAGTAGAGATAAAAGTAGCCGTACTGGGATGGCTCATCGCTCCCCTCTTCAGTGTATTCCCATTCCTTTGGGTAGAAATACAGATCAACCTGATCCCAGCTAAAGCTACCTTCCCAACCGCTCTTCTCAGCCCATTCCTCAATAAGCACATCGATGGCTTTGCCTACTTTGGCTTCGAGTTCGTAGCTCAGCCTTCGCGCAGCAGCATCAATGTCCGAGAGATGGCGAACAATCAGAGCGTCCATTTGATTTGAAGACATCGTGCTTTTCCCGTTTAGAATCGAGCAATATGCTGGGCGAATTGCGTGAGTAAGCGGTCCACGAAAGTGGTCCCACCGCTCTGCTGGCGCTTTATTGTCTCCTCTATTGCGCGTGCTACATCATCCCACGTCGCAATGATAACCCGAGGAGAGACCACGTTTCTCGGCTTGTCGCCAGATCTGGTGAGAAAGACTAGCCCGATACGATCTCGGCCCAAGGCCTTTGCACGTCGCTCAAGCAGGTCCAGATACCGGTCGATCTGTTCTTCGCCCTCACGGGCAGCGATCTTGACCTCGATAAAAGCTGTGAAATCCGAACCATCGATAACGATGTCGACACGGTTCGCATCATTGTCTAGCGAGTAATGTTCTGTAGACACCCGATATTGCTTCGCATCGTCAACGGACAGCGGAAACTCACCAACATGCCGTTTGGAAAGGCGATCTAATAGCGCTTGGAGGATCGCGGCTCCCTTCCCGTGGGTTTGTCGCTTATCGAGGAGCCAAGCCAACACGGATGCGTTCCGAACTTCGTTCTTCCCGAGGCCCGATATCGACCAGATGTCGATCTGCTCGCCGCTTCGGATGCTTGCTTCGGAAAGCCTCCTAAAGTGCTCCAAAAAGTTTCGCAGTGTCTCCTGGTCCGGAATAACCTCGGCCGGACGCTGCGGCTCTGGAGGAACGTCGCGCCGTAGCCGGCTGAACTCCACCAGGAACGTCTCTAGCCGATATCTCGGAGCATCCTCGGCCTTGTTCAGGCTCGTAGAGTTTGGGCTCGACAGTTCTCTAAATCTCGCAAGGAAAGTCGCAAAAGAGGCCAAGCTGCTGCCAGCAGTAGTCGCCTCTGACTGTGAAGGCTCGACCAAGGCCAGTTCGGGCTTCGAAAGCCGTTGGAACTCCCTTACAAATTTTGCGAGGGAAGCCGTCTCCCTGTCGCTGGTGCCGCTGCCTCTCACCATGTGAGTATTGGTTCTCTCCCAAGAGAATGAGTAGTGGGAACGACTTGATACTGAATCATGAAACGTCCTCCCTCAACGCCACCTATCCAGAATAGTGACCCAAATTGGTGGCGGCAATATACACGCCGGTCCTGCCTCCGAGGCTCCTCATCAACCTAATTCCAGTGTCGCACCTAGTAATTACGCGGGAATGACTTTCATCGAAAACAGGAGTGGGAAAGCTACTCATAAAAGTAAACCCCAATGTTTGAGATCGACGAACAAAAATCCCAAATCCACAATCTCGTTGTCGGTCTTTACGTCAAAAAGACCTATTTCCGCCTGACCAGATTGCGAAGCGGTTCGTTTTTTGGAGAGCCTGATGAGGTCGCTGACCATATCCGCGGCGTTCTAGCAGACAAACTCGGCCCTCAACAGGCACAGACGCTTCTCGCCGCCGCTTTGGCTGACGCTCAGACCGTTGTTCGCAAAGCCATGGAGCAGGTTCGCTTCGACCCAGCCTCGGACAATCATCTCGAATTCTGCAAGGCGCTGACCGAGCCAGCCCACCAGGGCGAAATCGAGAAGCTGCGCGAGAAAATGAAGCCCGTCAGTGACAACGTCCTGGCTGAAGCGCTGGCCCAATTCGTACAGCACACCCCGGACGTCTCTGAACCCCTGCCAGCCCAGGAAGATGAGTTTGAAGAAACTCTTTCCCACGCTCCTGATCCCACCACCGGTCAGGGCGGGGAAAGCTCATATGAGCCTCTCGGGCGCCTGCACGTCGACCGCGACCTCCTCTCTACTGGCGACCGATTGATCGACCGAGCCACAAGTGGCAAGTTCAAGACGCTCGTCAGCCTCTTCGACAAGCTTCTGGAGGCCGATCGCGCTGCTATCGCAAAGCCAGCCCTCGTCGCCTCAAACCATTCTGTCTCGGCGACGGGTCAGTATCCAGAGGGCCACTCCCGCCAGGTCAAGGCTGCCGATCTTTTCGTAGATGCCCTGCGCCACCCCACCGATGCCGATAAGCTCGACTTCCCTGTCACACTCTTCGAGTGGACCGGCCGTCATTCCCGAGTCCCAGTCGTCGACCCCACTTATCGTTTCAACGTTGACGATCTGCGCCACATCCTCTGGGCCATGGAGAATGGGTACAATTCCGTCCTGACTGGTCCCCCTGGCTCCGGCAAGACCACGTGCACCAGGGAGATCGCTGCAAGGCTCCGACGCCCCTGGTACCGCATTCCCATGCACGGCGAGATGGGCAAACGGGACATGCTCGGCGGCTTCAAGCAGATCAGCACTCACCAAGGATCGGAAACCCGATGGTTTGATGGCATGCTGACCCAGGCCATCGGTCAGCCGGCGGTGATTGACCTCGATGAGATCGACCGGGCCGATCCCGATCTCCAATACATTGCTCACCAGGTTTATGAGGGCGAGGGCATAACCATCCTCGAGGACGAGGGCCGGTTTGTTCCGCCACACCGGAACGTGGCGCTTATGGCCACCGCCAACACGAAGGGCCGCGCCGATGCTCTCAATCGGTACCAGATGATCAACGAGATGGCGGAAGCCACCCGCGACCGCTTTCAGGTTTGGGTCGATTTCGACTACCAGAGTCCGGATGACGAGGCCCAGATCCTCTTTGATAGGGGTGTCATCCAGACCCAGACCGGCGCCGACAGGATCATCAAAGTCGCCAACCTCATTCGGGCCGCCTACAAGAAGGGCGAAATCAGCACGACCTGCAGCTTCCGGCAACTTGAAGCGACGGCGCGGCTTGCCACCTTCGACCGCAATGAATGTGAGGCAGTCCGGCGCATTCTCTATGGGCGCGCGCCAACCATGGCCGACGCTAAGACGATCTCCGAGCTTGCCCACCAGATCTATGGACCGGATTGGAACCCTCCGGCCCCCTTCTAAGCGACAGTACCATGAGCATGATTCCGGGATACATCCTGCGCCGGGAGATCACCTCCACTCTCTCGGCGATGGGCAACCGACGTTTCCACATTCTCTTCAGGGGCGACCAGGCATTCACCGATGGTCTCAACATCGTCCTACCTGCCATTTGGCCCCAAAGCCAATACAACGAGGCCGACGCTAAGATCCTACGCGGGTACGGAAACCACGAGGTCTTCCATCCCCTTTACAGCACTCTCGCGGCCCGCCTTCCGTGGATCGAGAGGGCAATCGGTGCGCCAGTTTCCCAGATGGATAAAGCCCAGAAGTTTCGGCTGAGGCTATTCATTAAGACGGAGAATTGCGCGGAAGACTACCGTATTGAGTCACTGGGCGGGAAAGCATTCCCCGGCTCCCATGTGAACATTGGATTCACCCGCAATCACATCGTTGCCCGGGAACTCAAGGAGCTCCAAGCACGGGATCAGACGACAGCCCCGCGGCTGATCCCAAATGTCCACCAGGCGCTCACCTGGTTCGGCACGGTGGCTAATGGCTACCCCTGCGCGCCGACAGCTCAAGTCGCCATCGAGTACATGAGGGCTCATGTGGACCAAGAGGCCATTGATATCGTAGAGCACTACTGGCCCTTGATCGTCCGCTGCCGGACCAACCCTGATATCTATCCGATCGCGCTCCACCTCTCCGATCTGCTCATTCGGCTATCTCACGAGCGCCGAAGCAAGGAACCTGCCCGAGCCTGTGATCCATCGCCGGAGGCAACCCCCTCCGTGCCTACTGGTGACAACCCAGGCCTGAGCCGCGGGGAAGGTGCTAACACCTCGGCAAGTTCAGGCCCCGGCCCCTCGTCATCTGGATCTCTCAAATCCGACTTCACCCCGGCTCTCAAAGAGCAACTCGAAAGCGATGCCGCCGCGGATCGCCTGGACGCTCCCTTACTCGATATCTCCGACGTTGTGGCACGGGTCGTTGATCGCACTAGGGTCGATGTACGAGCCTACCGCCAGGCGGTAGCCGAAGCAGAGGCTGCCGGAAGGCTCCCAAGCCAATATCGCAGAGCTTTCTCGCGCCCTTTGATGATCGCACCAAGCACTCCGGAGGCAGGCGACGACGAGGCTTTCCGGACAGTCATGGAAACCGCCAGCAGGGACGCAACGACCCTGTCAGCCGCCGTCAGGTCGCTTCTCTTGTCCCGCCAGCGAAAGGTCGTCCGCCGCCACCGGCTGGAGGGCGAGCTCGACGATCAGAACATCATGGGTATAGCCATGGGCGAGCCTGATGTCTTCCGTCGGATCCAGCGTGGAACCGGGAGCAACGCCGCCGTGCAATTCATGCTCGATGTTTCGAGGTCCATGCTTTCCTCGGATGTTGACCCAGAAGGTGCCCGGGAAACCAGCAAGCGGAGGGCCACACGGCTCGACATTCTCCTTCAGGCAACGGGAGCGGTCATCGAGGCTGTCGGCCACCAGCGCCAGATTGACCTCGCCATTGACAGTTTCACGACCGATGAGGATCTCAACCCCACCATCGTCCGTCACAAGCAATTCGGCGAGCCGCCCTCCCGGATGCGGCCGGCTGTCGGTTCGGTACTGAGACGCCAGCGCGGCGGCACGCCAACCGCTGAAGCCATCCTGGAGGGCGCTCACCAACTGTTCCGGCTGCGACACCCTAAGAAAGTTCTGATCCTGGTTACCGATGGGGAAGCCAACGACCCAATCGCCGCCGAGGAAGCCGCTCAGGTAGCCATTGCCTCAGGGATCCACCTGATCGGCATCGGCATCGGAAAGGATGCTCCTACCCTGCCGATCCCCGGCTGGCTAACCATAAATCATGTGAGTGACCTTCCCAACCAGCTCCTGGAGGCTATGCGCCGGTTTCTCTAAGGCCACGTTTCGATTACAAGCGAAGGATAATACGCAACGCTGCATTTTAATTCGCGATTCGAGAACAACATGCGCTCGGGCCGCTAAAGCAAACGAGGACCGCCAATGGCCCCCCAACGTACCTTTGCGATTTCCGGCACGCTCAACGAGGAATCGGCTCGCGGCTCTGTTTCGCTCCTCGGGAGCATCGTTCTGGAGGGTGTTACCTTTCAGGTCTCCACCCAGCAGAAGATGTCTAAGGATAAGCGCCCGTTCCAGGCGGTCTCCGGCAAGAGCGAGACGGGCGAGGTCCTCCATGGTGCCATTTTCACGTTCTCGATGACCCCTGACGACATCGCCCACCGGCGCCCCTGCTTCAAAGGCAAGCTTAACCGTGGCGAGAAGGTCTATCACGTGGCCGGCTGGTACAACACTACGCCGGAGGGACAGATCATCCGGGTCGGCGAAAATAAGCGGAAGGGTTCCTAACCCTCCAAGCCGACACGCCCTTGCCCTTTCCTGGCCCAAAAGGGTTGCATAAGGACAAAAACATAATTCGGATTTTAGCCACCTCCCCCGTGGGTGGCCAAAACCCCAAAAATAGAACCGTTGAACCCACCAATGCTCGTATCCGACCAAGATAATCCGACACCGGCCGCTCCTACGGTCGAACGTTTCTGGATTGCCGACACCGAGACAACCGGCCTGAGTGTTGATGACGGTGACCGCATCATCGAGCTCGGCGCCGTCGAAGTCGTCAACCGCACCCGAACCGGGCGAACCTTCCATTCCTACATCAACCCGGAAGGACGACGGATCTCCTATGGGTCATTCGAGGCTCACGGGATCCATGACACAGCGGTGAAGAATGCCCCACTCTTCAAGGACGTGTACCCGAAATTCCGAGAGGCAATCGGTGACGCTCCGCTGGTTTTCCATAATGCGCCTTTCGACATCGGTTTCCTAAACGATGCCTGCCAGCGGGACGGCCTCCGGATTCTGCCCAACCCGGTCATCGACTCTATCGATACCGTGAAAATTCTTTGGCCCGGCCAGACGAGCAACCTCGACGCCGTGGCGGGACGCCTCGACCTCTATGATGCGGAGCGGGCAAAAAAGCATGACGCTATCCGGGACTGCATCCTCCTGGCCGAGGTCTGGATCAGGATGCTCGCCAAGCGTGAAACCCCGCAGTCCCAGAACGATCTGTTTGCTGGTGGTCAACCATCCAAAGATACACTGACTGCCGCCGCTGTCCGCGGCTGGTCCACGAAGCTTCTGTGATCTGAGATGCCGAACAACATCAAAACCGAGTCCTACTACTCCCTCGGCCGCTCCTGCCTGTCGCCGGAGGCCATCGTCGGCCTCGCCAAGGCTGCTGGCCAGGATAGTGTCGGTATCTGCGACCGTGCGTCGATGGCTGGCGCTTACGAGTTCTGTAAGGCTGCCAAGAAAGCCGAGATCAAGCCGATACTCGGGCTTTCAGTCGAAGCCCGGATCCAGGGTGAGGAAGCGAACACCACTCTCGCCGGCTGGGTCACACTGATTGCCCGCAACGAGGCCGGACTGAAGCAGCTCTATAAGGTCGCCTCTGCCTGCCATCTCGGGCCAGTCCCGCTGCAGACGCTTCTCGATGGCCAAGCCGAGACCCTGTATTTCCTGACGGGACCCACCGAAGACGGTCTCTTGGCCAATGCCGCCCGTTCCAGCAATGCGGGTGCCTACGTCAAAACCCTGTTTTCCAGCCTGGATACGAGCGGCGTGACCTTTGCCGTTGAGATCGAGCGTCGGGACGGGCGCGATCCCATCGAAGCCAGAATGCTGGAACTCCTGAACGATGCAGGCCTAGAGCCGCCTGTCGTCGCCACCAGCGAAATCCGCCACGCCTCCCTTGAGGACCGCGAAGCTCTAGAGATTGTAGACTTCGTCTCCCGCCGCAAACGAACCAGCACCGCTGAGGCCTTGGCCGAGAAGGGCAATATCGCCCAGTCCGTCGCCTTCAAATCCTCCCCTGAACTGGAATTCCTGTTCAAGGACGTTCCCCAGGCCCTGACCAACGCCGACGCGATCGCAGCTCGGTCGGACGCTTTCGTTCATTCCAGCCAGCCCCGCATTCCTCATATGCCGGGCCTTAGCGCCGACGACGAGATCGAGGAGATCAAGCAGCGGGCGCGCGAGGGCCTGAAAGCCAGGATTGCCCAAAACCCCTACATGCAGGAGAGGCGCCAGGATTATCTCGACCGGCTTGAGTTTGAGCTCGACCACATCACCCGCTTAGGATTTGCCGGTTACTTCCTGATCGTCTCGGACTTCATCACCTGGTCCAAGGAGCACAATATCCCGGTCGGACCGGGTCGCGGCTCTGGCGCAGGATCGCTTGTTGCCTGGACGCTCTCGATCACAGAACTCGATCCCCTCCGGTTCGGGCTGCTGTTCGAGCGGTTCATCAATCCTGAGCGCGTGTCCCTGCCCGACTTCGACGTGGACTTCTGTGAAGCGCGCCGCCAGGAGGTCATGAACTATGTCATGGACCGCTACGGCGAGGACCGTGTGGCCCATATCGGCGCCTACATCACCATGGGGCCGCGGGCTGCCTTCAAGGCCGCTGCAGCCTCCCGTGGCATGACCCCTGGTGCCGTTGAAGCGTTCTCCCGGCTCATTCCGCAGGGGATTGGATCTCTGGCAGACGCCCAGGACGATCCCAACATTGCCCGCGCCCTGACCAATCCCGAATTGGCCGAAGCTTTTGAGGCGGCCAAGACCCTCGAAGGGACCGTCACCCACGCGACCAAGCACGCCGCCGGCGTGGTGATCTCCGACCGCCCTCTGCTTGAAACGGCCCCCCTGTTCCCACCTGGTACAGACCCGCTGCCGGTGGTCCAGTATGAAATGGGCGCAGCCGAGGCGACCGGACACGTCAAATTCGACTTCCTCGGGCTCAAGACCCTGACGGTCATAGAGCGCGCCCGCCGATTGCTGGAGAAGCAGGGCATATCGATTGATCCCTATGCCCTTCCTTTCGAGGATGAGCAGACCTTTACCATGCTCAACCGCGGCTGGACCCTTCGTGTGTTCCAGATCGAATCCCCGGGCATGACCAAGGCGCTCAAGGAAATTAAACCGACGCGCTTCGAGGATTTGATTGCGCTTGTCGCTCTCTATCGCCCCGGTCCGATGGAATACATCCCGCTCTATGGGGCCCGAAAAGCCGGACGCGCCAAGGTGACTTATCCGCACCCGAAGCTCGAAGCTTCCCTCGCAGAAACCTACGGCATCATCATCTACCAAGAGCAGATCATGCAGATGGCTCGGATCGTTGCAGGCTACAGCCTTGCCGAGGCCGACGTCCTGCGCAAAGCCATCGGTAAGAAAATCCCCGAGGAGATTGCCAAGCAGCGCACGATCTTCGTCGAAAAGTGCATCGCTCAGGGGGAGAGCCGCGAGGACGCTGAGGAGCTCTATAACTTCGTGCTCCCCTTCGCCGCCTATGGCTTCAACAAGAGCCACGCCGCCGCCTACGCGCTCATCACCTGGATCACTGCCTACCTGAAGCGCCATCACACCCACGAGTTCCTGGCCGCGAACATGGACCAGGAAATGTCCGGGACCGATGAACTGGCCCGAACGGTCGATGAGGCGAAGAAGCTCGGCATCATTGTCCTGCCACCAGACATCAATGTCTCCGGCCGCAGCTTCCAGATCGAGCGGCGCGAGGACGGTTCTAAGGTGATCCGGTATGCGCTCTGCGCTCTGTCTGGCATCGGTCGGGACCTTGCCGCTGAGATCGCGGCGCTTCGCCAGGAGGGGCCATTCAGGTCACTTGAGGATTTCACCGAACGAACCCTTGGCCTGATCAACAAGACGCAGATCCAGAGCCTTATTCTGGCCGGCGCCTTCGACCGCTTGCCTGTTCAGACCGCCGATCAGTTCTCGGCGCCTAAGGACAATCAGGCGCGGATCAATCTTCGGGCTCATCACCTCTCGGGGGCCGAGCCACTCCGCAAGCAGGCCACCAGCCGCAAAACGGCTGGTGTGAACCAGGGCGACCTGTTTGGCAGTTCCGCGCCGATGCCCCTTAAAATTACGGTGGAACCGTTAACGGTAGCCGATGCGATTGCCGGCGAGGAAAAGGCCTTTGGCTACCGCTTCGCCGCTCACCCGATCGATATCTATGCCGATATGATCGGAAGCAACGGGATCGTCTCACTCACGACGGCTCGCCGCACGATGCGGGAGATCACCCCAGATCAAACCGCCTTGAAGGTCCTGGTCGAAATCATCGCCATTCAGGACCGCAACGCCGATGGCAAGATCATCACTGAGGTTCAAGTTGGTGATGCCTGCTCAAGCATGAAGGCACGCTTTGGCGAAAACGTCGTTCCTCCGATCCTATCGAAGGAGCCACTGATCGTGGTGGCGGAACTCGATTGGTCTAGGGGAAGCCCGGTTATCGCCCGATGGTCCCCCGCCAATGCGGAGCAGCAGAAGGCTATCAACGCCGCTGTCGTCCGGTGCTTCGATCAAGCACTGGCCGTACAAGTCCTAGGTGAAATCCGCTCCCGCAATGCACTCAGGGCGCAAGCAACTGCAGGTTCCCGTCTGTTCATTGCAATCGGGAAGAACCCGCCAAAGGAAACGAGCCTCACTATCAAAACCGATGATCTCAGCCTCAAAGCGATCAAGGCGATGAAAGGCGTCATCGGCATCGAAATGACAGGATAACAGACATGTCACTTTCAAGGATCGAGATCCGGCTTTCGCAGAACTGCGGTGATGCCGGGCTTGCTCAGATTAGAGACGTCATCCGGGAGAAGGCGCTTCGTCCTCCAGGATCTTCTGGATTAGTGTTCATCGTGCCAACTGGTGAAGCTGAAGTGATGATCGATACCAACGTAAGGCGTCTCAACATCTCCCCCGAACTCGTTGCGGCCCTTCAGTGTCTGGACGCGGTGTCAGCTTGCGTTACAACGCACTCGCCAACCCAGGCAGTTGCTTGAACCAATTCTGATATGGTTGGACACTGGTTCTGAAGTTGTTGGGGGTTGAACGGAATCGCGGGATCTGACTCGATAGTGGTCAGGGGCTCGAGCAGAGGCTCGCCATGGCCACACCGTTGCCCCAAGATCTGCGCCAGCGCATCGTACGGGCAGTCGAGAAGGGCAGCTCGATCCGCCAGGCGGCTGCTCGATACGAAGTCAGTCCCTCGGCCGCCGAGAAGCTCATGCGGCGTCTGCGCGAGACCGCTTCGGTCCCGCCGGACCGGGTTGGAGGCCATCGTCGTCCGGTGCTCGAACCACATCAGGATTTGCTGCGCACCTTGGTAGAGGCGAAGTCCGGCATCACGCGTCCCGAGGATCCGTGCCGAACTGCACACCCGCGGAATCGAGGTGTAGGCGCTCTCGACCATTCACCTGACGCACAAACGCATGGATCTGACGCATGAAAAAGAGACGCTCCGGGCGGCCGAGCAGGACCGGCCGGATTAGCCTAGGAGCGCCGCCGCTTTCGCGTGTGGCAGCGCTTCATGGATGCCAGCCGCTTCGTCTTCCTCGATGAGACCGGCACCGCAACCAACATGACCCGGCGTTACGGCAGAGTGCCGCGCGGACAGCGGGTGGTCGATGCGGTGCCGCACGGGCATTGGCTCACCACAACCTTTGGGGCGGGCCTGCGAGAGGACGGGATTGTGGCACCGCTCGTTGTGGGCGGGCCGATGAGAGGCGAGATCTTCCACGGCTCTATCGAGCAGATGCTGGTTCCAGCCCTTATTAAGACGATAAAAACTCCGTGTTGCGCCTAGGTCATACAAAACGGTAACTAATAAGATGTAGTTTTGCTACTGATTTGGGTTATATGACTTGAATATAGCCGTCCCTAAGCCTCAGTCTGTCAAGTAAACACGCCTGATCTTTAAAAGCGGTCTGCGTTAAGGTATCCTCACGCATCAAACACCTAGCACTGATTTCGAGTGCCCCAGAGTCTTAGCTTAGCTTTTCAATAGTATCGTCCCAAACTGCTCTTTGTTGCCGCGCTTATGTGACTGATCCCCGCTTAGAGGAGGCCCAGATGCAACGTGCGTTGACCCTAGCAACCACAATTGGTTTAGCGAGCAGCCTTGCTTGCCCGAACACCGCTCTCGCTTGGAGCCTCAAGACGCACTTTTGGATTGGTCAGCAAGTACTCAACGATGCCTTGGACGATGGCCGCGTAGACCTCGTAGGCAAGTCGTATGACGTTGCTCCCCATATTCTCAATGCGCTTCGGACAAACCCAGGTCAGTATCGCATGGGCAACCTCGGTCCGGATGTATTTCCAGATCCAATAGTTGGTCAGACGACGACACATCCAGGAGTTACGAATGGATGGCAGACCGATGATTGGCTGAGGCAATTAGTCAGTCGCGCCTCATCACCCTCCGACATAGCATTCTCGTATGGCTTCGTCGCACATGCGGCGGGCGATATCTTCGCGCATTCGTACGTAAATGCGTTGGCCGGCGACATCTTCGAGCTTACCGACGATGAGCGGGAAGTGGAGCGGCGACATTTCTTGCTTGAGAAGTATATCGAATCGATAACGCCAGCGCCTTTGGATAGAGCAGGAAATGCGGTCGGCTTCGAAGCCTCCCTTAGAACGCCTGCAGAGTTTATTCGCGATACCCTAATCCTTGACGAGGATGTCGCAACTCAGAATTTCAAAGCGGCTAAGACAGGAGCGCACCTTACGGCCATGTATCATGTCCGAAATGGAGTTCGGATTGCTAAACAAGAGACCCAAAACCTGGTTGAAGGCATTACCACTTTTGGCGCCGATCACTTCAAGAAGCAGGCGAAGCTGCAAATTGATTTAGCGACGGGGAAAGCGGCGCTTGAAGCAGCCGAGGTGTCGTTGCGCGTTGCGGAGGAGCTGCTCGCTCTCAAGAAGAACGCCACAGATGCAGCCCTAGGGGCTCTAGATGCTGCCAACAGGCTTATCCAAGACTATCCTGAACTTCTGACTTTTCAGGAAAAGCTTCTTGCCGAGCAGCTCAAGGCCGCTGTAGATGCGGTTAACTTTGCTGCCCAGACTGCCGCCAATGTCGCCAACGAAATAAAGTCGCTCCAGGGGAAAATTAGCGATCTGCGCGGGAAAATTGCCGACCTTGCCTGCCATCTTCTTGTGATCCCTGACCTTGTCAAGGAATGCCAGAAAAAGGCCGGGGACCTAAACAACGAAATATCAAAGATTGAGGGAGATATTACCGGCCTCAACGCTCAGGTAGCAGCAGCCAACGAGGCTGCACGAATAGCGCAAGCGAATGTTGATGGAACGAAAAACACCATCGATGACCTCAGGAGGAGGCACGAAGAAGCGGTTAAGGGGATAGCCCAGGGCACCTATCAAGCCGCGGTCGATGTGGCCAGAGCAGAACAGGCAGTCCAGGAACAAATCGTTGCGACAGCGCGAAAGGCGGTCGAGGAGCTAAGAAAAGTACAGGAGCGCATTGCCGGTGAGCTAAATAAGGTCACGGCCATCGTAGATGAAATCAAAAAGGTGATAGATAAGTACAATACTATCACCTTACTGCTCGACAACTGGCTTGGTGATATAGACAAGGCAACGGCTGAATATATCGGCGCCAGCCACCGCGCCGGTATGAAGATGCTCCTTTCTGAAGGCAACCCTCTGTCAGAGTACACCGAATGGTATTCGTGCTACGGCTCTGTATATACCGCGGCACCGATTGAGATTGGCGAGGCCACCTGTGCCGTTCGGAATTTCGTCGAGGATCTGAACCAGAAGTTCGACGATGCAATCGAGGATCTGCCTGAATTACTCCAGTGGCTGATTTTTCCCAGCCGCACGGCTCAGAAGAAAATCGTTGAAAAACTCAAGCCCGAGCTCCGCAAGGCGGGGCTGGAAATTGTCGGCTTTCTAACCGACACGACAACACGCGACTTCCTTGACCTGCTTTCTGACCCGAGCAATGCGAGCCGGGACAGGCTGAATCAGGCGTACAGCGGTGACACCTCGGGGAAAAATCTGCTCCGGTTTAGCGACGTAGCATCCGTGGTTGATGCGGACGTGGGGCTATCCAATAATCAGCTCAATCCCGAGGTTTTCGCAGCGCTTAACAGTGCTGTTGTGCTTGCGAAACTGTCGCTCCTGCAGCCGGATGCTCTTAACGAACTCATAGCAGACCAGGTGGGTGCGGACTATACTTCCCCACGGTACGGCACACCGGTATACCCGGCCTATGCGGGCAACTTCAGTGCATTGTTCGGGGCTGTTCGAAGCATCGACGGAAATCATCAGTGGCAAGCTCACGCATTGCCCTATGCCAGAAATAACAGTCGCCCCACAGCTGGCCCTGCTAAATATAACTATGGTCACGATTATTGGAAAAACCGGCAAACGGGCCTGAGGATTTGGATTGATCCTTATTTGCGAGAAAAGGTTTTCCTGAAACTCTTCCCTAAAGGCGTATTAGGATCATCGAGCAGTCGCAATGAGCTGAAGTGGCCGCTCTACCCCTTTCCGGAATGCCCACTCAACCCGTTCCCTTCTACGCAGAGCGCTTTCACCGGCGAAATACTTCGTAACGATCGGCTCTGTGTGGACGCCTCCAACCCGAACATTCCTGCAGCGGAGCTTGAGACGTCCTCTCCGGAAGAATACGCAAATTCTTATTTGCAGTGCGGTACCGCAGCCTCTGGATTTCAGTATTGGACCTTCATTGCTTCTTACAGGACTGAGAGAGGTGCGCAACGTCATGCGCGGCTTGTCGAAGCCCAGTATGCCGACTTGAAAACAGCATTGTGGCGACCGGTTCGCGTAGGCGGGCATTGGGGTGTGCTCCTGGCGGCTTGCGCGTCAAGAGACAAGGCGGTCGCGGCCAGATCTCTGTCGCTCAGGCGAGGCATCGCCTCAGACACGTTTATTTGGAAGAGCGACAATCCGATCTGGTCAGATCATTCTGTCATCAGTGAAGCCAAACTTCCTAAACTTTAACCGACCGCGACTGCCGCGACGTTCGAAATGAACGTAGGGACTCGCATATTCCGTAGGAGTTATCTCGAGATGCTGCCGCCTTGAAAAAATGGTGGGGATCGCAAGGCAACCTCTCTCGGCAAAGAGCGCGAGGGCAGGCGCTCCTCTGCGTACGACAAGCTCTCTGGCTTCGGGAAACCCAAAATCAACAGTTCGTCGTCTGCTATTATGCTCGGAACGCCATGATCACCCTCACGGACATAAAGAAGGATCTTGTAGTCCAACTCTGAATTGCCATCACACGCGGATCCCCCACATGGGGCAGGCCATGGCCACGAATCCGTCGGCTGATTCCGCTGTCGGACAGAAAGAGTCGCAAGGCGATTGGAACCGGCATCTCACACCTGGTGAGCGTTAGGGACGCCAGCGCATGATGCTTAGCATGCTTGTCCAAAGCGTCAATATTTTCAGTGTGCGTTGGCCTTCGGCGCGTAGGAGCCTGCCAGTCTTATTGGATGCTTTCAGTCAACGTGCGCTGACAATTTCCCCGAGTATCTTCCGCATCTCGGTGGGAGTGACAGCGGGTTCGTAGTGCTCACCCACTTTCCTGAACGCCTCAGGCCGCAGAAGAAAAATCGCTGGCCCATCGTCCCAGAGCTGTTGGATCTTCCACTGCTCGTCCGATTGCATCACGCCTCGCAAGGCCTGTGCGAGTGGGTTAGCGGTAAACCGATTAACGAGATCGGCATCCAAAGGGTAGGCTGGGCCGTCTTTTGGGAAGTCTATCCAGGCGACGGGCACTGCACCCATGTGGTTCATTGCGCTTCGGCAGGATGCCATGTCAAAGCGGCAATTGACGCGATCCCAATCCGGATCGGCAGGGTCATCGGGCGACCGACCTTGGGCGAGCACAAACCTCAATCGATCGGAAATTCGATCCAGATATGCCACACCAGAACTCCATGGGCCGATCATAACGAGGCCCACGGTCAAGCAGTCCTGAACGGCAGAGGATACCGCTTCCGCCAAGCGATCCGGTCCGACCGGCCTCAACACGCGGAACGGGGACGCCTGTACGACCCGCTGCAGTCCGTTATCAAGCCGCTGTGCATCCTTCCGGGCGTCCTGAAGCCACCCCCAAGCGGGCGGCTCCGGCGCTGCCGACGCGCGACCGTTCCCCTGAATCACAATGGGATCACCCTGGGCGCCTCCGGCTGCAAGTAGACGGGCGAGGGTAAGTGCTCCCTCCGAGGCGGGAAGGATCCCGTCAGTCGCTACAACCGCGACAACGCGCCGGTTGGGGGCGATCACAGAAAGGGCGCGAAGGTCATCAAGATTAGAATCACTGTCAACAACAAGACAATCTGCTGGAGGGAGCGGGTTATCCTCAGCAATCGCCTGGGGAGGCAAACCACAGGCCAAGAGCATGACTACGAGCCAACTCGGCAGTAGAGATGACAAACGGCTAGACGTTTTTAAGCTCAACGGACCCATGTGGCACTCCTAGTCCCAAAGGGGATGTTTGTCCTGAGATCAGCGCTGGTTGAGAAAGCCCACTAGTTAATAGCTTAAGCTTGCCGGGAGACTTTTGTTGGTACGAGACCTCGGAAGAGCGATACTACTCCATTAGCGAGAGCTGCTCATGGGGCAAATCTCTAGATCGAATCTGCTCTAGTTAAGCCTGTCCAACTCTTGAAGATACGCCGCCGGAAGTTGGAAGCTCGACCTGTCTGGCCGCTTTAGGCCAATCTTCCCAGCAGCGTCATGAACAAAATCTATGCAATTTGAGTCCGTTAAGGTGTAGCCTCGTGCGTTCCAATCATTCGCAAGAGCGAGAATTTGACGGCGCTGCTCCTCACTTATTTTGGCTTTCACCGTTGTCGAAATTCGGCTGAACCGAGTTGGATTCTCCTTCAGTTCAGACTTGATGATGCCTGGCCCATCGATCAGCCCCTTCCCACCCTGCTTCGGATAGAATCCGTAGCAATCTTCCTTGATCCCATTATTGAGATGCAAGGCAATACAGGTGAAGGCGTGCCCAACATACTCAGCACTGGTCCACGATACCTGTGATCCGTAAAATTCGACAAATATGTCACCCGGCGCGGAGGCTGCTTCCTTGCCAGCACCGACTAGGCCCGTCAGAAGACAGAGAATTGCTAAGAACGGTCGAGACTTGGTCATCATGTTTTATCTCCATAGGAGATGCTCAAGAAGCAGTGACGGAGCAAGGGCCGCTCTACAGAGTTTTGCGAAGGAGCTCTATTCGCCCGGCACCACCGACGGGGAGCTTTTATCCTGAGCTTCTCTGGGAAAAATCTGGTCAACGATTGCCCTCGCACGGAAGTAGTCGAGGTGGTTCAAACGATAATCCTGATCAACGATGATGTTGTTAGCGCTCTTGTTTTTTTTCGTCCCAGCTGCTGAGACATTGCCACCAACATAGTCACTGGTTCGGTAGAAATTCTTCCAAATCCGGACAGAAGGCGGACGGGGCAGCTCAATTCCCAGGAACGTCTTATAAAGGGAGTCGAGCGGAGACCCAGCTGTGATCAGGTCTATGTTTTGGGCGTCATAGTTCCTCAAGGTGTCCACTGCGATAACCGTTCCTTGGCTGTGCGCCAGAAGATGAATGCTTACATTCGGTCCAATCGCCTTTAGGAGATC
Source organism: Microvirga sp. (assembly GCF_014699075.1). Classification (GTDB taxonomy): domain Bacteria; phylum Pseudomonadota; class Alphaproteobacteria; order Rhizobiales; family Beijerinckiaceae; genus Microvirga. Next base: position 126,190 of record NZ_JACXAB010000002.1, on the reverse strand, counting down.
AGCGAGGCGCCTTCGGGCGCTGCGACGGTAGCTCAGGGTTTCTTCTTCGGGGAGGTACCTTCGAGCGCTGTTACGATAGCTTAAGGTTTTTTCGGGAGCCAGCCACAGCACTACGTCGGCGATAATCGCAGCAGGTTGGCGGAGTTTGCCGAACAAGGACGGAATAAAGCTTACGATTCGTGTGCTTGAGGCCGCATAGATGGAGAACGCCGTGATGGCTGTCCCAGATTGGCTTGAGTCGTCTCCCTCGATCTTACGCACTATGGCCTCGCCGAACCGAAGCAGCAGGTCATGAGCATCTCTCAAAAGTCCGAATTGAAGAATTTCGTCCCTTGGGAAGAGAAACACGTTCACGACATAGAGCGCTGATACAATCGTGTTCCCCACAACGAGCACAAGGAGTGCAGGAACAATACTGCCTCTTAGAAACTCGCCGAGTTTCCCTGATTGGCTTTCTGAAGGTCCGAACTTGATGCACACAAAATAGATGGCGCCGGCAATAGCAAACACGGCTCCGAATGAAAATGTTGCCGCTGCAAAGGCAAACTCTAGGAGCGCGAGATCAAACGGCAACGCCTTGGTATACGCGGTATTCCATTGGGAGAGCGATCCAGGCCCGAAGTATGTACTGAGCCATAAGTTGAAGGCCCACGACAGAGCCCCTAAGCCTCCACCCAACAGTGAAAATGGCAAGGATAGGGCTGCAAACCGTACCAAGTAGCAGCGAAACGACAGACGATTTGATGCTAGCACACCCCTGATTGTGACTCCGACAGCCGCACTCAAGGCTAGAACTATCACTGCGAGATAGATTAATGAGAGTAGCCAAGCAGCGATTTCCGCGCTTCTATCGGTGCTGACCCAGCCCTTATACCCAGCGAAGATGGACACTGCGCCAAGCATCGGCGTCAGATAAGCTGAAAAGCAGACCGAAGTGTCAAGGTTGCGCAGCGAGAAGGCTAGCAGCCAAGTTGGTAGGATCGAGACAAGTGCCACGCCTATACTGACTGGTTGAGGCAACACCGTCATGTGGAGTAATGGAAAGTAGATCGCAGAAAGCGACAGCGCGAGTCCCCACATAAACCTGTGCAGCAAATTCCCGGCCTGGCTATATCCATTAATGCCAGACTCACCGTCGTCCCATCCCACTGCCCCGATTTGCGAGAGCGCGAGCATCACCTGTACGGGACGACCCCAGCGAGCGCGTTTCGTGTTTCCGCCAGGTTTCAGATCTGCCCAATATAACTCGTATGCAGTCTGGTATCGTCGTCCATCGGTCGGGATTAGCTTTGGGGGAAGATCCTTAACGTTAAGATCACGCTCGAAGGGTCCAGCGAGCTCTCCGCAGAGTTCACGGACCATCGTGCCGGGCTCAACAGCTCCAACACCATGAACTACCACCAGAACCATCGGCTTGGAGACGGGAGCCACTTCTTCCTCCGCCGCTAAGTGAAATCGCGCTTGAGAACAGAGATTCTAGAAGGCTCAACTCACGCAACCAAAATGTACCAACGATTTCCGAACGCTAAGGGGCGAGTCTTGCCGCAGACGGGCCGTTTAGCAAGATCATAGCGGTTACCCTGATGGAGTAGTGACGGGGAATAACTGCCGGCTTCCGTCTCCGCGGGCCGCGAAATAAATTGAGGCGCATGGAATTAAACTGTAGTCTGCGACACCCGTGCTCTCGTCCCCAAACCTCGAGCATGGTACCGGTTGATTCCAGAACGATAGCAGAACACGCGATCCATGCCCTCCATTGTCATTTGCGAAAAACCGTCCCAAGCCCGTGACGTTTCGACAGCCGTCGGAACCACCTATGGGCAGGTCCTCGCCGCGCAAGGCCATCTCCTGCGGCTGCAGCTGCCAGGTGAGGTCAACCCAGCCTGGGAGAAGTGGACCGACGATCTCCTCTACCCCCAGGGCGGGCGCTACGGGTACGTTCCTGGTGAAGGCGGCGGCAAGAAGGAAGCCCTGGAGAAGATCAAGCGGGCGCTGGCCACAGCCGACGAGGTTGTCATCGCTACCGACTGTGACCGAGAGGGCCAAGGGATCGGCCAGTCCCTCCTGGAGTTCTTCAAGTTCCGGGGCAAAGTCCGGCGAGCCATGTTCACCGCCCAGGACCCTGTGACCCTGAAAGCGGCGTTCAAGGCGCTCAAGCCCAATTCCGAGTACCAGGGCATGTACGATGCTTTCGTGGCTCGCCAGCAGGCCGACCAGATTTATAATCTCTCCCTCACTCGGGTTGCCACCAACAATCTGAGGCCAGAGGGCAGCAAGAAGCCGGTCGGGATCGGCCGCGTCCGGAGCCCCACCCTCGGTATTCTGTGCCGGCGGGAACTCGAGATCCGGAACTTCGTCCCAAAAGAGTATTTCGAGATCCGGCTTAACGTGCTCGGCGCCTCGGGCCCGGCCAATCTCTTCTATGCCCCCTCAGACGATGCCCGCATTTTCGTGCGTGGGACGGCGCAACTCATCGCACAAGCCGCCAAAGCCTATTCTGGGCCGGTGAACGTCAAGACGGAGCGCAAAGAGCGCGCCCCAGCCAAACCTATGGACCTGCCCACGCTCCAGAAGCGGGCGTCCCAATGGGGCTGGACTGCCAAAAAGACCCTCGACACGGCTCAGGCGCTCTACGAGACCTTCAAGATCATCACCTATCCCCGCTCGGAAACCCGCTATCTGCCTGAGACGATGATCCCGGAGGCGCCCCAGCTTCTGACCATGCTCAAGGAGGTTCAGGACTATGCCTCCTATTCCCTGAAGGCTCCCGTGATCCGCAAGGGCAAGAGCGGCATCTTCAGCGACAAGCAGCTGGAGGGCGTGTCGCACCACGCCATCGTTCCGAACGTCAACTGCCCGGGAGGGTTCGCCAAGACGGTCGCCCAGCTTAACCCCGACCAGAAGCGTCTCTTCGATCTCATCGCCCGGACCTATCTTGCGGCCATCGGCGAGCAGCACATCTACGACCAGACCAAGATCTGGGTGGACGTTCGGGCCGCCGAGGTTCCGCCTGGCAAGTTCACCTTCTCGGTCACAGGATCGGTCCCGGTCTATGCAGGCTGGAAAGAGATCTTCGAGGACAAGTCCGATGACGACGAGGAGGAGACTAAGCTTCCCCCTCTCAAGAACGGTGAGCCCGTCACAGCGCAGGAAACCGAAGTGCTGGTCAAAATGACCAAGCCACCGCCGCGCTATACCGAAGGCAGCCTGATTGAGGCCATGCAGGAGGCCTGGAAGTTCGTCGACGATCCGGCAGAGCGGGAGCGCCTCAAGGAAGCCAAGGGCATTGGCACCCCGGCGACCCGCGACACCATCATCGAAGGGTTGAAGCTCCAAGGGCAGATCATGGTTCAGAAGAAGAACCTTGTTCCCACAGACCTCGGTCTGCAGCTTTACCAGATCCTGGTCTCGGCCGCCCCCGTGGTTGTCGATCCCGCCGCGACAGCCCGAATGGAAGCGCGCCTCGACGATATCCTGAGCGGACAGGCAACAGCCGACCAGATCATCAAGGAAATCTCGAAGGTCGCCTACAATCTGATCCCGAGCATCAAGCAGAAGAAGGGTTCTGTTACGGCAGCAGTGGCAACTCCCCCAACCAAAGCCATGGTCACTTACGCTCAGAATATCGCCGGCCGTAAGAACATCCCCCTACCCCGAGAGGTCACGAAAAACTTCAAAACGTGCAAAGCCTTCATCGACCAGCATACCGGAGCATCCCAAACCGAGGGCGGTTCTGGTGACTGGCTCCTCGACAAAGCCCAGCGGCTCGCCCAGGCAACGAACACTCCCTTACCGGACGCCATCAAGGAAGATCGCGACGCCCTCAAAAAGTTCGTCGAGGAGATTGCAAAGAAGCGTGGCACCGAGCCTGCCACGCCAGGCCAGATGGATTGGGTGAAGAAGCTCGTAGAAAAGGGCGCAACGCCGCCAGAAGGGTACCCCGACAACGTGTCCAAGGTCGCCGCTGGCAAATTCCTGGACGAGGCTTTCGCTAAAAAAGCCGGTTCTGGCGGGTCGGGCGGCAAATCCCCAGCACCAAAAGCGGGAGGGCAGAGGCGCCCGGCCGCAACTTCAGCCAAACGCTTCGCTGGTGCAAAAAAATAGGGAGCGCGCAGCGCTCCCCTCAATTGCAAAGGCCGGGAATTTCTCCTGGCCTTTTGTTTTAGCTCTCGCTGGGCAGTTGAAACATGCCCTCGATCTCGGCTTCCGCCCTGGCAAACACGTCATAAGGGAGGGAGTGCTTCTCTGTAATCTCAGCGAAGATCTCTCGCATAACGTGCTTGTTCCCGCAGAGCGAGAATAGGGTCGCAGCGTCTTCCACAGCCGCACGCTGCCCCGTAAACCCAGGATCCTCTGGCCGGCTGTTATAAATCTGGACGGAAGCGCTAAAAATAGAGCCCTGAATTTCCTTTGGGGTGAACCCCTCAGGCGGAGGCAACTGGTCAGGGGATACGCTAACCGTTTCCGCCACAGCCTCGTCTATCTCGGGAGCTGGCTCCTCGTCTGCGCCTGCGCTAATCGGCACCACAGCCGTACCAGTCGGCGGAACGATATCAGGGACATCCTTAAACAAATCATCGGCCATTCGGGCGGCTCCTTTCTGGCTGCTAACTTTAATTCGGATTAGCACATTAAAACGGATGGCGCGACATCAGTAATGCAGGATATTGGCGGATAGCTGAACCAAGAAGGCAGAACCAAACCGCCATGATTCGAGACCTATCCTCCTCCGCTCGTACCCCTTTCCTCCGGTCCAGCTTCGAAATCGTCTATGACCCAGGTGCGACGTCCTCGGCCGACGGTCATTATGAGCCGATCCTTCTCAGCGGACGTGGTGCCTCTGCCGAGATCCTAGCCAGGGCCTTGAGCCTTATCGTTAACCGCAGTGCGACCGCCCAGAACGAGCGTGAAGTTCTCGATCTGCGCTACTTGTCCGCCGCCTTGGCCCTTTCGGACGGGACCGACACCAAGGATGTCGAGCAAACGCAAATCATGCATCGCGCCAGAGCCATATTCCTTGCGGCTGACGATACCGAAGGCGTGCTCCAAAGAACTCAGTTCGCTCTGTCATCCTTCTCAAAACCCGGGCAAAAGACACTCGCCGTCGAATTGCCCGCTGTCCTGAATGGTCTGAGGGATCTCGTCTGGGGTCGAGCCCTCGAGAGCCTGAAGGGGTCTCATTGCATTGAGCCAAACCTCCTTGCCACAGCCCAAGCTCTTGCATTCTCAAGCATCTGCCGGCCTTGCCAGTGGTTCAGTCCCGACACAGGCATCATTGTGCGAACCGGTTCCGTCATTCGCACGTCCGGTCGAGGCTACCGGCTAACCCTCCCCTGGTCCCACTCGCTGCTGCGCCTCTCCCATGAGGCATGCGCCGCAGTCATCAAGGCTGGATTCGAGCGAGGCCTAACAGAAATGGAACTATTGGAAACTCTGCTGTCTCTGAAACATATCGCCAGCCAGTCAAATCCCCTGGAAAATCAAAGCGCTGCGGCCGAGCGGGGCCGGGATTACGTCGTCTATGACTATGCCGTTGAGGCCTATGCCAGCGTCGAACGCCAGGAAGAGATATTCGCCGATCCGGTTCTAACACTGGCCGCCGCCACAGCCGCCGCTCTGACCGTTAACCACTGGACGTCTGAATAAGAGCTGCTGGCCAATAAAAACCGAGTTGCTGCGGTAAAAAAAGATATAAAAGGGCCATGCGAAGTTTAATTCGCCAAACACGAATCATTACACGCATCGGACACGGCTCATGAACAAAAAGACCGCAGCTCTCCTCGGGATCACGGCCGTATCGGCTTCCCTCGCCTTCATCATGTCGAGTGCGATGACCCCGGAACCTGCCCCGGCAGCGCCTGTTGCAGCCATCGAGGCTCCCGCTGCCCCGGATCCGCGTGACCTGACCGAGATCCTCGTGGCCAGTGAGGACATTAAGATCGGTCAGCAGGTCAGGTCGACGATGCTCGGCTGGCAGACCTGGCCGAAAACCTCGGTTCCCCCGAATGCGATCCAGCGTGATGCGCAGCCGGACGCCCTGAGCCATTACGAAAAGGCCACGGCTACCGCCATGATCATGAAGGGCGAACTGATTGTCGATGCCCGTCTCCTGCGCACCGACAAATCTGGATTTCTCGCGACCGCTCTCCCAGAAGGCTACCGGGCTTTCTCCCTCAGGCTTGATGCCGGTGGAGCAAACGCCGCCGGCGGCATGATCCTGCCGAACGACAGAGTGGACATCTATGTGACCGGACAGGCCCCGGCCGCTGGCCGCACAGACGTCGACTCTACGATCCTCATGCAGGATATCCGCATCATCGCGATCGATCAGACCATCGAGAAGAGCGATGGGGCCCATTCGATGATCGGCAGCACCGCTACCCTCGAAGTGACCCCGGAGCAGATCGTCTCGCTCAATAAGGCGCAGAGGAACGGGTCTCTGTCCTTCGCACTGCGCCCGATCCGCGAAAAGACCGCCGAAACGATCTCAACCGCTAAGGGCCCGGCGCCGAAGGCTCGTCCTGCAGACATTCAGCTGATCCGCTTTGGCGTGTCATCGACCCTGAACTGAAACACCTTTTCTCCAAAACTCGGACAACGATAATGACAATCACCAGGACCCGGGGCGCTCGAAACCATCGCGGCGCTATCATCAGCGGAGTTGCCCCGCTAATGGCACTCGGCCTCAGCGCCGGGATCGCGAGCCCGGCGTATGCCGCCGATCCGGTCGCTGACCCTCTGAGCAGCGTCTCGACGAACATCAACGTAACCAACAGGGTCATCTCAGTCATGATCGGGAAGTCCACCTTCCTTGATCTGAAGGCAGATGCCCGCGATGTGATTGTCACCAACCCTGGCGTAGTTCAGGCGACGATCCGCTCTGAGCGGAAAATGATGCTTCTGGGCCTCAACGAGGGCGAAACCCAGGTCTACGTCATGGATGCGGAAGGCCGCCGGATCACCAGCTACCTCATTCAGGTCGCTCGTGACACGGGCCGCCTGGAAGAAGTTCTGCGCGAGGTCATTCCGGGATCGACCATCAAGACGAAAATGGTCGGCCACAGCGTCATCCTGTCAGGCGAAGTCGACAACGACATGCAGGCCAAGCAAGCGGTGGATATTGCAACGGCCTATCTGGGGGCCAGTGTACGCTCCCCTGACGCTGGGGGCGGTAGCAGCGTCTCGACGGGTGGCGCCGCCGAGGCTTCCCTGGGTCCTGTGATCAGCGCCCTCACCATCAAGGGCCGCGACCAGGTCATGCTCAAGGTGACCATTGCTGAGATCCAGCGCAATGTCCTCAAGCAGCTCGGCATCAACTCGACTGGATCCTGGACACTCCAGGACGCCACGATCAATGCCGCAACCTCGTCCGTCTTCCCGGTCGCCGGCTCTTCGCTGGCGAAGTCCGCGCTGAGCGCCACCTGGGGCTCCGGCGATACCATCAGCCTCCAGGCAATGGAGCAGGCCGGGGTTGCCCACACCCTCGCAGAACCGACCCTGACGGCCATCTCCGGCGAGTCAGCTAACTTCCTCGTCGGCGGAGAAATGCCCGTCCCGAGTGGCACGTCCTGCAGTGACGATAGCGGCAGCTGCCAGCCGACAATCACCTATAAGAAGTTCGGTGTGAGCCTCAGTTTTACCCCTGTCGTCCTGTCATCGGGTAAGATCAATCTCAAGGTTGGAACCGAAGTCTCGGAGATCGACCCTAGCAACCAGATCATCGTCCCGGCCGGTAAAGATCAGAGCCTCGCCATCCCTGGCTTCAAGGTCCGCAAGCAGGACACCACCGTGGAAATGCCGTCGGGCGCGGCTCTGGTCACGGCTGGCCTGATCCAGCAGCAGACCAAGCAGGCCGTTAACGGGCTGCCCGGCTTGATGAACTTGCCGGTTCTCGGCGCCCTTTTCCGGTCCCGTGATTTCCAGAAGCAGGAAACCGAGCTCCTGATCGTTGTGACCCCCTACATCGCAAAGCCTGTCTCGCCCCAGAAGATTGCCCGCCCCGATGACGGTTTCGTGCCTGCGTCCGAGCCGAGCGCCGCCTTCCTCGGCCAGATGAACCGCAAGAACACTCAGAAGAAGACCGCCAAGCCCCTCTACAAGCAGCCTGGCTTCATCATCAACTAACGCCGCCGCTCATTTCCTGAAGGATCCTACAATGATCAGAAACCTTGTGACGGCGACGTGCCTCTCGCTTCTGGCCGCAGCCTGCGCCGATCTTGAGAAGCCCGCCTATACCCTTCCCTATGCTCCTGATGTCCGAGACCGTCACCCGATGGTCCTGAAGAACGAGCTGACCACCCTCGACATCTACCCCACTCAGGTTGGTGGGCTGGAACTGCGCCAGAAGGTCGACCTCCAGGATTTCGCCCGCACTTACGGCCCTGCCGGGAAATCCGCCCTTGTCGTCTCATCCCCCTACAAGGGATCGGGAGCTGACAATGCCTCTGTCGACCAGCATGTCGGCTACGTCGTGAAAGCCCTTGTTTCGGCGGGCGTTCCCCGTTCGTCGATCGAACTCAAGAAGTATCAGGCCCTTCAGTATGACCGCATTGAGCCGATCAAGCTCGCCTACGTCCAACTGGAGGCTGGTCTGCCCCACGAGTGCGGCCAATGGCCGGACGATCTCGGGGCCGACAGCGGCATCGCCAATCTCGAGAACCTGACACACGCGAACTTCGGCTGCGCCCATCAGCAGAACATTGCGGCTCAGATCGCCAATCCGATGGATGTGGTTCGTCCTGCCCGTGAGACTGCCCCTGACTCGACGCAGCGGGTCCTCATGCTGCGCAAGTTTGTGGCCGGTGAGCCGACATCGACCAGCCGTCCCCCGGCCCAGTCCGGCGGCGGCGATAGCGTCTCCAGCTCATCCGCTAACTGATCTCACGGCAAGGACCTCGCTCATGAACCACATGAACCCTCACCTTAGCCACTCCATGGCAGCCCCGCTGGCTCCAGTCCCACGGATTACCATGGACGCTTTCTGCCAGACCAAGCCTGTGGCGAAGATCGTAAACGAAGCCTTCAAGGACCCGATCCTGACCCGCGCCAAAGCGGGTATCATGGAAGGTGGGCTCCGCGATGCCATCGACTACTACTCGAAGACCCCTACCCCGAGCGTGATTGTTCTTGAGGTGGCTCCGGAAGAGGCAAACTTTCTTTCGGCGCTCGATGACCTCGCCACCCATTGCTCCCAGACCACGAATGTTATCGTCATCGGGCATGTGAACAGCGTTCGTATTCATCGCGCCCTGCAGGATCGCAACGTCAGAGACTACCTCGTCGTTGAGGAACTCGACCGTCTCGACCTCGTCAGGGCCGTTTCCCGGATCTACTCGGAGACGTCTGGCGTTGACCACGGCCATGTGACCGCAGTCATTGGCAGCGTCGGCGGTGCTGGGACATCGACGATTGCCTGCAATCTGGCCTCGAACCTAGCCAGCCTCGTTTCTTCCTCAGTACTGGTTGACCTGAATTTCGGCTTTGGCGCCGCAGCCTTCAATTTCAACCAGGAGCCAAAGCAGGACGTCTCGGAGGCTCTGTTCACGCCAGAGCGTATCGACGCAAACTTGCTTGAGCGCCTTCTCGTCCAATGCGACGACAACCTCGCCATCCTGCCGGCTCCCGCCAACCTGGAGAAGACCTGGGATATTCGTGAAGATGCGGTGGCCCGCATAATCGAGACCCTGCGCCGGGACAACAGCAACCTCGTCCTCGATATGCCCCGCGTCTGGACCCAGTGGACCTCCCTGGCTCTTCAGGTCTCGAATGAAGTTATCCTCGTCGTTACCCCCACCCTGCTCAGCCTTCGCAACGCGCAGGAAACCGTCGCTGCCCTTGACCGCCTGGGCAAGCGGCCTCGCCTGATCGTCAATCAGCATGCTGGTTCGAAGAGCTCGGACCTCTCGATTGAGGATATCTCCAAGAGCCTGAGCGGGCTGGAGCCGACCGCCGTTCTGCCCTTCGACCGTGCACTGCACCGGGAAGCCTCTGAGGAGGCCCGGATGCTGGCGCAGGTCCAACCCAATGGGATTGCAACCCTCGCACTTCGCGAGCTCGCCCGTTCCCTCGCCGGGGTCAACACCCTGGAAGACAATACGGCCGCAGGATCGGGAAAGACTTCCGGGCTGGCAGGGCTCATGCGCCGCTTCTCCGGCATCGTCCCGCAAAAGACGAAGTCCAAGTGATTCAACACGAATTCTGATAAGGCGAAACAGTCATGGGTTTCGGAACAAAGAAAATCGATCCTCGGTCGGTGAGTGATACGGTGGGTACTCCGTCCCCGCGCCAGGTTCCTGGGGTTTCCTTCGGCGGCAACGGGGCTCGCCCAGCTGGATTCGGGCTTGGCAAGACGGCCCCGGGCCAAGGCACATCGGCGCCGACTCCCGTCACAGCCATTCGCGCCAATTCTGTCACCAAGGGTACTCTCCCGGCTTCAGTGGCAGACGACCAGGCAGTTTCAGTCAATTACTACGACTGGAAAAAGCAGGTCATGGACGAGATCCTTGGCTCACCGGACATGATGCAGCGGCTGGACGCGCTTGATAGAAATCAGGCGGCCATCGAGATCAAAGAAAGCGCCAAGCAGTTCATCGCCGATCTGCAGATCGCGATCTCGAAGAATGAGCATGACCGGATGCTCAATGACTTGGTGGACGACATTCTGGGGTTCGGTCCGCTGCAGCCTTTGCTCGACCGTGATGATATCGCCGATATCATGATCAATGGCGCCACCGAGGTCTACATCGAGGTCGGCGGAAAGATTGAGAGAGCGCCAAACTGCCGCTTTACCGACGAGACCCATCTGTTCAATATCGCCCAGCGCATCGTGGCCCAGCGCGGCCGCAAGGTCGATGAGGCAACCCCGATGTGCGACACCCGTCTCAATGACGGTTCCCGTGTTAACGTCACTGTGCCGCCTCTGGCCAAGAACACCACCATCACGATCCGTAAGTTCAAGCGCGACCGTCTCAGACTCGACGATCTCGTGAAATACGGCGCCATTCACCCGGATGGAGCCGAACTGCTTCGGATTATCGGCCGCGTTCGGCTGAACGTGATCGTGGCCGGCGGTACCGGGTCCGGTAAGACCACCCTTCTCAACTGCTTGACGGCCTCCATCGACCACGGCGAGCGGATCCTCACCTGCGAGGATACGGCAGAACTGCAGCTCCAGCAGCCCCATGTTGTGACCCTTGAATCCCGGCCGCCTGGACTCGAAGGCAGTGGCGAGATCACTATGCAGGACCTGGTTCGCAACAGCCTCCGTATGCGCCCAACGCGCATCATCATCGGTGAGGTTCGCGGCGAGGAGATGTTTGATCTTCTGCAGGCCATGAATACGGGTCATGAAGGCTCGATGGGAACCCTCCACGCCAACGATCCTCGGCTGGCACTCAGCCGTATGGAGTCGATGGTCATCATGGGCAAGCCAAACCTCAATGTCCGCAACGTGCGAGAGATGATTGCGGAGTCGGTCCATATGATCGTTCAGGTCAACCGCCTTCCTGACGGCTCGCGCAGGATCACTCACATCACCGAGATTACCGGTATGGAAGGTGACATCATCTCAACCCAGGATCTTCTCCGGTTCAAGGTGACGGGCGAAGACGAGCGGGGCCGCATTGTTGGCCACCACGAGTTCCAGGACATCGTGAAACCTCGCTTCTTCGACAAGGCTGTCTTCTATGGAGAAGGCGACCGGCTCCAGCGCATCCTTTCGCCCCGTTCATAAGATTGAGCCTGTCATGGTCCTCTCCCAACTTCTAATCGGCGTTTGTACCTTCGTGGCCATCGGCACCGGCGCTTATGCCATCTTGGCCCCCAAGATTGCCGACGAAACCGTCTCAAGCCAACGGCTGGCAAAGCTCACGAAGGAAGGTGCAGCAGTCAGCGCCAGGGCCGTCGTCGACCGCAGGAGGCGACGTGCGATTGCTCACAACCTAGAAGACCTCGAGGATGAGGAGAAGAAGCGCAAGAACATTCCAATCGAGGTGCTCATCAAGCAAGCCGGGTTGGATTGGACCAACCAGCGCTACTACCTGATGATGGCAGCTGGCATTGTGATGACATCCATTGCCGTCTATGTGATCTCAATGAGCCTGTTTGCGACAGCCGTTGCCACACTCTTCGCCCCTCTGGTCTGGCCGAAGATGTATGTAGCTCGGGCCCGAGAAAAGCGGATCAACAAGTTCCTTGAGCAGTTCCCGACGGGCTTGGATATTATCATCCGCGGCCTTAAATCCGGTCTGCCGATCCGAGCCTGTTTGCAGACGATCGCCAATGAGGCCGAGGAGCCGATGCGCAGCGAGTTCCAGGCTGTCATGCAGGCTCAGGGCCTCGGACTGACCGTGGCTGATGCAGTGGCGAGGATGCGTCTGACAGTTCCGTCCCCGGAAACCAACTTTTTCATCACCCTGATCGAAGTCCAACAGGCGGCAGGATCGAACCTCGCCGAGACCCTTGCCACCCTCTCCAGCATGATGCGTGCCCGAAAGCAGATGCGTGAGAAGGTTAAGGCGTTGGCAGCCGAACCCAAGCTATCCGCTTACATCATTGGGGCAGTCCCGCTCGTCGTGATGACAGCGATCTACTTCATCTCTCCAGACTACCTGGAGCCGTTGCTCTTCACCACCATGGGTCACGTCGTCATCGGCGGTTGTGTGCTCTGGGCCGGCATGGGCGCTTTGATCATGCAGATGATCATGAAAGTTAAGATTTAAGGGGACGGGCCATGCAACAGTTCATCTTCATTGTCCTGATTACCGTCACCCTGACCTCGGTGGGTATGTACGTCCTGCAGCTTCTGGAACCGGAGAGCGTTGCCAATCTGCGCCGCCGCAGGCTCGAGGAGACGACCCCTGACAAACTTCGGCTGGCGAGCCAGTCAGATGGCCCGGCCAAGGCAAAGTTCATGCCGGGTCGGCAGGTCCGAACGATCGTGACCCGCCTGCAGCTCGCCCGATTCCTGGGCACCACCGATGTCCGGGATAGGCTTGTCCAGGCGGGCTATCGATCATCGGCCCACGAAGTCAGCTTCCTGTTCGCGCGGTTCATCACACCGGTGTCCCTGATCGTCCTCTCGACCGCCTATATGTTTCTCACACGAGCATTTGACGGGAACCTGCTCTTCCAGGTCGCTGCCATCGCCGGAATCGCCTTCCTGGGCCTACGCCTACCGGATGTCCTTCTGAGCAGTGCGATCGATAAGAGGCAGGAGTCCATCCGGATGGCTTGGCCTGACGCTCTCGACCTCCTCAACATCTGTGTCAGGTCCGGTATCTCCATCGAGCAGTCAATCCGTAAGGTCTCTGACAAAATCGGCCATCAGTCCTTCGCCCTGGCAGAAGAATTCCGCATCCTCCTTGCGGAAATGTCGTATCTGGCAACCCGCCGCCAGGCCTACGAGAACCTCCACAAGCGGGTCGATCTTCCTCCGGTCCGGAACTTCGCTTCAACCCTTATCCAGGCCGAATTGAATGGAACTCCCATCGGCGATGCGCTCAAGACCCTTGCCGACGAGGGCCGCACCCAGCGCATGAATGAGGCTGAGCGACGCGCCGCCCAGATGGGTCCAAAGCTAACGATCCCGATGATCCTGGCACTGCTCCCGGTCCTGATCACCCTCATCGTGAGCCCCTTGCTTCTCAAATATATGAGCGGCGGTGGCTTCTAGGCAGCCACTGGCCCAAGCCAGCGGACAACGCCGTCTGATATGCGAACAACCAGAGGGGCCCCGCGCCCCTCTTTTCGCATTAAGAGGGCGAGAATGGGTTTTATAATTCGCTAACCTTGGCTTATAGTCATGGTTGGCGAAATCGCTGGCGAGTGACCTGGCCGGCCGCACCCTCCACTTAACCTCCAGGGAAATCCCATGAGCATCCGCCCGAAAGGTGCGGGTTCGGGAGCCAGTGCTATCCGAACTTTCGCACAAGACAGCCGAGGCAACGTCGCGATCATCTTCGCCCTCAGCCTTTCAGTTCTCATCCCGGCAGCCGGGATCGCGTACGACTACTCCCGCCTTTCCGCTCTCCACAATGACTTGCAAGGGTCAGTTGACTCAATCAGCCAGACGATGAGCCAGCGCATCAACGCCTGCCTCGACACCATCCGGACAGACAACGGGTCGGGCGGCTATACGCTGGATAACGGCTGCCTCAACGCGGGTCAGTATGGCGCGGACCGGCGTGCCTTCAACCCGCAGACCGAAGCGCAGACGCTCCTCGGGACGAATTTTACCCAGAGCGGTTATGATCCGGCGAACCCACCCACGGTGGTTGGTTCGGTCGAGATCGACAAATATACCGGCCGCTACCTCGTCAATGCTCAGGTCGGCTACAAGTGCGTGTTCATGTCCCTGCTGAAGCAGGATTGCACGGTGACGGCCTCCTCTGGAGCTGTGACCTCGAATGCTTTCGCCCAAGCTGATCGGCTTCAATTGACGGGCCCGACCGCTGTCGAGATCTGGGCTGGACGGGCCTCCCCCTCCCTACCGTTTACCCTGACCGCCTCGAAGGGCTGGCCTGGATATACCTATAGCGTAGGCCCGACGCTTCCGAGTGGGCTGACACTCAACGCCGCGACGGGCCAGGTTGCTGGTCAGGCGAACGTCATCCCATGCACAGCGCCGTGCAATCCCCAAGCACTACCGCCTACCCAGTTCGGGGCGACGGACAGCGGCGATCAAAACCGCGGCGGCATCAACAAGCAGACGGCCTACCACAACATCACCTTCACGATCGTCCATCCGTTGGAGCTCACCTACACTGGCGACAACTTCAACACGGTTGTGGGTCCCGGCCAGTACACCTACACCAAGACGCCAGTACGCAGCGGTGGCAAGGGCCCCTACACGTACACCTGCTCCGGGCTGCCGGCAGGGCACCCGAGCAATCCGTTCACCTGCGACGCGAATACCGGTGTCATCAAGGGACAGCCCTACCTCACCAGCGGTCAAACCGCTATCTCGGGAGTGATCACGGTCACGGTCCGTGACGGGCGCGGGATTACCTCTCCCCCTCACCAGATCCCCTATAACTTCAGTCTCCCCGCTCTTAGCGGGCGGGCGCTGAAGGCCGTGACTGGCAAGATGCATACCGCAATCACCCGCACAGGCGTCTTCGAAGGATCCGGCGGCTGGGGAACGCTCCGAGCCTACTGCACCAATCTACCAACAGGCATGAAGTGTGCCGGTGAAGGGCGCGATAGCTACTTCAACGGTACTGTCTACGGTGTTCCCTCGAACGACGCAAAAACCAAGGGCAGTTTCAATGTGACGGTCGTCGATGACACGGAACGAACGGTGACGTTTCCTGTCAGCTATGATTTTACCCCGAACAATGATCCGCCAGAATACGATTGCCGCACCGAAACCTGGATCGCTTACGTCGACACGCTGTACAAGTCCGTTCACGACAAATACGGCAGCGGTTACACCAGGCGGATCTATGTCTCGTGTGGGACCAACTCGGATCTCAACATTTATGCGCCGGGGCCGTACAATACGGACACCGGACCGTTCGGAAAGATCTACGATGTCCGTTATCTGACCGCGGCTCGTTATGACGCTGCTCGTGAGCATGCGAGAGGGATCTGCGATGCTCTTTGGGAGCAGCATATGCAGTGGGACGGTCGCCAGGGCTCATATTGCACCTCAAATCTGGTGTTCAACGACGTCTCCGATCGAGGTGTATTCCCTTCGGTCCCTGCACCACCTGCGCCGCCCTACTGTGCCTGGTGGAAGCGGGACAACGGTTGGGGTATGACACGGGCCCAGGGCGTTCAGTGTTACGACGGCAACGGGAACCCGACGAGCTAAGTGCAGAGAGGGTGTCCGAATTCTCAGATATCCTGACACTGTGCCTCTAGGTTTTCACATATCGTGACACTACGACCAGAAAGGCCGCCCCCGGGCGGCCTTTTTCTATTCTTGTCCCGTCGCCACCGCCGGATCCCTCTCGGGACATCATTGTTGCCGCCCCGGTTGGCCAAGTGGGTGATGCACTGTATAGCCGGTGTCATTACAGGTCCTGGCATACGCTGGACACTGAAAATGAGAATTGTCGCTGAAAGAGGATTATCAGATGCCCAGTTCAGGAGATAAAGAGGGGACCGTATATCTGGGAACCCCGCAAGGGATGTACTTCCAGAAACAACATCGTCGGCCGCTTCCCCAGACCGTGATCGATAATCAAAATCGGACGTGGACGGTTGAGGAAGGTAAAGGCGACAAGGACGAACGAAACTTCGGTCTCTTCGAGAACGACGAGCTCATCGCCCACTTCAAGATCTACTCCGGCGCCGAAGCATCACCGGACTGTCCTACCGACTACTGGTGGACCGGCAAGATTCAACTTCTCGATCGCTTCCATAAGGAGGGGATCGGAACCCGCCTTCACGACGCGATTATGAACATACTGCAGGAACCCCTGGCATCGGACCTCGACCAAAAGATTGCAGGCACCAATCTCTGGAAAAGGCTTATCCGCCAAAACCCTGGGAAAATCGTACTGCTCGACGCGAGTGGGAACACGACGCCGGTTAATTATCAGAACGGCTCTTACCAACCGAACCCCTGGGCCGTCCGCAACACGCGCCTCGTGCGGCTCCCGTGAGATCCAGTGCCCTGCTCCTCTTGGCCGGCGACACTACCAGGCACCCAGCTTGATCAAACGTTGAATGTAAGAGCGCCCTCTCCACAGTCTGATCTATCCTCAAGACAGGAATATCACTGGTCAGGAGCATCCCGCCGGCCATCGGGTTTCTCATCTCCCGCGCAGCGCCATTCTCTTCCCATCTCTCATTCAATTCAGGCCCACTCAGGCGGATCCAGGCTTTAGGGAGCGTCCTGCAAGCTCCTTCCGGTTAGAGGATCAATCACCGAGCGTGTCAGAAAACAAAACAGCGGGCACTCAGCCCGCTGTTTTTCCTTGGTTACCTGGTGAAGACCAATCTATGCCAGTCTGAGGAGTTCCTCAGCACCATTGGAACACACAATCGGACGGCGGCGGCTGCTCCGGCAAGGTTGTCCTAGACCACGTATAAGAGGCACTGTTTGTCAGCCCATTGGCGTCCTTCCAAGTGAAACTAAACGTCCGCGGGTTTCCCGGCGTCGTTGAGGAGAACTGATGGTAGGTGCCGTACCTGTTTTTAACTACACTCACCCGGGAGCTTGACGTACTCACGATCGCCACGTTGTCCCAGAAATACACGCCCAGGTAAGCTGCCGTATGGTCCGCGCCTTCCACCATGGTCCTGATGGTTACTGGGGACACTGCTGGCGTGAAGTTATAGTTGAGACCCCTAACGCTGGTCTGGCCAACCGAGTCTCGGACCGTCACTTGGATCGTCCCCGAGCCTGCTGCTGACGGCCGGCCGGAAATCGTCGCCCGCTCGCCATTCCAGCTCATGCTCATTCCGGCGGGAAGGCCCGAAGCCGAAGCGGTTTTCGCGCCCCAGCCGCCGCTGGAATAGACATACTCTGTGTAGGTTGAGGTGCAGCATACTTGGGTACCGAAGTGGCCACTCGTCGACGTGCTCAAAGGCGGAGCAGTATAGTTGTACCCAACCACCGCCGTCGCTCGCTGACCCGCCTGATCGCCGATCACCACTGTGATGTTTCCAGCCGCTGGGCTCGGCGCGGTGCCGGAGAGCGCCCACTGCCAATATCCTACATGCGACAGCCCAATGCCCGACGGGGCGCCGGAGACACTCACAACCCATAAGTTGCCCCAACCTCCCTGAGCCGCAACGTCACTGCGGACGTATGAGCCGGCTTGACCATTCATGGCGCCCGTCGCCCAAGCGGAGAGAGCCGGAGGCTGAATGTTCCAGCTCATATAAGTTGTCGCGACTTGGCCAGTGGCGTCGCGGAAGGTGATCGTTCCCGTCCCGCTGCCCAACTGCTGTGCCGCACCCGAAACCGCGCCATCGTATGGCGTCGCCTTGCTGGCCGGGCCGCAGGTCAACCCCGCGGGGAATCCGGAGCAGCTAACCGTGATTACACCCCAACCGCCTCGAGCATGGATCCCAACGGCGTGGTTTATACCGCCTACCCCATTGAAGCTGCCGTCGACAAAGGCCGTTAGAGCAGGAGGCTTGACCTCGTAGACCATCCTGTCGTCGGAAACGGTGCTGCCACGCGCATCTCGCAGCGTTACGATGATCTGATCGTAAGTACCGGGTGTCGTCGGCGTTCCAGAGACGATCCCTGTCGTCGCATTGATAGCCAGGCCGGCTGGCTGCCCGGAGATCGAATACGTGTAGCCTGGTTTTCCGCCCTGGCGGTTCGGAGCGGAGCTCTGAAAAGGAGTTCCAACCGTCGCGGTCTCACTGCCCACCGTGAGGCGCAAGCTATGGATCAGGCGGATTTGGAAATTCTTCTGGGCTGAAACGTTCCCGCTGCCAGCCCAAAGGGCACCACTTGAGTCCTGTGCCGCGATCGTTACGTTGAACGTCTCAGGGTTACAGGGGCCCGTGGTGCAGGTCTCCGGGATTACGCCCGACACATCCGCCTGCATCCCGTCTGTGGCGAAGCTCAGATCCGGCGGCAGCGCGGATGCCAGATTGATCTGATACGCGGGAATGCCGTCTTCTGCCTTGACCGTGAAGCTGTTGTGTTCACCGACGACGAACTCCGTCACGGCCGGACCTTCCAGACGCAGCACTCCGGCTGGGCATGTGGTTGCCGGGTTCTTCTTAACTGTGACCCCAGGAGAGGTCATCGTAAAGTTGAACACCGAAGGAACCATCCCCGAGCCGTCGGTCGCACCGGGAGTGTGCGCCGCGACGCTGTTCACGACACCCCAAAAGCCCGTGTTTAGCCCATACCGCGCAGTCGCCCTGACGGTCACTAGGTTATCAACGTCGGGGGCGCTTTCGGTGTACTGGATCATCATCGGCTGCTCGGCAACCGAATAAGGGGCGAGAAACTCACCCATCATCTGTTTGGCACCGCCCGATGCGTGGAAGTTGCGAGCAAACGCTCTATAGCTGCAGTAGTCCCGAGGGTACGGAACGAGGTTATTCACCGCATACGAGGCCGCGTGCAGCTTTTTGTTGAGCGCAGCCAGCGAGGATACGTAGGAGCCGCCCAGATAGATGAATAGCATCGCCGGAAGGATCAGAGCGAACTCAAGTCCGGCGGCTCCCTTTTCCGAGCGCAGGAGTTTGCGTAGGATGCGTTTTACCATGACGAAGACTCTCGGAGCGGCGCGTTAATTAACGGCGTTCGTGTAGTTGTTGAGTTGACGCATGCGGAAGGCAGAAGCCGACATCACAATGCGTTTGCCCGAATCCGCAGCCATTCCAGGGCCAACCCAGGCAAGATTGGGAACCTCCATAGCGGCCCGTATCAGCACGATCTTGCCTGGGACGGCCCCAGGCTGGTCCGCGAACGCACCCGAATTGATGGCCCCGCCCACAACGAGAGAGGGCATCGCGTCCGTCCCATCACCGTTGAGCACCCGAAGGTCGAAAAACAGAGCTCCGGACTTGCACTTGGCTTCGCTGATCAGAACAAGGGGGCTCTGCTCGCAAACCCGGTCTTTCAAGCAAGCTTGATTGTAGGGAGAGACAGCACCAGGCGCAGCACCACACAAGGGCCGCCCCTCGTACATCAACTGAGCAACCTTCTCGAGGCTCTTATCGAGCGTAGCACTGGTCCAGTAGAGAAGGCCGATGTAGATCAGGCCGATGATTGCCATGAAGAACGGAAATGCGACCATCGCGAACTCAACCGCGACAGCCCCATCAGTTCCTCGAATCATGTTTCCCTTGCCGAGGCGCTTCGAAAAACTCTTCATCTTCGACTCCGGTCCTGATCTACCCGACTGCGCCACGCTTATTGTGCCTCTACAGATTGCTCTTCAAACCTGAGCCGGCGCCGGGGCTGGGGAACCTCTTCAACGCCGCCCTCTCCAGCCGGGCGAGACATGCTCGGCTCTGGAGCGCTCGCTGAAGGCGGGGCGGATACAACAGCCGCCGCCACTGGGGCAGAGCCGGCTGATGCCGCTGCGGCTTGCTGAGCCGCGCTGGTGAGCTGGTTGAACTGTCCGCTCAAGCCAGTGAAAGCGCGATCGTCGTCTCCAACCGCTGCCACCGGCTGGCATCTTGGGTCACAGGCAACGGTAACCTTGCCGGAAATCCCCGATTGAACGCTGACCAGTGATTTCCGATCGTCGCTGACCACCAGATCCGTTTCGGCGATAACATCGCCGTTGTCGTCCAAGACGATCATGTTGGTCTCGCCGAAGCTGCGCCCCGAAACGACCGCAAACCCGCTCTTGTCAAAGCTCACGTGAGCAACTGCCGGATTGCCGATGACGATGGTCCGCATTCCGTCGGGCATCCGCACCAGGACGGCTTTATCCAGGGAAGCACGGAGCTTCGGGCCAAGGGCCGCGACCTTCCCTTTCTCCTGCGCGTGCGCTCCGAGTGCCGAAACGCAAATCATGAGAATGCTTGCAACGATTCGAGTATTTGCCCGAGGCTTCGGGAGGTAAGCCTTCATAAGAAAACGCCTTTTCATGCTGGAACCCACTAATGACGCGCTGCTTTCCTGCAGCCGTTAAGCTGAGGGGCAATCTACACGACGAAATATAAGGGGGAAAGGGGAAGGAAAGCGCGAAAAAGCGAAATGAAACGTTAAACAGCCTTGCACCGGCAACGGCCGGAGATTAAAACCGCATGGTGAGCCGGTCACAGGAACCAAGAGCAAGCGCTGCGGCGTGACGGCACCCCACTCCAAGCAAAACCCCAGGGAATGATTCCCGTCGATAACGGGCAATGACTCCCGTCAAAAGCCACATAGGACGTCGTAGAACCATGAAGAATCTCATCACCCGCACTGCTGCTGCCACCAAGCGCTTCACCAACGACGAGAATGGCCTTGCTGCCATGGAATATGGCATTCTCGCAGGCCTTGTCGCCGTCGTGATCATCGGCGCCGTGACCACCCTCGGCTCGAACCTCAAGACCGTCTTCACGACGATCAGCGGCGCTCTCTCGACCGCAACCGCCAGCATGAAGGCGAGCTAATCGCCTTTCACTCCGCCACCTAGAGTGATCTCCATCTAAAAGGACGAGGTACAACAATGAACCTGTCAGTTACTGGTTCTGCCGCAGCAGCGAAGCGCTTTATGAGCGACGAGAACGGTCTCGCGGCCATGGAATACGGAATTCTCGCTGGATTGGTGGCAGTGGTCATCATCGGCGCGGTCACCACCCTAGGGTCCAACCTGAAGACGGTCTTCACGACTGTTGGAACGGCCCTGTCGACGGCAACCGCCAAGATGGTCGCCAACTGACGAGTTCGGCACCGACTACCCAGAGCCCGGTCTTTGAAGAAAGGCCGGGCTTTCTTTTCGAACGCATATGGAGGCTGACGCCATGCTCCAGAACGTCCAGATCGGCACATTTGTGATCTTTATGTGCGCAGCAATCTTCACGGATCTCTACCGGATGAAGATCCCCAACGTTCTGGTCGGCATGTGCCTAGGCGGGTTCTTCGTCTTCGCGATCCTCAACGGCATGGCCTGGTCAGACATTCTCCTGCACGTTGCGGCCGCACTCGTCGTTTTTCTCGTCGCCCTGATCCCCTACAACATCGGCGCCATGGCCGCGGGCGACGTGAAGTTCATTGCCGCGATCGCGCTGTGGTTTGGTTTCGGCGGTGAGCTCATCGCCTTCGTCATTCTGCTCTCCCTCTATGGAGGGCTGCTGGCCTTCGCGATCCTCAGCTATCGCCAGCTCCCGCTGCCGGCCCTTGTGAGAAGCTGGACCTGGGCGGCAAACCTCTACAATCCGGCCAAAGGCGTACCTTACGGGGTTGCCATCGCTGCTGCAGCGATCTCCCTGCGCACTGCTGTTCTATGATTCGAGAAATCAGGGGTGTATCCAGAGGATCTAAACCCCGGAAGCAGTCACAAGCACTAAGGGCGGCCCAGGATCTGGTGCCGCCCTTCTCATTTACTCTGCAGCCGCGGCGTCGACCGCTTCTTGCGGAACCCCGAAGGACTTGCCTTCCATGGACATCAGCCGCTCCTGTACAGTCGGAGGATGATGCTTCGATATCCTCTGGAGCTCCCCGGGCAACAACCGGGTCCGCACTTTGTAATGCTCTGCCGCATAGAGCAGCGCTCGTGCGACATATCCATGCCACCGTTCATTGAGGGCGAACGTGCCTTTGTTCGGGTCAATGACCACGTCGCACCCAGGAACCGGCAGGGTTGGCTTCTCGACTGGCCCAAGCTTGAGCCCATCGAGGGCATCGGCGACCGGTGCCGGCGCAACAAAGACCAAGTGAGGATCGGCGAGGGCCCGCCGGAACTCCGGGTCCTTCCGACACACAGAGATCCCTTCCTTGAAGCAGGGCATCCGGGCCGCCAGGTCCTCCTCGCCTACTAGCCGAACGGCTTTCAGGGTAGACGCAGCTTCGCTCCCGGCCTCGATCACCGGCTTACACTCGAATGGCTGGGCAACCCTCCCCTCCCGGGCATCGATCTGGCATCCGCATGCCATGTCCTTCAGGGAGCCAGTAATGTCTTTGCGCTTCGCAATCCGCTCCATGATAGACAGTGACACCTCGAGGGGGTCCGACGAATAACGCTGGACTCCCTGCCACGCGTCCTTCGGCTTGGGTTGCTGAGCCAGCACCTCAGCGGTGCCCACTGCCGTTGAGAACAGCACGCCGACCAAGGCAAAAGCCCTATGCCTTGCCAATTGCCTCGCACGGGCGGCTTGGCCAATGTCTTTTGTGATCTCCGGCAGGTCCATTATGAACTCCTCTCCATCGAGCCGTCATTGGCCTCAATCTCTGGAAAGAGCATGCGGTAGACCCGCAGATTATCCCGGGCCTCTTGGATCCGGACCTCAAGGTCTCCCACGGCTTCCATCCGGGCCGCCAGAGCCGAGCCGTCGAAGCCCCCAGGCCGGATCAGGGCCTCTCCCCGGCCAACGTAAAGGTTGTCGACCTTGATGCGCGCAGTCAGCTCCCGTGCCATCGGCGCCAGAGCAGGATCGGCGAGAGCCGGAACCCTCGTCAGGTCCACCTCCATCACCGTCTGCACGCCAGGGGCGAGTGCGATCGGCGGCTCATGCCTGACCCGCCCAAAGGCGACTACCTCGCCCTTGCGGTTGATCAGATCGACCGAAACCTCGACTCCGGTCATCGGGACGTCCAGGACATTGAAAATCGAAAAGCCGACATAGGGTTTGCTCTTGGCGGTCTCCGACCAGAAATACCGGGTCCTCAGCAACGCCACCTTCTCAAGTAGGCTTCGCCGGCGTTCGGCATCGAATTGCTGGCTGCTCACGTCCCGGCGTTCCCGCCGACGATACTCCCGGATCCAGTCGAGTTGCTCCTTGAGGGCGCGAGAATCCTGAGCGACGTAAACTGACACAATGGCCGCAGGGCTCATTTGGTCAAACCTGCCCACTGCCTTGAGGACACCGTCCAAGTAGGCCGGAGTGCCAAAAGCCGGCTCCGTACCCCGATCACTGATCAGGCGCAGCCCCTCTTTGCCGTTAAAGTCGTCCGGCGGAGGCTCGAATCCAACTGGATTGGCGGCCCGATAAAGGGCTTTGAGGAAAGCCTGGGCCCGCCCCCTGTCCTCCTTATCGTTGGCGGCCAACTCTTCGATGACCTCATTAACGCTCTTGGAAAGCTCCTCATGATTTGTCCCCGTGATACTGGGATCACCACATCCGCAGAGTATCGCGGAGGTCAAACAAACTGCTAAAAGCCGAATTGCACTGCATGATTTGCGAATCATAAGTGTAGGTCACTTTCATCTGCATCTCTTACATAAGGGCTGTATCATGCGTATTCCGACCAGTCATCGCACACTCACCCGGGTTGCCGGATTTTCCCTTGTGGCGACTACTCTCGCCCTCGGTGGATGCCAGACGAAGACCGTCTCGATCCCGTCCAACGAGCCGCTAGTGACGACCTCCCCCAAGGTTGGGAATATTGGGCAGAGCCAGCTCCCGGCTGTTGCCGCTGCTACGGGCAAGTCAGAGGTAAGTGTTGCGGCGAGTTCCAATTCCTGGGTTCTGCGCCACCTCAACGCTGGGAAGCGCCAGTCACACACAGCCCCTCAGACAGCCGTCCCGCAGATCGCAAAGTCCGAGCCGCAAACGAAAATCGTCGCTCCCGCAGCATCGAAGCCAGCTGCTTCCGGCAAGCGGCTGCGCGATGTATCCCTCGCGGAAGTTCCTCTAATCGATCCGAACCACTATGATCCACGGCGGCTGCGATAACGGAGGGTCTCTCCCCTCCGCTGATCCGCTTCGCTTTTAAGCCTCATCACCAAGTTGACCGCCTCTCTCGCGTCACCAAGCAGCCGCATCCGAATATTCACGACGCCGCTCGTGTCCAGGGCGATGTTTCCGTACCCCATCATACGCCCGTCGATCGACTGATCGAGCTCAGCGCCAATCACCTCACCCAATGAGGCCGATTGAGCGTGCCGGCGGATGAAGCCCGATCTGGCAACTATCCGATCCGGATAGACAATGAACTGGGTTGTGTGCCAGCGGACATAGGCGAGAAGAACCGCAACGGCACCTGCCATCACACACGCACAATAGATCAGGGTCCACGTCCCAGGGCCCAAAAGCCTCCAGGGCTGGGTCAGCGCGTGGGCATAGGTGGCTGCTAGAAGTGAAACACATCCGATAGCAACGGGGCTGAAGAAGATAACTTTCGAGAGCCGATAGTCCCGCAGGGGGCGGCTCGTGTCATGAAACTCCTCATCAACCCCGTATTCCGGGAGTTCTGCATCAGGGTTGTGTTGCATGGAGGTAGGTTCCTATGGAGTTTCGAGCGAGCACCGTTCACAATTCGAACTATAATTCGCGCTGCTTGCTTGTGCGAGTATTATACCGCCTGTTAAATCGGGGACAACATTGAGAGCAGGATTCCAATGACTGTTTTTCCTAAACGCAAATCACGTCGAGGCCTCTACGCCTCACTTCTGGTCCTCGCGCTGACGACCTTCGCCAATGATGCCTCCAGCGTGGAGGTCGCAGCATTCTTCCAGAGCGCTCCGAAAGTCGCTCAGGCTCCGGGTGCGAGCGACAGCCAAACCAAGGTTCCGGCCCGGGCTGTTGATGAGGCGGAGTGCCAGGACGCCTTGAAGCTGTATCTGAGCCTCTCACCGACACACAATAAGGCGCAGCCAGCGGCCGAAGCTCTCATCGAGACGATCTACCGCCACGAAACCATGCAGCGCCTTGTCATGATCGCGGCTGCTGCCGGCTGCAGCATGAGACCGTTCATTGATGAAGAAGTCCGGCGCAACAAGCGCTGATCGGAAGCTCCACTCACTAACTCAGGATCACCCCTCCCCATGCCCCGTCTTCTGACTGCCGCCGCTATTGTCCTTGCCTCTCTAACCCTGTCCGCCTGCGCCGACCGGGTGCAACTTGAAAATCACGCTATCTATGTGCAGTCAGGTCCATACACTGATTACTGCTGGATGTTTGGCCAATGTTACCAGGCTCCCGTGACGAGACAGCGGACGGTCAAACGCACCACGGTCCGCGAGCCGGTTCTCGTCAGGAAAAACTAAAATCGCCGGTTCTATTTCTT
Source organism: Microvirga sp. (assembly GCF_014699075.1). Taxonomy (GTDB): domain Bacteria; phylum Pseudomonadota; class Alphaproteobacteria; order Rhizobiales; family Beijerinckiaceae; genus Microvirga. The sequence goes on along the minus strand of NZ_JACXAB010000002.1, from coordinate 100,602 downwards.
TCGGCCAATCAAAAACCGCGACAGGAGTGAGCCCTTCTCCTCCTGTCGCGTTTGCCCGCCGTCCCCAGATCGAACATCAAGCTTGTAGATCACGCCGATCGATGCCCGTTCGTGCACGACCTCATGGATCGGGATGGGTGGCTGTGCCCGGAACACGGGCTTGGGAGCGTCTTTCAGAACGGGCTCGGCTTTAGCCCTATCAGAAGCCGGACGCGTGGCTGGAGCGTCAGTCGTTTTAGGTGGAGCCTCAGGGACTTTAGGCTGCACCGGAGCGGGCCGGTCCTCACGAAAGATGTCCTGCTGCACCCGGTACCCCGACGACAGTCCGGTATCAACCTTATCCTTGCGGTATTGGTCGGAGAACCGCTTTGCGGTTGCGGTGACGTCCTTGCCCATCTCGGCCGCCGTAAAGGCGCGCACGATCAGGTCACTGGCAAAGCGAGGCGTCATCCGGTTCGCCAGGCGGATTACATGCTGGGCATCCGGCTTTCTCACCCGACCCCTGGTAATCCGCAGGTCGGCATCGCTGACAGAGATCGGCTCGACCCCCATCATCTCCGTCCGCCAAAGAAGGGCTGCTTCAACAGCAACCCCGAAGTGGCCAAAAGGCAGGATCGTCAGTCGGGCCGGAGCGACACCCTGACGACGAAGTTCGATCGTCAGGGAAAGGTCCGGGCCGCTCTTCTTGATGTAGTAGGAGGCGCCAGCCGGTTGATCCCGGCACATGGCCAGATCGCCTGTCTGAGTATCGAGGATCCAGTCCCGCATGATCGCCTCTTACCTGATCAGTCGGCCAGCAGCGCCCATGACGGCGGAGCCGCCCATGCTGAGCCCTTTACCGGCCACCGACTTACCCATCTGGGCCTTGTCGTCGAGATCCTTCTCAGCTTCCTGACCGGCGCCCGACAGACCGCCCTGGAACTCGACCAGTTCACCAGCCAGCTGGAATACGATCGTGGCCGCTTTGGTCGCTAAGCCCCAAGCCCCCATCAGATAGAAAAACGACAGCCAATTGGCTTCGCCGCCATTGGAGCCTGCGCCCGTTCCGATGAACCAGTTGAAGCCGCCACCGCCCATAGAATTCATGAATGCCTCACTGGCATTCGACGAGACGCTGCTACCAAGTGCCTTGGCAAACCCATAGTTCATGATCTCATTGCAGATCACAAAGACGAAGCCCGAGGCCGCGAACACGGCCCCCATATACAGGATCGATCGCAGACCCGCATGGGCGATGCTGCGGGTTGATCCAAACACCCAGAAGAACAGGAATACGGGTAGCAGCGCCAACGTTAGACCTGCCCGTACAAGAGCGTCCAGGTAGCGTAGGCCGAAGGTGATCGTGAACCACAGGAAGGCAAGGGTCATCACGAACCCCGCCAGAATTACTGAGATCAAAGCTCCAATGCTTGGATTGTTCATGCTCACGGGAGCCTCAAACATCAGCCATGTTCCAGACGCGATACCAGCCACGCCCATCGAGTGGAACGACCATAAAAGATTACAGGCCGTCTTTAGGTGATCTGTTGCAAAGGATGACAGGCTCCCTGATCCGGTCGTAGGTGCCGCGCAGGTCTTGTTCTGGATCTTCGCCTTGGTGATGGCGCTCGTCTCTTCCACCAGAAGACGCCCAACCTCCGTCCCGAGCATCAATGGCCCGTCTACGAAGAGAACCTTTGCGGGATGTTCGCTGTCACCGGACTTCAAAGCTGAGGCCGTCAAAGGGTTAAGGAACACCAGGAAGACTACGGCCACACGCCCCATGTACTTGAATACGTCGCCGTAGGCTGAGTTGAAGTCCTGGGCTGCAGGGGCGCTGATGATCAGGAAAATTTTGATTACCAGGATTATCGACAGTACCACCACCGCGAGACCTATGATCTCTCGGCTTTCGACAAAATAAGAGAATGTCTCGCCGGCGAGGCCCATAAGGGCCCCGAAAATCGCCACATAAGTGTCGCAAGACCAGCAAGAGTTGTTCAGCTTCTTGACGACCTCAGTAACTTTGCTCCCGACAAGACCCATCCCCTCCTTCAGGCGGTCCGCAGCGATCTGGTCTTTCACCTTTTCAACCGAGCAATCAGCAGCTCCGCTCATCTGGCAGCTGGCCCACCCAGACGCGAAATCCGTCAGATCCTTCCCTTGGCTTGTAAACCAGTCCTTATTCTTCTCGAATTGCTGAGTGAGCCACTCCATTGTTCCGGTTTGCGGTGTCTGAGCAGGCTCATTCGCTGCATATGCGCTAGTGACCCCGGTTGGCCCACTGAGCCCAATGACCAAGGCCACCATTGTCAAAAATCCCCAGAAGGTCATGCGGCGATCCCTGCGGCTACTCCGCATCGTATGAGACGGCATGACGAGATCCTTTCCGGAATGCAAAAACGATTCGATTTTTAAAACGCTTATCCGACCTATAATACATGATCCGCAAAAGCGAGAGAGATAAAGCCACTCCTCCAGACGCTTGCTCCCACCGCGATCGGATCATCCCCAGCCGAATTGGCTGATCTCACTCTGCAGCCGGGCTGATCCCCTCTGGCCCGCAAGGCGCATTTCCTTCATGCCGCAAGCCGCCCTCGACCACATTCAGCATTCTGTCACCCGCGACGCCATCCAGCACGCGCTGGGAGCGCAGGACGATCTGCCTGCCCTCTACTCGGCGACGGAGTGGAAAACCGGTAAAAATTACGGGGCCATTCTGCTGTGCGACGGAAACCCAGAGGACATTACTGCCTGGCGCGTGGTTCTTAAGTCCGTCCGCTTCGCGCCTTTGGCTCAAGCGCTCGGCCTTCGGTTCGATGCCCAGCGAGGGGCATGGCGCATACCAACCCTGCGTGAGGTTGGACTACTCTGTGGCTTTGCCCCTGATGCTGACCGGCAGAAGTTGAAAGTTCGGTGCCCGCAGATCGATGTCCTCGAGGAGCCAATCGCTGCGCCTTGCGTCCACTATATCAAGGAACGCGACCTTTTTATCTTCGTCGGAGGGGTCGGCCATCGCGCCTGGGCGCGGAACACTGGGTGGCAGTTCAGTGAGAGCGGCTCCCTCTGGTACACTGGCTCCGCACTGAAAGCCGCGGGTCTTTATAAGCTTGCCACTCCCCAGGCTCGGACCAAGATTGACGGGGACCTCGCCGATCTGAAGCTTCTCAGCGCCGTAAAGAAGGGCCTGACCTTCGGCCGCCCCTGGATGACCTTTGATGCCCGGAAGGGCCGCCTTGTTGTCCATGCGGATGCGGAGATGGCATTGGCGCTTGAACCCTATGGACTTAAGGCCAGAACCGGTTCCGGGATACGGCAGGACTTCAACGGTCGGTTTACCACTAGAAACCTTGCCGCTGCACGGCTACTGGCTCCACTTGCCGATCCCATCCTCGCCTTAGGGCTGACTGCGATCGAGTCCAAACTGCAATTCCTCGACATCGGCTCTATCGACCTGTCGACGCTGCTTGGCGAGATCGTGTGCACCGACGACAGCCCGCGCAGAAAAAAATCCGAAGCTGATAAGGCGCCGAAGATCGAGCTCCGATACGTCAAAAAGCGGAAACGCTTCTTCACGACACGTGCTGAGGCGGCCAACGATAACGCCTGGACCCCGGCCAATGCCACGGTCTGGAGCACCACTGACCCGATCGCGGCGGCCCGGTACCGAAGATGGGGCGACGACGAAACTGAGATCGCCATCCAGACGCTCATCGCCGAGGAGTATGCCGCTGCAGCGGAAGCCAGAACCCCGCCTCCCGTTCCTTCCCCGTTAAAAGGGCAGAGCTACACCCCGGATCAGATCATCGGCATCAATTTTGCCACCACCCGTCCGTGGGCAATCTTGGCGGACGACATGGGCTACGGGAAGACGATGCAGGCCCTCGGCATCATCGATGTCCTTCGCCCCCGATATGTTCTGATCCTCACCCTTGCTTCTGTCACGCCTTCCTTTGCCAAAGCCGTCAGGGAGTGGGTTTCGTACCAGCCGGGCGTCAACCTGTTCACCAATCTGACCAAGACGCCGGTCAGGCCTGGCGTTACCGTGGCCTCGTACGAGTCTGTTCTCAACAATCCCGAACTCCTCGACTACCCTTGGGACTACGCGGTTTTTGACGAATTCCATAAGCTCAAGAACCAGCAGGCCAAACGGGCAAGGGCGATCATCCAGAACCTGGGCTACAAGCTGCCCGGTGGCCTGTTCCTGTCAGGCACGCCCCTCACCCGCCGGCCGCAGGATCTGTTTACGCCGTTGCATCTGGCGTTGCCGCAGGCCTTTGACGATTTCGGCCGGTTCTCCAAGGTGTATGGCCTGGGCGATCTCGACTCCGACAATGAAGAGCGACGTGAGCGCCGAAAGACCCTCGGACGTATCATCATGGGCAGCATTATGCTGCGGCGCCTTAAAAAAGGGCTCCCGCCCAAGAGGCGATGTTCGATCGAGCTCGACGTCATGGATGCGTCCCTCGTGGACATCCTCAAGGAAGAAAATCTGATTTTCGACTCCTTCAGGAACACGGAGAACAAAGTCGAAAGAAAGAAGATCATGACTAAGCTCAATGCGCTCAGGCGCAACACGGCTTCGTTCAAGATCCCCTATGCGGCCGAATGGGTGATAACCAAGTATGAGCAGGGCGAGCCTGTCCTTGTCTTTGCTCATCACCAGGAGATCATCGACCAGCTGGCCGACGTCATCTCGGCCTTCGGCCCTAAAGTCGCAAAGCTCCACGGAGGCGCCAACACCCCACGTAAGCGGCAAAAGTTGATCGACCAGTTTCAAGCGGGCCAGATCGACGTCATCGTCGCGGGCATTCAGGCCGCGGGGACAGGGTTAACGATGACTAGGGCGGCAGAAGTTCTCTTCTGTGAGCTCGATTGGGATGCATTTGCGCTCCTTCAGGCCGAAGATAGGGCCCACCGTCACGGCCAAACTAGGCCGGTCAATGTCTGGTACATGGTCATCAAAGGCTCAATTGACGCCTACATCTGCAGCGTCGTCGATACGAAGCTCAGGATTGCCAATGACATCTATGGTGATGAGGAGAAAATCCACAGCGCCGTTGGTGACGATTTGGCCATGGCTGCAGCGGCTTAATTGCACCCGAAATAAAACGCTGGTAGTTTCCGGAATAATTCAACAACCAAAAACGGGAACCGAAGTTCTCGAATCATGAAACCAGGACGTTCCATGCTTAGTCGCCGTCAAATGCTGGCTGGCCTCGCAGCTTCCGCCAGCTTGGGTCACAGCTCGCTTGCCCGCGCTCAGGTCGCTTTCCCGGTGGGCACCCAGTTGATCCCACCTCTGGCCGGGCCCGAGCACCTCGAGATGCCCTCCTTCCAGTTCGAGCCCTCGGCGGAGGCGCCCCAACTGTCGAACGATATGAAGAACACCGATCTTGCCTCGATGACGGCAAAAGCCCCATTAACTCAGGCAGGCCTGCCGGCGCACCGCGGCCTCTGGCTGGTCAACTACGACACCAACGAGGAAATAAAGACGGTCTTCTGGAAAGAGGGCGTTTACGACAAACCGGCCTACTCCCAACTCTGCCACATGCTGCGCGACTGGCGAGAAAAGGTCACGATGGCAATGGATCCCAAGCTGTTTCATCTACTCTGGGCGATCCAGCACCGCATCGGTTTTGAACAGCCTATCATTATCACCTCTGGCTTCCGCACCAAGAAGACTAACGACATGCTCCGGGATGAGGGCTCAGCTATCAACTCGCTCCATATGCACTCGCAGGCCTCGGATATCGTTGTGAACAAGGTGCCGGCCGAGACGATCGCCAAATATGCTAAAGCTATAGGCATAGGAGGAATTGGAAAATATAGGAATTTTACCCACGTCGATACGGGCGAAATCCGTAGTTGGGTCGGGTAACATCTCCGAATGATTAACCCAAAAGGGGTATGTGCTTGCAGGCCGCAGGCTCATGCAAGGGAATAACGGCTTCGTTATTAACTCTCTACTGTACAGATTCTGTGTCGCATCTTAGAAGATGTCAACCGACCCGTTTGTTTGCCCCTACAGGTCGCATCTTAGAGCGCCCAGCTGATCAAGCGGGCGCTCTCTTTTTGGGTTCACCGCGCATTGCCAGAATGGTGCTCCTTACGTCCCGAAAGGCCTTTGGGGTTCGGCCCGGCTACGCCAGAGCCGTCCCTCGTCTCGTTCCCACCCACTGCAACCCCAATCGCTCCTCATTGGCGGGGTGCGCGATCTCGACTAGCGTGTTCCTTATCGCCTCTAGGCTGAAGAGCGTTCCGTGAGATCATCGATCCGAATTGCATCCACCATTGCCGCCGCCTCCCTTTTTGCATCCACAGCAGGTGCCGGCGAAACTGCCATGGAGTTGGTGGAGGCGTTCCAGCAAACCCTTCCTGACACACAGACGCAAACCTCCTTAACCAGTGCTGAAGTGCCTCTCATAGGATGTCCTCAGGACGGACAGATGGGCTTGCGTGAGCCGCCTGCCCTTCCAAAAACAGCAAGGCTCCTCATTCCCGGAGGAACGGCTCAGAAACTGGCCTATTACACAGCCAATCCATCGGGCCGTGGCGGCGTTCTCGCCCCAAGAGGCTGGTCCTGCAGAGCCGTGTCAGGGAGTGACGGAGACGCTCTATACGTCACCCCTCCCGACGCCCCTGCGAACTTAGACGACCCCTGGACGGGACCGCAGATCGTCCGACAGTTCTCGGAAGGTGGGACCTCAGGACGCTTTGCCGTCGCTCGGATCGCTGCACGCGTCTTCCCACAGGCCCGCTCATTCGCCGAAGGTGTCAGGGATGAAGGCATGGACGATGCGACCGCCTATGTCTTTGCACCCTGGCCATCAGACCAGGTCCGGCATCTCGCTCAGGATGTGGTGAGCTATACGACTCCGAGCGGACGCAACGGGCTCGGCTCGGGTGGCGACGGACCTGTTTCATCCCTCACTACCCATGGTCTCGTGTTCCTGATCGGAGATCCTGCCGTCGAGCCTTCCGTCCGCCTCCTGAAGGTCCGACTTTCTGGCAACGATGCCGCACTTTACCCAGCCATTGCCGCCGAGATGCTTGCTGGATGGACACCACCGGAGAACCGGGGATCCTCGGCCTCTGAGCCGACGGCGTCCGGATCGGCAACGGCTGTGGGCCTGGTGAGCGAATTCTACGGAGCACTCGAGCGAGGGGATGGTCGAGGAGCGTCGGCTCGAGTGATTGCGGAGAAGCAGGAGAGTGGCCCATTCACAGCTCAAGCCCTGACCAAGTTCTACGGTTCCCTCGACGAGCCACTCAAGCTGCTGTCGGCCGACCAGGCAGGTCCAATGCAGGTGAAGGTCCGGTACCGCTATCGAAGTGGGCGAAAGCCGTGCAATGGCGAGGCAACGGTGAGCGTTGTCCAAACCTCAGAAGGCATCCGGATTGAGAGGATCCGATCCGCGTCTGGATGTTGATAGAAACCTGCATGCCTAGAAAGTTCCACCTGCCCAACCCAAATTGTGGCTTGATTGTGGCGGAGACAAAGCAGATGCTGATCTTGGCCAGCTAGTCTCTCCTGGCACTTTCGCACGTTCACTCCAGCCCTTCAGGTTCAATCTTTATGAAACTCCTCCTCGCCTTTGCCTTCGGAACGGCTTTCATCTTCTCGCCTATCGTGTCCCTCACCCCTGCGAATGCCTGCACGAATTCGTATGATTATGCGAAGGACGGGTCCCGCTGCGGCGGCCGCGCTGCAGGTTGCAAGCAGGGTGGCCGCAGCGGCAACTGCTAATTCGCGCTGCTCTCTCCCTCAACCGAGCCTAACGCACGTTGAAAAGCGCCTTCTAAGAGGCGCTTTTTCTTTGCCGGGCATCGGATCTGAGATTTAGACCACTGGGACGGACTGCTCGACGTGGATAGCGCCCATCCGTGCGCCAGTAACCTTACTCAAGGGAAGGACAGGCTCGCGAAACGCTCATGCCGTAATCTGAATTCAATCAGCATCCGGCGTCACCATGACTCTTAATTCTCAAACTGCTCCTAGCGGGAACTTCGACCTCACGAACTGGAAGATCACCCTTCCCGTGGACTCCACCGGTGGCATTGGCGGCTCCGCTTACGAGGTAAAGAACCTCGCCGGCTATCAGAATGGCAGTTCCTACTTCACCGCATCCGACGGCGCCATGGTCTTCCGGGCCGCGGTCGATGGCGCGACCACCAGCGGATCGAAGTACGCCCGCTCGGAGCTGCGCGAGATGAACAGCACCAGCAATGCAGCCTGGAGCATCGCGACGGGTGGCTTCATGAAGGCGACGCTCGAGATCGACGAGGTGCCGACCCTGTTCAGCGGTGCTCATGGCAAGGTCGTGGTCGGCCAGATCCACGGCAAAAGCGACGAGCTCGCCCGCCTGTACTGGGACAATGGTACCATGTACTTCGTGAACGACATCGCGGGCGCGACAGGCAAGGAAACCAAGTTCTATTTCAAGGACGTCGACGGGAAGCCCCCAAGCGTCTCGCTGAACGAGAAATTCTCCTACAGCATCAACGCCACTGCCGAGAAGATTGTCGTCACGCTTTATGTCGACGGCAAGGTCTACACCGCCTCGGACGCCATCAACAGCGCATGGCTAACCGACACCCTCTACTTCAAGGCAGGCACCTACCTGGGCACGAACGAGACCCAGGGCACGGGTTACGGTCAGACCTCCTTCTACGCCCTGTCGTTCAACCACACGGGCGACACGACGCCCCCGGACTTTGGCGGGTATGTGCCCCCAGTGCAGCAGCTTGACGTGCCGCAGCCTCCCGCCGTCCAGCTCCAGCCGAAAAGCGAGCCGGAGCCTAAAGCCGAACCCCAGCCTAAGCCTGAGGCCGGCAAGGTGCTAAAGGGCACGAACGCCAAGAACACGATCAAGGGCACGGATGGCAACGACACCATCGATGCGCTCCGCGGGAACGACACGGTCAACGGGAAGAGCGGCAACGACAAACTGACGGGCGGCACCGGGTCAGACATCTTCGTGTTTGATACCGTGCTTGCCTCGGCATCGGAGAACAGGTCCTTCAACTTCGACAAGATCGTCGACTACAACGTGAAGAGCGACCGCATTCATCTGGACAACGCCATCTTCACCAAGCTTGTATCCGGCACCGGGTCCAAGCCCGCCCAGTTGAAGAAGGAGTTCTTTGTCGTCGGATCCCGGGCGCAAGATAAGAACGACTACATCGTCTATAACAAGAAGACGGGTGTGCTCTCCTATGACTGTGACGGCTCGGGTTCCAAGCTTGCTGTCGAATTTGCCCAAGTCACCAAGGGTCTGGCCCTGACGCACAAGGACTTCTTCGTCATCTGAGAACGGGAGGGCAGGCTCCTGCCCTACCCCTGACACCCGTGTGGAATGAACTGATATTCCTTCAGCGGGCCGCCTGTCAGCTCCTTCACGATCGGCATATCGTTCTTGAGGTCGATGACGAACATCGATGCGTTTGCCTTAGTTACGAACGGCAACTCACCCGCCGGAAGGACGGCATCATCAGGATCCTGCGGGTTCGTCTCACGGGAGGCTGTCCCCTCGGCGGGACTGCCATCCATCCAGTGGCGGACGACCGTATACGACTTCCCATCCAGTTGCCCCCTCACTGAAACCCAGCCGACGACATTGGGGCTGCCCTCCTTCAGTGGCCGAGGCTTGGTCTCCACCGTCTCGTCTGTCGGATCGAGGTAGACGAACACAAATTCGAAATTCCCCCCGGTTGCCTTCAACTGCTTGCCGCTCTCGGGATCTCTAAAAATCATTCGATCCAGGCGGCATCGGAACCCGGCTGGGAGGTCCAACTCGGCCGGAGGTTCATCAAAACACGGGACGCCCGTCAGGAGATGCTCGGCATATTCGAAGGGCTTTGGGGCATAGCCTTCAAGTTCCGCCGGATAGGGCTGGTCGAAGAACGCTCGCTTCTCGTCCTTACGCTTCTCTGCCTCTTCAAAATTCAGTTTGTGCAACTCACAGGTTGCCTCCACCCACCCTGGTTTATAGCGGATCCTGCTCTCTGTGCCCGGCGCTGACACGCCCTGTGCGTTCGCGGTGGCAACGAAGAGGAGAAAAGCGGCACTAGCCGCGAGCGCGGTGTTCATGGAGGAGCCCTAACGGAAACCTTGCCATTTAAGCTCTTAGCCAAAGGATTTCAAACCGGCCGAGTCCCACGGAGGGCACGAAAGAGCCTGCTAGCGCCGTCGCCAAAACCTGTTCCGCAGAACAGCAATCACGCCAAAAGCGAACGCACCCCCGGCAGCACCTATCACCATATCGGTCTCTAGCGCCCCGGTTATCTGGCGGAGACCTCTATTCGTGAGAATTCCACAGGCATGGTAGATTCCGATAGCGATGCCGGCCGCTACTGCGCCGACGACAGCGGCAATCCACGAATTCCAGGAATCGTCTTCCGGGCCCTTGTTGTGCATGGTGGAATCCGAAGTAAGTGCCTTAAGCTTAGGCATACTCCTTAATTCGGGTTACTTAAAGCCTAATTCCGCGAATTACGGGCAACGGCTCAGTCCGCATTTCAGCACGTTGCAGGCCGGAGATCTCATACTCTACACCGGCCGTAGCGAGGCAAAACTCAAAAGATTTCTCCTGAATTCAACTGAATATGACCAGAGCAAACCCCTGAAGCGCTTTGGCTCTTCTGCGAGTTTCAACTCGGGAGCAGGCGTAGGCAAATCCCCTTTCCTAAGCTCACTGCACGTAGCGAATTCTCTCAATCCCCAAAACTAGGGAGTAACACATGAATAAAGACATCCTGGCTCTTGTCTCGCAGGGTGAACAGTCTCACATCGCCGTCCTGTTGGCCCAGAGGCATCTGGATCGCCTCCAGCGCGAGGTTGCAGCGGCTCAAAGCAATCTGGCGAGCGCCGAGCACAGCTATTCTGAGCTTGCGCTTTCCGTGACGACCACAACTGGCCTCGCCCGTCCGGCTTTCGACGATCTCATCCAGAAGCGAGTGACGGTGCTTGTCGACCTTGGGCTCATCGGCGACATCGAGATCACCACAACCGATCTCCCCTCCGCACAACCAACCGCTATCACTGGCGAGGCTTCATCCACCGCTCGCGTTTCGGCGACCCCGGCCCCGAACAACCCCTACGGGGAGGACCAGCCCCGTTCCCGCAGCGCCTATCAGAAGGGTTACGATGACGGAATCGCCGGCCAGGAGCCGGACCTGAACCTGTATAAGCGCCCTTCCGCCCAGGAAGCCTACCTCAAGGGGCACAAGGCTGGCGTTGAGGGCACTGCCGAGGAGACCAGCGGGACGGCTGACGCTCCCGCTGACTCGGTCGGCTCCGTCACTTCTCCGGTTCAGGATGCCGTTGTGTCCACGGGCGATGTCTCTGCGAAGGAAGCTCAGATCCCCACCGCCGTTCCGCCGGCCGAGGACGCTCCTCTGTCGGCTGCCCCAGCCGAGCTTACCTCTGACACCTCGAGCGACGTCGCCGATTTCAATTCCCCTGATGAAGAACTCGGCTCAACCACTGCGCCTGCTCAGGACGAGGCGCCCTCCTTCTCCCCTGACGGGATTTTCATGCAGAAGGCGCGTGCCGAAGGTGCGCAGACGGCACTTGCCGGTGAACCCCTCACCGCTTGCCCTTATGTTGAGGGGCCGCTTCGCCAGGCCTGGGAGGGTGGCTATCATGGCGCCCTCGATCAGCGCCTTGAGCAGATGACGTCTCCCGAGACAGAGCTGCTCGCTGCCGATCACGGAACTGTGGTTGTTCTTGAGACGGCCTCAAGCCTCTCGGCCACTAATTTCGCACAGTCGGGCCAGCCGGACGCAAGCATCTTTGACGACGAAGATCCATTCGGTCCTGCAGCGCAGATCGCGGATCACGTGACGATCGTCAGCCAGGACAACCTTGAGATTCCGCCCTTCCTGCGTCGCGAGAGCGGCGTTCACTGACCGGAACGAGAAGAGCCGGAGCCTTCAACAGGTTCCGGCTCCTTTTTTTAACCGTATGTACCAAAACCACAGCTGTCTTCGGACCAGCAGCCCAAGGATGGCCAAAAGTCCCCTCTTTTCGGCTGCCGCCCGGGCGCGGGCCGATACCAAGCCTCTCGCCCCCGTAATACTGCCTTTCTGAGCCAGCTTGACGAGATCGGGAAGACTGATCGGGAACCTATTGGGTTCCGGTGTTCCTGGGTCTTCGACGGCATCCCGAGCTTGTCGAATAATCTCGATTGCGCGGAATGCAGCTCCCAAATCCAATCCCGGACCTGGTGCGGCCCGCGCGGTCGTGGCGGTCAGCCTAGAGAGGAGATCGGGAAAACGCTCGACTAAGATTTCCCGATCTTCCTCGGCCAGTTCCTGGATGACGGCCGCCACTCGTGGCCCCCCGCCCTCCAGCACGGCCTGCTCTAGGAGATGAAGCAGGGATCGTTCCCGTTCCCTGCACATCTGCTCATGCCGGGTCGCTGCCTCCTGATGATCCCGAGCTAGATCGTCGAAGAATTTGTGTCCTCGATCCATGGAGGCGCTAGGCAAATACGCTGACTTCACCTTGGCTGGCCGACGCCTTCCCACCATGGGCCGGAATGAGCTTGGCCTCGAGGAATGCGTCCTGGGTTGCCAGGAGCCAGCCGGTAAAATCTTTCTCGGCCGCAGAAGCCATGAAGGAACTGAGCCCAAAACGGCTGCCATACTCCCGGAAACCCAACTTCCTCATCGCCGTGAGGGAAATGTAATTCCCCTGAATCTTCGACCAAACGGAGGTCTTGCAGCGCTCGAGTTTGACCTTTGTGGTGTTCTCCGCCTCCAGCAGGCTCATCAGGTCCTGGTACTCGGCGGTGTCTTCCAGCGTTGCGAACTTCCCCTCCTGCTCATTGAACACGACGTAGTAGTGCGCGATTGGCAAGTAACTGCGGTTCTTCTCAGCAAGCCGGATCAGATCCGCTGCATCAACCAAGCTCTGTGCCTGTGCGGTGACGGGGATAACAAGCCAGATCGGCGGCGCCTCTTCGAAAACACGTCCGGCATCAATCTCGACTGCCCAGTTCCAGATAGACGGAAGAACATTCGCCCCCACATCGACAAGAACGTTCCCTCCCTCAAGCGCGCGGCCAAGAGGATCCCAGTATTGAAGTGCTGCCGTTGCATCGGAGCGAATGGAGTTGATCTTTACGCCGATGCCCAATTCCTCGACGGTATCCTCACCTTCGAGGAAGCGGCCGAGTTTCGACTTTGTGGCGCTACCCTCTTCGCCAGCTGTGTCGGCGGCCATAACCCTTAGAGAAGCGCCTGTTCCTCTGATCAGGTGATGGAGAACTTGCGATACGAGGGTTTTACCCTGCCCGCCTGTACGGGTCCCTACGATGATCGAGCGGTTGGAGGATTCATTCTTGAAAGCAAGGGTATCCATATTAGGCCTTTCTGAGTGATTGGGGTTACTCGCGCCGGGTAGGCTATTCTTCGTCGACCCATGCAATGAGGTTCTGGAACTGGAGGGGATCTTTCGTTTGGTTGTAGATCAGCACATCGAGGAACTCGTGTACCCGGCAGACCTCCAGGAGTTCGGGCTTCGGATCGGGACACTCGGCGATCAGGACGATTGCCTCGTCGTACGTCTCGTCAACGTAGTGGCGGACAAAGATCCGCACCCGTCCGGGTGATGGCGTGAGCACAAGCCGGCCGCCTAACAACGTCTCCAGCGGGATGTACTCACCGAAGAGCACAATCATGAATCGCCCATCGACACGGGTTTGGATCTCAACACGGTTCGTCACCGGATAGGGAGCAAACTCCCGGCTCAACAGTGATCCGACGACACTGACACCCACTTCACTGGCAACAGCATCGGCCTTCATTGTGGCCCTCCACTCGCCTGCTGAGCCTGTGACGGGACGCGAATTCGTGAGCTCCCGAGACGTACCATCCTCTCGACATGCATCCGCTGACGCAGCGCCAGAACGGCCTCATGGGCGCGATCTCGGACATCCTTCCAAAGACGGCGGCAGCGGATATCGGACGGTTCCTCCGCCTCGGAGGACGCCACGTGCACAAGAGCCATGAAGTCGGAGTTCATCCCTCCCTCGATTGCAGCTTCAGGCAGTGCTCCAAGGGAGAAGTGCTTCGGTATCTCCGAACTCTTCTGATGTCGTGACAGCGGTGTGGCATAGATCCGATACATATCGGGGCGGCTCAGGCAGCCTTCGAACATCTGCACCAGGCGGCTGCGCCTCACTTCCAAGGCCTGCATCGTTTCTGGCGTCATCAACATCCACGCTCTCCAAATTCTCGAATCGTGCAAAGTTCGGTTCTTGAAACACACTGCATTCTAACCCGTGTTACCGTGCTTTAAAGCGGTAAAGAAGTGCTTCATCTCGCAAATTGCTAAACCGTCCACTCTGGTCTAATCCATAGACAGCAACCATAGGAGCCTTAAGACCATGCCCTGCTTCCTTATCCAGCCGACCGGCGAGAGAACGCCCTTGGAAGCCGCGCCCCGGAACCTTGATGAAGCGTGCGCTGCGTTGAATGCAGCTGGAATCGAGTTCGTGAGCGGTGTCGACCACTACGAGGGCCAGGCCGCGCAAATGATCGTTGACGAGGATCATGCACTGAAGAACCTGCCCCTTAACAATGTCGCCATCGCCGTTCGGGATACGGCTTATGCCGCGCAAGGCATCTCCTCCGCCGATCCCATCTTCGGCCCTGCCCTTATCCTGACGGGCGCTGATCAACTCCGCTAACGACGTCCGGGCAATAAAAAAGGAGGCGCCAGATCTCTCTGGACGCCCCCTATTGCCGGGAAGAGAAGCCTTTTAGGCGGCCATGCCTTGCTTGGACTGCTGCTGCGAACGCTGGAGAGCTTGGATCTCAGCGAACTTGAGCCTGGTCGAGTCGATCGCATCCTGCAGAGCAGAGGCCATCGCATCCCGCTGCGGGGCCTTCGTGAGAACCTTGACGTTCTCCTGAAGAACCTTCGCGTCGAAATACACGACACCGTCCTTATCCTGGACAGCATCCTTGCCGGCCTTGCTTTCCGTGCGATTGACCGCTGCATTCATGTTGAAGGCCAGGAAACGAACCTTCGAGGTGGGCTTCACCCCTTCAGGAACGCTCCGATCCTGAAGCTGTTTGGCCAGCTCCACTTCGGACTTCGCGTAATGCAGCTTGAGGTCACCCTCCTTGGTCATGACCGACTGGAAACCCGCAAGACCCTTCACGCCAGCAGCACCCTTAAAGTCCCGCTGATAGTCGAGCTTCTCGCTGATGGCTTTCGCCACAGCTTTCCGCCCCTCGAGGCCTTCCGGATTACGGTCCGACATCAGCGCAGCGTGCGAGGTCGCACCTTCGAGGATCTCGGAAACCGTCAGCTTCTTCACTTCCGTGTTCTGGTTGTCAGCCATTGCTGGACACCTTTTCGGCTAGAACCGAGCATCTGGCCCGGTATGTTGCGCAGGACGCACCCAGCGGACGAACCTCCACACCAGGCGTACAAGCGCGCTCGTCAGTGACGAGCAAGGGAAGCGTAGCATAAGAAATTAGAATTACAATTGCCAAAAGCGCAGTTTAATTCTCTTGACAGTTCGTTGTCGGTCACGTGGAGCCCTTTGTTCAGCACAAACCACCGGCGCGCTCGATCGCGTGACGCCTTACGCGCGACCAGATCCGGTCTGCTCTGACTTTCGTAACGGCCCTCCCCTGCCTTGCCTGACGGAGGATGCGCAGGTGAACGTTGCGGAGCCGGATAGGGATCTCCCTCCAGTGCACGGCGCACATCCATTCATCCCATCGCTTCTCGTCCGCCTTTGCCTTGCTCACCGTGCGACGGCAATGAGGAACGCAGCACAGAATACGGTCGGCCTCTCGGCCGACCGCCTTGCCCCCAATGTCAGGCATTCGCCGCAATCGCCACTGGCGTGCCAACATCGTCGTTCGCCTGCAGTCGCTCCAGGCCTCGGTCCAGCTCGCTCGACCTGAGGAGCGTATCCGGGCGTTCAAGCGCCTGCTTTGCCGAGAATGCCATGCCCATCCCGGATTCCACATTTCCGTGGACGAGAATGAACCGCATTTTAATTTGCAGGTCCTGCACCTCGGGGAGATCGCCAACCTGAGCCCGTGCTTGTCTCAACGAGACACTCAGTGACGTGGACTTGCAGATCAGTTGCTCGGCATCCTTGATATACCAGTCATTCCGGTTCTGGCCGTAGATGAAGCAGAACACGAAGGCTGTGTCCTTGCTCCGGTAGAGCGCCTGAGCCGGACCTTTCTTGAGGCGGATCAGCACCGTGTCGGCGTCCACCACCATATTGTGGTTGCCCGCACTCTTTCTGGCCGAGAAGACTTCCGCCAAAAGATTGATGTGGGCCTCAATGCTGTCACTGGTTAGATTGGCGGCTGACTGGTTTAGCAGTTCCCGCTTCTCAACCTCATGTTCGCTTGTCAGCCTCTTGAGAGCAGCCATCTGTGATTCCAGGCTCGCCAGGAGGGCGTTCTTGGATTTTCCGTCAATCCGGTAGTTCTCCACCTCCTGAGCCGAACCGAGGATCTTGCCAAAGACCTCGGCCGCGTCCTCGCCTCCCGAAAGCAGCATGTTCTTGAGACGTGTCTCACCGCCCCCAGAAATGGTCACCCTGTCTTGCAGCGCCCGGGCTCGGGCCAGCGCTTCCTGCTTGAGCAGCATGACCGTGTCATAGAGCGGATGGATTGAGACATCAGTCTGCCGGCGCATGGCCTCCATGATCACCCTTTGCTCCAGGGATTTGACGGTTTTTGCCACGGCGATAAAGCCGTCGAGCAGGTCCCGATCGTGCTGGTCGAGACCGGAAGCCAGAACATGCCCCATTCCCCGCTTGATCGAGTTGGCATCAATCGCCTGAACGCCCGTCAACTCCGTCACCACAGCGGTGAGAGGTTCCGCATACACTCTGCCTGACGCATCGAGCTCGTTGCGGAACTGCTGGCCCAGATCCTTAAGGTCATCAACGACATCGCCGAAGGCCTCGGACAGGCTCTCCACCCGATCGCGGCAGGCGAGCAGGTGCTCATAATCCTCCCGCGTCTGAACCCCCGCTTTGAGCTTCTCGCCGATCTCCAGGAGGAACGTCTCGGTCTCTTCGGGAACAAGCGCTGTGGTAAACCTGACAGAACAGGTCGCACGGCGAGCTCCCACCCTCTCAAACAGGTCGTCCTCAACCCTCTCCAGAACCGTCATGAACACCCTCTGGAGTCGCACATCGGCCAGAACCTCGCTCCACCTAGCCCGAAGCAGTGCTCCGACCCGGCCGCTCAGGAGGCTAAGGGCCTTGGGCTTGAAATCGTAGGCCGCGATTGCGCGTAGTCCGTTCTCGAGGAGGTCCTGATCCTCAAGGATAGAGTCCAGAAGGCTCTTCTCGTCCTCAGTCAGTTCCGCATCCGCGAACGGCGTTGGGGCCGCCCTTTGCTCCACGTCTGGCTGAGCAGCTTCGACGGGAGCTGAAACAAGTACAGGCTCTGGCTCCGCCTCTGGTTTGGCCTCTTCCTGTAGGGAGGTGGGAAGCACAACCGAGGGAGCAATCTCCCATTCCATTGAAGCCGTGACCGTTGGCTGGGGTGGCGCCTGCTCCTCCTCGCCATCTAATGCCGGGATCGCGAACTCGTCACTTTCCACGGACGGGCTCATGAAATGCTCATAGATCACCCGCTCGATGTCGACTTCCTCGTCAAGGATTCCCGCCAGTAGCCACTCATCAATAACGTCCGGATGCTCCATTTCGCTCAGGCAGTCGCGGGACAACTGGGTCGTATTAGTGATCATATCCGCCAGAGTGCTCACGGCCTCCCGGACGGACACTGGATCATCGCTCGTGGCAGCCTGCTCGACCAACAGGTGATAGGCTTCGACCAGTTTTCGGGCCTCCATGTAGGCAGTCCGGCGATCCTCTTCATCGACACCCATATCCGCACCCAGTTCCACCGTCTCAATCTCCCCTTGATCACCCTCTTCACTTGAGGCGGCCGTTGTCGTGTCACTTGCATAGAATTCGTCGCTGAACGCGAAATCCTGCGGCAGGTCGGACGTGTAAGGTGCAGCTCCGTCGCCCTCCTCATCCTCAACCCCATCCCACACGCTTGGGTCAGGTGTGAGGTCCTCCGTCTCATGCGCCACAGCCGGAGCGACGCTCGCGGGAGCTACATGGGGGACCGGAGTTACAACGGGCTGGGGCGGGGCGACCGGAGCTGGAGCAGTTTCTGCCCCGTTCTCGTCCTCGCTGAAGTCAAAAGCCTTCGGCCTCCCGCTTTGGCCGAGCGCAAGAACATTAACGCCTCGGAGACTGCTTCCCTCCTGACGCGCCTCGAATGCCTCGATTTTATCGTCAATAGTGGTAAGGCGGCCAAGAACCTTACTTTTAAGATATGTGTACATCAGACCTATAATCCCGCTGAAGAAAACAATGACGGCTGTGATTTCGAGGGGTGCGCCCAGCACGTTCAGGCTGACGACAGCGGTCGTGCTTGCGGCCAGGTAGATCAAACCTTCGACCACCAGCCCCCCAGCCCGCTTAGAAAGTGCCACGAACGCTTTTCCCGCTGGACCTGCGAACCCAAGCCAGACGGCCGGAGCAGCCAGCAAACCGGCTAGGCCCTCGTGCGTGATTGCGTCGTCACGATTCCACTGCTCCAGAAGGCTCAGCCAGAAAGCATGATCCACTGGCAACGCTGATTCCGAAGCCTGCACCGCAAGCGACCAAACAATGAGGGCAGCGGCCGACCAGAGCCCGAAGGCTCGTCCGGAGCACAGCCAGCGATCCGCGATAGCCACCAGCAGCACCGCGAAAACAGTACCCAAGAGCCAGCCTAGCGACAGGATGAGCGCAGGGGCTGTTACACTCCCGATCAAAAGTCCGAGGTAAAGTCTTCGTAGCTGCTCGAAGCGAGGGAGAAAGGTGAGCACTGATAAGACTGGTTTGACCATGCTAGCCGCCATGGGCCACCCACCGGTGGAACCGAGAGCGCTTAACCGCCGATTTCATGACCATCCCGTGCCCTAGTACGATCTCGGCCGTTCGCTCCGCGGGAGAAGATCTCCTCGGCGCCCCGCAGGGCCTGCTGCTCGAAGCGCGGACCCATCAAGGCATCCAGTCCCTTGGATCCTGCTTTGGACAGGACCCCGTCGACATCTTTCAAGCTCGCTGGAGCAGTCCCGTTTTCCCCATGTAGCCGCATGCGGCCGGAAAAAGCGTTGAGACCATCCGGCGTCACCAGATCCATTGCTCCGTTGACCGCCTGCTTGCCCAGATCGGCGGCTGCGTCCGTCAACGAGTCCAGAAGGCCTTTTGGCTTTGATGCCTTTTCGCTACTATCGGGTTGAAGATTGGACATCGCGCCCTTTTCCATGAAAGCCTCCGGAACATTCTCACAGCTGGTTGCCGCCTGGCCGACGGCCCGAATTACGATTCGAGAAATCGGACGGCGACTTAAGGAGGTAAAATACTCCCGTATAATTCGCATTGCTATGATAATGTGGATCGGCTCAGCGTCCCGTTCCGCCAGCACGGAAGTCACGCTTCCCTTTCGCCTGGTCGAACCAGATCTCCAGGTTCAGTTGCGCGTCATATTACAGCGGTATGGAATACCCTTATGCCGTGCCCTTCATCCATCGGACGCGGACCGCTGCCGCAATCCTGTTTCATCAACTGACGTCATTGAGGTCAGGGGGCTGGATGATCTGGGGTCGGCACACTCTATTTTAGGAGCCGTCATCGACACCGATCGCTTGTCTGTTCGGAATGGTCTTCCGCCGGTGACATTGACAAATCCAGGATCGCCACTCTCGGTCCAGTCCGCGGCTCAATCCGTTTGGGAGGGAGACACCATCATTGGCAGGCCGGTTCGCAGGATCGTCATCGTCCCGAGCTCAGGCGATCTTGCCAACGATAAGATAAGGTTGATTGAGGCCTTGGTCCGCAGTGTTGGGACCTCTCCCCACCGGGTCTCACCAGCCGCTCCGTCTAATGTCGAGGGAAGATCGGATAAAGATAAGGAGGGGAGTGCAGGGCAGCTCGATGTTTATTTCGGGATGCCCTGGTGAACGCTGACCCGGGCCGGTTTCGACCGCCCCGGGAAATCCTTGTTGACGCTCTGGGTTTTCGGAGTGTGAAAGGGGAGAAACCAAAATCCCCAAAAAATGCGGCAGCTGAAGCGGCCGTGCCAAGAACAAAAATAAGAACCAGCACGGACTAGACGCTAGCCTAGACATAACCGCGCTGGATCCAATAAAAAGAATAAGAAACGGATCCTGCCATGACTCTCAAGGAAGCTCTCCGGGTCGAGCTAAAGGCCCTTGCTCCCACCGTCGCCTTCATCTGGCTCGCTTATGCGATGATCATGTGGGTTTACGAAAACGGCCCGTTTGGCGTCCTTGGGGTTGTTCTGGTCCTCGGCGCCATCAGGATGGCCATTGTTTTCGGCTGGACGGTCGTGAAGATCGGCGCGTTCGTCGCTGCCTTTTTGGCGATCGTCTATGTGCTGACCATGGTGTTCTGATCCCGAGGGCAGAACAACCACCCTCCTCTGAAATGGAAAGGCCCGCTCTCAGAGCGGGCCTTTTTTTATTTCTTCCCGTTGTAGGCCCGCTTTGGGGCCCCTGCCCCTTTCGGGGCCTTCGATTTTTTCACGCTCTCGGTGCCGCGCGATTTGAGAGCAGCCTCTCGGCCAGACTCACTTGTTCTTTCCGCATTCGGGGGGCGGCCACGACGCTTCGCGGGCGCGGGCGCGCTGCGGTCGAACAGGTCACCCTCAGCATCCTTCGCGCTCGAGGCTTCGCCCGTTACTGAGCTGGTCGCTCCGGCAACTGAACGTGCAGCTCCGCCCCGACCGCCCTTTCCAGTCGATGCCGTAGCGCTGTCCCGTTCGGTCCTGGCTTTCCGCGGACCTTTGGGACCCCTCTTGGCTCCCGCACCGGAAGCGGCTTCCCCACTTCCGCCTTTGACTGCGCTCACCAAGTTCTCAACCTGAGTTGAAAGCCTGTCGACCTTTGCGTTGGTCTGACTATTGTCTTGGGCCAGCCGATCCTGGACCTCGACGATCCGCTGCAGGATCCCTTCGAGGCCAGTTGGAGCCTCAGCCGCCTCAGAGGCCCTCGCGACTTTCGCCCCCTTGCGGGTGTCTACAGCCTTCGACGGCCGGACAGGCGGGGCCGGAGCATCCTCGCTGCTGATTTCCCACGTTTCCTTACGCAGTTCCCTCAGGAAATCTGCGCCAGCCTGGTGACCCTTGACCACGATCCGCGTGCCCACGAGGCGCAGGAAAGGAATCCCGAGCCCGTCGGCGATCTTCTCAAGCACCAGGACGGTTACGTTCGACGTCATCTTAAGCAGGCTGTCCAGGTGCCGGTCGCTGATGCCGATATGCTTCGACATCTCCGTTACCGACCATCCCTTCATCCGCTTGATGGTCTCGAGATTGGCACTCACGTTCTGGAGCGTCATGCTCTCCGAGAAGTCATCTTCCGAAAATGACTGGCGGCTCATCCGTTACCCCTCAATACAAACACAGACCGTAAAACTCGCTTGACCCAGGGTTGAGCATCACCCCTCCAACCCGTGAGGCGAGGAGGCCGCTTCAGGTTGCCGACCTGAGGCCATCCGCCTCCGGTCTGCATCTGACACGTGATTATCTGCCCTTGTTCCCATTTCGTGAACACGAATTGTGATTTGAGAACAACTTTACGAAGCACAGGAATTGCGAAAAGGCAAGCAAGGACGCAGGGAAATTTCCGCCCCTCCCCCTAAAGAACCCTGAATCGTCATGTGAGGGGTGATCGAATCTTCAGGAGCAGCTTTTTAACTCTATTTCGGCCATTTAGAGTTTTAATTCGATTGCACTTGACTCGACCGGCCCTGCCGGTGTGAATCGATTTGGCCCATGAGATTCGAAATTTAGGCATTGGCGCGCCTGGAGCAAGAGTCCTGGGCCGGAATTCACACCAAAAAATCGGCCCGAAATGCTTGGCGGCATTTTCTCGGAACGATCAACCACATGAGGACATCAACGGCTTGAACAAGGCCTGAGAATCAAAAACCCCGCCATTGGCGTGGCGGGGGTTTTGAAGAGGCCGGTGACGAAAGGACAAACCCAACGGGACCGGACTAAGAGAAATCAGCGGTGATTTCGTTTTAGTTCCCCCCGACATCACTGTCAACTGGCAACGTCGTTTCGGCGATCGGTCTCGCTTGTCCAAAAACAATCGGGGTCAGACCAATGAATCCGCAAGGATTGCGGCCGATGTCGGCTGCGCATGCCCGTGTCGAACGGGTCGTGAAAGAAAAGTTCGTTAACGAAAAGCCAACGTCAAAGTCGGCTGTGCTCTACGCCCTCAAGAAGGCCGCTCCCGCCCTAAAACTCCGCCCGACCACCTGGCGGTTGCTCAGCGTATTATGCGACCATTCTCAGGCAGTTGACTGGGAAGACCGCAGGATCGGCCCGGTGGTCTGGCCGTCCAATGCGGCTCTGGCCGATCGGGTCGGTGTCGATATCAGGAGCATCCAGGTTCACCTGCGCCGCCTGGTCCAGATGGGCCTCATCACCCACAGCGACAGTGCCACCCGCAAGCGCTTCGGCACCCGGGTTGAGGGTCGGATCGTTCAGGCCTGCGGCATCAATCTGTCCCCACTTCTGATCCGTCGTGAGCAACTCCTCGAATTGGCCGCGGCCCATGAGACGGGAATCGCCGAGCGCAAGAAACTCGCTCAGCTCATCTCCGAGGCCCGAATTAAACTGATCCGCCTCATCAGCGGCGGTCTCGATCTTGAGATCGCCGGCCCGTGGTCGTCCCTTTCAGACACGCTCGCCGCGCTTGGGGACCAGTACGGTCTTGCCCTCGTCCGCCCGGCCCGCTCGACCAAAACCCCGCTGTCCACTCTCCATTGCCTGCTCTCCTCTTTGATTTCTCTCGAGGTTTCGGCACAGGGCGCTTGGGATCAGCATCTCAATTCAGCTTCTTTGGACGAGATTCCTTCGCCCGCGGGTGACGAAAGATTCACCCTTAAAACTAAGATCCAGAATAATAGGGAATCTTTGAATCAAGGGGCTACCGAGGCGGAGCCAGGCATCGAGGTTACGCCCTCATCGGCATGCGAGCTCAGGCAGGACCGTTCTAAGGCTTCGACATCTCTCAATCAGGGCGTCACCAGGGAACGGAGCCTCGATCTAAACCTCCTCAAGAAGGGATGCCCTGCCCTCCTGGCCTATTATCCAGACGCCTACTCATCGGTGCAGAAGCTTGCCATTACGGTCCACCAGCTCCGCGGGATGCTGGGGATCTCCAGCAAGCTCTGGGAAGAGGCCCAGCGCTCTCTCGGCGCGGTCGACGCTTCCCTTGCCTTGCTCGTTATTCTGCAGGGTCACGAGGAAGGCCGGATCTCGAGCCCCGGCGGGTACCTCCATCGGATCGCCACGTCAGGCGCCTCCCAGCGAACCCAGATGCTCGACGTCGTGCTCAAAATGGCTGCAGCCCCAGTGAACCACCCACTGAAGGTGTCGTCTCCCTCGATGCTGTTCGCAAAAAAAGAGAGGCGGAACGACATGTCGGATAAGCATCAACGACTGTCAGTTCCGCCTAGTGTGACGGGCGTAGACCCGTTTCGACAATGTTGGCTCAACCAGGAAAGAGCCGACACGCCGGGTTCGTCGTGAACATGCCAGCCGAATTTAAGAAATGCAATGGCTGTCCTCTTGACGCCGGGGCCCTGGGTTTAAAATCGCTCAGTCCATAGTATGTAACCATCGGTTCTCAACTTGTCCTGAGCTATCGCAAAAACCACCATATCTATTCAGGTGATAGAACTCCCTAATCCCCTGCCACGATCAATCTTGAAAGCGGTGGGAACTACAAATTTGTTACTTTCCTGTGGCCAGAAATCAGCAGAGTGAATTGGCAGTTCGACCCGCGCTTCTGCACGGCTCCACCTTCAGGCAAGCATCCCAATTCTATCGGAGAGGAAATTGGCAGTAGCCCGAAATAAAATGCGGAAGACCAAAATGAGGTTGCAGGTAGATGTGAGCGAAGATGGCTCGAAATCCTGCTGCCCTGCAAATAACCAGTAGATCGCTGCACTAGCTTTCGCAAAGATCAGCAGCCGCGACAATTGCCGTTCAGGAAGTAGATCTTTTTTTCCCGCTGGCTCCAATGTCGAGCCGATTTAGTCCCATCTGCTCACTTTTCCACGTCCGATAACTAGAACCAACAACAGGACATTCTCGAATCATGCTCGCGTATCTCGTCTCGCTGGAAAATTCGGCAGGCAGCTTTCCCCTCTTTGCTTCCTACGAAGGTCTGTACGCACAAAGGACAGCCGTCAGTCTTAGCCAAGACTATCCCGAGGCACTGATCATGATGACCCCGGTTCAGTTCTCGGAATCATCGTTAACTCGCCCGTCGCTTTTTGTGCTGCCATCGCCGCTCATTGTGGAACAACCCAATGGGCTCATTGAAGTTTTGGCATCTCATGGCAACGCCGATCGTCACGCAAACAGTGCACTAGACCCCCACCTTTGGCCTGAACAGGTGATCGTCCCAGCAATCCTTAGCTCGAATTACGGCGCAAGCCAGCCTCAAGAAGTTTCCCTTCGCGCCTGAAAAATGCGACAAGGGACGAAATAGAAAAACACGAATCGTCTATTTAACCGGGACAATTCCATGAGACACAGCCTCCTTCTCCGCGCCGCGCTGGTTGCAGCTGTCGGAACACTCGCGTCAGCCTGCACCACGACGACCGGCAGCCTGGGCTTCTCCAGCCAGACCTCGCAGGAGCAGATCCGCTCGGAAGCCGAGCGCCTGGGGGATGCCTATCGCTCCCAGCCCGACAACCCGGAAGCCGCCCTCGCCTATGCAAAGGTGCTGAACTCCCTCGACCGCAACGAGGAGGCCGCAGCCGTTCTCCAGCAGACGGCCCTTCGCTTCCCAAATGATAAGGGGGTTGTGGCCGCCTACGGCAAGTCTCTCATCGCCGTTGGCAAGCCAGATCTCGCCTCTAATGTGCTGAGCCGTGCCCATACGCCCGACAACCCAGACTGGCGTGTGCTCTCTGCTCAGGGCGTTATTGCCGACCAGGCCGGGGACCACAACCGGGCTCGTTCTCTTTATACATCGGCACTCAAGATCCAGCCGGATGACCCTATGGTCCTGACCAACATGGGCCTGTCCTTTGCCGTGACCGGCGACATGGCTTCGGCGGAACAGTACCTCCGTAAGGCTTCTGCGGCTCCTGGTGCCGATCAGAAGGTCCGGCAGAACCTCGCGGTCGTTCTAGTGATGACCGGCAAGGAGCCAGAGGCGAAGGAGCTTCTCAAAACCGATATCGCGGATGCCGAGATCGACGCGCATATCGCCTACCTCAAGAGCCTCGGCTCGCCGAATGCCCGTTCTGAGGGCAAGGCTGCAAAGCGGGCCTGATGCTATGAACCTCAAGCGATTTTTCCCGTCCTCCTTTGGCTCTGCTGCTGGTCCTTCGGCCAAGGAGAGCCTTGTATCCTCTTTTTCGGAGGCGGATGTCGATGATGCCTTCGTGCAGCTCGCCGGCGGCCATCTCCATGAGCCTGCTGATGGCAAGAAGCCTGATCCCGTTGACGAAGTTCGGGAGAATGAATTCGTTGTCCTGGCCGGCGGTTTCTCCGGGGTCCCCCTGCGGTTGCCAAGTGAAACGGCAACCGACACGCCAAACGCTTCCGTGACAGACATCGCCGTCAACGATGCTGCCCCGAGCCTTGCCCTCGAGCCCGGGTCTGAGACCACTGCCGTTGATCCGGATAACCCGGTGATCGACGTTCATGATCCTCACCTGGAGTCCTTCGGCCCCCTTCCGGACTTTCTTATCCAGGAAGCGGCCACGGACGAGGAGGGTCAGAAGGACGAGTCCGTTGGCCAGGATCCCGCTCTAGAAGCAGGGACTGCCCTTCCTGCTCCCCTCCCGGCTGTACGTGAGCGAAAGGCCCGTCGCTGGCCCTGGCGCCGTCGGTCTCAGCACGACGTTCATGTCTCCTACGATCATGACTGGGGCACCGGGATTTCGGTCGGCGAAGAGGAAGCTTTCCGCCAGCGCCTCATGAATAAGAACCAGCCTCCGAAGAGCCGCAAGGGGTCGATGGTGATCCTTGGGATGATGAGCGCTGCAGCTGCTGTTGCGCTCACAATGGGCAATCCAGGCAAGATCCTTGAGGCCGTTCCGGAGGCCAAGAAGATCGTCTCTCATGTCCAGAACGATCTGATCAGCCGCGTCTCGCTGACGACAGGCTCGACCGAGCCCAGCAGCGACGGCTCGATCTGTGCCCAGCAGCCCTCGATGGACGGATGCTTCACAAACAACGTAATTCGGGCCGCCGCCTTTGTCTGCCCGACCGCCATGCATCCGATCGCCGTGGAGTTCGCCAGTTCCCCGGTACGGGCCGCTGTTGGCCTGTCCCACCGCGCGACAATGGCGCCGTCGACCGGCTTTGCCACGGTGCTGAGTGCCGAGACCACCTTCGACTTCATGACCCGTGATTTGAATTTTGCGGTCGATCTGGTTTCATTCCGCCGCAATGGCACCATTGCCGGTATGCTGAAGAACGTTCAGCCTCGCCAGCAGCTGCCCGTGCAGGTCGCAAAGGCCGACGGAATTATCGCTCTGCGCGGAAACGAGGTCGAGCGTCTAGCCCTTACCCCAGACTGCCGGATTGCCATCTTCGAGAACGGCATCCCGCCGGAATACTTCTCGCAGGATGCCAAAGTGAACAACTCGCCTCAGCGCATCAACACCATCAAGCCTCAGACCCAGGCCAAGGCGGAGTTAGGTCGGTAAGACCTAATTCCGCACCTACCTTCTTTCCAAACCCCAAAGAAACCCGCTTCACGCCAAGGGTCAAAATGACTTTCGCTTTTTATCTCGTCGCAATGTTATCTCGTGCGTTCAACGCGCAGCCCGTAGGCCAGGACTGGGCCAGCCTGCATCATGAGTGGTCCGGTCGCGTTGCGACCGATGAACTCTTCGCTGCTGATCTTAAAGCTATAGAACGCCTTGCTGTCATTCTGTCCGATGGCAAACCCTCCCTCCAGTGGCCCGTCCTCACAACCCTGATGGATCGCCGCTACCCGCAGTTTAGCAAGCTGCTCACGGCTTGCAGGGATGAGGACGGCGCAAATCCGATGTTCCGCCCTCCCGAAGCGGACGAGGTTTCTTCTGAGGCCCTGCTGATCTCCGCTCTTGCGGTCCTCCAAAACGAAATTGACGCCGCCAATTGGGCAACGGATGCGGAGACTTTGGGAACCGAGATAAACGCTCTACCGGCGGCCATGCTCAAGATCCTGCACGTCGACAACGGAGTCGTCAGCCTTCGCCACAACCTTCATTCGCTCTCGATCGCGCTCGATGGCGCCGCAGTCCAGACGCCAGGCGTGGTCCCCGACATCCAGGATAAGCTGACGGCAGCTCTGGTGAGATATTATTCGCTCCGAGAAGCTTCCCGGGACACTGTTCCTGGATTTGTCTCGACCTACCATCCGGGCGAGGATCTGGCACACGCCGCCTCCCGGGTTCAACACGTCCTCGCATCCCACGGCATCATTCCCATCCCCGTCTTCCGTCTTGGGCGGGAAACCCGCGACGTCATCATGGAAATCGCGATCCTTGCCGCCGCTTACGGTGACCAGCCAGCCGCTATTCTCGTTCCGGATCACCCCGCCCTGTTCGAGGCTGCTCCCTCGAATGAGCCGATGATGAGCGCAGATGATCCTGAACTCATCAAAGGCTATGACACTGGGCCGAACCTCGCCCATGCCACTCTCGGGTCCATCATCAGCTTCGGCAAAACACCAATCATTGGTCCGGCTCGCGCCCAGGTCCCCTTGATCGGAACAATCGCAAACCGCCTCACCCTTGCCTACCAGATTCCACAGCCGTCCTTTGACGATAAGATTGCCGAGATCAGGGCCGTGGCAGCCTCCATTCCTGGTCAAACGATCCCAGAAAGCGGAATCGTGGCAATCGCGCGAATGGATCTATCCCCTTCCCAGCGGCGCCAAGCCGTCTACTCGACGGTGATGACCGGCTCGGCCCAGGCCGCAATGGAAGTCCTTGCCCGCTCCTCTGCCTCGCTGGCTCCTGCGATCGCGGTCGCCGACCTGGATTTCTCGCTATATGTCTGCAAGGAGAACCTCGCCGAGCTCCTCGAGCGCATGAAAGCCGCCCCTAGAGGGCAGATGCCTGTTCTCATCGACGGTGTCGCCGGGACCGGCAAGAGCGCTTTCGCCCGCTATGCCGCCCATGCCATGGGGTATCAGTCGAAAGTCTATCGCTACGCCGATCTGACCAGCCGCTGGCTGAGCGAGTCGGAAAAGGCCATCGACAAGATGTTTGCCGATGCCAGAAGGCACAACTTCGCCATCGTCATGGACGAGGTAGAGTCGATGTTTGCCGATCGCGAAACGGCCACCCACGACTACCAGAAGACTCTCACCAACGCCTTTCTGACCCACCTGGACAGCCATGACCTCCCGGTCTTCTGCTCCACGAACCACAAAAGGGACATCGATCCGGCAATCCTGAGGCGCTTCGTTTTCAAGCTCGATTTCCAGGCCCTCACCCCGGAACTCGCCGCGAGAGCCTTTACCCGCTTCTTCTCACTGCCGGCCCCGCGGGAGGTCCTCCACCTTGAACACCTCACTCCTGGCGACTTCGACGTAGTCCGCAAGCGGGCCAATATCCTCGGGATTAACGATGACCCGAATTGGTTTGTGGATGCCCTGCGTGATGAACTTTCACACAAGAAATCCCAAAGTCCGCGCATCGGCTTTGTAACCCATTGATTCCTTTATAAAAGGAGCAGAGGAGCCGTGCCGGTGCCGAGGCTCCATTGCTCACGACTCAATTCGGGCATGCACGATTTAACGGTCGGCATTCCTGTTTTTAATTCGTTTTGTCTTGACGGTTCGATAGCTCCTCGGCATAGTTTAGCCACATTGGAGCTCGGCTAACCGCTAGATGATCCGGCGGATTTGGCAAGCTTACCATTCGATGACCGAGTGGGAGCCAAGGAACCGGGCCCTTCTTGTGACACCAAACAATAACAACGTCACAGGCTTAACCAGGATCAGGCCTCGCCT
Source organism: Microvirga sp. (assembly GCF_014699075.1). Classification (GTDB taxonomy): domain Bacteria; phylum Pseudomonadota; class Alphaproteobacteria; order Rhizobiales; family Beijerinckiaceae; genus Microvirga. The sequence continues at coordinate 71,552 of NZ_JACXAB010000002.1, read as the reverse complement.
CGCGCGCAGTTCATGATCATCGATGAACGACACAAACGCCCGTCTCAAGCGACGGAATGCGAAAGCGGACGTTTGGGTAAACAAGGTCGCTACGATGAAAACCTTGCAACACTCGGCCACTCGTTACCCCACCGGATTTCCGGCCGTCGTCGCCTCCCAACAATCTGTTGTTCCGGACACCCCGAAGAAAGTCCGAGGTATCTGGGACGATCAAACAGTCGAGAAGATCAAAACGCTCGTCGGCAATAAGCTTTCGGCGGAGGCGATCGGTGAACGGCTTGGGTTAACACGGTCCCAGGTACTCGGGATCTGCTGGCGGCGGGGCATCCAATTGGGTGACCAGAGGCCCTCCCACAGTCATGTTCCCAAGGCGCGATCAATCGGCAAGCGCCTCCTGGAACGAGGCCAAGCCGTCCGGGAAGTCGTTCTGGCTCTGCCCGACACCCGCGAAGCCCGGTCCCCCGATGCACCCCGCATCATCCGCAAGCCGGCTGTCCGGAAGACGAAGCAGGAAGCTGCTCCTCATCTGCCAGGCCTCTTCGATCTGCCGGCAACCCCCGACACGACGCTCAACTCGGCAGGTGCGGCCTTCATCCGTCAGTACAAGAAGCGCGCCCAGAAGGCCAAGGCCTCTCCGGAAACGGCCGCCGAGCCTGTCGTGGTCGCTGTCGAAGTCCCCGTTCTGGAAACACTGTCTGCTCCAATCGCTGAGATCATCCTCCCTTCTATCGAGGCTCCCGCCCCTGCAGTGGTCATCGTCGAGGAGTCCGCTCCTGTTGTGACCGAGGAGGTTGTTGCAGTTACCGAGCAGGCGACAGAGCGCGACCTCTCCAAGTGCCCCATGATCTTCGAGTTGCGTGAAAATCACTGCCGATACCCAGTCGAAGGAACAGGCGTCTCAATGATCTATTGCGGCGAGCCGGCCATGACCGGCAAGCCGTACTGCGCCCATTGCGCCAAGATCACCTACGAGAAGCCTGAGAAGCTCGACGCCAAGCCGGCTCGTCGGAAAATGTCGGCCTTCGCAATGCGCAGCGGGATAAATTTCCGCTGACTTTCCAAACCAACCCTGTTGGTCAACGTCTAGAGCAATCCCCGAAAACCCCTCAGATCCGCCCGGCAGGGCTAAATCACCAGGAAAGAGATCAAGATGAAGAACATCAATGAAGCAGAGATCCTCGGCAACGTTGGCCGCGATCCCGAGATCCGCACGATGGGCAACGGCGAGAAGGTCGCTAACCTTCGTGTCGCCACCAACGAGACTTGGAAAGCCAACGGCGAAACCAAGACCAAAACCGAATGGCACAGTGTTGTGATCTACAATGCCAACCTGATCGACATCGTTGAGAAGCACGTGAAGAAGGGCAGCCCGATCCTGCTCAAGGGCCTGAAGATCCAGTACCGCAGCTTCAAGGACAAGGATCAGATTGAGCGCCAGGTGACCGACCTCGTCCTGAACCGCTTCAATGGCGAGATGATCCTCCTCCCGAGCGGCAACGGCGGCGATGCCGGCGCTGACCATGGTGGCAGCACCGATGGCCTCGGTGGGCAGGACGACGACGATCCCTTCCGCGACTAATTCCTTCCTCTTCTTCCTCCCGAAGAGGCTACTCAAGCCGGGCGAGTTTCGCCCGGCTTTTTTCATGTCGCAGTACAGGCTGGTTAAACAGGGTACCGGACATGAAATCGCAATCCGTGGCAGCAGCTCGATCCCGCGCGAGGCGCGTTGAAAAGGGAATCGAGACCGAAACGAGAGCTCGCCAGTTTACGACAAAGCCCTCGCTTCAGGGGCTTCTGCAACTGCCGCTGCTCGAGGAACTTGAGGCCCACGGTGGCCGAGCCAAGCCCAGCGATCTATACGAGCGCCTCGCCGACCGCCTCGACGTCCCAACCGAACTGCGATCTCAGAAGAGAACCTGTGCCGATGGGCAGACCTACTCGGTCTTTCCACAGGCGGTCCGATGGGCTCGGCAGAATGCCGTCATGGCCGGTCTGATCCACAAAGGGGATCGGGGAATCTGGGAACTCGCCGATCCTGGTTTCGCAAAACTGAAGAAGGTTCGCCGCGGCGTTGCCGTCCTAATCTACTCCCTTGATGATGGGATTGCGCTTTGGGCGCATGCGGAAGATGCGGCACGAGCCATAGAACCCGGCTCATTGGATCTTATCTTCACGTCCCCGCCATACCCAACCGTGGCAAGAGAGTACGGGCGCTTTTCGGTCCCTGAATGGCTTGCCTGGATGAAGACACTCGTCGGCCTCTGGAAGAATATGATCTCGCCAGAAACCGGAACCATCTGCGTCAACCTGATGGATGCATTCGTCAGCGGCACCCCGAACCTGTCTCCGTATATCGAGCGCTTCACGCTTAGCTGCGTCGACGATCACGGCTTATACTTGAATGCCCGGTCGGTTTGGCACAGTCCAACCAAGATGGGAAACATCCAGTGGGCCTCAAAGGAGCGTGTGCGCCCCAGGAACACGCTTGAACACCTGCTGTTCTTCTCCCATGGCCCAAATCCAAATTGGGATACTCGGCGGCTTCCGCCCGAGCCCTATGCCGCTTCAACCATCGCTGGCTGGGAACGAGCCCAGAGGCGACCGAGCAGCAAACGTCCCTGCGGGTACAACATCAATGAGTTGGCCTTTGCTCCGACCGGTACAGGCCCTCTTCCAGGCAACCTCATCGTTGCGGCCGGTGCACCAGGCAATGATCGCTACAGCCGTCGCTGCAAGGAGGCTGGGATCTCGCCACACCCGGCTCGCTTTCCGGATGCGATCCCGAAGCGAGTGATCCTCCTGACCACAGAGCCCGGCCAGATCGTCTACGACCCGATGGCCGGATCGAACACGACCGGCAAGGCCGCCCTCGATCTCGGCCGGCGCTTCATCGCCTCTGAGCCCTCGCTGACATACCTGACGGCCTCAAGCTTTCGCTTTGATGACCGTCCCGATTTCCAGCGGCATCCCCTGCCCGACGGGCTCTCCCTTCTGGCCGCTGCCTAATCAAAACAATCCGCTCCTCAACCGTCCTTTCGGAAGTGCACCTCATGACCAGAAAATTCGCCCTCCAGGGCGACTATGACCTCAACGATATTGCCACCATCCTGCAGGCCCTCGACGACTATGCCAAAAGCGCGAAGGCTGACGCCCACGTCTTCCGTCAAGATCTCCTCTCGGCTGGAGCAGAGGGAGCCGGAGCTGCTGTCACGCCCCGCCGCATTCCAGCTCTGATGGAGAAGCTCCGGCGCTCTGCTGAAATCGGCACCAGAGAGGATCGTGAGGCATCCTCCAGTCAGTTCGACAATTGGTACGAAGCCAAAGTCGATGCCCAGCCCGACGCCATGAAAGCCCTTGTCCAACAGTACAGCCTCGACATCGACCACACCGGAGGGGGCTGCCTCGCCTATGCTAGGCACTACGAGGATAACTGGTACTGGTGGCTGACAGCCGATGACGGCACGTCGCTTCCGATAGATCCCGATGACAAGACCTGTCAGATCGGCGCCTACCATCCCGATGGCGAGTGGTGGCTCAATTCGTCTGCAACGCCCCATCAGGCGCTGAGCGTCATCGGAACCTTCGTGGCAGTTGCCAAGGCCCGCTTTGCCGCCGGCCACCCGGCGACTTTCGCGGAGTTCAAGGAGATCCTGACCACGGCTCAGACCTCTGGCTACTTTGTGCCCGACGAAGCCACCGCGATTGCCGAAATTCTGACCGCCACGGAGGAGATCTCCGACGACAGGCCCCTGTGGCAGCGGGAGTTCCCGCGCTTTGAGGCCGATTGGATTCCCGATCTACCGGAAGGCTTCGAAGACTACTCCTGGCACAACGATGCCTGCCCTCGGTTTCACAACATCATGCGCGACCTCGTCCTTTGGGTCGATTACCCGGACCCGCAGGAGCGCGAGATCGTTGAGAACCTCCGCTATTCCGTCTGCCGCGAGCTCGATGATGGATCAATGGAGGACCTCTACTCAGCTGACGAATGGAGCTTGGTGCAGGACTTCATCGACAACTACACCCCTCCGGCAGGAACGGCGCCGAACTACAACACGCTTCTGATGCTTGCTGAAGAGGCCAAGTGCAAAAGCGACAACGATTGGGGTTCGGAACGTCAGGTCGAAGCTGAGAACCGGTTCTTCAAGGCTGCGAGGCAGCGGTTCCCCGACCACTTCTCTGACACGAACGACGACTGGCAGGAGGCGATCCACAAGGCAACCTCCGATGAGATCATCGAGGAGGCGATGCGCCGGATCGTCCAGGAGGTTGTGAAGCAAAACCCCAACCTTGCTGCCTTGCTCGCTCCCAAGACCAACTGACGCCTTCGTCTCCCCTGTACCGACCTCACGATGCACCCAGCCTCTACCAACAAGCCAACCCAGGCCCAGCTTGTCTTTCCCTTGATCGAAGCCCTGCAGGAAATGGGCGGTAGAGGCCGGGCGAAAGATGTCGGAATGGCTCTTGCCAGTCGATTTCGTCTCCCTCGCAACGTACTGGCGGAGACCGTCACAACCGGGGACGGCCAGGTCGTCAACCTTTGGCAGCGTCACGTCCGGTTCGCGCGCCAGAAAGCCGCTGCCATGGGATACCTCGCCTCCGCGGGCACCGGCGTCTGGCAGGTGACCGACGAGGGACAGACCGGGATGGCGAACGCCTCCGCTGCCATTCGGGTAATCGTATTCGTCGACCCCAAAACCAACGAGCCACGGTCGGCCACCATCGATCTTAACGTTGGACTCCCCAGCGTCCACACACTGCATTGCGCCGACAGTCGTGATCTCTCCTGGATCGATGATGGGCAAATTCCACTGATCGTAAGTTCAGCACCTTACGCTAACCTGGTTGAGTACGAGACTGCACCGGGCCAGCTCGGGGAGATCGAGTCCTATGAAGAATTCCTTCGGCAACTCGATGCAATCTGGAGAGAGTGCTACCGTGTGCTGGAGCCCGGCGGCCGCCTCGCCTGTAACGTTGGTGACGTTCTCCGCTCCCGAAAGGCCCATGGGCGCCACCACGTTCTACCCCTCCACGCCGACATTCTCGTGCGGTCCCGCAATATTGGATTTGACGCACTGACGGGGGTGATGTGGCAGAAGCTCACAAACTGCCGCTATGAGGAAGGAGCAGGTGGCGTCCTCGGCCGCCCCGGCATGCCAAATCAGGTGATTAAGAGCGAGCTCGAGCACATTTTGCTCCTCCGCAAGCCCGGCCCGTACCGAAGCCCCACCCCGGCACAGCAGGAAGCATCACGCATCTCAAAGCAAGAGCACTCAGATTGGTATCGCCCAATCTGGGAAATCCCCGGGGCTAAGGCCCACAAAAATCACCCGGCTCCCTTCCCGGTTTCGATCCCCTACCGGCTGATCCGGATGTTCAGTTTCGCAGGAGACACGGTTCTCGATCCCTTCAGCGGGTCGGGTACAACGACACTCGCCGCCATGAAGGCAGGGCGCAACTCGGTGGGGGTGGAGGTTGCGCCCTCATATTTCCGCAGCAGCGTCGAACGGCTTTCTAAAGAGGCGGCCGCTCTCGCTGCATAGCCATATCGTTCGGAGGACAATTCGACGATGATCCCACATATCGACTTAAATGAAATCGTAACCGAAGCTGGCGGAGCCGGGCTGCGCGGCGAGGAGCATCTCAAGGCTACAGCCTTACTGGCGAAGTGGCACCAGATCGAAGCCAATGCCTCCGGCGTCGTCGTCGACCACGAACTCGTGGTCATGGCCGAGGTAGGACAATCTCAGGCCAAAGTGAAACTCGTCCAGACGGGCCGCGGACATTGGCTCACAGGCTACGACTTCCGAAACAATATCGGTGGGGCCTGTTGCGCCCCTGGTGTTTGGGACCGGATCGCATTTCGTGAGAAAGACGACGCCATTCGGTTTTACGCAGACAGCGCGCGGACCTGGTTCCGTCGGCAGATTGAGTCCGGGAACAGCTGTCTTTCGGTGCGCGCCAAGGAGGAGGCCAGTAAAATGATCGATCTCCTCGCTCGCGTGATCAATCCGCCAGCTCCGGCTCCCAGGCAACTAAGCCTCTTTTGAGGCCACCTACGGAAAGCAATAATGAATCCGATCACTCCACGTTCTAACAGGGTTGAAGTCCGCAACCCTGTTCTTGGCCTTCCTGCCTTCAGGCGGATCCTCGACCTCCCGGCGCCAGAAAGGGAGGCTCTCAGCGCTCTCTTGGATGACCTATCCAAAGATGCGTTAGAGAAGGCAGAAACCTCCTGGCGAAAGAAGAAGGGGCCGATGGCGGCTTACTGGAAGGCCACTTCGGTCTATAGCCAGCACTGCGCGAGAGCGATCCGCAAGTCCGGCCGTTCAGCGATCGTCAGTTCGGCAAACATCGAGAAACCGACCACGCCGGTTCCCTACAGTTCTATCCCTTCCTCCGAGGCTATGAATGAAAACCAAGACAATTCCGCCCGTGCGGCTTGATTTCCGTAACGAAGCCTATGGGTTCGTTTATCGGCCAGTCGCATTCCGCTTCGGATACATGGGGGAGTTCTCTGAAACCCGGCGCAACAAGATCTTGGCAAAGGTTAGAAAGCAGGGCTTTGCCTACAGCCACCTACGGGAATCCTGGATCAAGGAAGACGTCTCTGATCCGGCGGCAGAAGCGCAAAGACTTGTGGTCGCCCTCGCCGGAGCTGGGCATAAAGTGGAAACCAATATGTTCTTCGCGAACCTAGTTCCAGATCAACGATCTGGAACGAAGGATGACGGTACTCTCTTGACCGACGGATGATCCTCCGCCTTTCGCCGAAGCGCAGATCCCCAAGCTGTGCGCGAGAGGCTGCTCGAGGTCAGTGTTCGCGCCGGTAGTGCATGGCGACCACGCCATTGCGGAGCGGCTTCGCCGAGATCAGCTCAAGCCGTCGTGTGCTGAGCAGCCCGCCCTGGTACAGGGTCGGGCCGTGGCCAGCGATCCTGGGATGGACGAGAAGTTTGTACTCGTCGATCAGATCCAGCCGGTCCAGCTCGGTCGCGAGTCTACCGCTGCCGAGGAGCACGCCCGCCGGAGTCGCGTCCTTGAGCCTCTGCACGCCTGTTCGCAGATCCTCTGCGATGTGGTGGCTGTTGGTCCACGGGAAGTCCTTTCGCGTCGACGACACGACGTATTTCGGCTTGGCCTCCAGCTTGACCGCCCACTCGCGTATTGCCGGCGGCGCCTCCACGTCGCCACGAGCGACCGCCGGCCAGTAGCTCTCCATCATCTCGTAGGTGATGCGGCCCCACAGCATCGCCCCGCACTCGTCCATAAGGCGGGTGAAGAACGCGTTCGTCTCATCGTCAACGATTCCCTCCTGGTGGTCGACGCAGCCGTCCAGGGTGACGTTTATGCTGAAGGTCAATAGTCCCATGTGGCGAGCCTTTGCCATACGTTTGAAAGGGCTCTAGGGTTTTTGCTCGCGGTTGAAGTTCAACTTTCGTGATGGGTCGAAAACGGAACCCCGCCGCTCAGGTGGTTGAGTCCAGACCCTAGAGGAAATAAAAGTCTGAGGCTTTGAGGGTAAGATTAGGCTTCAGTTTGAGAAGCTTGAAACCATCGCCACCCTCGCTGCTGCTCCAACTCGTCGAAAACCAAACATCGCCGGTTTTGTTGTTGTAAGCAACTTCCGTGTCAGCGTTCCAGTTCTTTAAGCCGTACGCAAACTGCTTGGATTTCAGACGTCCCGGCTTGGTGCTATAGCCATTGAAATCAATGTCTAACTTCACCGTGTCAAAGCGGGAGGAGAAATCCACGATGGTTGCTACCTTGCGAGGATCGAAACCCTCCTTCACGAGGAAGGTGTCACTCCCGGCGCCGCCATAGAGCGAGTCCCGGCCGCCGCCTCCATCGATCAGATCATTTCCGGCGCCCCCGTAAATCGTATCCTTCCCATACGAGCCAGTGATCTTATCGTTCCCCCGCTCGCCAGAAACGGTAATCTTCTCGCCCGAGAATTTGAAAACATCGTTCAAATTCGAAAGCTGGAAACTCTCAACGTTCAAGTAGAGATCACCTGTGGCATCGCCTGAGCTCTTGCGCGGATCATTGAAGTCGACAACGACTCTTCCTGATCCGGAGAGGAAGCTCACAGCATCAATCCCGTTGCCGCCGTCGATGGTATCCTCGCCTGCTCCACCGATGAACGTGTCGTTGCCGCTAAAACCGGCCAGAGAATCCGCATGGATCGTCCCGCTGATCCGATCCGCCCCCAGCGTCGGCAGTAGAAGTGCGCCAATTTCCCCGTCGTGGAGAACAATCTGGGTTGGAATACCCATTGCCAATGCCGTTTCCGGCTTGATGGCCGACCAGTTTCCGGCATTGTCAGTTACGGAAACGCCGTTAAGCTGAAAAACGCCACGAGCTGCATAAGGCTGTGCTCCGAACTTTCCGGATGCCGTCACCGTTCCGACGCTGGTGAGGTAATCGAACCTAACGTCGCCGAACAGGTATCTCTGTCCAGCCACGTATGTCAGGCTTAAGCCGCGAACCCCAGAATGGTCATCGGTAACCGACGCCGTAATCGTTGTTACAAATTCACCGACAGCCAGGTTGCCCTCAGTCGCACTGAGAGTAACCCAGTTTAAAGTGGGGGCTGTTGCGTCTGCCGGCATGGGCGAAACTCCTGGCTAGGATCGATTTCCACGTCTCCCATACCCAAACTTTCCTTGCAACTAGGTTTATTTGTCTGCCCGAGCAGCATCTGCTTCTCGCAGGTCGGCGCGCAGCCGTTTCAGAACCCTATCCTACCGGTGACCGTCTGGTCCTCGTTGCTCAAGACAGTGCGCTTTCGTTGAATTATAACTCGGATCGTGGTAAAGCTAATTCGCCCATAGGAGCGCAGACATGGACTTAGCGATGACTACAAAACCCGAGGACTTGGCCGCGGCTCAGGCCCAAACAGCGCTTCTCCAGAACCAGCAAAATCTGGCCGCAGCACAGATCGCTCATCGAGAAGCCCTGACCGCGGTCGCATCCCGAAGCCCCTTCGGCCGTGACATGCTCCGCCATCTCAATGCCGGTAAGTCGATCGAGCAGGCATTTGGGCTTGCGGCTACCCATTATGCCAAGATCAATGCCAAGGCAGGGTTAGGCCCGATCCTGAATAATATCAGCAAATTCGCTGCGGACTTTGGCCTGAAATTCCCGAGAGAGAAGCTGATGACCCTTCGCAAAAACGTCGAGCATGTGGTCAGCCGAGAACGCGAGGCAGGACGCCAGCTCAACTAAGGTCAGAAAACGGGGGAAATGAACACCTGCCCCGGTTCAGATCCACCGTGAGAAAGGCCGCCCTAGGGTGGCCTTTCTTTTTCCGGTTGATCTCGCCACTACCAATACCATTCGATCCGAATTAAAAGTTACCACCGCCTCAGAGCTTTGCGAATCCATGTCCCATCTGGTTCTCCTGATTTACGCCGCTCCCCTCATCATCATCGGGCTATGCCTCCGTATCATGGGAATCGGTACGTTCAGGCTTCCTGGGTTCAGAAGGCGCTCCAAACCTCCTGCTTCAACATCTCCGTCACCGAAGGCGAGCCAGCGCCGACGCGGTCGGTCAGCAAGTGCCTCCGGCTCAGGCACCGCTCCCGCTGCCGGAGGAGGTGCAGCCAGCATCCCCGGGGTGAACACCTCACCACGCCTGAAAGCTCCAGCCCCTGGCAAGACGCCTGCCACTCACGATCGCTCGGCTGACATCATCCGCAAGGGGCTGAATGGTCAGATCGCTGGCGAGCGGCAGGAAGCAGAGCGCCTTCGCAGCGAACAACGGCATCTGCAGGAGCAGAACCTCCGGAATCAGGAGAACACCCGCCTTCAGGAAGAGGCAAGGCTACGGGAAGAACTGGAGCGTGCCGAGCAGGAGCGACGCCGCGAAGAAGAGCGCCTGGAAGAAGAAAGGCGCCGATCTTACTCGTGAGAAAACGCTGGACGCCAGTCCCGGACAATTCCAGCGGAAGAATTAAGCGGGTCCTAAATTTTCGATTTTAACTATGCCAGTCGCGGAAGTTATACGTCCGTCGCGCATCAACATAGGGGCGAAATTTTGCCGAGGATATTAGAGACAACGCACGTCATGCTCCATTGGGGAGCAACTATGGGGAACACAGGCGGCCGAGGTAATAAACATCACGGCACCATCATGCCCCAATATGAAGATCTTCCAAAGCAGGTCGAGAGCATCATTGAAGAACTTAACGAGGAAGCTTGGGAAATAAAATCAGTTACGCCTCTTGTTGAGACCTACTACACGTCCGCTGTGCTTCAGAACCCAAATGATATGTTCGGAGTAACAAAGACCAACGCAGGGTCCGAGACCATCACAGGAACCTATACAGCAGGAGTGTTGATCCTTGCCCAGCGGTGGAGAGAAATTTCTGACGCCGAAGCCGCCGAAAGGAGGCGTCAAAAACAAGAGAAGCTGGACGCCGAAGAAGCTAAACGTGCGGCCGAGGCTGAAGAAGCGAGAAGGAATGCCGGCCCGATCGCCTACGAAAGAGTGATGAACATGCCTATTGAGCGTAATGGTGGCATCATGTCCAACACATGGATCTTCAACGGCCGCGAATACCATACCAAAGGCATGGCGGAACAGGCGCGCATGGAAATGGCAATGCAGGCACGCGTTGACGCCGAACGCGCCCGCGATCAAGCCTAGCAAATCTCCCTAAAGTGCTTCACAGGAAAACACCCGCCGATGGCGGGTGTTCTTGCATTCCGGCAGTGGTCCAGGTCTGGAACCAGTGCCTATACGCAGCGGGGAACCCCTCCCGTATGTCTACAGGATGAAATACGACTTCGAGAGGCTCATGGCATCGTCCAGGTGAATTGAGAAATCCGCGAAGCCGTCGCCATCTACGTCGCCATAGATGAAGGTGTCAGAGGCACCCTTGTCATACCGTAGTTCACCGGCCTTGTTGCCGAAGGCTGAGGTTCCGATGAAGCTGAAGGCACCGTTCCCGGCGGTGGTAACGTCAGCGTCGATCGCTCTCAGGTCGATCCGGTCGTTCTGGGCCTTCGAGAAGTCGAAGATCGTGTCGCGGCCACTGCTGTCGACGGTCGAATCCCTGACGGACTTGAAGACGAACGCGTCCTTTCCGGTCCCGCCATAAAGACGGTCGCTGCCACCGGACCCGGAAATCGTATCATTGCCAGAGCCGCCAGCAATCTTGTCCCGGCCATTGCCGCCATTCAGCCGGTTCGCAGCCGAGTTGCCGTTGATCGCGAACCCAAGTTCAATCGAGATTGTATCTCCATGGTTGAACGGGAGACCGTCCGCATTCACATATAGAGAATTCTTGGTAATGGTTACATTCTTCCTCGTGATATCTAATGAGGTATCGGAAACCACAATGTCTGCGGCATAGAGGGACTTGCTCAAACCGCCTCCAAGCCCATCGAACTTCAAGCCGTACCCGTTGAAGCCGCCCTTATCCGGAACGTTTGTGAAGTACCCCGAGTACCCACTAATGACCGTATAGTTGAACCGGCTGCCGGAGATGTCGAACTGCGCCGGCACGACGTTATAGAGACTACCGTCCAGCTCATAAAATTTCGAGTTGTTGAACTCGATCTTATTGCTCGAGATCTTTGCAGTCGCTGGCTTTGTGATTGGGTTGTCTCGCTCCGGCGAATAAACAGTCAGCCGGACAGTCGTTCCATTAAGCATTGTTAGCCCCTAGCACTGTAGTTGGTAGCCCCAGCACCAGATAGCTTAAGTGTAATGTGTTCACAATCAGATTTACCTGAGCGAACAGACCTGACGGTCAAAACCCCAAAAGGTAGATCTCATGCGCAGCGGTTCCTCTCGTCTCGAAATCTCCCCTATTCCAGGTGGCGATGTTGTCGCCGCACTCGCTCGTATTCTTACGACGATGAACGGTGCACAGCCTTCGGACAGGAGCCCTGACCAACCCGTCGGCGCTGACGCCACTGGTGAGGAGGAAGGCTACTCCATCGAGGCACATGCGATCCTTGATCAACTCTCGGCACAAGGGTTCATCGTTTCTCGATCTGCGAGAGATCGCTCCCTTGGGCCTAAGCTCCGCGACACCCATGCGAGTGGGAATGCAACCTGATAAGGGCCGCCCCTGGCGGCCGGCCCGGACCTCCTTTTCAGGAATTCCCCGCAACGGAGGCTGCCATTTCCAATCGATCCGCATTAAAAGACGGATAGCCGAAATAGGAATTCTCAAATCATGCTGCCCTTTTTGGAATCGATGGTGTCCGCGCTCCTATCGCTCCCGCTGATACTGGCGTCCTTCGTCTTCGTTCTCGGGATTGTTGTCGCCGTGCACGAATATGGCCACCTTGCCGTCGCACGGGCATTCGGCATCAAGGCCGAGGTCTACGCCCTCGGCTTTGGCAAGTGCCTCTGGTCCCGCACCGACAAGAAGGGGACCGAATGGCGCCTGTGTCTAATCCCTCTCGGGGGCTACGTTAAATTCCGAGGCGATAAGAACGCAGCCAGCCTTGCCTCCCATGAGGCCCTCGCTTCGATGTCGGACTCTGAGCGAAAAGCGAGTTTCTTTCATGCGAGCCTCCTCGCCCGCGCTTGCACTATCGCTGCAGGGCCGCTCATCAACATAGCCTTCGCCGTCGTGGTCTTCAGCGGCATCGTGCTCTACCAAGGACAGGCTGTCCTGCTCGGTAGGATCGATAAGGTCACCGAAGGCACCCCAGCCGCACTCGCTGGAATGAAGAGTGGTGACATCATCACCGCGATCGACAGGGTTCCGATGCCAGGCGCTCAGGAGATCGTCACAACCGTCGAGCAGAACCCCAGCAAGACCATGGTTATGACGGTTTCCCGCGGTTCGGAGAGTCTGGATTTCACCGTCACCCCGGTTATGAAGACACGGAAGACCACCGGCGGCCTTGAGACCTCTCCGATAGTTGGCGTCAGTTTCATCACCACAGCCGAGAATATCGGCCACACGCGGATCGGAGTTCTGGATGCCGCTCAGCACGGGATCTCTATCACCTACAAGGTCGCTGAGCTGACGGTCGCCACACTGCACAAGATCGTTACCGGTCAGGAGGGTGTTGAGAACCTGTCAGGCCCGGTTCGAATTGCCGCCATCTCAGGCGATTTCGCTGAAAGCCAGGGGTTGTTTGGACTGGTGCAGCTGATTGGTGTGATTTCGGTCTCGATCGGCCTGATGAACCTTCTGCCCATCCCGGCCCTCGATGGCGGACACCTTCTCCTGTTCGCCTATGAGGCTGTTGCCGGACGGCGCCCGAACAAGACAGTCGAGCAATTCAGCTTCGGCGTCGGCCTTGCCTGCGTGCTGTCGCTCATGGTCTTCACGACCTTCAACGACATAGCGCAACTAGCCTTCCGCTAGTGCCGGGAGGTCCCTATGGAACCGCAGGCAACTTTCGTTCAGGCATGCCTCGCTGATCAGGCCGATCCATCCCAGGTGGACGACTGGGTCGAAAGGTGGCACTCGCAGCCAACACAGGCCGAGCTCCATGAGTATCTCGGTCTGTCCCTCGCCGAATACGGGCAGTGGGTTAAGAGCCCAGACTGCCTCGCTGGCCTCATAACGGCCAAGCGAAGCCAAGCCTAGAAACTGATCGGAGGGCTTGAGGCTCTAGCCTCGCCCTCCACCTTTCACCGAGCCCTAGCCGCACTATCGACGTCGCCCCCGTGCCCGATTGCCGCTGATCACACCGCTCGCCTCGACCCCTTCCATAGATCCCAAACGTCGCTCTTTCCCATTAGGGAGGCTTACCTATGCCTACGACATCGGTTTTGGCGGAGGCCCTCGTTCTCCTCAAGGATGCGGCATCAGGCGTCGCAAACCTGACGAAGCTTGATCAAACGTCCGGCGCCCTACTCGACATCCTTATTGACGATCGAACACTCCCTGCTCCGGTACGTGTCTATCTTGAGATCCAGGAAGTTCGGCGCGGCTTCCACAATCAGAGAAGGATCGCTGGTCTCCTGGCTTCCTACGGGAAGACCTACGAACCGTTCCCGCGCCGCCGACGCACCAGGCCGCGCTCCCGCAAGGGCGCCAAGTCCAATCAATAAACTCAAATCAAATCGGATCGGGTAACAGGATCCTGTCCGATTTCCCATTCCGTCGCCGTCGAGAGTCAGTTCAGGCCATGAGTAAAAGTCCTCGCGGTGGAACCGCAGTCATGGCGCATCGGGCCTCCCAGGAAGCCTACCATCCACTCGTTGATAGTGACCAATGGCGAAAGCTCGATCTGTTCCCGACGCCTCCGTGGGGGACGAGAGCTCTCTTCAAGCACGTCTTTCCGGCTCTGAACCTTTCGCCTCGCATTCGCACTGCGTGGGAGCCAGCCGCAGGCTTCGGCCACATGAGCGAGCCACTTAAAGAGTTCTCCACCTCCGTCCTTGCATCCGATATCTACCCTTACGGCCCACATCTGGATGCTCAGATAGACTTCCGCCTTGCCGATCCTACGTCATCCCTTGTGGATTGGGTCATCACCAATCCGCCGTTCGACCATTCTCATGAGTTCCTCGAGATGGCGATGAAAATTGCCCGGAAAGGTGTTGCGTTTCTCGTCCGCTTGGCATGGCTTGAAAGCCAGAGCCGCTATCACGCACTCTGGACGCAGACGCCTCCCACGGTAGTCGCCGCTTTTACCGAACGATTGCCAATGTGTCTGGGCGGGTGGGATCCAAAGTTGTCAACAGCGACGGCCTATGCCTGGTACATTTGGGTCCGCGATGAGGACGGCAAATGGCCCTGTGTTCAGCACCAGCCGTTCTTCATCCCCACATTCCTGATCCCGCCAGGTTGCAGGGAAACCCTCACTTCTGAAACGGATTTCATCCTCGCACGGCGCTATGTTCCTGGCTGGATCTCGCCGACAGAACGCCGGAAACTCGAGAAGCTGCAGGAGAGATCGGTTCCGTTGCTTGCCGCTGAGTGATCCTGTTAACCAAGGCATGAACTCACCAGTAGATCGCAGTTGATAGTCCTGTGGAGCGATAGATCGCATCGAATAAACAGGGGATAATGAAACTCACAAATTGCATTGAAAACGTTTGAAGATCTTTGGATCAAAACGGGTGATCTGAAACAGAGGCTAATCCCCGGGAGCATCACATGATCGGACGTCTTGCCAGCCGCCGTATGTCGCTTGAGAAAACTCTTTCTGTGATTGGAACTGCCGGCCGCAAAGACGATGCGCCGCGTCTGTCTGCGTATCTCTACGAGATGATGATGCGCGAGACCTTTCGGGCGATCAACGACTTCGATATCAGCCACGGAATCTCTGGCGGTGCGGCCTGGGCGGATCACTGCGCCGTCACCGCGTTCCTTCAGGGTGGCTTGGAGAGCCTCACGCTTTATGTTCCGGCTGAGTTCGACGGACGCCGCTTCGTTCCGGATGCCAGCATCCAGTTCAATCCGGGGAAGACATCGAACTACTATCACGACATCTTCTCTCGGGCGATGAACCGCGACACGCTGCGGGATCTGGCCGTCGCACAGCAGCGCGGTGCCCGCTTCATCGTGGCTCCTGGTTTTAAGAACCGGAACAGCGACGTCGCCCGGTCCAGCGCGATGCTCTGCTTTACCTTCGGTACATCGGCAGCTGCTGCCGTCGATTTCCGGCCCGGCGATGCCGGTTTCAGCGACAGCCGTGCCGGCGGCGTGAAGGACGGCGGTTCCGCCGACACCTGGACGAAGGCCACGTCGCAGGCCGTGAAACGCCACGTCAATCTCTCCAGGTTGGCGCAGGCCCTTGTTGCGTAAGTATGAGTGAGAGTTGCGCTATGGCACAGACGCCCCAATGGTCCATCTTCCGGGCCGCCGTATTCGAGACCGAGACCATGCATGTCCTGTGGTACCAGGGGGAATCCCGGATCGTGATCGGAGAGGATGAGAAAACGCCCGGGAACAGTCTTATGGCCAACGTGATTGTCGACCGGCTCAATTCAGGGGCTGAGATCGCGGAATACCACGAGTCCGGGGACTGGATCATCGACCGACCAGTCTCTACGGGGTCTGACGACAACGGTGTTCTCATTCTCGACATCGACGGCGACGTCCGGATCGAAATCCTCGACTCGGACGACGTCGAAGAGAACGTGAGGCTCGCCCAGAAAGTTGCGATGATCTTGAATACGACCGACTTCTCCAATCTGGCCTCGATCCCCCTCGTGCGAATTCCACCCACGGTGCCTACCCCCTTTGTCCAAACGCTTCCTGTTCGAAATCACGGATAAGGCAACCGCCAACGCCATTGTGCGCGAGCTCCACCGACACTCCTCAGAGATCGGCGTGTCGGTGAAGCAAATCCTTGTTCGGGATCGCAATTCCCAAGATGTCCTCGGCGTTGGCATTCTCGGCCGTCCAGTCTCGCAAGTGCTTGATGACGGAGTGACCCTCGAGGTGAGCCGAACAGCAACTGACGGTACGGCCCACGCGTGTTCTGCGGTCCTGGGAGCTTTGGCCCGGGAAGCTCAACTGATAAAGCTTCGGGGGCGGACCATCTATCGGCTCACCACCTATACCCGCGTCTCCGAGAGCGGAGCATCCTTGAGGGCGGCAGGCTGGCGCCTGGACATCCAGCACCACTCCCGTTTCATCCGTCACGGTCTAGGGGTCAAACGAGCGATCGTCCCCATTCAACCAAAATCCTGGTCAAACGCCTCGCGCCGACGCCCTGAGCGCACCCTCGGCGAGCCCCGACTGCGCTGGATCAAGCTGCTTCCAGCAGCTCACAATGACAGTGCCGCGTTCGAGATGGGTCGGGCGGCCGCTTCCGCCGGCGCGAAACTCTCGGCCAATCCCTACTCCTTCCCCGTCCTGAGAGCCGATGGGATTGCCCAGACTGATTTCATCGGCGGAGATCTTTGGGAAATCTGGCGGGAAGGTTACCGGATGATCTCGCCCGCGTGAGGGATAGCCACAGGCGAGGGGATTTCCCTCGTAGTTTGCGGGAGAATGCCTGAAGGCTGGGATGTCTGCTCTCTCGAATTGAAATGCATAAAACTATGAACTTTATTTCGGGTGAGAGAGTATGGTAACAATCCGACGTGGACAATCTTTAAGAGGCTGTCCAAGTCAAAAGGTGAAGATCTAACTTTCCAAAACCCCACTCAAAACAGAGCTTTGACTTCAGAGCCGAACGGCACTGCGCTGTGCCGAGGTTCCGAATGAGCGCACAAGGGCAATCTCCTCAATGGCAACACTCACCATCACCCCTGGTCTCCCGAATATCGCTATCGATCCCGCTGTCTTTTTCTCGAATATCGGAGCAGGATCCGTCACCCAGGTGGACGAAAACACGATCACCGTGTCTCGGGTCGGTGGGTACACCCTGGTGATCAAGGGCATCACCCTCGACTATGATGAGGAGGCGCCCTACTGGGCATCGGGCACGATCACCTCTTTCGAGCTTGTTGACGCCGATCTCGGAGTACTCGCCACCCTTTCTGGGCTGAGCTACGACGTCACAGAGTTCGGCGACATGGTCGCCGACAACGATCCGTACTGGCTCATGGAAAAGCTCACAGCCGGCAATGACACCGTCACCGGCGGTGACGGCAGCGACTACCTCTACACTGGCGCCGGCGACGATGTGATCTCGGCCGCTGGTGGCGATGACACGATCGTTCCTGGCCGGGGCAATGCGACCCTCGACGGCGGAGCCGGGGTTGACGTTCTCAGCTTCAATGACGTCCTGTTTGTTAGCACCGGCGTGAATGTCAATCTTGCTGCCGGCACTGGGACCTCCTACTCGGGCGGCTCACTGACGCTGTCCAACATCGAGTCGGTCGTTGGAACCTTCGCCGCCGACACCATCGTAGGATCAGACGCCGACAACAATCTCTTCGGGAGCCTCGGCAACGACTCCATGACCGGAGGTGCCGGTAACGATGTCATCGATGGTGATATTGGAAACGATACTCTGCTCGGCGGCACCGGCAACGACACGATTTACGGTGGCGACGGGAATGACACCGTCGATGGCGGGACAGGGGACGATACCCTTGGTCTGAGTGGTACGTTGGCAGACTTCTCCTTTAGCTTCGACGCAGAGGGCCGCCTTCTGATCACCGAAAAGGAGACCGGCCAAGTCGATCTGGTCAGCAATGTTGAGTATATCCTTGCTGGTGACACCCTCTATACCGTCGACAATCTGAAGGACGGGATTGATCCCGGCACTAACCCTGGGACCGGCGGAGTACCGTTCGTCGATCAAAAGGTTAATGAGGATACTGCCTGGTCGTACACGATTCCGGCAGGATCCCTGACTGCTGGCGCCACTTTCACGATCACCGGCCTCGACAACGAGCCCCTTCCCTCCTGGATCGTGTTCAATGCAGGCACCTGGACGTTCTCCGGCACGCCGCCGAAGGACTGGCATGGGCAGATTGGCGTCAAGGTCGCGGTCGATGACAGCGATATCCTCAAGGACTTCACCTTCAAGCTCACCGTCTCCGCAGTCAACGACGCTCCCACCGGCCTCAACCTGCATAATGGCTCGGTCACGGAGAACGCCAAGGTCGGCCAGAATGCCGGTCACCTGTCGGCAAAGGATGTCGACGGCGGCGACAAGCTGAAGTTCGAACTCGTCGATTCCGCAGATGGTCGCTTCATGATTGATGGCGACAAGGTCGTTGTCGCTGATCCTGCGAAGATCGACTACGAGCAGGCCACGTCCCATACCATCAAGGTCAAAGTCACCGACCTCGCTGGCGTCTCCGTCACCCAGGCGTTCACGATCGAAGTAAAGGACGTGGGCAAGGAAGATTCCGTTGGCGGCGGCGGCCGGGACGTCCTGAAGGGCGGCAAGGGTGGCGATAAGCTCAACGGCGGTGAAGGCGATGACCGTCTCTTCGGCGGCGATGGGCTGGATGTCCTCACGGGCGGCAAGGGCAAGGACGCCTTTGTGTTCAACACCAAGGCGAACACGAAGACTAACAAGGACAAGATCACCGACTTCAACGTGAAGGACGACTCGATCTACCTTGAGAACTCGATCTTCACCAAGTTCGGGAAGAAGGGCTCAGAATCGAGCCCGTTCAAGTTGAGCAAGAACAACTTCGCCAACGACAAGGCCAAGGACAAGGACGACTACATCGTCTACAACAAGAAGACCGGTGTGATCTCCTACGACGCCGACGGCTCAGGCAAAGCCAAAGCGGTTGAGGTCGCTTCCGTGACCAAGGGCCTGAAACTCAACTACGACGACTTCTTCGCAATCTAATCGCCGAAAAGTCCGAAAGCCCCGGCTTACCACCGGGGCTTTTTTCATGGGCGCCGCTGCCCATTAGTCCGCCGTTGAGGATGTTGCCTATGTCTGACCACGCTTCGATCGCCATTGACGACTGTTCTGACGATGATTTCAGCCTGTCTTGCCCGCAGTGCCGACGCAACGATCGTATCGACATCTCCGCCCAAGTATGGGTTCGGCAAACGAAGGATGGGACCGACATCAATGAGGCTGAGGATCGCTCCCATGAATGGGATGACGAGAGCGCAGTCGCATGCAGAGCCTGTGGGAGGATCGGGAAGGCTAAGGACTTCCGTCTCTCTTCACTTGCGTGATCAAATGCGTGCCGAGCGGACCAGTTTAGGGTATTGCTCAGGCTTATCCTTTGTCGCCTCGTTAGGTCCACCCATGCTCAGAACCTCTCTTATTTTCACGGCTCTCCTGCTGTCTGTCACACCGACTATGGCTCAGTCGATCGTCGGCCGTGCCAGCGTGATCGATGGGGACACCCTCGAAATCCGAGGCACCCGCATTCGATTCCATGCAGCTGATGCTCCGGAAAGCGCCCAATCCTGCCAGGGTGCTGATGGGAAGGCCTACCGCTGCGGCCAACAGGCGGCTCTCGCGCTATCCGACAAGATCGGTACGTCCACGGTCACCTGCCGGCAGACAGACATCGACCGGTACCAACGGATCGTCGCCCAATGCTCAGCCAATGGGGTCGACTTGAATGGGTGGCTGGTCCAGCAGGGTTATGCTCTGGCCTACCGACAGTACGGGACCGACTACATTGCTCAGGAAGATGAGGCTCGGAAGGCCAAGCGCGGTTTGTGGGCCGGAACCTTCACCCCGCCTTGGGATTGGCGGCGCGGCGAGCGCGGAACATCCGCAGCGGAACCTGCCCCTCCGGTTACGACTTCCCGCCCGAACACCCCCGCCGGCGACTGCAGGATCAAGGGGAACATCAGCGCCAAGGGGGAGAAGATCTACCATCTCCCCGGAAGCCGGAGCTATGAGCGCACCGTTCTGAACGAGGCCGCCGGTGAGCGCTGGTTCTGCTCGGAAAACGAAGCAATCGCTGCCGGATGGCGATCTCCCAGAGGGTAAGTATCAGGTAACCAGCAGCACGTTTTGGCAGACCTCGAGAAACGCTTCGATCCTGTTCCTTCGCAGAACGTGCTATTCTCACGAAAGAAACTCCGCACCTCTGAGAATGCGGGCAATCACAATTGGGGCGCTAACCGTGTTGAATTCGAATTTTTCCGAGAAAGGCGGCACTTGCCGCTTTCATGCTCTCGTCCATCTCAACAACCGCACTGTCTGTGGAGATCCGCGAGCCTAATCCAAGACATGTTTGGGAAGCCGCCGACGACTTGACCTCTGCCGGGCTAGGGACACCTGAAACCGACGACGTCGTCCTGACCCTTGCCTGCGCGAAAAACGGCAAGCTCGACGTCATGTTTGCCGACTACGCCCCTATGCCAGACGGCAAGGAAGGCGACGGCGGGCCCGCAGGAATCACGCTCCGCCGAGGCGGCAAAGAGGTGAGCGTACGAGGCACACTGCTCGAGAACCTCATGACTGGCGGCTGGGACCTCTCCACGCAACAGCCTGCGACGCACCCGCTCTTCGATATTCTCAAAGGCGACTTCATTGCTGAGATCGAAATCGACCCGCAATATCAAAAGCCCGGGGGACAAAGAGACTGGATCTCGCTGAAGGGGGCCAAAAAGGTCATCGAGAAAGTCCAAGCACGATGCTCTGGAGCTACGCCGCCCAGTGGCTCCACCGTTTCCTGGAATTCCGGATCCCAAGCGCAAGTCGCTTCCGCTCCACAAGCATCGGCGGCGAAAGCTCCCACGAGCTCGGATTTCGCACGGTACGCCCTCGCCGATTCCTACCAGGGTCAGGTTCGGCTCCCCGACTTCAAGGGCCGGGATCGCGATTGGAATAGCTATCGGACCCGAATTCGCGAAGGCATGAAAGGTGGGGCGAACTTTGCTGGACGCTTAGCTTTCATAGAGATCGGATGCGGTGCTGGCTGCCGCTGGGCAGCGGTAGCCGATGTCTCCACCGGAAGGGTTTACAACTTTCCGCTCGGTGGAGAGGAATACATGTACCTTGACCTTCATTACCGTCCCAACAGCCGCCTCGTCGTTGCCTTCTGGCAAAATAGCGATCGGTGCATGAAGGAGACTCTTGAATGGACTGGGCAAACGTTCAGGCGACAAGGGGCCGTCGACGTGGGATCGGAAGCATCCTGTAATCAGATCCAGTCTCAGTAACTCCCTAGTCTCATCTCGTACTGAAAAGTGTAGCCTGCCCTCATGAAACTCCAGTTCACTTCCGCCATCACTCTTCTCCTCCTCAGCACAGGCTCTGTTTCCGCTCTCACTGATGCAGAGCGAGAGGCAGCTCTCAAAGTTGCCAAAGCCGGCGCGGTGGACAGCTACGTTCAATGCGGCAAGGAGATCAATAACCCAGTTGTTTTCGAAACTGAGACCATGGACCTAAACGCCGACGGTGTGGAAGAGGTCATGGTCACGGCCAGCCACAAGAATGGCGGTACCGGGTGCTTCAGCCATCTCGGTATGACCAAGACTCTCATGATCAGGAACCGCAAGGGCGAATGGATAGAAAACCTTGGATTCGGGGCCCAGGGGATAAATGCTCTCCCTGATCGGTCGAACGGGTACCAGGACTTGGAGATAGACTCTGCAGGGGACTGTCGCCCTGTCTGGAGGCACAACGCCACCGAGTATCACATCTACAAGCAGTGCCAGCGGAGTAAACTGGTCATTGCATCCTCTTGGAAAGCCGGCGGCTCGCAGCCCAAGCGCCTTGAGGATAGCCTTGGATGGGACGGCGACGAGCTTTACGTACACAACGGCTCCGGGATGTACGTCAACAAGGGAGCCGGGACCATCCGGTACGCTGCGCCGAAGGCCTCGATCGCCGGCACTGTCAAGGAAGACACTGTCTTGTTCCGTGGCGAGTTCAAGAACGCTCCAGGCCTCGAAGCCCGGGGAACGGTCAGCGGGATCGCGTTCGTGTTCAAGAAGGGCTGTGAGCCCGCTCCGTACCAGGTTGTTGGAACGTACGATGCCTCGACAGTAACCATGAAGGGGGCAGCCCCACGCCGCGCTAAAGATTCCTGCGCAATCTTGGAGACGACGAAAAACAGTCCTCACTCGGTCCTGAAGTTTGAAGCGCCTCCGGATTACTGAGGAGATGCCCATGCGATGGACCTATCTTCCGCCAGCAGCATACTTGGCCTTTGCCGTCTATGTTTGGATTGATTTCACCAACACGGCACAGGATGGGCTCGCCAATCTTGGTCTCGTGCTGGCCACCTATCCCGTGGCTGTGATGGGGGTGGCCCTGACTTGGGCACTGGGGCAGACCGGCTTTGTGCTTATTCCGAACGGACTGGGCTACTACACCGCACACGCGGTTTACTTCTGGCCGGCGGCTCTGATTACAGCTTATTTGCTCTATGTGGTGTGCTCAGCGCCAGGGTGGCTCTGGCGACGGCTCTCCGGTAAGCGCCCGCGCCAGTCCTAATTGGGCTTGGAAAGCGGGCCTTCCGCACCGATGACCACTTCTCGTGGATCCTTGTCCTCCCGTAGCCCCAGGAAAGCTGGATGACGCAGGATCCGATCCCGCGTCCATTCAGTGAATTCGACCTGGGCGAGGATGCGCGGTTTCACCCAATGCACCTTGGCTCGCATATAGGTGCCTTTCGGCAAAGTTGCCGTTGGGCTTGCCTGCTCGATCTTCTCTAAGCGCTTCTGGAAAGCAAGCAGGAACTCTCGGTTGAACCCGGTGCCCACTTTCGCAGCATAGCGGATCTCACCCTCCGGCGTGTAGTAGCCCACCAGCAGCGCCCCGAAGCCGACGCGCGACCGCTGCGGCTCAGTGTACCCGATAATGATGAATTCCTCGGTGTTGAGGCATTTGACCTTCAGCCAGTCGTCGCTTCGGGTCCCACTGTAGAGAGAGCCCCGTCGCTTGGAGATGATCCCTTCCAGGCGCAGCTGACATGTCTGCTTGTAGAGTGCTTTTCCTCCGCCAATACGATATTCGCTGACCCGGATCGTGGCAGGCGCCTTAGCCAGGAGCTTGGACAGCCTATGCTTGCGCTCCTCCAGAGGAAGGCCCCTCAGATCCTCGCCGTCGAGGAACAGCAGGTCAAACGCCACATAGACCAGATCCGTGGTGTCTTCCTTGGACAGGGCATCTTGCAACGCGGCGAAGGAACTGACCCCGTTCTCAGCCAGTTTCACAATTTCCCCATCAAGGACGGTTCCTGACAGGCCAAATCGGGTCAATGCCTCGACGAGTTCCGGGAACTTTGTCGTCCAATCCTGATCATTCCGGGTAACCAGACGGGCAGGACCGTCATCGATGCGGGCAAGCATCCGGTACCCGTCGAACTTGATCTCGTGGAGCCAATCGTCGGTATCCGGCGCCTCCTTTCCCAGGACAGCCAACTCGACTGGGATACGGCTCGGAAGCGATGCAACTGCTCGCCTTGATGTCTGTAATGAGGAACGCGGCTTGACCATTTGCTGAATCCAACAGCCGCCGCGGTCAGAGGTTCCGCTGTAACAGCCATGAAAGCCGCAGAGCATTCCGGCCTGCGGCTTTTTCTATGTCTGCCTTCTCAAACCCATCTAAGGGTTTTTCAGCGCCGCCGGGCATTCAGCTAGATCGGCCACCTGGTCTCGCGTGATATTCGCATTGTTCAACGGATACGCGTTATTGAGTAGGTTAAGGATCAAGATTTGCCGCGGCTTGTACGTGGATTTGCTCCCAATGTATTTGATGTCCACGCCTGCATCGATTAGTGCAAATGCAACTCTCTGGAGCTCGTCTACTGGCGTATCCGGGCCGCAGATCAATGCGTTTGTCAGGACGTTCTCGTGGCCGGGAGCTATTTTATACATCCTTGTGTAGGGGATGGAGCTCCCCTCCAGAGCGTCCGTTATTCTACTGCCGTCTGCTGGTTTCACGTAGTAGGCAATCAGAATATTTGGCTCAGAGTATTCCACCGACGAGGTGAACGGCGGGTCTTTCCCGACATAGGTTAGAACGACTGTAGGCTTTGCATATTCGATGTTTTGTTCCTGACCGACCGTCCACGTTAGAACCCACTCGTTGTCGAGGATGGGTATCGCATCCTTTTCCGTGAGCTTGTACTTTTCCGGGAGCTTGGAAGTTTGCGCGATGATGGCGGCTGCTTTGCCCTCAGGAGTGTTTGGGTCCAGTTGGGTCCACTTCCCGATGTACTCGTTGGGATCAAGCTTATCGGCTGCCATGATTGGGTCGCCATTCTCGTCCTCAAGGATCTGGCCCTTAGCGTCCCGTGCCCAGGTTGTCTTTGACAGGCAATCAACGTCGGTGGCAGAGATGCACTGAACCGTATCGTATGCGTCTTTAGCTTGATCGTAAGCATCTTTGGCTTCCGGAGCGTAGGCTTCGAGTTCTTCCGTTCCCGCCTGAACCAACACGGCGCCAGCAGACGTGAGGAAGCCGTCTTTGATCGCTTCCTCGTCGCCGCCGGCGGCTGCGACCGCAATACCACCTGCAGCACCCGCCATGGCAGCTTTCTTGACAATCTCCGTGGTGGTGGTGGCTGGCATTTGCGCGACGGATGAACCCGTGTAGGACGTCGCTGCGGACAAGAGCCCGGCGCGGAGCGCCATGTCGGCATTGCCAGTACGTCGATAGGTTGACCATGCAGCATAGGCGGCGGCACCGGCGGGCCCCCCGTAGACGCCCGCTGCCGTGGCGGCCGCCGCATTGATCACTTCGCTCTCCTGGGTTGCCTTTGCGAAGTTCTGTTCGCCCGATTGGAGCGGTTCGGTGCCGAGGCCCCACATCGCATCAATGACTTTTCCGTCGCGTAGTCGCTTCTCGTTGTTCTCAACCGCGTCCCACTCAGCCTTCCTTTGGTTCTCCAAGAAGCGGGCCGCGGCCTTGCCGGCATCAACAGCGTCGTCAAAGCTACGCTGTGCCTGCTCTCCAACGTCTTGCCATGCCTTGACATAGGTGACCGCGGCGTCCTCAGCAGCCTTGTAAATTGTCGTTAAGCTATCCTCTCCGGCCTTTTCGATCGTGGCGAAGGTGTCGCCCGCAGCCGTTTCGAGTGTCTGAACTGTCTCATTTGCCGCGTTCTCGAAGGTCGTCAGCGTATCGCCCCCGAGTTGTTCCACACTCGATCTGACATTCCCACCTAGCTTGTCAATTTCAGCTTGAACCACTGGGGGAAGTGGGTTCAGTTGCTGTAATGGGGAATTGTCTTGGCCTGCGCCTCCGCCTGGGCCTGGGACGGTCGGCACGTTGTCGGAAACACACGTACAATGTCTAATAACCAGTCCAACGCACTGCTCGTGCTTTCCTCGCGGGCAATCAAGCGCAAACGCAGGATAGCTACTGGTGAATATTGCGAAAGCGATTGCACAAACTCGCCTTAGTCTTAAGGCCTGCCTCCACCGCTCATAGGTCCTTTGCGAATCCGGAACAATAAGCTCAACGGTTGCGCCCATGGCCGCAGCTCACCCAGTGGCTCGCCCCTGAGTTGATTATAGGCCTTTTACTGGTTTTCCCGAAGTATGTCGTTCGGAGCGTATGTGCGGTGCCACACATCTAATAGGGGGACTCTCCAGGTCGGTCTCAATTGCTTGAGAGACCGTTTAATTGACCATAGGGGCCAGCTTAGCGGTCAGACTTTGGAAGGAATTGGAGGATCCCCTCGGGTCGGTCGATCGTTGGCTGCTCAACCCGATCCTGAACCTTATAGCCCAACGTACGCGCAAACTCGGCGGCCCCTGTCATCATGGAATCGAAGATACGGCCGTGACACACGGCAAAGTATTGAGCCATCGAGATCTCGTTGGCGTGACCGTAGCGGCCTTCATCATCCAGGGTCAGAAAGTCGACGAGATACTTGCCCTCAAAGGGTGAAATGACGGCCGGCACCTGCTTCGAGCAGAACACGAAAGTCCTGCTCGCCCCTGGCGCCCGGGTCTTCTTCTTCGGATTCTGCATTGAGTAGGACCAGGTTTCACCCTCGATACGGAAAAGCACCCCAGCCGAGCGGAATAGGACAGGTTCTGAATATTCAATCGTGGGGGTTACGCACTCGCCATGCTGGCACCAATCCGGCAAGGGCTTGGCGACCGGCTTGCCCGGTAAACGTGAGGCGGGCTGCGCACTGGCGCTCGCCGTGCACGCCGCTAGAGCTAACACAACGAAAACTGCTCTTATCGGCATATCTACAATCATGAAGCTGCCCAGCCAGGTTGCCCTAAACAAAGCCGATTACACTTGGATCTGCAACTGACCCTACGAGTTTTTCGGGCCTTGAGTATCTCGACTGTGGGTTTTCTTAGACAGAAGTCGGTTTCTTGTACAATTCATCCAGCAAGTTTTCATAGGCCTCCGCAATTGCGGCGGTGACGGCATAGATCGGAGCGCCGTTAGGTGGCGGAGTAAACGCCCGTGCGGAACCAATGATGGCTCTGAGCGTCTCTGGATCAATTGGGCTCAGGTCCGCCGATCCAAGATCTTCGATAAGATCCTCGGCCTTTGCTATTTCCACAAAGTCCACTTCCGGCGGGCCAAGCGCCTTCCGAACATAAAGGCGCGCCAGAAACGAAACTAGCGCCGAGGATTCGTCCCCCTCGCCGCTTTCCAGGAGCTGATGCACCCGTCTCGCAAGAAACGTTGCCAAGACCGCCTCAACCCCCTCACGCCGGCCGACACGGAGATCGTCGCGAACTGCCACCATGAACTCGGTGCTCGGTGGGCCAAGGAACACTTCTGCGAACTGGGCATCGCCACCTTCTGCCAGTTGGCAGCACCGTGCGATCTGCTCCCTTCCATCCAAGCCCAGATCATCTCCGAAGATCATATATGAATGGTCAGTCGCGAGTGCGACGAGATAGAGCGGAGCGACAAATATCTCAGAGCGGCTGAAAATCTTTCGGGCGGCGTCAGTCAGATCTGTGACTGAAGCCGGCATCGGGGCCGGCATCGTCCAATCGTACTCGAGCGATCCGAGCGTATGAGCGAAGTCTCTGACGAGATCAGCCATGCGGAAATTCTGGAGGGTTTCGGTTTTCATCGTCAGCGTTGAGACGATTGCCGGAAGAGCCACGCCCTTCACCCAGGCCCGCAACAGAAGAAAGGGCTCTACGCAAGCGAACGGTGCCAATTCTTCAATCTCAATCCAGTCGGCCCCGTCCTCTTGAAACCGGAGAACCTCAATCCGCTCGACCTCTGCATCGACGTCATCAATCATGCGATTGCAGAGCTCCTCGACCGCGAAGTAAAGCGGCTCGCTCTCAACCTCGATCTCGGACGGCATCGGACGGAACAACAGCGTCGGAACGTAAGGCTCGCCTTGGTGGGGCCAAAGCTTGTCCTCCATCACGATGGGCGTCAGAAACTCATGGCCTTGACTTCGTTCGGGCACAGCCTGCCGGGCCTGGGGCCAATCCTCCGAAACAACGTCCTCGGCGGCCTGAAGCAGATGTTCCGGAACTCGGAACCGGACCTGGATCTGCCCCTCGTATCCGGCAAGGCTTGTTGTCAGGGAGGTCAGGTCGGACACCGCCTGCTCCATCATGATCTCTGCAATGCGCTCAGCTATATCATCCAAATAGGCTGAACCAAGCGTATGACAGACCCTGATATCGAGCAGGAGCGGCGACATGAACCCAGCCTCCAGAATGAGGCTCAACGTCCGCCGAATACCGACAAAGGCGCAGTAGGACCGATCCTGAAGATCCGCCACGTTGATCTGAGCCATGCGAATGTCGGACAGGTCTGTCCCGAACACGGTGGCAGGATGCAGCTCGTTTGGATCGAGCGCCAAGCTCGCGATATCCATGACCTCCGGTGAGGCATACTCTGCTACGAGCGTAGGAACTCGCAGGCCCGGGAGGATTGTCCGGTCTCCGTTCGGTCTGACCCGGCGGATGTCGGAATACGCGATCAGGCTCGCTGTTCGCAGGATTTCGCGGCGCCTCAGGTCCTCGTGGGTATCTTGCCTCTGCTCGACCTGATCCTCGGTGAACCAAATTCCGGGGAAAAATGGCCCCACCACATAGGCCGGGCCTGCCATTCCGCTGACTTCGTCAAAGTCACCTAAATGGCCAGAGTAGGTCTCGATCGTTTCTCCCAACGCACGCACGAACTCATCCTGTGCGCCCGCCCTCCCCTTGATGTGACACTCAACGCGGACAGAGGGCACCTCCTCCGATTTCCCTTCCAGACTGAAGTCATCGTCATCCCAGGGTGACCCGATCGCATCAGCAGCAATGTCGCTCGCACTGCGATGAAGGTGATAGACGTCGCTCAGCACCATTACGGTGCTGGCGGCGGTAATAACGTCGAGCACACCCTCTGCGTTCTCAAAGGTGTCCAGAACGTCATGGATCATTCGGACGACGATTGGGCTTCCATCTTGGGAGGATACATACTCAATTCCTCTTCTGATCGTCACAAAGCCTTGGAGTGCGCCCGACGCATCCGCCCGGACCACCTCATGTGATCGCAAATCGCGTTGGACGTGGTTCAGAAGATCAATGTGACGCTCTCTCATTTCATCCGAGAGGTCGAGCGCACTGTATGCCTCTACCAACTCAGCCAATTGCTCGGGCGCATAGAGTGGATACACCTTGAGGGATGGAACCGGGGATTCAACGTCCGTCCGGGCCGGAACCCGGATTTTCCGAACAAGTTGCTCTTCGCTCACGCGCGATTCACCTGACGCTAGGCCGACGGGACGAAGAACGGAAACCGGTAAGTAGTCTGCAGAGGCATGGGGGTTCAGATTCATCACGCATTGCCCTCCGCACGGGCCCGACTGTCAGGCCTCGGACAGGATGTTTCATCGCATGTGAGGCAACGGTCAAGTAGCCTAGAGGGTGTCCTCTGCCCGTCGTGCTTCTATGACCCCCAATGCAAGTTATTCCGACCGTAAGGATCTGCCGGAAATTGCTTCAGGATATCAATCACAAGCTTGCTCCTAAGCCAGGAATAATGCCCAGTCGTCGCGTGGCCTCAAGAGCCAGCCGACGCCAAAAGGAGAAGCTCATGACCATGATCTGTTGTACCCTCACCGGCGTCGACCAAAACACCAGTTCTACTCGTCTGAGAGATCTGGCGGACAAGTTCCCCGAAGCCGAGTTCGGAATACTTTTCTCACCAGAGCGCTCAGGCCGCCAGAAGCGCTTCCCCACGTTCGCAGAAATTCAATCCATGCTGGACGCCGGACCTATGCAATGGGCCATCCACCTGTGTGGAAGGGCCGTGCCAGAATTCATTCGGGCAGCGGTTTCCCAGAATTCAGAAGAAAGAGATTGCGAGAGTTTCCGGCTCGCCACGCATCCGGGCGTATCGCGGATTCAACTAAATTTTGCATTTCGGAGGGCAAAGTTTTCCCTCACGGAACTGGACGCCGCTATCCGTTCCCTGTCCATTCCTGTCATCACGCAGGAGCATCGGGCCAATGAGGGAGTGTCGCTAGGGATTAAGGCGCCAAATCACCAGGTTCTATTCGATACTTCCGGAGGCCGCGGGATCGAAACCTCCGACTGGTTTCCGCCCATTGAGGGTAAAACCTGCGGCTTCGCCGGTGGCCTTGGCCCAGACACGATCGGCAGAGTGCTTCCATCAATCCAGCAGGTTTGTGCGGGCCAGCAATTCTGGATCGACATGGAAAGTCGGATCAGAGATCGAGACGACTGGTTTGATCTCGATGCATGCGAGAATGTTTTGAGTACCAGTCAGAGACTTCTGAATTCCTGATGGGTTAGGATTCCGATCTGTCCCAATGCGAAAGGCGGCGGTGATTTCCACCGCCGCCTTTTCTTTTCCGGCTGCGCAAGTCCCAGGATCAGTTGCGGGCGTCCACGCTCTGGACCGGCTTGATGAGAACTCCATCGACCTTCGGACCAAGCCACGCATCCCGGATGCCCTCAAGAATGTTGGAATAATCGTCGGTCCAAGGGGAACGCTCCATATCCGGCTGGATCAACGTCCATGTTCCAGCAATCCGGCCGATGTCCTCCGCCTGGCGCGCAATCACCAGTGTCACACTGGCCGCTCCTCCCTCACCGGAGCTTTCCGTTGCTCCAGCGTACGTTACCATCCCCACCTCCGCCGCAGCTCGTGCCACAATCGCGCGCAGATCAAGATGCCGGTTTGAGATATGCATCACGATGGCACCGTCCGGCCAAAGCCGATCGCTGTAGGACTGCAACGCCTCAACCGTCAGCAGGTGGGCAGGGACTGAGTCAGACGAGAAGGCGTCGAGGAAAATCACGTCGAACGGCTTCTCGGCTTTCTGAAGCGTCAGCCGTGCATCGCCGTGGACAACAGGAGCCTTGGGAGCGCACGACGACATGAATGAAAATAGGGCGGGATTGGTGGCGATCCGGGTTACCACGGGATCGATCTCAAAGAAGGTCCAGTCCTCCCCATCCCGGATAGAACAAGCGATGCTCCCGCTTCCTAAGCCAACTGCTGCGACCCGGTCCAGACGACCGCCACGAGCCTGCCGCACTCCATCAATGCCCAACGCATTCGATCCGAACGGCGTGTAATAGGTCAGCGGCTCCGGCCTGCCTGTTACCGGCTGTCCGTCGGCCGTCCGGATCCTCATGGCTCCATGGATCGTGCTGCCATGCCGGATGTAGCGGAACTGGCCGTCAGGGGATTCATAGACCTTATTCACCCCAAAGAACGACCGGTAGGACGTTGAACCCACCACCAGATCGGCAAACACAGTTACCGTCAGAGCGCAAGCGGTTGCGATCATCACAGTTCCAATCGCCCGACGCCAGCTCACGATCATAAGAATGATCAACAGCACCCCGGTCAGGAACAGGATACCCGGGCGAGCTAGATCTGTCGCGAGCATCAGCACGCCGCAGAGGACCAAGAGGCCGCCCGCAGCAAGTCCAGGGAGGGCTTCCTTGGACACGACCCTCTCCCATGTGATCCCGCGACCGGCTGCCAGAGCCGCGACCAGGAGGATCGGATACTCGAGGATGCCGGAGAACAGGACAGGAGCCATGAGGCCGCTGAAGATCCCACCCATGACGCCACCCGCCGACATCCAGAGATAAAACGAGGTCAGGTTGCGGGCATCCGGCCGGCGCTCATAGAGAGCTCGATGGCAAACCAGAGCGTTGATGAAAAACAGGGACAGATGGACAGTCACCAGGGCCAACGTCTCCGCGCCCTTCAGCAGCACCAGGAATACGAAAGCCGTAGCGATTACCTGAGTTGCCTTGAACCAGTTGGATGATGCGAACGAATTTTCCCGGAAAACAACGATGAAGGTGAGCAGGAATAGGGCAAGCGGTGCAACCCACAGGAACGGCGCTGACGCGACATCTGTCGCGATGTGGGCCGTCACCGCAACCAGAAGGCCCGACGGCACGAAGGCAAACGCCGCCCAGGACGCCCGGTCCTGCCACGTCACCCGCCGGTTGGAGCCCTCCCCTGCAATGGGATGTGCAGCAGGGACGTTCCGGCTCCGGCGGATCAGGAAAAAGCCGCAGATGGCGATCGCCATACCCAGGACACCGTAAAGCGAGGCCCACAAGAGGCTTTGCGCTCCCAGCCGGAGCCACGGCTCGATCAGGAGCGGATAGGCCAGCAGCGCCAGGAACGATCCGGCATTAGACGCCGCATACAGAAAATAGGGGTCGGATGCACGCTTGCCGCCTAAGCGGCTGAACCATACCTGTAGAAGCGGGCCGTTGGCCGAGAGGGCAAAGAATGGAAGCCCGACCGAGGCCGTGAAGACACCCAACAGCCAGAAAGCCTCTGCTCCAGAAGGGTCAGTATCGCCAAAAGCAACAACGGAGATCGGGAGACTGGTCATGGCAGCCAGCATCACGCTCACATGGACGGCAATGGCTACACCCGACCGCAGCCGCGAGGCGAGCAGGTTCGCATAGGCGTAACCCGCCAACAGGAGCGCTTGGAAGAACACCATGGCGATGCTCCAGACCGATGGCGAACCGCCAAGGATCGGCAGCACCATCTTTGTGAACATCGGCTGCACGCCAAACAGAAGGAAAGCGGAGAGAAAGATTGTCGCTGCAAACAGAGGAAGCATTTGAGCAGGTCCGCGCAAGAGCTTACGGGTCATTCAGCAAAAAGGCCGGACACAGTCCGGCCTTCGATCGACGTCACGCCATGCCGGCAGGTCACCACTTGAAGTTCAAGCCCGCGCGGACGACGTTGCCTTCCGTCTTGCTGCGCACATAGAAATCAGCAACACCGGTCTCCAGATCGGGGGTATCGTACTTGGATGTGCCCAGATCGTAATAAAGATATTCGAGTTTGCCCGTCAGGTTGTTGGTGATGGCATATTCGGCACCTGCACCGACAGTCCAGCCCGTGCGCGTTTCGGTCTCACTGCCGGCCAGCGAGCCGGAATCGACAAAGACACCATTGGCGGTTGTCACGGAATCGACCGCTGCGCTGTTTTGCACTTCGCCAATGGCAAGGCCACCGGTGCCATAGACAAAGAAGCGGTCCGCTGCCACACCAAGACGTCCCCGGACGGTGCCCAGCCACTCAACGCGGTTCTCGATCGAAACGGTTCCGGTGGCCACTGCGCCATTTCCTAGGTCCACCGTGCGCGGCACGACCATCGTTTCGGTATCAGCAAGGGAGCTCAAGTCGCCCTCGAGACCGAAGACGAAAAGGCCGGATTGCCAGTTGAAGCCGACCTGACCACCGCCCGTGAAGGTCTGATAATCGTCCTTGGGACGCACCCAGTCGCCAAGAGACGATACCTGGGTGTCACTTCCGAAGTGACCCTGAGCCTCGCCGTAGGCAAGACCGGCATTGCCACCGATGTAAACGCCCTTCCAGACGAACCCGGACTTTGCGGACTGCACGGGAGCCTGGAAGATCGTCCCGAAGGAAGGCAGCCCGAGGTCCGCGGCAAAGCTGGACGAGCTCACGAGGGCCAGAGCGGCGGCGGCAACGAAGCTCTTCAGATGAATGTTCATGATTTGAGAAACTCCTGGTTCTGAGACCACGCTGTTACCCAATCCGGATTCTTCTGTCGGCAATAAATAGGCATTATCCGAAATAAAACGCGGGAGCAGCCAGCGGCATGGTTACCGCCGCCCAGGGCGGCCACCTATTGGCCCTTACTTGCAGGAAAGAGCTGGAATCCTATCCGGGAGCCAGGTGAGAAGTCGGATGTATCCCCTCAAAAACCCCTGAATTTCCAAGGCAGCAGAGCGCCAGGAGGCGCACCTATGGACACCTACACAGTCTCGGTGGCGTTCTACGACGCGTGGAACGTGCAAACCCTCGTGACCAAAGGCGCAAGCCCTTTGAAGGCGGGAGAGGCCGCCATCCGTCTGGCCGACGGCAAACGGGTCGATCACTACAAACTCGAATCGTGGGATCCAAGCGCCACCTTCGTTGCGGGCATCCGCCCGGGCGGCAAGCTGTCGGACAACAAGTTCAACCTCGATCCGGTTCTCCAGGGGCCCGTCCCCTATCGACTGTCCGAGGAGTTCATCGCGGGAAGCCCGTGCTCCCGCGTAACCGCACAAGAGCTCGTTGAGGCTTTGACCATGCTTCGTCTCTGGGCAGTCGACGAAATCGGCAGCGCCTCGAAGTGCGGGCGGTTGCCCGAGGACCATCCGATTAAGAGGGCAGCCAGCGCCCTGCAGACGGCAAAACAAGAAGGACTAACCCCGTGAACACGCCAGCCCAGCACCCTGCCCGTGGCAGCGCGTCCAGTGAGGGCCCGAAGCTCCTTGGCTTCCAGCTCGCCGATCGTTCCGGCGTCAACATCCAGGGTGACGAGGACGACCCACTCAATCTCACATCCTTCCAGATCATGACGCCCGCCTATGCGATTGGCGCCTTGGAGAAGCTCGGGGATGCCGCCCGGTATCTCCTGATGCCGATCTTCGAGGGCGACGTCGAAGAACCCCACCTCATCGGTCCCACCGGGACGGAGTCCAGCCAATGACCAAGCTCTTGAACCTCGACGAAATGCTCGATTGCGCTAAGGAAATTGGCCTCCCTGACGCTGATATGTGGGCTGGCCAACTCGAAGCCATCGGTTCGACGATGGCTGCTGCGATCGCCGACAAGCTCGGCGTCATTGCAGGGGATGCCTCCGCTGAGGGAGTAGCCTTCGCAGGCACCTGCGCTCCGTTCAATCCGGCCTTTGAAGGGCAGCCCTGCCCGGACGCCCTGGATCAGTTCGATCCTGAGGGCGACTGGGGTTCCGAAGGCGAAGCCATGCAGGAGGAGACCGCCAATGCATGAAGACGATCTCAAGAAGGCCCGGGCCGTTCTGGAGGCTGCCGGCTTCGCCAACTACCACAACTACCCACCCTATGAGGATTTCGACCGCTGGCTCAACAATGACCATGCGGTTGTGATTACGCTCAATGGCGACGATGGCACGTTCTATGCCCTGTACCGGGCGAGCAAAGAGCCAGACGGCGATCTTGGGACGTCCGCAAACCATGTGCGGCAGGGTGCGCTTTCTGCGCTCACCGCTGCAACAGTCGAGGACATCGTACGCAGGTTCGACCTAACACTGGTTTTCCCAGCTTTAAGGTCTGTCCCTCGATCCGCGGCACTGGTCATCACGGCCGAAGCGGTCCTGCAGGAGTTTGTCTTCGATGTGATGGCCGTGCATGGCACGCAGGGGCAATCGATCGCCGATGTCCGGGACAGCGTTGAGCAGGAATGGCCGGATCTGGCTCCCACCTTCCTGAAGGCACTGGTGGCTCTCAATGGCGAGCATGCCAACGCTGCAAAGCGTCTCCTGGGGCCAGCCCCCGAACAGAGCCTGCCACAGGAGCAGCCCAGCCCCCCTGTAAGCCTTCCCCTGGTCAAAGGGGCCACCTACCGGGTTAAGAAGGAGGGTTCACGCCTCCTGCAGTACGTGACCCTGCCCAGTGGCGGAATCACCAATAACCGGATCGAGCTTCCCGCCGGGGCTGAGGTCATCTTCCTGGGGTCTCGGGAGGGGCTAGGCTCCGATCCCGGCTACGAGCAGCATTTCTCCTACCTGGGTCAGGACGGGCGCTTTTGGCCCACGACCACTATGGGTCTCGCGGTTTCGGACGAATGGCTCGGCCCTATTGAGGCTGCCGCGTAGGACGAAGTACCCGACGGTAACCTTTCCACCACTTCCTACTGGGGCCTGCCTCGACAAACGATCGGAGCGTACTGATAAGTCCCGGAACCCGCATTTCAATTCGAATCCTGGAGCATCGCTCAATGAAGAAGTCCTTTGTCGCCGTCGGTTTGGCAACGTTGGCATTGACCACCCTCGCGCTCACCGCCTCACCTGCTCTCGCGAGAGATCCGTTTGCGGGCGGGTACTCGGGAAATGAGGGGGTCTGCGCGAAGAACGTATCCTGCAGCCTGGAAATCGATCCTGTCGCCGGCGGCAAGTCCTACACTGCTGTCTTCGAGGCAGAGCAGCAGGGGCGCAGCCCCGATGGTCTGATTACGCGCAAGACGCTATGCAAGGTCACAGCGCAGCTGACGCGGGACGGTAAGCGGCTCAAGGGCGCTTTCCCGAGTGGTCAGCCAATTGAGATCGCGCCATCCGGCGGCGGGGTTGTCTCAGTGAGCAAGAACTCAGGCACTCCCTGCGGCCTGCCGTTCTCGATCAGCGGCAGATACGAGAACTTTGTCGACTACTGAGCATCGAGACGATCGCCTGCTCGGCTTACGCTTCGCATAGAGCCGACCTGACTATTGGGCGAGGGGTCTTCAAAGGCCCCTCGCCTTTTCTTTTTCCGCTGAGTTGAGTGTTCCTCAGCGAAGGTCTGCATCTCCCAAAGCCCTGATTGGCTGAGAGCGACAATTCAAAACCCCAGGAAACCTTGATGACCGACCCTGTGTTCAAACCGGCGGTGGAATACCCGCTGCGCGCCTTCTTGGATCTGTCCACCGCGCACCTGCGGCCAGAAACGCTTGCGCATCTAAATACGCTCGAGAACGAGGAACTGCCGTTTTCCGGCGGAGTCACCCAGCACGGCTGGCTGGTCTATGCCCCCCATGAGGCTGACCTGAAGGCCTACCCCAAGTGCCCGCCGGAAATCGTCGAGGCCATGAAGAAGGCCCGCGAGCTCGGTGCCGATTACGTCCTCTACGACAACGAGGCCGATCCGGACCCAAACGTGCTCCCGGTTTACGAGCACTGATCCATCCCACCCTCTCGCCAACGAGGTGTTTTCATGACGCCCCAATCTGTCCAAACCGCCGCAGAGGCACTCGCCCAGCGTGGCGCCATCATCGCTCACCACGATGAGATCGCGGGATCGCTCACCATCGGCTCACGGGTTCAGATCTTCACGCCGGATGCGGAAGACCAAACCTGTGAGCTTGTGATTGAGACCGGCGATGATCTCCATGCCGTTTTCTCTGCCCTGCGGGGGAGGTTTCAAACCCGGGTCCAGGACCTGGATGCACGCCTCCACGCCCTCGGCATCGATACCTCCCAGCTTTCCTCCCTCGACTGACCCGGTGGCATTCCCAGAAGGCGTACAGCATGTTTCAAGAACAGATCACTGGACGGGCGGACAACCCTTTCCTGACGATGCGGGCAAAGCTCCATGACCGCCTCGGGCCCCAAGGCCGCGAAACCGTCCGAGCCAAGGCTACCCAGGCCGTATTCGATGCAGCGACCCTGAGTGGGGACGACCCCTGGGTGGAGTTCCATCATGAGGGATACAGGTTCCGTGTCAGGCATCTTGGGGACGACTTGGAAGTCGAGCTGATCGGTGAACCAACCCTCAATGAGGCTCTTGCAACTCGGGGGCTCTCCCACAAGCGCGATGGCCTGACCAGCGCCGATGGGCGGCATACGATCAAGGACGCTGCAGGGAGCATCATCGGTCGCTACACCGCTACCGAAGCATGGGCCGAGGTGATCAACGATGCCAAACGCCCCCTGCCCGATTTCGACCCTTCCAAGGTCCGGATCGAGCGACACCGGATGAGCGTCACTCAGGGCGAGACCTCGGTGTTCTACGATGAGCGGCTCCTCAATCGCTACGGCGACGAGATCAGGCTGCTCGACAAGGATGCCACCCCGCCGGCTGGAGCCACCGTCATCGCAGGCTACTGCGGCTATGGCGACCAGGACTGGATCGATACGGCTCGCCGCGTGATCACGCGAGGCTCCTGGTAGGGGCCCAGCCCCTTCCCTCCCCCTCACCAGGCTCCCGATGTCACGGAATCTCGCAACCCTCCTGCAGACGGCGTTCGACTTCGACGTCTTCATTGCTGCCCCTGTCGTGGCTACCCCACCCACGATCCTGCCTCCGGTGATTGGCGATTGCCCGGCGCCGGCTCTTCCGCCCGGCAACGACAACGAGGCTCCTCTCGGGGCTGAGGCCCTGCTGCAGGTTCTCAAGCAGAAACTCGTAATCTTCGCGTCTGGCATGAGCCGCATTGGCGACCTTGATGCCGGGACCTTCGCCTGGAACAACCTCAGATCCCGCGGGATCGGGGTCGAGGCTGGAGAATTGTCGAGCACCGCCGTCGAGGCAATTGCCGAGGCCGTGGTCATCGGCAAAACCCAGATCTTCGTCGATTCTGGGGCATTCAGCGAGTTCAAACGCAGTCTACGCAATCCTTCCCAGCTGAAAGGGATCGTCCACGATCTCTTTGCTGACGAGACAGAAAAGCTGCTTGCGTCCTGCCAGACAATTGATTTTCAACGCGTGTGGCTGCGCTATGAGGCCATCAAGGCAACCATTGCCTACTACCTCAACGGCGATAGCGGAATCGAAGGATCCGCCACTCCAGACGATCCGGATTACCCTCGGCCGCTGTTTGTGATGCCGGATGTCGTCGGCGACCAGGCTGCAAGCCTCGCCCTTGTGGAGCGCTATCGGGCTTGGATCCTCGAAGAGATTGAGCAGAACCAATCCAGGCCGATCATCCCGATTCAGGTTGGAGCGCTGACGCTGACGCAGGCCTTCGATCGTATCATCGAAGTTCTCGATGGTAGAAGCTTCATAGCGGGGATTCCCTCCAACGAGAAATCGGTGACCCCTGACGAACTCCGGGAATTCATTCGCGAAACCCGTCCCAGCCGCCTCCACTTTCTTGGTGCAGCCTCCTCGAAGACGCTGGACCCGAAGCTCGAGATCATCGCCAGCGTCGGCCATGAGCCAGAACACCTGAGCGCCGATGCCAACATCTGCCGTTCGCAGGTATACGGGAAAGGCATCGATAAGAGCCGCTTCCGTGCCATTGTCGAAACGCTTTACCGCCGCTCGGCCGAGGCACAGCAGGCAACTGGAGAGATTCCCGGCTGGCGCAAGAT
The DNA here is from genome assembly GCF_014699075.1 of Microvirga sp. Taxonomy (GTDB): domain Bacteria; phylum Pseudomonadota; class Alphaproteobacteria; order Rhizobiales; family Beijerinckiaceae; genus Microvirga. The sequence continues at coordinate 32,983 of NZ_JACXAB010000002.1, read as the reverse complement.
CAAACCGGGCGACCGGCTTCCCGACGGGACGCACCTCGTTCTCAAAGGGCTCAAATGCAGCCTTCAGGCGACCGACGTTGCCTCTCAGCACCCGGGAGGCCGAGTCATTCCTGACGGTCCGCTTCGGTTCGCCGTCACGGCCTCGTAGTTCCTCCCCTCCATCTTATCGACACGGATATAGCCATGTCCCGAAACTCTCTGGGCGCCAGCCAGATGGCGTTCGACTTCGATGCGCTGTTCGCGCCCCAACCCACGGTCCCGCAGGCGGTCAAAGATGCCGTGAAGGATGCGGTCTTCTCTTTCCGAGAACCCGTCAAAGCCCGTTCCGATGACGCTGAACCAAAACCATGGGCCGAAAGGCTGGAGCCCGTTGAAGACACAAGCCCGCGGATTCTTGAGATCGACGGCATCCGGGCGATCTGCACGCCGGACCGATGGATGTGTTTCTACGCGATCGACCCAGGCAAGCCCTTCATCAGCGAAACCGGATTTATGTCGGGCTGTTCCAGTCGAAAGGGATCCTCAGAAGAAACCTTCGCGGCCCTGCTTGCCGAGCGCAGGAAACAGCACAAGGGCAAGCTCCCGCTCCCAGCCACCACCTACCGGCTCCCGGAGCCCGGTGAAGACGGCCCGCAGGCCGCCACTGGTGCCCTCCTGGCGCTTAAGAAGCTCAAGACAGAGCCCTACAATGCAGCCTTGCTGATCGAGGCGAATGGCCAATGGGGTGACGGCGCCTGTTCAGAGCACGGCAAGCCAGAGCGATTGAAGGACTGTACCAAAGGTTTTCTGCCGCCAAACTTCGACGTTGAGGTCGATGCCAAGGGGCATGGTTTCGCAATTATCGGCCCGAACGGCCGTCGATGGCCGGAAGCCGGAAGCTACTTCCCTGCCCTGCATAACATCCGCTGCGCCGTCACGCGCCAGGCCCGCGACGACGCCGAGACAAACGCCCCCTTCTTCTACGCGACCATTCCCCAAGCCGCCTAAACGACAGGTCAATTATGACGACAGAAACGACGCTCGCCCTCACAACCACCCTGCTCAAGTCCGGCGATCAGATCACGATCAGAGCCGAAGGCCTGTCCCTCCTCATCAAGCGCCAGGACGAAGGAGTCAGTGTCTACACCTATGGTTCGGGTGAGGAGGCGATAAAAGACGACTGGACCCTTTTTTCGGGAGCGGAGATGGACGAGCGCTTCGAGACCGCCGCCCGAGCAATCGGATGGTCGAAGATCGAGGCTCAGGACGAACATGAAGAGGCCTTTCTCCTGCAAATTGAGGGTAAGGACGACCGCATCGAATATTTTGGAGATTGGGAGGAGCTGTGCCTCAGCGAGGGGATTGAGGTTGGGGCAGCAATCGCCACTGACATAGTCATAGAGCCGCTGGGAAAGGGCGCTCCGGGTGCGAAATGGAATACGCTGCCTGATATGGCACAGGCCGAGACGGAGGGCTGGCGGATTTCGGAATGCAGCGGCCTCGAAACCGAGACCGCCCGGCTGGAGCGCGATGACGCCATGGCAATTTTCTCTGGCGATGCAGCCGCCTGGGTCCACGTCTGCACTCAAGCCCAGAACGGGAGCACCTATCATCAAGGCATCCTCGACTGGCTGAGAGAGAATGCCCCGGTCGAGTTCAAGCGGATCTCCGATCACCAGGAAGCCCTGGCTGACAAGACCACATGGGCCATCGTCAACGAAGCCGGTGAGTTCTGGTCCAATGAGGATGGTTGGGGTGATCAGTCATCCAAGACCCTGTTCTACGCTTACGAAAAACTGGTTCTGAATCTGCCGATGGGCGGCAAGTGGGCTCTAGTCGGCTAGGAGGCATTTCAATGATTAACGCATCACTCCGCAGCAATGATGGCATCCTCAAACTCTCCTTCGATGCAACGCCTTGGTTCGCAAAGGCCTCAGATGACGAGATCTTTGCTCTGGCCACAGCAGGCTGGGGCGGCTCAACGGCGACGGACGAGCTAATCCGCTATATTGGGAGCTGCAATCCGCAGGCGGCTTCATTCCTTGCGGAGATGAAGCTCCCGGAGCCCCCGAATGGCACCGCAGCCCCTATCAAGGTGAATATCGAAGAGGCTCCCGCGGGTGGCTGGCTGGTGGAAAACCGCCCTGCCCTTGCCGCAAGGATCTTAGCCGAGACGGCAGAAGAGGACGACCACTCGTAAAGCTGATTGCACCGCCCGGGACAGAATCCTCCCGGCCACCGTTCTGGCGCTACTGGGGAGGATCTCGATCGAGAACCCTCTCGATCATCTCAACAAGCTCCGGCAGCCGGTAGGGCTTTGCAAGGAACGGCACTCCTACGGACGTACACATTCCGTGGAATGTCCGCGACCGCCCAGACGTGAAAACGACCGACAGGAGTGGCTGAACGGACAGAGCCGATTGGGCCAGGTCGAACCCGTCCCGGCCGCCAAGATCCACGTCGCTGAACAGCACATCGACCGACACATCCGACAGGATGATCTCTGCCTCCTCCGCGCTGGAGGCTGTGAAGACCTCAAATCCGGCGTCCGTCAGCGCCTCGGCGGCAATCTCACCGATAATCAACTCATCCTCTACGACCAGAACTCGTTGGCGGAAGGACTTCGGAGCGGCTTTCTCTCTCGTAGCCGGGCGGTTCAAAAGTGAATGGATCTGGGTCATGTACGCAACCTCACTGAACGCATCGGTGTGGTTAATGACCGATTGTGGCATCCGTTCACATCTGGGCCAGACAAGTGTCCGGCATGGTAAGCCAATGGTTAACACTTCGATGAGGCTGTCATCTTCCAGTGGCAGCCCTTTCTTCTGCTGACCTACTCCACCCCTTCAAACCCCATAAAAAGTGAAGACGACACCATGGATGCAATTGACATTGTGGTCGAAAATCAGGGCTGGACCCCCGATGTAACCCTCGGGCTCCTGCGCCGCTTTATCAACGGCAGCGGACTCAACGCCGAGTGCGCTCAATTTCTCCAGAGCATTGCCGACGCAGAAAACGAGGGTGAGCCAACCGCCGATATCCAGGTCGAGCCGAAGCCAGATGGGCAAACTCTCCGCCTTGCCGTCGACCTCTTATTCGGGCAAGGCAGCGTCGACGGTCACCATATCCGCATGAGCGTGCACAACGCGATTTCCCACTTCGCAGCTGAGGGGGCGATCACCCCGGATCACGACGACCATGCCATGCTGGAAAGCTGGTCGGTCACGGTCATCCCTGCTGAGGAGGCCTGACATGAACACAGAACTGCAGGAGGCCTTCGGCTTCAAGACCGGCGAAGTCGTGCAGATGCTTGTTGAAACGAGCGGCCTCGACGCTGACGACAACGAGCTCACCTTCCCGGTCGGCGCGCTCGCGATTATCGATCGCATTGAGCGTCTGGGGGATCGGCAAGGCATCGCCTTCACCCTCGCCATCGAGGGAAAGATCGTCAACGTGTTCGACGAGGGAGACGGTCTCCCGGCGAAGGCATTCTTTTACCAGATCATGACGGACAAGGATGACGCAGAGCGCCCCTTCACTCTCTCCGATGTCAGTGACGTGGACACCTATACCCATGCGGCATTCGTCCATGGAGAAGTGAGCGAAGGCGACCACGAGGTCGGGGATCTGCAGGACCTGCTGCGCGCGGCCTGGGGTCTGATGACCGAAGAGCAGAGGATCGACTTCCTCTTCACCGACGAGGCCAAGGCTGTCCTGTCGGCCGCCGGCATCCTCAAAGATTGATCCACCCCTGCATTCCAATCCTTCTTCCAAGGTGACATCTATGCATTGCGCTCGCCCGACCCGCGCCCAGATCAAGTCCGTGCATGAGCTCTTCCAGCGCTCCCCAGACGGAAGCCCGAGCTATCGAGCATTTCGCAAAAGGTTTCGGCTCCATTCGCTCGATCACCTCCTTGGCGGCACCTGGCACGGCATGTTCATTGGCATTGAGACAGACGGTTACCGGCATTCTTGAACAATGCTGGGGAGGTCTAACGATAGAATGCCGCAGAGCCTTGGATCGACGATGAATTTACGGCATCAAATCACTATATTTCTGGCTCCCTTGTAGTGCCAAAAGTCGGCCAACGACATCCCTTAGGTTCCCCATGAGCGATCTCTTTCAGACGGCCACGGCGCGCAACCGCCCCAAGCCCCTTGCCGCTCAGATACGGCCCACACGCCTCGACGACATCATCGGGCAGCGCCACCTCCTCGCCCCCGGCACGGTGCTGCGGAACATCGTGGCTTCCGGACGGGTGGGCGCGTTGCTGATGTGGGGCCCGCCAGGCACCGGTAAGACCACGGTCGCCAGGGCGATTGGGAATGAGATCGGGAAAGAGTTTCGGGAACTCCATCCCGCGCACAACAACGTTTCCGACATCAAGGAACTTGGGAAGGAAGCTCAGGTTCGCGACCTCCTGGTCTTTGCCGATGAGGTGCATCGCTTCAGCAGCAGTCAGAGCGATTATCTTCTCGGCCTCGTCGAGGACGGTGTGTTTGACCTGATTGGTGCCACGACCGGAAATCCAAGTTTCGTTCTCACCCCTGCCCTCGTGTCACGCATGACAGTCTTCCGGCTTGAGCCGCTGACGGTCGAGGACATGAAGGACGTCGTGGCTCGTGCCGTTGCGCATTTCAAAGATAAGGGGATCACAGTTGATGTCGAGGAAGCAGCTCTGGCACAGCTCACCGCCCATGCGGGCGGCGATGCCAGGCGCGTTCTTACGGCAATGGACCGATTGGCGGCGAATGCGGCTGTCGGCTCCACGCTCGCGATCACGGGAGAGATGGTCGCAGATCTGTTTCAGGCATCCCCGGTTTTGTATGATCGGAACGCGGATCAGCACTACGACTCCGTGAGCGCCTTCTTGAAGGCAATGAGGGGCAGTGATCCCGATGCGACACTCTACTGGCTCGCAAAGTTGATCCATGCCGGGGAAGATCCGCGGTTCATCGCTCGGCGGATCATGATCCATGCGTCAGAGGACGTAGGTCTTGCCGATAACACCGCTCTGCAGACGGCTGTGGCAGCGCTGCATGCCGTGCAGCACATTGGCTATCCGGAAGCTCAGATCGTCTTGGCACATGCAGCCCTGCATATTTGCCGGGCTCCCAAATCTAATTCAGTCTGCCGTGGCATCGGTCAGGCTATGGCCTATGTGCAATCCGCGCCGCCGATCCCGGTACCGCTGCATCTGCGCGACACTCACTATGCGAGCGCGAAAACGCTTCACGGCTATGGTGGCTACGTCTTCCCCCACGATGATGCGAGAGGCTGGGTAGAGCAGGAATATGCTCCGGGCATCGCACCGGGCCAGTTTTATCAGAGCGACAGCCGGGGCCCGAACACGTTCGAAGGCCGGGCCGATCAGTTCTGGGCCGAGGTCACCGGTAAGGAGCAGCCGCGGCATCCGAAGAAGCGTTAATGCTGATCTTGCCTCTTTATTGCCACGGTTGCCCTGCCCAACTAGCCTCCCTTGGGTGGCGATGACGTCACTGGGTGGGTGGGACATGACGTTCTGCCAGAGGAAACGACTAGGGACTCGGGACAAGAATGGCGACTGGCACGGTAAAGTGGTTCAACGAAACCAAGGGATACGGCTTCATCCAGCCGGATAATGGCGGCAAGGACGTATTCGTTCATATTTCAGCCGTGGAGCGCGCAGGCCTCCGCAGCCTGCAGGACGGGCAGAAGATCTCCTACGAGGTTGAGCAGGACCGTCGCTCGGGAAAAGAATCCGCGACGAACCTGCAGGTCTAAGCCCTCTCACGTTTGCGGATTGCTCCGCCTTCACAATGAGCCGCTCCGTTTCGGGGCGGCTTTTTTCATTGTGCCTGCCGCAATGGAGATCCCTGATGACAGAGACATCGCCCCCTGCATTTCTCAGTGACGAGCGGTTCATCAACGAGCACCGCAAAGTGTTCGTGATGTTCATGGGCCGGGACGGCTACTCAGAAGACATGTCCACCGAGGAGTTCCCCCGGCTGCAGCAGACCGTCAAACTCGACGCCTGCCCGATCGCCTACCTTCGCCTGCAGCGCACCGGCTCCCGTTTCGCCCTCGACCGGCGCAAGAAGATGGAGATCGCAGATATCTACCATAAGGCAGGGGAACATGCGTATTACGGCTACTGCATTGCGCTCGGGATCAAGCCAGAGTGACTGGACCTTCCTGCACTTGGATCTACCAATTGCCCGAGGTGGGGTATTTAAGCTGAAATCCAAACTTTACCGCCCGCCACTGGAAGGAGACGCCGTGACCACCCGTCTTATGGAAATCGTCGATCGCGATGCCGCTATCATGAGAGCCAAGATGGCAGAAGTCATGCCGGCTGGCGACGGTGAAGCACGGCAGGCTCGGGAGTTGATGATCCTGCTCCATACTGGCCTCTTCGTCATCCAGAGGGACGAGACGAGCACAGCAGAAGAGTTGAGAGAGTTCGCCGGCCAGATCCTCGACCGCACGCGCATCACCAAACAGTAGAAGCCGAAATATTCCTGTGAGTTCCGCTCGCTTTAGCTCGGTACGAAGCTGCCGGTAACCGCGCTCAGCTATGGAGAATGCTCGATGATCATGGTGATGATCGGCATTTGGCGCGGTCAAGGGAATGTTTCGTTACCTCTGGAGGCATAAGGCGTTCAGCGCTGTGCTGCTCCTCCTATTCAGCGTGGGCTTATATTTGCACCCCGTAGCTGCCTGGGCCGGGCTCGCGGTGCTTCTGTTCTTGCGTCTGACTAGGGTTCACTCTGTTCTGCTGATCCATGATCTGACGGATCGGGCAGCGCTGAAGCATGTCCGCACTCTCGCGACTAAACGTGCCCATATGCTTTCGCCCGACGAGTATGGGAACATCTCCGAAGAGGCCTGGGAGAAGCACCTCAATACCTTCATCAAGAAGACGCTTCTGCCAGAGTTTCAGCGCAGGAAGATCGAGCATCTCCTAGCACAAGACCCAAAGAGGCACGCCGGCCGCCTCAGAACGCGCATTAACCGGATCGTTGACAGACACCAGCCGGCCAATCCAGCGATCGAATTCGATGAGGCGATGACCGGCAGGGAGTTTGAGCTCTACTGCCGGGAAGTCCTGCAGGAGGCGGGCTGGCATGCAGCGCTCACTCCCGGATCAGGTGACCAGGGCGCCGACATCATTGCGGAAAAGGATGGCAGACGGGTGGTCATCCAGTGCAAGTTTTACAACGGCACTGTCGGCAACAAGGCTGTTCAGGAGGCCTATGCCGCCGCAGCTTTCCAGGATGCACCTTATGCGGTGGTGGTCACGAACTCAGTCTACACGAAGTCCGCGCACCAGCTCGCGCACAAGAACGGCGTGCTGCTGATGCACCATACGGATCTGGAGCGGCTCGACCTGATCGTCACCAGCGGGGCAGGCTCCCGCTGATACAAAATTCCATTTAGTCGTTCAGGATCATAGAAAATCTTCGATCGACAGCTGTGCAGTGTTGCGCGTTTTCGGCTTCGGCTTCTTTGGCGCTTCCTCGGCATTCGCAGCAACCGGCTGCTTGCGCGGGATAGGTGTGTCTTCCGACTGTATCCTCTTCATGCGAGCCATCGCCTTATCACGCGCCTGGGCTTCCTCAGATTGCGGATCTTCGGTCAGCCATTTCCCTCGCTTCAGGACCTCGTTTACCCTGCCCTGATTGACCCCGAGCTGGAAGGCGATCTCCTGCTGGGTCATGTCCGTAGTGCCATGAAGCTCGAGGATTTTGCGGGCGAGCTCCGGGGTCATCTTGCGCCCGGACACCCGACGAGCCGGTGCGATCGACCTCGTCTTCTTGTCTTCCTTGCGCATCTTCTCGAGAATGGCCAGGGCCATATTCATGCCTTGGGCGCGCAGGGCTTCTTCGAATTGCTTCAGCGTGGTCAAAAGAGAGACTCCTGAACTCCTGCCCCGATGCATGTACACCGGTTCAGACTGACTTTTGAACGACGAAGAGGTGGTAAACGGACCGCCAGCCCCGCACGGCTATCGGGAAGGTCTGCCGAGTTAAGGCGACTGAAAACAGAATAGAGTCCATGATTCGCGTTTTTCAAGAGCAAGGGCGAACTTGGTTGTTGATTTGTTCCGACGATGGTTCCAACGCGGCCTATGAATGCCCGCTGTCTTAACCGTTCCCTATGGAGTTACTTGAGAAGATGGCATAGCGGATTGTATGAGGTCGCAAAAGCGAAGCTCTGTGGATTTGAAAGTTGTAACGGGCCGACGAGAAGCCCTGAATTGAATCAGTGATGTTGAAGCGTTTGAATTTAAGAACCATCGTTGCCGTTTCCGGCGCAGCCCTCGTCATCGCTATGGCCAGCACGATGAGCATCGTTGTGGGAGCTCGGTCCGAGCGCCACTTCGAGCGCGAAATTGGTCGAGCCTTGTCTGAAACAGCCTTTCAGATGGCCGACAAGCTGGACGCCGACATGGCATCCCGCTCCCGCCAGGTCGGCGTGCTGGCCAAGATTAGCGCCGTCCGGGATTGGTCTGAGGCCCAGAAGGTCGTCGATGAGTTGCAACTGAAGGACCCCACTCTGGCCTGGATCGGCACCGTCAACACGGATGGCATTGTCACCGCCTCCAGCGGTCGGATCCTGCTCGGCGCCAACGTCTCCTCCCGCCCTGTCTTCCAGGAAGGCGTCAAAGGGCACTTCATCGGTGACGTGCACGAGGCCGTACTGCTCGCAAAGCTTCTGCCGAACCCGACCGGCGAGCCGATGAAGTTCGTCGACGTGGCAACCCCCATTCAGGACAGCACCGGCAGAACTCTTGGGGTCTTGGCCGCCCATTTCTCCTGGGGCTGGGCCCGAGAGGTGCAGGATAGACTTCTCCGCCCGGCCCAAGAGAGGCTCGGACTGGAGACCTTTATCGTCGGCGCCGACGGCACTGTGCTTCTCGGGTCCGCAAACACCATTGGACGGCCGCTGCCGGTTGAGAGCCTCAAACTGGCTCAGTCCAAAGGATCCGGCTGGGTCATTGAGACGTGGCCCGATGGACAGCGATACCTCACCGGCTATTCCCGCGGTGCTGGACAGGCTGACTACTCCGGCCTCGGGTGGACGATCCTCGCCCGTCAGCCACTTGCAGCGGCCTACGAGAATGCGGACGATGCCAGCCGTGAGATCTTCCTGTGGGGTGTCGGCTTTGCAGCGCTGTTCAGCGCACTCGCCTGGTTCGCCGCCGGCCTGATTACCCGGCCCCTGCATGCCATTGCCGACGCTGCTGTGCGTCTGCGGCAGGGTGAACCGGGTGTCGAGATTCCTCAGCTCCGTGGGGCGGCGGAGGTGGCTGATCTCTCGACATCGCTTCGAGACTTGGTCGCGTCCCTCGACAAGACTCAAAATGCCTTGTCGAAGATGGAAGACGCCGCCTACCACGACACGCTCACCGGACTGCCCAACCGACGCATGTTCGACGAGTACCTGGGGAAGCTCGTCACCGATGCTCCTGTCCCTGACTTTGCCCTCCTGAGCCTCGACCTCGACAAGTTCAAGCCGATCAATGACAGCTTGGGGCATCATGCCGGTGACATTGTGCTGAAACAGGTCAGCGCCCGCATGCTCTCCTGTCTGCGTAGCAACGATGTGGTTGCTCGCATCGGCGGCGACGAGTTTGTCATTATCGTGCATACGGAAGCTGGCACATCGGCTCCTGGGCTTCAGGAGATCGCTGAGCGACTGATTAAGGCCGTCAATGAGCCGATGCTGCTTGCCGGCAAGGCCGTTCGGGTAGGCTGTAGCATCGGCATGGCCGATGGGATGATCCCAGGCGAGACGGTTCAGGACATGCTCGACCGGGCTGACGGAGCGCTCTACGAGGCCAAAGCCAACGGCCGTAACTGCGCTGTCGCCGCTTGAAACCTAAGCAGAGCAAGCTTCCTGCAAGCCAGTGAGCGTAAAACAAGCTGTCCTTCCATCCGGGAGATCGCCCTTCGGGATGGCCCTCTGGACAACTTCCTCCCAAACTCGGGCCGCTGGTTTCCAGCGGCCATTTTTCTGTTTGGGATTGGGTGACGCCGACCGGTCGGGTCACCTTGAGCGGTTGCTCGCAGCGAGCACAAGAGACCGCACGGCCGGTCGGCGTCGCGGCCTCGGGGTACTGTGTCAGTGCGAGCTGAGACAGGGCAAGGCCGTATTCGTCAGCCTACTCGGGTTTGTGACAGTTTCAGGGCCTTCGCAGTGGTGCCTGCTCTGCGAGATTACTCCTCTGCCGCCTCGGCAAGCTCCTCTTCCCGAACCACCTTCAAGGTGAAGTAAAACGTGGTCCCTTCCCCAGGCGCCGAGTCAGCCCAGATCTTTCCGCCATGCGCCTCGATGATCGTCCGGCAGATCGACAGGCCTACGCCCATGCCGGTCTGCTTCGTGGTCGTAAACGGGGTGAACAGCCGTTCTTGGACAGAAGGCGCCAGGCCGGTCCCGGTGTCTTTGACGCTCAGGCGGACCATCGACCCCTGGTCTTCCACCTCTGCCTTGATGTTCAGATCGCGCTCCTCCACGTCCTGCATCGCCTCCATGGCGTTGCGAACCAGATTGAGCAGAACCTGCTGGATCTGCACCCGGCTCACGAGCACCTTGGGGCTCTCATGAGGAAGATCGAAGTCAACTTTGATGCCCTTGTCCTTGGCGCCAGCGAGCGCAAGCGCACTCGCCTCTTCGATCAGCTTGCGCAGATCCTCGACTTCTTGATCCGTTTCCCCACGGGCCACAAACGCCCGCAGGTGCCGGATCACCTCTCCCGCGCGCAGAGCCTCCTCCGCGGCTCCCTCCATCCCCTGCCTGAGCATCGGAACGTACTCGCCGTCCATCCGGTCCAGGATCATGCCGCAGCCCTTCAGGTAGCCTGTGATCGCAGTCAGCGGCTGATTGACCTCGTGCGCCAGGGTTGATCCCATCTCACCCATGGCGGAGAGCCGGGACATGTAAGCCAACTCGGATTGCAACTCCTGCATGCGCTTTTCCGTATACTGCCGGTCGGTCAAGTCGCGGATAAAGGCAGTAAAGAAGAGCTTCCCCCCTGACTCCATCTCGCCGAGATGCACCTCCATCGGGAAGGTCGAGCCGTCCTTGCGCTGGGCAACTGCCACACGGCCGCTTTCCGTGATCCGACGCTCGCCGGTCTGCCGGTAGCGGTGCATGAAGCCTTCGTGGTTGTCGCGGTACGGCACCGGCATCAGGAACTTGACGCTGGTGCCGATGATCTCCTCAGGCTCGTAACCGAACATCTTCACAGCGGCGGCGCTGAACGAGGTGATGATCCCCTTCTCATTCGACACCACCATTGCGTCCGGCACAGTCGCCAGGATCGATTGCAGGTGAGCGGTCTGCCGGAGCAGATCGTCTTGGCTGCCACGCAGGGCTACTTCGGCCTCTACATGGTGGGTGACATCCTGGGCGATGCCAAGCCTACGGGTTGGCCGCCCATCCTTGTCGACGAGCGTGTGCCCGACGGATGTGATCCAGCGCTCTTGGCCAGTATCAGCCCGGATGATCCGAAACGTGTTGGTGAAGATCAGACTGTCGCCTAGTTGATTAGTGTAGGCAGTTTGTATGATGTCCTCCCGATCCTCAGGATGAATGCACTCAAGGACAAGGTCCTGGGTAATCACGGTGTCTGGTGCAAAGCCAAACAACTCCCGGGCCTCGGCGCTCCACTGCCGCTCGCCCGTCAGCACGTTCAGATCCCAGATCCCGAGGCCGGTGGTCTCGATCGCCAGGCGCAGCCGCTCCTCGCTCTGGCGCAGGCTCTCCTCGACGTGCTGCAGCCCTGTGATGTCACGGGAGATGGCCAGCAACCCATCCGGTTTGCCGTCGCTGCCCAGGATCGGCGTGACCATCACGTCCCACCACTTCGGGGTGCCGGCGAGCGTTGGGCAGAAGCCGCGAAAGCGCCCGGTGTCGCCGAGCTTGGCCCGAAGTACAGCCCTGCGGGCGTCATCAGCCGTTGGTCCTGTCCAGAAGTCGAGCCAGTCGCAGCCCTCGATATCAGCAAAGGCTCCCACCTCCATGGCCCTGCAACCGCCTTCGCTCATGAAGCGCAGGCGGCCCTCCAGATCGAGAACCTTGATGCAGTCCTCAGAGCTGGCATGCAGCCGATCCAGCATCTCGGTCTTCTCAGCGAGTTCGCGCTCGGCTTTGCGCAACTTCATCTCGCGCTGAATGGAGCGGGCCAGCGCCAGCAGGGTTCGCTCCTGCACCTGGGAGAGCCCTTCCGGGCGGGGCTCACGATCTACAACGGTCAGAGTCCCAACAGGAACACCGTTCCCATCCCGAAGGGCGATGCCGGCGTAGAAGCGCAGCTGCGGCTCTTCCGTGACAAACGGGTTGTGGCGAAACTCCGGATGCTCCCTGAGATCGGGGATAACTGTCAGGTCCGGCTGTTGGATCGTGTAGGCGCAAATTGAGAGGTCCGCCGGTATCTCGGCGGCATCGAAGCCGATCCTGGCCTTGAACCAGTGCCGGCCCTCAGCCATGAAGCCGATGGATCCCATGGGGGCCTGACAGGCCTGCGCGGCGATCAGAACGGCATCGTCGAAGACATCCTCGGGAGGAGTGTCGAGTATGTGCAGATCCCGAACCGCAGCCACCCGATTGGTGTTGGCAGGCCCAGGGATGCTGCTGCTGAAACTGCTGATGGCCATCGTTGGAATGCTGCCCCGACCCTTAGACGTGTTCTACCCATTGGAGGTAACGCCTCTGGGGCGATAGCAAAGAGGTCCGTGTTCCGCAACGTAAACGCCGATGCAACTTATGACCAAGCTGAGCAAAGGGAACTTTAGATAGGCTTCTAGTCAGTAGAGTGGATTATGTTCTCGTTATGTTTGCTGCAATGTTCTCGAATTACGTTAAGAGAATACGTAGTCTGCTCACGGCCAAGCTTTCGGTTTTCCCTTATTGCGCCAAGTAACCGACTGGTTCATCTTCCGGTGCATTGAAGCACGGCACATTTTCAAGCGTCGATTTCAAAAACAACAACAGTTTTACGTACTTACCGTAGGGGCAACTGCGGGGGCAGACGGGTCGCGAACACGGTCAAAAGACCGGGCGCGGCCCTTTTCTTTTTCGGCCTGCGAACGCTTAGGACGTTCCGTTGACGTGGTTCTTCAGTACGGGAGACGGGCTGAATGTGAGCGCCCGCCGTGGTTCGATTGGCACCTCGACACCTGTCTTCGGATTGCGGCCTACGCGTTCAGCTTTATTTCGGACCGTGAACGTGCCGAAACCGGATAGTTTGACACTTTCCCCTCTGACGCAGGCGTCACTGATCTCTAACAGTACCTGCTCCACCAGCGCGGAGGCTTCATGCCGGGGCAGGCCTGAGGCGTCGTAGACCGCATTGCACAGGTCTGCCCGGGTCACCGTGTTTCCGGCCATCTACTCATTCCATGATTGCTGAAGGTGCAGCTTAGCCGGCGTCTGACGCCGCTCTCTGCTTGTTCTCAAGCTCTTGCACAAGAGCTTTCAGCCGGTCCGGGAGGTCAGCTGCGAGGATGGCGTCGTACTGGCTGCGCAGGGAGTGCCCCAGAATGAAGGTTACCTGCTCCTGGGAAAAGTTCAGGCTTTCTGGAATCTGTCTTGCCCACTGCTGTCTGTTGCTCTGCTGCATGGCATCGTTCTCATGGATGTCCCTGCATTGCCCCTGTTCACATATGTGAAGGGGAACTCACCCTTTCGGGTTAGGTTTCAGCGTGACTGTATGTGTTTGCCGGCCCCGCTTGGTCTGTCAGGCGCGAAGGTGGAGGCCCGACATCAATCGATCTTTTTTCTTTCCGGCCACGCTGGAATAGGCCGGATCACCCGTCGTTTGCCTATCTGACGGGTCGTTCGCTCCTGTTCGACCGTCTGGAAAAGGATCGCCGTTCCTCTCTCAAGAACAACGGCATCAATCTTAGGGCCCCTCCCCCGCGGAGCGGGCCCCTTTTCATGCGACTTCGTTTTTATGGCCCGTATGGAGCGCGTCAGCCCACGACCTTGGCGTATCCGGCATCGGCTTGCAGGCCAAAATGCTGGGTTGCCCACATGGCAGCCTGGGTACGATTGGCAGCTTTCGCCTTCCGCAAGATCGCCTTGACGTGCACTTTCACCGTAGCCTCGGCCACGCCAAGATCACGGGCGATCAGCTTGTTGGAGGCTCCCGTCGTGAGCAGCCTCAGGATCTGAGTTTCGCGATCGGAGAACTTGGCTGGCAGTCCTGCAGGATCATTCGCAGCGGCCATCATCGGCGCTCCAGGAGAGGAGGCTTGCTCGAGCATAGCCAGGCTTACCGAGATCGGCAGGAACATCTCGCCCAGCATAACCAACTCCAAGGCCGCGAGCACAGCGGCCTGGGGCATCCCTGTCGGGCACAGCCCGTCGAGCCCGGCGGTGCAGAGTTCCCGAACGGTCCAAGGATCGACGTTGTCACTGAGAGCCACCACGCGGGCGCTCGGATACTGCTCCTTCAATTGCTTGATCGTTTCGACAGCAGCGCCTTGCGGGGGGCTGTCGCAGAGAAGAACCAGCTCCGGGCTCTCCCCATCGGAGAGCCCATCGTCCGCGACCACAAATCTGGTGCCTTTCAGGATGTACCTGACACCCGTCTGAAGCAGCGTATTCTGGCAGACCAGGTAGGTGGTGACTGAAGCGGGAGCATTCAGCGTCGAAGGCAGGGATTGCGTCCTATAGCCGATGTCTTGGTCCATGTTCAGAATCCCCTTGTTTTTGTCAGACCAGATCCCCACCAAAGCTTCACCCTTCCACCTGCGGCTCGCAGGTAGGTCCTTCTGGCAAAGCTGCCGTCTGGTCCGAGGGAGGTCGCCTAAGCGTGGGCGTGGTGTGGCATTAACGAGGCTAAACCATGGCGGTTCCCAAACGGGTATGCCCCTCCGGGCTAAGCCAATCGAGGCAAACGCCTCTTCCTCTACAAATGTGTGGTTAAGCTGAAACCCTTCTACCTCATCATGATTAGCGGCTTGAAGGTTTTGTTCACCTACACCTTCCTCCTGGGCCCTTGATCACCAGATCGAAGGGCTCTTCTTTGGATCATGCTCACCGCTGAAGATACCAAGTCAGATCGGATGAAACGCTAGGCCAAGTTTTCGGTTATTGGAGCGAGGGCAGCTACTGCCTTCAAGGCCAGGAGGCCTCCTCATCTACCTGGCAACGGCGGGTGAGGAGGCTTCCGCCATTGCACCCTGCGGCTGGCGGACCTTAGGCCTTTCCCTCAAAGCTGCCGTAAGGCAAGAGGATCCAGTAACCTCTGGATCCGATGACGTGAGCCGCAACGACGATGAGCAGCCTGCACCAATACCCCGCGATATCGGCTCACAACGAAGAGACCGAGCCGGATCGGATCTCGCGCCTGCATGAGGCTTTTGGGGTCATGTGCGCCATCGCCCGCATGGTCTGGCGCGAGGAGACAGGCTACGGCTCCACCGAACCAGGGCTTATTCATACCCGCTGGGACGGTGCGATCATTGCCATGCGGGACACCAGTGGGCAGCTCGAGGTGATCTGGGCCTCTGCCGATCACCGGGAGCGCTTTGGCGTCCTGGCCGAACTCGGATGGGAAGCGATGTCAGAGTCGCGAACCAATGTCGTTCACCGCCTCCCAACTTGATCCCCAGTTTATCTTAAGGACGAATGATCCCTCGCTTCGTCTGAGACTGGTGCACTTCCCCTGGACGATGTCTGGGCCACGCCGAGCGTACCATCGGACGCACGGGTGAATTTCACGCCCTGTTCCTGGAATGCCAGCACAATGGCCTCCAAGCTGTCGCGGCGGACCGAGGTTTCCCCGTGGATCTCCACACGCTTGACCGAGGTGGGAGAGATATTGGCGGCGTCTGCCAGCTCTCGTGTCGACCAATTCAGGAGACCTCGGGCGGCCCGGATCTGAGCGCTGGTTGGGGGAACCCACGTCTCGAAATCGAGGGGCGTTCCTCTCGTGTCTGACGGAAGCGGTTGGGTGTCGGCCTGACCGGTCACTTCCAGATGATGCAACCACAACTCATCGACGACGAGCCGAGCCAAACTGCGCAGCATCGTCATTTGGTGCGGACTGAACTCCCGCGGCTTCAGGTCGGAGACACACAGGGCACCGAGCCGGATACCCGGCCGGATCGTTAGCGGAGCACCGGCATAGAACCTGATGTGAGGTTCCCCCACCACATAAGGGTTCTTCACAAAGGTCCGGTCCGCCACTGCGTCCGGCACCACGAACACCTCATCGTGCAAAATCGTGTAGTTACAGAACGCATAGTCTCTGGGCAGCTCAGATAACGACATTCCTTCCGGCTTGGCCTTGAGGAAGTAGCGATGGGCATCGGCCAGGGTCACGTGAACCATTGGAACATCGAATAGCTGTTTTGCGATGCGGCAGATGCGATCAATGGCAGGCGAAGATGGGGTGTCGAGAATGGCCAGGCTGTGGAGAGCGGCGAGACGCTCGGCCTCGTTAGGCGGCTGCGGGAAAAGCATTTCAGATCAAAACTCAGACTAATATAATGTAACAGAAGTTTGCGACTCAAGGACTCGCTATGCGGTGAGGGGATAAGGTACGAAGCTGGCCCGAGGCTAGTCCTAGGTGGAGTAGAATCCTATCGAGGGCTCTGCTCTTGAAGAGAGACGCCGGCCGGCATCTTCAACTCACAGTTGGCCAGACCCAGCTCGACACGCTTCGGCGGCTCTGCCACTTGTTTGCTTTACGATGGGTCAGACCTCGTGTGAAGAGATGCGAAGTTTCCCTCAGAGGCGTCCTCTAAACCATTGAGAGAGCCCATCTGCCTGCGGGCTCGTCCGACCGGAGCTGCCGCAATTGGAGGCGAAGTCCTTCCACAGATTAGCGCGGGCGAGGATGCGCTCGACGAGAAACAACGTTCGAATAGGGACGATGAGCGGACATTCAGGCTACCTGGCTCTTCGTCTCAGTTGTTAAGGCTTGTTGGATGCCTGCCGCGGCGGGACGGTGCTGCTGCACGAGCGGCAGGCGTTCGACAAGCCTCAAAGGAGGAAACCGCGGAACGCCGTGCTGACGCTGCGGATGTTATGGGGATTGTGGCGTCGGCATCGGGTGCTGAGCAACCGTCACGGACCTGATCCGGTGTGGGTGAGCTCGCTGTGAGGGCCCCCGCGGGCGCGGCAAACGACACTCTCGGTGTGCCAACGGCACGGATGAGGATGCATCATGGTCACCACTCAGGGCGAAGCGGCGAGCGCCGGTGTGCCGGATGCAGCACCCGGCATCAGCAGCATGAGGGTCAGGGGCGGGCCGGCGTGAGGTCATGAGGTGTCGATCCGGATCGGGGGAGAGGGCGCCGGGCGCGGTGCACATTCGCGGGCGAACCGCTCGATGAGGATCATGCGACCGCCGCAGCACGGGCAACACCGCGACGGCTCGATCGGGGCAGGAGCATCGGCCATCGGCTTCTCGGCCACGGCCAGCAGCGTCCGTGCACGAGCGAGGTTTTCCTGACGCACGCCATTGCCGAACAAGCCATAGTGGCGGATGCGGTGAAAGCCGTCGGGCAGCACGTGCAGCAGAAAGCGACGGATGAACTCATCCACGCTCAGCCGCAGCACCTTGATGCGCTGACGTCCCTTGTGCCGGTAATCCTTCCAGCGGAAGCTGACCCCATCCGCATCGCAGGCGATCAGCCGAGAGTTCGAGATTGCCACCCGATGGGTGTAGCGCGCCAGATAGGCCAGCACCGCCGCGGGCCCACGGAGCGGGCGCTTGCAGTAGACCACCCACTCGATCCGCCGCAGCGCCGCCAGCAAGGCGCTGAACGCCTCCGGCTGGGCCAGATGAACCTGAGTTCTGAAGAAGCCCAGGCGCCCGGTCGCCTGGGCGCGGGACAGCCCGTCCAGGAACAGGCGCCGGAACAGCCGCGAGAGCACCCGCACCGGCAGAAGGAAGCCCGGCCGGCACGCCACCCACCGCTCACCGTCGCGCGACAGGCCGCCGCCGGGCACGATCACGTGCACATGCGGATGATGCGTCAGGGCCGAGCCCCAGGTGTGCAGCACCGCGGTGAAGCCGATGCGTGCGCCCAGGTGTTTGGGATCGGCCGCCAAGGTGAGCAGGGTCTCGGCGGAAGCCTTGAACAGCAGATCATAGACCACCGCCTTGTTGGACCAGGCCAGATCGCCGATCGCGGCCGGTAGCGTGAACACCACGTGGAAGTAGGGCAGGGGCAGCAGCTCGGCTTCGCGATCGGCGAGCCAGTCCTGGGCCGCTGCGCCCTGACACTTGGGGCAATGCCGGTTGCGGCAGGAATTGTAGGCGATCTGCGTGTGGGCACAGCGCTCACAGCGCTCCACATGCCCGCCAAGATCGGCCGTGCGGCAGACCTCGATGGCGCTCATCACCTTGAGCTGGCCGAGGCTGATGTGGCCCGTGTGGGCGGCGCGCCAGGCCGCCCCGTGGGTGCGGAAGATGTCCGCCACCTCGAGAGCCGGGTGGGGCATGGGTCTGCCCTCAGGCCGGCGGATCCGCGAGAGGCAGATGATCGAGCGGGCTCATCACGGTGCGGATGAGCTGGGTGGCGACGCGGGTGTAGCGGGCGGTGGTGTCGAGCTTGGTATGCCCGAGCAGCACCTGGAT
Source organism: Microvirga sp. (assembly GCF_014699075.1). Taxonomy (GTDB): domain Bacteria; phylum Pseudomonadota; class Alphaproteobacteria; order Rhizobiales; family Beijerinckiaceae; genus Microvirga. The sequence goes on along the minus strand of NZ_JACXAB010000002.1, from coordinate 14,420 downwards.
GACGCGGATGTCGACGTTCTGCTCGAGCAGGTGGGTGGCGAAGCTGTGGCGCAGGGTGTGCAGGCTCACGGGCTTGTCGATCTCGGCCAGGCGGGCGGCGGCATGACAGGCGCGGTTGAGCTGACGCGGGGTGAGCGGGTTGACCCGGTTCTGGCCCGGAAAGAGCCAGCCCTGCGGCCGGGCCGCCTTCCACCAGGCGCGCAGGAGCGCGAGAAGCTGCGGCGAGAGCATGACATAGCGGTCCTTGCGGCCCTTGCCCTGCTCGACGCGGATGACCATGCGGGTGGAATCGATGTCGCTGACCTTGAGGGTGACGACCTCGGAGGCGCGCAGGCCTGCCCCGTAGGCGACACTCAGCGCCGCCTTGGACTTGAGGTTGGGCGCCGCCTCGAGCAGGCGGGCGACCTCGTCGGGGCTGAGGACCACCGGCAGCTTGCGCGGCTCGGGCACGAACGGCACCTGGTGCATGACCTCAGGCCTGTGCAGGGTGACCTGGAAGAGGAAGCGCAGGGCCGTGACGGCGTGGTTGATGGTGGGCGGGCTGGCGCCGGTCTCGATCAGGAACAACTGGTAGCGGCGCACATCCTCGAAGCCGGCCTGGTCGGGCGAGGCGCCGAGGAAGGCGCTGAAGCGACGGATGGCGCGGATGTAGGCCTGCTGAGTGCGCGGGGCGAAATGGCGGATCGTCATGTCGTCGATCAGGCGCTGGCGAAGAGGGCTGACGGACGCGTGGGTCATGGGAGGCTCCTGTTCTGAGGGTGGAGGAAACCTCTCCATTCTCAGGCCAGACACGTCCCGGCGTGACCTCTATGATCGTTCCAGACGCCGACAGCGCCGGCATGTCCTACCGCGGTAGCGGTTTAGTCCATTTGACCCCGAGCGGACCTTCAATGAGCCTGCGATGCCTTTTCAGAACGCCAGAACGCCCGTCTCCGTACGCGACTGAGCGATAGCGGAATGGCGGGCACGAAGCCCGCCATTCAGATTGTGAGGGCCATGTCTATTCGGCCGTGACACCAGCCGCCTTGAGCACCGGGGTCCACCGGGCAACTTCGGACTCAACAAGTTTTTGCAGTCCTTCCGGGGTGCGCTCGGAAGCGGTCGGCAGCACGCCGCCCAAATCGAGGAGACGCTTCTTGGTGTTGTCGTCATCGAGGGCCTTCAGGAGGGCATCGTTGAGCTTCTTGACGATCTCGGGCGGAGTGCCCTTGGGCGCGAAGATCGCATTCCAGGGGCTGACCTGGTAACCCTCAAGGCCGGCCTCCTTGGTGGTCGGCACGTCCGGCAGCGCGGGCGAGCGCTCGGGCGTCGCGATGGCAAATGCCTTGATGTTGCCGCCCTGGATCTGCGGCGCCACGTTGACGATCTGGTCCGTCATGAAGTCGACGGTGCCCGCCATGAGATCGTTTAGGGCTGGGCCTGTGCCGCGGTAGGCCACCATGGTGGGCTTCGCCTTTATCGTTGAGCTGAAGAAGGTCCCGCTCGCGTGCGAGACCGAGCCCACGCCGGCATGGGCCATGTTCACCTTCTCGCCGTTTGCCTGCACATGGTTCACCAACGCCTTCAGGTCATTGGCCGGAAAGTCCTTCTTGGCGACGATCACGATCGGGGTTCCACCGGCCATGCCAATGGGGGCGAAATCCTTGGTCGGATCGTACTTGAGCTTCGGGTAGAGGGCTGGAGCGGCGCCGTGGGTGCCCATGTGGCCCATCATGATGGTGTAACCGTCCGGCGTCGACTGGGCACCACGGGTAATGCCCGTGGTGCCGCCGGCTCCCGCTACGTTCTCGACCACGATCTGCTGACCCAGCGTGCGGGACATGTGTTCGCCCACGATGCGGGCGATCACGTCGGTCGGGCCACCGGCCGCGAAGGGCACGATCATGGTGATCGGACGGGTGGGATAGGTCTGGGCCTGGGTACCCGTGGCGACGACACCTGCGAGCGCGGCAAGAGCAAGCGTTACCTTCTTCATCAGTTTCCTCCTGTGGACGTTTCGTTTGATTGCATTCCCGTGAGGCAGCGCCTCTTGCTCCGGATTCCGATATTGCTGTTGGTCTCGCGGGATGTCTGCATTTCCTGATGCGGACATCGCGCCGGGCCGGGAGCATTGTGTCGGGCCTGGTTACTCGGCCAGTTCCCGCATGACCTTGATCAGGTCTGACTTGCCCTCGAAGCCAATGCCGGGCAGATCCGGCATGACGATGTGGCCGTCCTCGACCCGAACGCCGTCGGGGAAGCCGCCATAGGGTTGGAACAGGTCCGGGTAGCTTTCATTGCCGCCCAATCCGAGACCGGCTGCGATGTTCAACGACATCTGGTGCCCGCCATGCGGGATGCAGCGGCTGGGTGACCACCCGGCGACCTTCAGCACCTCTAGCGTCCGAAGGTACTCGCAGAGGCCATAGGAGAGGGCGCAGTCGAACTGGAGCCAGTCGCGATCCGGGCGCATGCCACCGTACCGCAGCAGGTTGCGGGCATCCTGGTGGCTGAACAGGTTCTCGCCGGTGGCCATCGGGCCCGGATAGAACTCGGCCAGCGCCGCTTGCAGCGCGAAGTCGAGGGGATCGCCGACCTCCTCGTACCAGAACAGCGGGTACTCGCGCAGCATCCTGGCATAGGCGATGCCCTGCTCGAGCGTCAGCCGCCCGTTCGCATCGACCGCGAGCTGGGCCTTGCCATCGAGCTCCTTCAGCACGGCCTCAATCCGGGGCTGGTCCTCGGCGATGCTGTTGCCGATCTTCATCTTGACCACGTTGTACCCGCGGTCGAGGTAGCTCCGCATCTCGGCCCGTAGCTCGTCGAGGCCCTTGCCCGGGTAGTAGTAGCCGCCCGCGGCATAGACGAAGACCCGCGGATTGGCCTCGCGGCCATACCGCTTGGCGAGGAGCCGGAACAGGGGCTCGCCGGCGATCTTGGCCACGGCATCCCAGACCGCCATGTCGATGGTGCCGACCGCGACCGAGCGTTCGCCGTGACCGCCAGGCTTCTCGTTCTTCATCATGGTCGCCCAGATGCGGTCCGGATCGAGGTTCTCTCCCGTATCGTCGAGGACGGACTCAGGCGCTGCCTCCAGGATACGCGGCGCGAAGCGCTCGCGGATCAGGCCACCCTGGCCGTAGCGGCCGTTCGAATTGAACCCGTACCCCACGACCCGGCGGCCATCCCGGACCACATCGGTGACGACGGCGACGAGCGACAGCGTCATCTTGGAGAAGTCGATGTAGGCGTTGGCAATTGATGAGGCGATCGGCGCGGTGACTTCGCGGATCTCGAGGATTTTCATGACTTGGTCTCCTGTTGCTGGATTGAGCCAGGTTGGGTACGTCGTATAGACATCCCGCTAGTGGCCGCCCAATACCAAGACCGAGGATCGACATGCACAATCGGCATTGCCCATGGATCTGACCTGGCTGGAAGATTTTCTGGCTCTGGCCGAGCACAAGACCTTTGCCCGGGCCGCCGAGACCCGGCATGTGACGCAGCCGGCCTTCAGCCGGCGCATCCAATCTCTGGAAGAGTGGATGGGAACGCGCCTGTTCGTGCGTTCGCCACAAGGGACCTCATTGACGCCCGCCGGGGCCTTCCTTCGGGCCCATGCCGAAGACCTGACCCGCAACATCTACCGGTTGCGTCAGGAGACGCTCGAGGTTGCAGGCCGGGAGGCCTCCGTCATCTCCATTGCCGCCACGCATGCGCTTTCATTCGTCTTCTTCCCCGACTGGATCAGGAGTCACCCCCAGTTCGGAACTCTCGGTCCCCTCAACCTGATCTCGGACACCATGGAGGCGTGCGAACAGATCATGGCGAGGGGTGATGCCGAGTTCATGCTGTGCCACTTCCATCGTGATGCCATGCCCCGCCTTGAGGCCAGCCAGTTCACGAGCGTCGTGGTCGGAAGCGATGTGCTGCTGCCGCTCTGTGCTCCCCTCGAGGATGGCACGCCGCAATGGCCGCTGCCTGGGGATCCGTCGTCGCCGTCGCGCCTTCTGTCGTACCGGCCGCAATCCGGCCTCGGCCGGATCGTGGCCGCCGTCCTGGAGAAGAACTGGCCGACGCTGTCGCTTCAGAAGACACTCACGGCACAGTTGGCGGCGACGCTGCTGACCATGGCGCGTCAAGGCGAAGGCATTGCGTGGCTTCCGCAAACCCTCGCCCACGATGACATCGTGGCCAGCCGTCTCGTTGATCCGGGGCATGGCAATTACTCGATTGAAGTCGAGATCAGATTAATCCGGCCCTTGCGCCGGCAGGGCCCGACAGCGGAAGCCTTCTGGAAATCCATCGCGGGTGGTGTCAACGCTTTGGAGAAATCCTCTCCCACCTGAGGTTTTGCCATCGGTTGAAGCTAGCACAGTGCAAAGGCGCACCTCGGAACTGTTGCCGTAGACACCAGATTTTGGTGGCTGGCGGCGACCCCATATACTCGGAACGTCTTCAAATGGCACATTCCGGAAGTAGGCTGAATGTCTGATCGTAAGACGAAAGCGGACGAACGTCAGTCGTGCTTGCATAGGAAAGGCCGCCTGAGTAGGGCGGCCTCGCTTTTGGTTGGTTGCGGCAACATTCGGGCAATTGGGCCGAACTTTGCTTCTTACTTCACCTCGCCAGCAAAGCAGAGCGGATCTCGCACATTCACCGCTTGCGAACAAAACGAGAAACAGGGTTCTATGCTCTCCGACAAAGGGGACGATTCGCTGGTGACCATCGCTGCCGCCTATCTCGAAAAACTCAATCCAGAACAACGTCGAGCGGTTGAGTACGGAGTGTCTGCGGGGGTCTCAGCCTCGCCTCGTCCGCTGCTGGTGATCGCCGGAGCGGGATCAGGCAAGACCAACACACTTGCACACCGCGTCGCTCATCTCATCGTCAACGGGGCTGATCCGCGTCGCATCCTTTTGCTGACCTTCTCACGTAGGGCGGCCGCTGAGATGGCGCGTCGGGTCGAGCGCATCGCCGGACAGGTCATGGGCCAGAGTGCCAGCATAATGACCGACGCCCTCACCTGGGCTGGCACGTTTCACGGCATCGGCGCCAGACTGCTGCGCGACTATGCCCTTGAGATAGGCCTCAACCCAGCCTTCTCGATCCATGACCGAGAGGACTCTGCCGACCTCATGAACCTCGTCCGGCATGAGCTCGGGTTCTCCAAAACAGAGAGCCGCTTTCCCGCAAAGGGAACGTGTCTGGCGATCTATTCCCGCTGCGTGAATGCCGAGATGCCCATCGATGAGGTATTGAGAGCATCCTACCCGTGGTGTGTCGGATGGGCCGCTGAGTTGCGGCAACTGTTCGCCGCCTATGTAGAGGCCAAGCAGCGCCAGAACGTCCTCGATTATGATGATCTTCTGCTCTACTGGGCTCAGATGGCGGCCGAGCCCACGATTGCCGACGAACTCGGTGGGCGCTTTGATCATGTCCTCATCGACGAGTACCAAGATACGAACCGCCTCCAGTCCTCAATCCTGCTCGCGTTAAAGCCACATGGAGACGGTCTCACGGTCGTCGGAGACGATGCTCAGTCAATCTATTCATTTCGGGCCGCGACGGTCCGCAACATCCTGGATTTCCCGGCGCAGTTCAGCCCGGCGGCTGAGATCGTCACCCTGGACCGCAATTACCGCTCGACCCAGCCCATCTTGGCCGCGGCCAATGCCGTGATCGAGCTTGCATCCGAGCGTTTCACTAAAAATCTCTGGACCGACCGGACCTCGGCCGAACAGCCGCAACTTGTTGCCGTCCGTGACGAGGGCGACCAAGCCCGGTACGTCGTGGACCGGGTGCTGGCAAACCGCGAATGCGGGATGGCTCTCAAACAGCAGGCCGTCCTGTTTCGGACCTCCCATCACAGCGGTCCGCTGGAGATTGAGCTCACCCGCCGGAACATCCCGTTCGTGAAGTTCGGGGGCCTCAAGTTCCTCGACGCCGCTCACATCAAGGATGTGCTCGCGTTGCTGCGGTTCGTTCAGAACCCACGGGATCGCGTCGCCGGCTTCCGGCTGATGCAGCTGCTGCCCGGGGTTGGACCAACCTCCGCCCAGCGTGTGCTGGATCGCATGCATGATGCTGCCGATCCGATTGCAGCGCTGATAGAAGCCCCTGCCCCGCCCCGTGCTGGGGATGGGTGGCAAGCCTTTGTCGACACAATCACGCAGCTTCGCGCGGGTTTAGCCGGATGGCCGGCTGAACTTGAGCAAGCTCGTGTCTGGTACGAGCCTCACCTGGAACGAATGCATGAGGATGCCTCGACGCGAAAGGCCGACCTTATCCAACTGGAACAGATCGCTGCCGGCTATCCCTCCCGAGAGCGCTTTCTCACTGAGCTCACTCTGGATCCACCGGATGCCACGAGCGATCAGGCCGGAGTGCCCTTGCTTGACGAGGACTACCTGATCCTGTCGACCATACATTCTGCGAAGGGACAGGAGTGGAAGTCGGTATTCGTTCTGAATGTGGTCGATGGCTGTATTCCGTCGGACCTCGGCACGGGCACTACGGCGGAGATCGAGGAGGAGCGGCGGTTGCTGTATGTCGCAATGACCCGAGCCAAGGACAACCTGGATCTCGTGGTGCCGCAGCGGTTCTTCACCCACCAGCAGTCTGCTACAGGGGATCGCCACGTCTATGCGGCTCGTACCCGCTTCATTCCCAGTTCTCTTCTGAAGCTTTTCGAGCGAGCGTCATGGCCCAAAGCCGTACCCGATCCTGCGCCTGGCGCTTCCACAACTAGCGGGGTTCGGGTTGACCTCGGCGCCAAAATGCGGGGCATGTGGCGCTAAACGCCGGCTGTAAGTAGGACCCGAGTTGATTCCGGTCCTATCCTCCTCGTAGCCTCTTTGAGATACAGAGAGGCGCACAGGAATCGCGCAGGCTCATCACTTTGCAAGCGAGTGGAGAACCGCATTGAGAGGCAGGAGCTTCCACGCCGGAACCTCGCCCCCTTCCGCAAACGGAGGGCGCTTTTCCTCGTAGTTGAAGTCCCAGACCTGGTGGACCTTCGTGACCCGGCCTTTGCTGAGGACAAAATCAACGACACAGATCCTAGTGCCCTCAGGGGGGAACCCAGGAACAGACACCCTGATCCCACTCTGGGTTTTCTTAAGGGCCACGCCGGACGGCATCTTATAAAGGTCAGACAGGCGGTTTTCTTCGATGTACTCCCGCGCGAGGGCTCCCGAGGTGTAATCGTCGTAGCGTTCCCAGATGTACTGGTTTTGACACAGGTAGTTGGCCGCCCTCTCTGTCGCGTTGACGGGGATCGAGGCACCATACGGCGTGATGTTCCAGCGTCCGGCCCGCAGTACGTTGTCAACGTTCAAGGACTCAGAGGGGCCATAACGCAGCATCTCCGTGATCAGGCTGACCGGGATCGAAGACCGCTCAGAATTCTGCAACAGCCAGCTTGTCGTCAGGATCAAACCATCGATCAGCTGCTGCACCTCTTCCTTCTGATACGTCTCCTTGTCGGTTTTGTAGTACGGAGCGTGGAACCCCAGCCTCCCGCCATAATGCAGGTGTCGCCAGGGGAAGGTCAGAGCCTCCTCCTCTTCGATCTGCCCTGCCATGAAGACCAGAGCGCATGCGGAAAAGCAGCCCGCATTCCTCTCGATCAGCGTTCCGATGCCTTTGTCCCTCATAAGGTTCATAAGCCTGAGACCCTCGACATAGGAGCCTCCTGGGCTGTCAAGGCACAACACTGTGCGATGCTCCGACGAGTCTTCGATCTTAATCGGCCTGCGGTCCTCAGCGGAATTGACGATAGTCTCGATCCGCTTGGCGTCACCGGCTGCGATCGAGCCGCTGAGACGAATGTGGCAGGGGGAGCCACCCTGTACCGGCAAGATGTCGGCTGCTCTCACAACCGTTGGGAGGGAAAGGCCTACGGCCATTCCGATCAGGCAAAGAAACTGCCGGACGCGCATACTGGGTGCCCCTGAAATCGCTTATTGATTTATGCGATCTACAAACCAAGGCTGATTGTACGTCGTCAAGCCACTTATGGATTCTTCACTAACCATCCAATCCGATGCTGACCGTCATCGTGCATCTTGGGGCTGAAGTGAGATCCCTGCCGGAACCTTCAACTCGCCATCTTCCTGATCCAAGTCGATGAACCGATTGTCCTTGGGGATGACTAACCCCTCCCCGATCTTGGGCAGTTTGGAGAGAGCCGTGCAGCTGATAGTTGATCGCTCTCCCGATGAGGTTTCGGTGCCGGTGAGCCGCGCTGCTCTCTGACCGAGTCCTGAAAGGCTTCCCTCGATCCGGATGCTCTGATCAGGAAAGGTCCAGGTGAAAAGCTGGCCGGTCTGCTCCCACTTGCCCGGCCATTCGCCTGGCTTTGTTCGGGAGGCATCGAAGATGTAGGGGCTCACCTCGCCGCTATCGAACTCCCCTCCCCCAACGCCGCCACCTGGGTAGAAAGTGATGACGAACTGGGACCGATCAGAGGCGCGGATACATTGCCAGAGAGAGCCTGCCAAAGTCAGTCCATCGGCAACTGCCGTTGGAGACATCAGGACAATCCCGATCGTGGCGAGCAGGAAGCATTTCATGGGCTGTCTCCGATGAAGGACGGAGCAGGACCGTAGACGTCAGATCGTTACTAAAGCTATTCAGGAGGCCGTGTTCGAACGGTCATTGTTGTTGCCGCTGGATTCCAGCAGGCACACAAGGGCGAAGACGCTGATCACGGCCAGGAACTCCGCGCCGGTCTGTAGCCAGGATGGCGCGATTCCCCGCAGCGGGCCTACCGCCACGAGCGAGATCAGAAAGGCAACAACTGTACCCCACACCAACATGTGCCACCGTCCCTTGGAACGGGGAGCAGACTTAACTCACTGCAGATGAACAGACAATGACAGACCTGCACCATGGTTGAAAACAAGTTCACCCATGCCCCAGGCTTGCCAATACGTCTGCCGGCTACGCGTCGGCCAAGACTCTGTGATCTGCCATGACGGCATCGAGGGGTTCAGGCCTATGGATCGCGTAGCCTTGGGCGAAGGTGATGCCCATGGACGTGACTAACTTGAACGTCGCTTCGTCCTCGACGAACTCAGCCACCGTCTGCGCGCCGAGTTCTTGGGCAATCTGGTGGATCGATTTGACGATGTAGCGATCCACCGCATTCACCGTCATGTTGTGAACGAAGCTGCCGTCGATCTTGACCATGTCAACCGGGAACTGGCGCAGGTAGTTGAACGAACTCAGGCCCGTGCCGAAATCATCCAGCGCAATCCGGCACCCCATCTCCCGCAGCTTGCCGACTGTCGCGGCTGCCACGGCCATATTGCTGACCAAGGCCGTTTCCGTGATCTCGAAGACCAGGATCTCCGGCGCAACCCCAGAGGCTTCAAGGGCCTCGAGCACGTGGGCCACGAATGAAGCGTCTCCGATCGAGGCTGCCGACAGGTTGAGGTGGAGATAGGTCTGCCGATCAAGACCTCCTCCCCGTCCCACAGTGTTCAATGCTTCCCGAACCACCCAGCGGTCGATTGCCCCGATGAGATCATACCGCTCTGCCGCCGGAATGAAGACAGACGGCGGGATGATCGCCCCATCCCTGTCTACCATTCTCACCAGGATCTCATACCGGTCCTGGGTCGGATCCGCACACGCGACAATCCTCTGGGCAAAGAGCCGCAACCGACCCTCTTCTATCGCCTGCTTGATCCCAGCCGCGACAGCGATCTCGCGGTGGCGATCGACCGCTTCGCTCTGCTCGGGACGGTAGATGCTGACCCGGTTCCGCCCTGCCATTTTGGCTGTCAGGCAGGCAACATCCGCCTGAGCCAGGACAGCACTTGGGGAGACGGAGTTTGGCGTAATCTCGGTGACGCCGATGCTGGCTCCGACGCTGTAGCTGCGATCGTCCCATGGGAACTGGATAGCACTGGCCGCGGCATTGAGATCCTCAAGGATCGCCTTTGCATCGTCGAGCGAACATCCGAGCAGGATAATGCCAAACTCATCCCCGCCGAGCCGGCCGATCACGTCGCCATCGCGCAGGTAACCCGGCAGGGCCCCTGCCACGCCTCGCAACAAGGCGTCTCCGGCGACATGGCCGGCGGAGTCGTTGATCATTTTCAGCCGGTCGAGGTCAACAAAGGCCAGGGCATGCTTAACGCCCGTGTCACGGCTTTCCTCCAGGGCCTCTTCAAGCTTCTGCTCGAAGGCTGATCGATTCAGAAGACCCGTCAGTTCATCATGGGTCGCGTTGTATCTCAGTTGCTCCTCGGCTTCGCGTCGGGCTGTAATGTCCTGGAATTGCACGATCAGGTACGCGGGTTTGCCCGCCTCGTCACGCAGGAGAGAGGCGGAGCGGAAGATCCAGACCTCCGCGCCATCCTTGCGCAGCAAGCGATGTTCATTTTCCGCAAGGTCGATCTCGCCTCTCAAGAGCGCTGCATCGTCTGGCGGATCGTCACTGGGGTGGACCAGGTCGGCAGCGGTCTTCGACAGCATCTCCCCTTCGGAAAACCCGAACAGCCGACAGAAAGCTGGATTGACCTTGAACACTGTCCCGTCGAGGCGCAGAAGCGCCGTGCCGATCCCGGCCCCTTTCATCGCTCCGCGGAAAAGCGCTTCGTTATGCAACGCCTCCTGGTGCGCAGCTCTCCTGCCCCGGAGCTCCCGCCGCAGGCTGAGGGCCAGCGCGATCATTGCCCCGGTCAGGGCCAGAACAATCCCGCTGATCGTCAGGGCTCGACGCCACCAGGCAGCATAGACGTCCTGTAACGAGCGTCCCACGCTGATTGTCATCGGGAAGTCGCCGATCTGAGTGAACGTGTAGAGCCTTGGGATCCCGTCGAGCGGAGACGTGGTCGCCTCGTACGATCCTGAACGTTGCGCCGGGTAGTAGCGATAAAGCTCCGCTGCGCTCACATCCGTACCGAGCTGTTTCTCGTTGAATGGCTCCCGCACGAGCAGCGTCTTGTCCGTTCGCATCAGGGACATGGAGCCCTTGAGCCCAAGGTCCATCCTGCTGAACAGGTCGGTGAAGTAGTCCAGGCCCAGACCTACATACGCGACCCCGGCAAACCGGCCATCTGGATGGGATAGCCGCCGACTGAACACGAGACCCCATCCAAGTCCAACCGGGCTCTTGATGGGAAGCGAAACATAGAGGCCTGCGTCAGGGCGATCGCGATGGGCGGTAAAATACTGTTGCTTTGCGACGTTGATGATATCCAGGTCAGTGAAACGGGAGTGAAACTTCAGTCTCCCGCTCTCGTCTACCACCGCAAGGGCTGCAAAATACTGCGCCATGGCTACCTGATCGAACAGTAGCTGTCGCTGAAGGTCAGGGCTCAGTTGGTTGAAGCCGGGCTGGGTGGTCCGCTCAATTAGCTTCTGGATCGTTAGATCGATGATCTCAATGTTGCGCGAGATGTCCCGGCTGACGGCTGCAACAAGATTGCTCGATGATGCCTTGGCTTGCTCGAACGCATTCCTCCTTTCATCGTAAACGAGGGCCGCGCAAAACAGGTTGAAGACCCCGGCCAGAACCAAGACGTTCAACACCGGATTGCGAGCAAGCAGGTTCTTAGACCAGGAAATGGTGGGCACGAGGCTACTTCTTAGAGAAACTCTTCGGGCGGGACTTCATCAGGACTTTTACACTACAGGGCCCGATCGGGCCCCGATTGGAGTAAGCCAGAGAAGCTCTTCGAAATCCATTCGACAAAGGAAACTGGGTAAATCACCGCGCGACCATCTCACGTGATGAGGGGCTTGGGGAACGTCCTTGTCGCCTAACTTGCCTCAGCTCACGATGCCCCAAGCACGATAGCGGGTCCTGCCAGTAAGCTCCCGTGGGAGTGCCCCACCGAGTTGCCCTAGCATCAGATCAATAGCCTTCGGCGTCACCTTCAGAAGCTTGGCGCCGAGTGGCACCGTCACGAGCGGGCGGGACAGGAACAGATCGACTAACTCGGGCAGCTTCGAGTTGGAGCGGGTCTTGGCCGTCACCCGCTGCATCAGCTCGCGAGCCAGGATCAGCCTCTCCAAATCCTTACTGGCGATCTCAAGGGCCTCCTCAATGACGCTGCAAAAGCCATGGAGTTTCTCCTTAGCCCCTTCCCTCCCCTGTGGCCGGAACTTCGACTTTTTGAAGCCGGCCGCCAGCGGCAAGAGATGGTTCGTCAGCCCGCGCGATCTTAGAATAGAGGCTGCCATAGTCAGTCCCAGCCATGGCAAGCGGGTATAAAGATTGAGGTCAAGCCACGCATTCCAGGCGACTGCCGCCGCGGCAACTGCCGGCCAGTGAGATGTCCGCTTCACGAAGTCGAGCCACCGGTCTTCGTTCTCAGCCTCATCCTGGTCCGGGTCATAGACAAGGTGCGATCGGTTCTTGGGAAGCGGGGTTTCACCTGCCAGAACCCTGGTGGTCCGGTCCAGCAACGCGTCGATCTCGGCAAAATGAGCCTTCCACGGGTCCGCATCATTGGCGTACGGCGGATAGGCCTCGTCATTCTCCGGATCCGGCCTCTTGCCCTTTGAAGCTGCCGTCGCCTCGACGCCAATCCCGCCGACGCCCCTTAGGGCCGCCAATCCATCGATTGACACTGGCCAGGGTGCCTTTCGAGCCATGGCAGTGCGCCGAGCTTTGAGAGCCGCCGCCGCTCGAGTCAGTTCGTGAGTAGGATGCCGGACATCCATTCCGGCATCGTGGAGGACGAGATCGCCTACGTCGACCAAATGGCCATCGAGCATCAGGGCGCGGACTGCCTCGGTCATATCGCAACGAGACTGCCAGCCCGCCGAGAGCCCAGACGCCTCTAAACGGGCGTCAAAGCGGAGGATAGCAATTGCGATCTGCTCAAGCCGCCCAACGATTGTCTCCCACGGTAATTCGGGAAGTGTAATGGCTGGTTGTTCGACCCCCTCCTCGCCCCAACTTAGCTGCAAGTCGTAACCGGGGCATTTTCGGGGGCAGGGATTCCTCCGACCGAGCATTCATGATTCAATCCAGGCATGACATCTCCGCCCGGTAGGTCCAGCAAGCCTCTGTCCTCGACGGCCCTGCGCCAGCTGGTCTCGGATCTGGCCGGCAAGATCGATCGACTGGAGCAAGAGGTTGAACGGTTGCACCTCGACAACAGCAACCTGCGCCTCGACAACCAGGCCCTGAAGGATGAGATCGCCCGGCTCAAGCGCCTGCCGCCGCGGCCACCGTTCAAACCCTCCGGCATGGAAAAGGCCACCCAGCCAAAGCCTGCTGGTCCGGGCCGCCGCCCCGGCCGTGGCGCCAAACGGGATCGGGTGACGCGCGAGGTCACGATCCGGGCCGAAGTGCCAGCCGGATCGCGCTTCAAAGGCTACAAGACGGTGGTGCACCGGGATCTGGTGCTAGTCGCCGAAGTCGTGCGCTACAAGCGGGAACGCTGGGTCACGCCGGAGGGGCAGACCATCATCGCGCCGCTGCCGGTCTGCATCAGCGGCGGGTTCGGACCTGGCGTGCGGCGGTTCTGCCTGGCTCTCCACACGCAAGGCCAGGTGACCACGGAACGCCTGACCGATCTTCTGAACGGCATCGGCCTGGCGATCTCGAAGCGGGAGGTCGTGCGTCTGCTCACCTCAGATCTGGAGTCGTTCGAACAGGAGGATCATGCGGTCCTGCAGGCGGGCTTGGTCTCCTCGCCGTACCTCACCGTCGATGACACCGGCGCACGCCATGCCCGCCGCCCGGGTGTGACCACGCAGATCGGCGGCGAACGCTTTTGCGTCTTTCGCACCAGCCGATCGAAATCGCGCCTGAACTTCCTGTCGCTGCTGCGGGGTGGTCGCGAGGACTACGTCGTCAACGAGGCTGCGCTGGACTACCTGCGCCGGCAGCCGGTCGAGGCCGCCGTGATCGCCCGGTTGACGAAGCTCCAGGGCCAAGTGTTCCGCTCGCAGTTGGAATGGCTGGAGCACCTGGCGCGGTGCTCGATCAACATCTTCGACCGGCCCCTGCTGCAGACGCTGAACGAAGCCGCCACCTGGGGGGCGATCCGGCATCATGGGCTAATGGGGAACACTGTCGTTGTCTCCGACGATGCCGGCCAGTTCCGCGTTGCCACGCATGCCCTGTGCTGGGTTCATGCGGAGCGGCACCTGCAGAAGCTGATGCCCGCCTCGCCCAAGCAGGCCCAGGCGGTAGAGCTGGTTCGCGAAGCGATCTGGTGCTTTTACCGCAGCCTGAAGCTGTGGAAGCAGAGTCCTGCACCGGGCGCTGAGGTGTCATTCCGGCGGCAGTTCAACCGCATCTTTGGCCAACGCACGGGCTACAAGGACCTCGACGAAGTGCTGGCCCGCCTGGCGCGGCGCAAAGCCGAACTGCTGCGGGTGCTCGAGCGTCCCGAGATCCCGCTGCACACCAATGCGTCCGAGAACGACCTGCGCGCCTGCGTGATCAAGCGCAAGATCTCCGGCGG
>NZ_JACXAB010000029.1 GCF_014699075.1 Microvirga sp. | reverse complement strand
ATTTGTTTGAGCCGCGAGAATGTTGGAACTTCCTCAGGGCAGCCGGATATGCGTCCGTTTAACCGTCCGATGCTCTAGGTGGGTAAAGGACCGGGAGACGGTCTCGATGGTCAATCCGAGATGATCCGCGATGTCGGTACGCGACATGGGCAGGTCCACCGCATCGCCGTCAGCCGTCCTTCCAGCCAGATCCAAGAGGAAGGTCGCGATCTTTTCAAGCGCGGACTTGCGCCCCAGCAGCAGCATGTGGTTCTGGGCCCTGATCAGGGAGCGCATCATGCCCATGGTCAGTTCCTGGGCCAGTTGAGCGTCATTCCCCGTGGTGCCAAGGTTGTTGCGGCGATAGGCGATGACGACGCAATCCACAACGGCCTCCGCGCAGAAGCGATATTCGTCTCCGGCCTCGATGCCGAAGATGTCACCGGCGAGATGAAAGGCGTCGATCTGGCGGCGTCCATCGCTCAGGAGCTTGGAGGTGCGGACGACGCCTGAGAGAACCTTGTAGACGAAGGCCGCCCGGTCACCTTCCGCGAAGATCTCCTGGTCCTTGGCACAGGAGCGAACGGAACCGACCGCCGGGACTGCCGCATCGACGGTCCTACGGACTTGCGGCGCTTCCAGGGCAAAAAGAGGAAGGGCCGATGAGGTGGCTTTGGTGATGAGCGCAGTCTGCATCGAACCCTCGTTGTCTTCTTGAAGTGACGTTGGTTCATGGGTACCGCTGGAATGGCAGAGCTGAAATTCAGGTCTGATACCTAAGGGGTTTTGCGTAGGTGATCCGGATGCTCCCGGACAGCTCTTGAGGAAGCCGGTGGATCAGGCGAACCCATCAGCGATGGAACGGCAGCGCGTTCCTGCCGGGCGAATGGACCGCTTCCCTTCCGGGGCGGCGACGGAAAGTGCCCATGCGCCTCTCCCATGATGGATCGGGCGCTTCGTGCCATTGGCCAGAGCCGATCATCGCCGTCCGATGAGGGCAGGGCGGGGCCGCCATCTCCCGGGCTTCAGGCTCTCGGGTTGCGGGAGCTCGTTGGAGTTGGCCTGCCGGGTCAGCGGGCAGGCCGTTTCGCATTCTGCCGAGCAAGCGTGCCCTTGCGCATGGTTCTGATCCATGATGGTGCGGATCGTGGTGGCGCAGCGCCCGCATTGCGGGCCGCAGCCGAGGCAGCGGTAGACCTGGGCAGGGGTGCGAGGGCAGTCCGGGCCAGGGTTGAGGCAGGAGCGCACCTCCCCGTCCGAGAAGACATTGCAAGAGCAAACGATCACGGGAACATCCAGTTCGGAATTGCTTGAAAAGCCTGTTCTTCCCGGCAACTTGGACCGATGCCGCGTGTCGAGCCAACTACGGAATATACCGGAGGAGCCGTGGAGGCTCGGTGCCGGAGCTGATTGCGGCAGATCAAGGCTCTGTGCCGCGAACCCTGCAATCGCTGGGAGACGACGGGGAGGCTTTCATGTGTCTTGAAGGTGCGGGTGGGCGGCCAGTGAACGGGTACGGTGACGAGGGAGCCCACGCCCGCGGGCCGGAGCGGCCTGGGACGGGCGATGTGGACGTTTCGACGCCTGGCCTGACGCTCGGGTGCTCCGGATGCGCCGAGGCCGGCTACTGCCGTCGTGGCCCGGATCCGGATGAGCTTCCGGCCGGCTGCATGGCGCGCGGCGCACAAGCCACGACGTGGTAGGTGCCACAGGGTGCGGTCCACGTCCGGCGGATCGGCGGACATTCGGCAACATCTGCCTTAAGTTTGCGCCGGAGCAATATCGCGGAGGAAACCCGTGGCAACATCTGCCGGATGGCATGGAGGCGTCCCATGGATTTGCGCGCAACGATCACGAACTGGCTGTCGAGCCGACGGGCGACACAGGAACTGACCTCCCTGGGTGCGGACGAGCTTGCCGCGCTTGGCCGGGACGTCGGACTTTGTCCGGACCGTTTGATCCACCTGACGGCGCGCGGCGCCAGGGCCGGGGAGGAACTGCCACGGCTTCTCCACGCCGGAGGCCTCGTTCCCGCATGGCTGGAACTCACCCGTCCGGCCGTGATGCGCGACATGAGCGTCACATGCTCCGGCTGCCTGGCCGCCAGGCGCTGCCGGAGCGACCTCGACCGTGGGTGGGCACACGCGGTGCAGCGCTATTGCCCGAATGCCGGGACGATCAGCGCGTTGGAGGCGGAGAGGCGGCGCGCCGTCCGCTGACGCAATCCATCGCTCCCCGCCCTGCGGAAGCCTCCTCCGGCTCGGGTAAAGAGGCGTCACCCTCGCCGCGCCCCGAGGAGGGCCTTCGGCCCCTGTCCAAGACGCCATCTCCGCTGTGCGACGTCCGATGGTTTCGAACCGGTGCGGGGAGGCAGGCACCTCGCTCGCCGGACATCTGCGATCGGCTAGACAGGTGTCTTCATGCGGCGGAGTGTCTTGGCCCACGGGCCCCTAGGCAGGGGCGGAGACACCGGTGGCTTGCGCTCGGTCAAATCCAGGAAACCGCGGCGATGCTACAGGAGGGCATGACGGCAAGCCAGGAGACAAGGAGCATGACCCGCAAGCAACGGCGCCTGACCCTGATCGGCACCGGACTGGCCACGATTGCCACGGCGCTCGGCCTCGTGTCCTTCGCCATGCGCGACACCATCGTGTTCTTCCATACGCCGAGCGATGTCCAGGCCAGGCACGTCGCGCCCGGCACCCGGTTCCGTCTGGGCGGCCTGGTTCAACAGGCGTCGCTCCGACGGGGTGCCGACCAGGAATTAGCCTTCAGGATCGAGGATGTGAACGGGACCGTCAGCGTGCGGTACCGCGGGCTCTTGCCCGACCTGTTCCGCGAGGGACAGGGCGTTGTGGCCGAAGGCGTGCTCGACCCGGCCGGCGTGTTCAAGGCGGACACGGTGCTCGCCAAGCATGACGAGAACTACATGCCCCGCGAGGTCGCGGACGCCCTGAAGAGCCAGGGCCACTGGCAGGGTGAAGGCCTGACTGCGACCGGAACGCCCTAGCGTGCTTCCCGGCGAGCCGTTCACCCGCCCGCAATTCCAATGTTGAGACCATAGCCATGCAAGCCCATCGTCCCCGTCGCGCGGCCCTGTCATTCCTGGTGATCAGCGTTGCCGTCGACCTTCTGGCCTTCGGCATCATCATCCCTGTCCTCCCGCGCCTGGTGCAGGAGTTCCTCGGGGGTGAGACCGTCAGCGCGGCGCAGGTGTACGGGCTGTTCGGCCTGACCTGGGCCGTCATGCAGTTTCTTGGCGCACCGATCCTCGGCGCGCTGTCGGACGCCTGCGGGCGCCGCCCGGTCATCCTGCTGTCGAACCTGGCGCTCGGACTGGATTACCTGCTGATGGCCGTCGCTCCCGGACTAGGCTGGCTCCTTGCCGGCCGTGCCGTCGGTGGCCTCGCGTCCTCGAGCTTCACTACCGCTTTCGCCTATGTGGCCGACGTCACGGACGCGGACCGCCGCGCGGCCGGGTTCGGGGCGATTGGGGCGGCCTTCGCCTTCGGCTTCATCGTCGGGCCGGCCCTTGGCGGCGTGCTTGGAGCCGTCGACCTGCGTCTCCCGTTCTGGGTTGCGGCGGGGCTTTGCTTGGCCAACGCGCTGTACGGCATCCTCGTCCTGCCGGAGTCCCTGCCGAAGGACCGGTGGACGCGGTTCTCCTGGCGCAAGGCGAACCCCGTGGCCGCCCTGCGGCTGCTGAGGTCGAACGCGGAGGTGTCCAGGGTCGCGGCGGTCCTGTTCCTCTCCAACCTGGCCCATGAGGTCTTCCCGGCCGTGTTCGTGTTGTATGCTGGTCACCGCTACGGATGGGACCAGGTCACCATCGGCCTCGCGCTGGCAACTGTTGGCGTCGCGTCGGCCGTGGTGCAGGGCGGCCTCGTGCGCCGAATCGTGCCGCGCCTGGGCGAGCGGCCGACGATGGTGGCGGACCTCGCCTGCGGCGCCATCGGATGTCTGCTCTTCGGCCTTGCCCCGAGCGGGGCCTGGATCTGGCTGGCCATCCCCGTGGCGGCGCTATGGGGACTGTTCGGCCCGGCCGCGCAGAGCCTGATGACCCAGCGGATCGCGGCTTCCGAGCAGGGACGGTTGCAGGGGGCACTCAACAGCCTGCGGGGGGTGAGCGGGCTTGTCGGTCCGGTGCTGTTCACCGCCAGTCTTGCCGTCGGCGTGTCGCAGCCTGGTTCCTGGATCTGCTCGGGCGCCCCGTTCCTCGTGGCCGTGGTCCTGCTCATGCTGGCCCTTACGGCGGTTGTGCCCCTCCTGGCCGCAGATGGGTCCCTCCGGCGCAGGCATAATCCACGCCGCGGGCCTGCCTTCAGGCCCGGGCCGCAGTTGGTTCAGCGCAGGGCATAGATGCATTCCTGTTTGTCGTGCAGCAAGGAAGTGGGCTGTCGGTGGTGCGACGGAAGCACGTTTCCATCGAGGAGCCTGCCAATGATCAGTTCGTTCGCCCATCCCTTGTCGCGCCCCGTCATTCAAGGCCTTGCCGTTGGAGCGCTGCTGGGTGGAATGGCGCTGATGGCGTTCGCCGCAGGTCTGGTGCTGGTCGGAGCGATGTTCGTTCTTCCCCTCACCGTTGGCTTCACGAGGGCGCGGCAGTTCCTTCGGGGCGGGCTGAAGGCTCCCGGGCGAGCGGGAGGCGTGATCGCCACTGCTCCCACGCCTTCGGAATAGCGTTTCCGCGCTCCTCGTCGTCGGGACATCACGACAAGGCAGTCGAGGCATCCTCGTTGCACGGGCGGCTTGGCCCGCCACCTTCATCCGCGCCGGCCTGGCTCACCTTTTCCGGACTCCTTGCCCCAGATCAAGGTCACGTCCGCCGCCATCGGGCAAACTTCGGACGATGATGCGATGAGGTGCGATCATGATCGACAGAAGTGACAAGCCCCTTCCGACATGGTGGCCTTGGTTCCTGGTGGGCATGGCGACATCCAGCTTTGCCATGGCGGCCCTAATAAGGTGAGGGGCAATCGCCTTCACCGAAAACGGACGCTCCCCCGGCCGTTTTAGGGACGGCAGGAGGATCCTTGCGCTGCTGCAACGAAGCGCGGATCCTCGTGTGGCTTCCTGTTCCGACGGTACAACGAGGAATCCCGAATGGAAGACCCCGCATCCAGACCAAGAGCGTCCCATCTCCTGACGCGCGTCCGTGCAGTCCTGGGCACGCTCGATCTCGATTGCAGGTGCCGCGGAAAGGTCGATGCCGCCCTGGAGCGCTTCGAGGCCCTCGAGACACGGCGGCAACTCCGTGCCCTGATCCTCGACGCGCGGCACCAGGCCGAACGCATCGCAGCGCTGCTCGAACTGGTCGGCGAACTCGATACGGTCACGACCGACGAGGCGGACCTGGGCGTCTTCGACGAGATAGCGCTCCTCTTCGCGGACATCGGTTCCGCGGCGGCACGCGGCGCCGGGGACATGGCCAGGGCCAGGAGTCTAGCCGCCGCGGGAAGCGCGACGCCTCGGGATGCGGAGGTTTGAATGTCCGACGACGCCCTTTTGGAAGGCCTGCTCAACGGTCTCGGCGAGGAGGCCACGGCCCAGATGCTGCGGCAGGCGGAGCGCCGAACCGTCCCGGCCGAAGGCGTGCTCTTCACCGCGGGGCAGCCGGCGCGGGCCGTGCACGTCATCGTCTCGGGTGTCGTCCGGCTGGTTCAGGTCACGCCGAGCGGGCCGCGTATCATCATCAAGTACGTCAGGCCCGGGGAGGTATTCGGCAGTCCCGCCCTGCTGGACCGGTTCTACCCCACGAATGCCATTGCCGTGACCGAGTGCGTGGAACTCCAATGGTCGTCGGCAACCATCAAATCGTTCGTGGATCGGTACCCACAACTGGCGCTCAACGTCATCCGGGATCTTGAGACGCGCTTGCGCGAGATGGAGAGCAGGTTGCGGGATCTCTCGACCGAGCCAGTCGAGCAGCGCCTCGCCCGCGCGATCCTCAGGCTCGTGGAAACCTTCGGGCGGCGGACTGCGGAAGGGGTCGAGATTCCGTTCCCTGTCAGTCGCCAGGATCTCGCCGACCTGATCGGGAGCACCCTGCACATGGTGAGCCGAACCCTTCGCGCCTGGGAGACGCAGCGCCGGATCAGGCGATACAGGCGTCGTCTGGTCATCGCCGACATCGAGGCCGTGGCCCGAGTCCTGTACCGGGAACCACCGGCGGAGCACGAGTGAACGGCGAAGTCGGGGAACGACGGTATGGACGGATTGGGGGGCCCTGTCGGAGTTCGCCCCGGGCGGAGCGTGTCCGGTCTAGCCCCTCAGGATCCGTCTTTTTCCGTCTGCCCTGACCAGCCGGACCTCGCCACCGACCTTGCGCAGGACGTTCGCGATCCCATCCTCCGGCAGGAGGCTGAACGCTGTCGAAAGGGCGTCGGCTGCCGCCGCCGTCTCCTTGATGACGGTCACGCTCCGGTGCAGGTGGGCCGACGCACCGGTCCGCGGGTCGAGCAGGTGGTTGAAGCGGCCGTCCCGGTCGAAGTGGAACCCATACGATCCGGAGGTCGCGACCGCGCGATCAATCACCTCCAGCGTGTCCTCGACCTGCTCCGGATGCTCCGGATCGGCAATCCCGACACGCCAGGGCCCACCCGAGGGATCGGAGCCCATGGCCCGCGGCTCGCCCATGTCGACGAGGCTGCTCCCGATCCCGCCGGCGCGCAGGATGTCCACGACTCGGTCGGTGACGTAGCCCTGGGCAATGCCGTTCAGGGTCAGCCCCATGCCACGTCGCGGAAGGGCGATCCGGTTTGCATCGAACACCAGCCGACCGAAGCCGACCCGCCCCAGGGCATCGCGGAGCGAGGCTCCCGACGGACCGCGCGGATCCGCACCGGGTTCGGAGAAATGGTCCCTGTAGAGCGTCCACAGCGCCTGCACCGTCGGGTCGAAGGCACCATCGGTCAGCTCCCACCAGCGGCGGCACTCGGCGAGGAGAGCGACCAGATCCGCAGGTGGCGCGACCAGGATGCCGCGTCGGTTCAGTGCCGTGAGCGCGGAGTCCTCCCGGTACAGGCTGAACACCGCCTCGAGGCGACGGACCTCGGCGAGCGAGCGCTCGACCAGGCGCTCGGCGGCGCTCCGGTCGTGATGATGCACTTGCAGCGTCGCCACCGCGCCCATCGCCTGGCCTCGCCAGGTCACCAGGTGGGCGTCGGCCTTGGCGGCACGTCCGAACGGAAGGAGGCCAAGACCCGCCGCTGCGGCAGAGATCCCGATGAAGCGCCTGCGCGAGAGAAGAGGGGACATGGCTGTTTCCCTAGTGGGCGTGACCGTCCCTTGCCGCGGAGGGCGCGGCAAGGCCGTCATGTGGTCCGCCTGCGTCGTGCTCCTCCTCGACGGCACCGGTCATCTCGGCCGTGGATCCGAGGACGTAGTCCTTGGGCACGTCTGCGAATGCCACGACGCGTCCGCCGTTCTCGGACGCGAACTTCTCGGCCGCGGCCTTGCCGGAGAAAGGCACGGCCTCGTCGCCGCCCATGCCGCCCTTCATCCGGCTCCCGATCACGAACGAGGCCTGCCTGGCATCGACCCAGTTCGTTGCCCCGGGCTTGTCCCACTCCGGCGCCCTGGCCATGTCGGAGACGTAGATCGCGCGGATGTCCTTCGGCTCCTCCGGCAACATTGTGAAGGAGATCGCATCCCGGGCGGACGAGAACCAGATCGCCTCCTTCTGGCCCGCCAGGATGATCTGCCCCTTCGGGCCGGGATGCTCCATCACGTTCATGCCGCAGTAGCGGCCGACGGCCGAGGCCGTCATTTCCTGCGGCGACGGCGGGGCTGCCGCAGTCGGCCGGTCGTTGCATCCCGAGATCCCGAGAGCAGCGGCGAGCGATGCGAGGAGGATGATCTTTCTCATAACTCTCTCCTTGAGAATGCGATAGCCGCCAGGGCGAGCGGGACCAGGGTCCATGCTGCGAGGGCTGCCAGCAGGACCGTCGGGCTGAGCGTCGCGGTCTGGGCAATCCCCGCCATGCCGGAGAAGGCGCTCACACCTGCCGATCCCGTCAGGTTGAACAGGCGGTAGGCGTCGGCGGGATTGAGCAGGAGCAGGGCGTTGAGGATCCCGCCGGACAAGGTCCGTCCCTGGTCGACGACAAGCATCCCGAGCAGCGCCATGTCGTAGATCAGCACGAACACGAGCCAGATGCCGATGGCGATCCCGCCAGCGGTGCCGCGTTCCCGCACCAAGGCACTGACCAGATACCCGACCGCGATGAACGCGGCGCCAAGCAGGATCGAGGAGCCGATCATCGTGGCGAAGGCGGTCCAGCTCTGCGCGTCGATCTCCGCACCCGTCGCCGCCAGCGCGCCCGCGGCCGCGCCGTAGCCCAGCAGGGTCGCGAAGGCCAGGATGGACAGGTGGCCGATGAACTTGCCGAGCAGCACCTGCCAGCGCCCGACCGGGTAGCTCAACAACAGGAGCATGGTGCCGCGCTCCATCTCGCCCACGATGGCATCATGCGAGATCAGCAGGGCGATCAGCGGCAGCAGGAAGATCGTGAGGCTGGACAGACTCACGATCACCACGTCGAGCGCACGCACGCCGACGGTGCCGGTGGGGGCGCTGCCGAGGAAGGTGAGCGAAAGGGCGAGGCCGGCGAGCAGCAGGGTCGTGGCCAGAACCCAGCGGTTGCGCAAGCCCTCCTGGATCTCCTTGCGCGCGACGATCAGGATGTTTCTCATCGCGCGGTCTCCTGCGACAGAAGGAAGTGGGCATAAAGCTCGTCGAGCGTCGGAGGCACCACGTCGATGTCCTCGACGGGCGCGCCTTCGTCGGTCGCGCGCCGCAGCACCTCGATCTTCCTCTCCGGCGAGGCATCGATCTCGACCATGCGGCCGTTGACCCGCCGCCATCCCTCCACGGGACCGAGCCAGTTCGGCACGTTGGCGAGTCCGGCGTCGGTGACCTTGAGGCGGATGCGGGTCGGCAGCCGGGCGATGCGACGGAGTTCGTCGAGCGTGCCGTCCGCGACCTTGCTGCCGCGGTTCATGATGACGACGCGCCCGGCGCGCTCCTCGAGTTCGGTCAGGGCGTGCGACGACAGCAGGACCGTCGCACCGCGTCCGCGCAGCTCCTCCACGATCTCGTAGAAGCTCTGGCGCAGGGCAGGATCGAGGCCGGTGGTCGGCTCGTCGAGCAGAAGCAGCCGGGGCTCACCGAGCAGCGCCTGGGCGAGACCGAGCCTCTGGCGCATGCCCTTGGAATAGGTGCCGACACGCCGGTTGGCGGCATGGGTGAGGCCAACCCGTTCGAGAAGCGGCCGGCAGGCCCTGGCCGACTCCCGCTTGAGGCGCGCGTAGAACGCCAGCGTCTCGTGTCCGGTCAGGGCCGCGTTGAACGAGACATTCTCCGGCAAGTAGCCGAGCCTGCGTCGCGCCTCGAACTGTCCCGCCGCCGGATCGTCGCCCAGCACGGCGATGCTGCCGCCCGTCGGCCGGATCAATCCCAGCATGAGTTTCATCAGGGTGGTCTTTCCGGCACCGTTGTGGCCGACGAGCGCCACCGTCTCGCCTTCCGGCAGGCTGAAGGAGACGTCGCGCACCGCCTCGACCTTGCCGAAGCGCTTCACGACATTCCTGATCTCGACCGTTCCGGTCATGGTCTTGCTCCTTCGGCGATCTTCGGGCGTGCGGGCGGCGCCATCAGCGGACGGCTGTCGACGACGCCGCCGGGCAGCAGGGCCGGGAACTGGGCCTGCGCCCAGCGGATCACCTGCACGGCCGGGCTGTTCATCAGCACCTTGGCCTGCGGTGCGGTCCAGAGCACCTTGTCGACGAGGTCGTTCGGGCGGTAGGCGCTGTCGCCCAGCCCGTCGCCGTTGAGGTCGAAGGCCGGATTGTCGCTCCAAAAATTGCCGCGGCCGTCCTTGGACCAGTCGAGGTAGCGCGTGCTGACGTACTTCACCTGGTTGCGGTTCCGGATGAAGGCGTTGCCGACCATCTCGTTGCGCTCGGACCCGGCGGTGAAATGGATGCCGATCTCGCAGCCCTCGAACCAGTTGTCGCGGAAGCGGTTCTGGTTGGCGTTGTAGATGAACACGCATTTCGTCGGACCGGGACGGGCACCCGAAACCTCGGTGGCTGCGACTTCGTCCGAAGAGGGCACGGCATGCTCCTTGTCGTCCTTGGAGCGCGTGCCGGCGCTGGTCCAGCGTTCTGCGGCCTGGAGGCGGCCCAGCACCATGTTGCCGGCAATCTGCGAGGCATTGGCGTAGTTGAACAGGAAGCCGTGATCGCGGTCCCCGTCCGAGACGTTGCCGGTGATCCTCAGGCGGCTCGAGAACATGAGCGCGAAGCCGACCGCGTTGTCGACGGAGACGTTGTCCGTGATTTCGCTGTCGTTGGTGTACATGTAGTGGATGGCGAAGCGCAGGTCGCGGAAGCGGTTGCCACTGAACACGTTGCGCTTGCTGGTGATCACATAGATGCCGTCGCGCCCGAAGCGGACGTCGTTGTCGAGCACCTTGGCTCCGGGAGCGTTCCAGACCGAGATGCCGTTGCCGGCCTCGTTCACGCGCCCTTCCTGGATTCCGATGATCTCGTTGCCCCGCGCAACGGAGTCCTCGGCACCATGGAGGTAGATGCCGTAGAGGTTGCCTTCGATCCTGTTCTCCTCGACCAATGCTCCCTTGGCGGTTTTCTCGACGAAGACCCCGGCATCCATCTTCTCCAGGTTCGTGCCGGAGCCGCGGATCGTCAGGCCGCGCACTACGGCTCCGGGTGCGCTGACGGTGACGACGCTTCCTTGGCCGGGTCCGACCAGGACGGCACCCATCTCACCCTCGACGGTCAGCCGACGGCTGATCCGAAGTGGACCGCGGTGCTCGCCACGACGCAGGACGACAACGTCGCCGTCCGCCGCCAAGTCGACGATCTCCTGCGGATTGTCGGAAGATCCGATGGCGATCCGCTCCGCCCGGGCGGGCAGGGAGAGACCGGCGGCGAATGCCGCCGCCAGTCCCAGACGTACCAGTGTACGAGGTCCCATCATGTCGTCAGGTCGCCTGCGGCTCGACAAACATGCGGCCCTTCATCTCCATGTGCATCGCATGGCAGAACCAGGAGCAGAAGTACCAGTACACGCCGGGCCGGTCGGCCTTGAACGTGACCGATGCGGTGGCCTGTGGCGCCACCTCCATGCTGATGCCGTAGTTGACGATGGCGAAGCCGTGGGTCAGGTCCTCGACCTCGTCGATGTTGGTCACGAACACCGTCACCTCGTCGCCCTGCTTGACCTGGAAGCTATCCAGGCCGAAGGCCGGCGCGGACGAGGTCATGTAGACCCGCACCTTGTTGCCGTCACGCACCACCTTCGAGTCGGCCTCCAAGGTCACCCCGTCGGCCTTGGCCTGCCGCACCGCGTCGGCGAAGAACGGGTCGTCGCGCTTCCACGCATTGATCGGGTTGATCTTCGAACGGTGCACGATGGTGGCGTCGTGCGGCTCGGCGAAGCTCGGGCTGTCGTGCACGAGCACCATCCGGTCGCCGGAGATGTCGATGAGCTGGTCGTTCTCGGGCTTGAGAGGGCCGACGTTGAGGTAGCGGTCCTTCGAGAACTTGTTGAGCGAGATGAGCCACTTGCCGTCCGCGTCCTTGGTCTGGCCCATGGAGGTGTGGTTGTGGCCCGGCTGGTAGTGCACGTCGAGCTTCTGGAGGACCGGATTGACCTTGTCGCCCTTGAACGCCCGCTTGGCCAGGTCGATGTTCCACTTGCACACCTGGCTGTCGAGGAACAGCGTCGTGTAGGCGTTGCCCTTGCCGTCGTAGGCGGTGTGCAACGGCCCGAGGCCGAGTTCCGGCTCCGCCACGATGACGTCGCGCGGCTGGATCTTGTCCGCGAACAGATCGTCGAGCTTGCGCACGTCGAAGACCGAGACCGTGGGCGAGAGCTTGCCGTTGACCACGAAGTGGATGCCGTCCGGCGCCGTGTTGATGCCGTGCGGGCTGTTTGCGACCGGCACGTAGCGGGTGTAGGGCGAGCCCTTGCGGCCGTCGAGGACCGGCACGCCGCCGATCATCTCGGCCTTGCCCGCATTCACCGCCTCCTCGATGCGCTTGAGGTTGAAGATGACGACCCAGTCCTGTTCCTTGGCCATCATCTCGGCGAGCGTCACGCCTTCCTCCGAGTTGTAGCAGGTGGCGAAGGAGTACTTGCCCTGGTAGTCCGCATCGGTGTTGTCGAGGTTGCCGTCGACCCTGATCTGCCAGGCAACCTTCATGGTGTCGCCGTCCACCGCGGTGTAGATCGACGAGTACTTCTTCGGGTCGTCGAGCACCGTGCCGTCGTTCGGGATCGGCACGCGGTCCTCGCCGTTGCAGAACACGTAGCCCGTGCGCGGGTACTTCTGCACGCGCAGGCCGTGCACGGTGTGCTGGTTCGGGAGCTGAATGATCTTGTCGCACTTCATCACGTCGAGGCGGATGCGCGCGACACGGGTGTTCAGCTTGTCGTTCACGAACAGGTAGCGGCCGTCGTAGGTGCCTTCGGTGAAGGAGGGATGCGGATGATGCAGGTCGCCGGCCGTGTAGACCCCGCCCTTGTCCTTCAGGTACTCGACGGTCTGGGGCGTGAGTCCCTCGGTGAGGATCCTGCGGCTCTCGTTGGTCTGGCCCCAGCCGGTGGCGCTGTCGCGGTTGAACACCGGGACGCGCATTAGCTCGCGCATGGAGGGCAGGCCGACGATGCGGACCTCGCCGGTCTGGCCGCTGGAGAAGAACACGTAGTACTCGTCGAGCTCGCCCGGCTTGACCTCGTATTTGTTGGCCACGGCGGGCCGCGCCGCGGACGCACCCGGTGCGGTCTGCGCCTCTGCGGGCGTGATGATGCCCATGCTGTCCAGGGAGACGCCGCCGGCGACCCCTGCGGCTCCTGCCGCCGCCGCGGCGGCGGTCGTCCCGAGCAACTGGCGTCTGCTGAAGCCGCTTTTCTTTTCCTCTTGTGACACGTGGTTCTCCTTGCTCATGAAACGGTTGTCGGAACGTCGGCCGGACTCGGCTCGAGCATGGGCTTTCCGATGACCTTGCCCTTGTGGGTGATGACAGTTTTAGCGGGTCCCTTGCCGCCGTCTTTGATCTGGCTCATGGAAGGCGAAGAAAGTGCCTCGCGCTTCTCGCGCTTGAGCCGCACCTGGATCATGTGCGGGCAGCGCTGGTCGTCGTGGTACAGCTCCTGGCAATGCATGCAGTAGATGCACTCGTTGACGTTGATGAAGCCTTCGGGATGGATCGCCTGCACCGGGCATTCCTTGGAGCAGCGCTGGCAGGGCGACCCGCATTCGGGCCAGCGCTTGAGCCACTCGAACATCCTGATCTTGCCGGGGATCGCGAGCGCCGCGCCGAGCGGACAGAGATAGCGGCAGAAGAAGCGTTCGATGAACAGGCCAGCCGTGAGCAGGGTCAGGGCATAGATGACGAAGGGCCAGTCGCGGACGAACTTCAGGATGATGGCGGTCTTGAACGGCTCGACCTCGGCGACGACCTCGGCCAGGGCGACGGAGTAGAACGACAGCCCGAACAGGCCGAGGAAGATGACGTACTTGATCGGCCACAGACGCTCATGGAGCCCCCAAGGCAAGGTCACCTGCGGCACCTTGAGCCACTGGGCAATGTTGTTGGTCAGCTCCTGGAGGGCGCCGAAGGGGCACAGCCAGCCGCAGAAGGGACCGCGTCCCCAGAACAGCAGCCCGGCAGCGACCGCCGCCCACAGGATGAAGATCAGCGGTGCGGCGAGGAAGAACTCCCAATTGAAGTCGGTGATGAGGGAGTTGGTGAAGGTCAGGACGTTGACCACCGAGAGCTGGGCGTTGGCGTACCAGCCGAGCCAGACCAGCGTGAACGTGAGGTAGACGCGCCGCACCCAGACATGGACCTTGGGGCGGCGGACCAAGGTGTCCTGGAAGAAGAAGATGCCGGTGAGGACCAGAAGCGCGACGGCGGCGATGCCGATGGAGACGGTGTTCGTCCTCCAGATCTTGAGCCAGAGCGGCTCCTCGACCTCTCCCGCCGCAAGCGCTTCGGCATCGTTCAGGGATTGCACAGCAGGGGCAGCAGATTGAGCCCTCGCCGGGCCTTGACCCTGGGCTTGCGGTTGTGCGGGAGCCGGAGGTGCGGAAGGCTGCTCGATACGCAGGTACTGGTCCGGGAGGGTGTATTCGAGATTGTAGTTCAGGAAGGCCTTGTCGCGGGCGCCGACGTTCCGCTGGACGAGCAGTTGCAGTTGCCACGGCTCCGTGAGGGCAAGCTTGAAGTCATCGGGCACCACGAACAGGGCGATCTCGCGCAGGGCTGGGGCCCCCTCGGCCGCAAGGTCGCCGAGGCGGGTGTGATTGCGGTCGCGGAACCGTGTGCTCTGGCCATCCTGGAGCAGTTCGATGCGGTCGAAGATGCCGCCCCGCACGTAGCCAGAGCCCTTGAACGAGTACGCACCGTCCCCGGCCACGACGATGGCCTGCTGGTCCGGCTTCAGCCGCGCCTTGAGCCGCTCGTATGCCGCATCGCCGAGCAGGCTTCGACCGATGGTAGGGGCACTGACAGGTGCGAGGTACAGGTCGATGAAGGCATCTGCCGGGTCGCCGGTCTCCGCGTTGGCCGCCGCTTCCAGGTTGCCAGCCTTGGTGAATGCCTCGCTGACCTCGCCGACAGACAATGACAGGCGGCGCACCGAGCCGTCACCGAGCAGCGTCTGCCAGTCGCGGACCTCGCTCTTCGTCATGTCGACGCTCTTGACGGCAGGATGAGCTGCGCCTGCCGCGGGTGTCCCTTGGGCGGAACCGAGACGTCCGCTCCTGATGAGGCGCACGGCCGAGCGCACCACGCTGTCGCCCATGACCAGGACCGTCACGGTGGCGCCGCTGACGATATCGACCTGGGGCGGGCGCTCGGCGCCGGACGCGATCGGCTTCATGTCCCGTCCGATGAGCGTGTTCATCGCGTCGACGATGCGGCGCTCGGGGATTCCGATGAGGACGATGGGCTCCTTGTGGTCGACGAGCTTGATCCCGGTGACCACGCCGTTCAGATCGATTCCGACCAGCATGTTGATGGGCTTGCCGGAGTAGCCCGTGGCGCTCGTGACGTCCGAGTTCAGGTAGACAAAGCCGACCAGGCGGTCGCCTTGGTGGACGGGAATGATGGGCGGGTCACCCTGCGGTGTGCCGAAGCGATCGGCCCCGGGAAAGAACTCGGAGGGCTGTGCCTTGGGGAGGAACTCCTGGACACGACCCGCTGCCATGGCCTGTCCGGCCCAGAACAGGAGCGCGAACGCCCCCATCAATGACAGGAGACGAACGAGCTGGAAACGGCTGATCATTCGGTGCCGGGAAAGACCGGTCGGGAGCGATTGTACCACCAGGGAACCGTCCAGTGTCATGTTCTGGTTGCTGAACTGGGGCAGTGCGACCCCCGCTGCGGATTGGTTCCGCGGGGAGGCGCCGTGATGCCAGGGGCTGTTGAAATCGATCTTCCGAAGCCCAGAACCATCATGGCCATCGTGGTCGGGCGCACATTGATCTGCGTCAAACCCACAGCACGAGACCTGGACTATCAACCTTTCGAGGTTCCGTTTCCTTGCGCAGTCCGGAGAGGCCGATGTCTTTGCTGAAGAGTGAGCCAGCAGGTTCCGTGAGGTCGCTGGATGAGCTGTTCGCCATCGCCGCGGCCATGGAGAGCGAGGCCGCCATCCGCTATGCGGAGATCGGCGAGCGCATGCGCCGTGAGGGCGATCCCGCGCTGGCCTCGGTGTTCGAGCGGCTGTCCGCCGACGAGATGGGGCATCTCGACAGGGTCGTGCACTGGTCGACCAGGACGCAGGGACGCAATCCCGATCCGGCCTCGATCCGCTGGGAAAGGTCCGAGACCTTCGACGACGAGGGCGTAGCATTGGCCCATCCCCGCCTTCTGACCGCGTACAGGGCTCTCTCGATGGCCGTGCGGAACGAGGAGCGGGCCTTCGCCTTCTGGAGCTATGTCGCGGCACATGCGCAATCCACCGAGGTTCGGCAGGCGGCCGAGACGATGGCCCACGAGGAGCTGGAACACGTGTCCATCCTCAGGAGGGAACGGCGGAACGCCTTCCATGCCGACCGCAGGCACCATGAGGCACATGACGGGCAAGGAACGACCGATCTCGCCGCGATGGAGCATCGCCTCGCCGACCTCCTCGAACCCCTCGTGCATAAGGTTTCCCTGAATGAAGCTGGGCGCCTCTCCGGGTTCGTGGAGGAAGCGCGGCGGAATGCCGTGGAACTCGATGGGGTCACCGTTCCCATTGCCGTTTCCATGCTGGAAATCCCCAACGGGCCGATCGCGCTCGCGGAGATGCTCACGGACCGATACCTCGAGGCCGGCGACAGCCTGAAGGATGCCGATGCCCTTGCGCTGGTCCAGGAATTGGCCAGCCGTGCCATCGTGCGCCTCGCCTGGCTGAGGGCGGACCTGCCGGAGTTGCATGACGGACCGGCGGCGATTCCGTCCTGAGTCACGGCCTGACCGAGATCGTACCCTCCAGGTCCGCCTTCTCGAAATCGTCGACGAGGATCGAAACCCTGGCCTGCCACGCACCCGCGAGGGGCAGCGTCAGGTTCTCGACCTCCCATGCGTTCCGGCCCGACTTCCTGGCCTTGCGGATGAGCGCCTCGATCCCGTCATCCGGCCTCGACAGGGAGATCGTCACCTCCTTAGCGTCAATGGGTTCCGCTCTGCCCGACGCGATCACGATCCTGCCCCGCATGGGGCCAGCCCTTCCTGGCGTAAGCGTGACTTGGGCCATGATCCGTGCCGAGTGAAGGTGGACGCCCGTCGCTGCGGCAGCGGCCTCGTCGGCCGCGAGCGACCGCGGCGGCGGGGTGAACCGCCATAGTCCTGCGGCTCCCAGGATGGCTACGCAGAGGACCGTCTCCGCCGCGACGGACCGTACGAGCCAGGTTCTTCCCGACCCCGACCGGGCCGTCAGCCCGGGTGTCAGCCACAGGCGGTTGAGGGCCGCCAGTCCGAGAAGGACGGCCACGAGGAGCGTCTTCGCCACGAGGACGCGCCCATAGGCGGTGGACGTCAGGTTGGCGGGTTCCTCCACCTGGACCGCCGCCAGCACGAGGCCCGCAAGCGTCAGTGCAGCCACCGCGACGAGGGCCCCGTTCGAGAAGCGCCGGATAATCGCAAGGTGACCCGTTGCCGCCTTGAGCACGATGACCGCCAGCGGGAAAAGGGCTCCGATCCAGTATGCGATGCCGATGCCATGCAGGAACACGGCAGGTCGAGTCAGCCACTGTGGGGATGCGGCCGAGGCGTGGCCGCTGGAAGCGAGGGAAACGCCGACCCCGCACAGGGCCAGGAGACTGCATGCCCGCCGCCGCCACAAGGGTCCGGTCAGGCCCGACCATGAAAGGAGGCAGGCTGCGGCCCCTGCGGTTACCGTCCATTTGAAGGATGTTCCCCACCCGGCGTACCACACGGCGCCCGTCCGGAGGGAAGCAAGCGGTTCTCCCAGGGCATCGGCACCTTGGAGGCCGAGGGAGATGCCGGCGCCAAGGATGCCGGTCCCGATGAGGATTCCGAGGCCCCCCTCGACCATGCCGCTGCGCCACGCGGAGGAGAGCCAGGCGAGGAAGAAGGAGCCGCCCACGCCCGCGAAGAGGCCGAGGTACAGTCCCATCCGCGCAAGCCACAGGCCGGTACGGACACCGTAGCCCTCACCTTCCGCGACGGGCGTTCGGGCGGCGGTCCGGCTGCCGACCGAGAACACGACCGATCCGCCGATGGGGTGGCCGTCATTCGACGTCACGCGGTAGCTCAGGACATGGCTTCCCCTTTGGAGCCCCGGCGGCGTCGCGATCTCGAGAATGCCGTTGGCTGCCTTGACCGTGAGGTCCCGATGAGATCGCCCGCCCGCGTCCGTCAGGCTCACGACGAGAGGTGACACCGGCTCGTTGAAGTGCAGGGTGAGGGTGGAAGGAGCCTCGTCGAGGATGGCACCGTCCTGGGGGTGGGCCCCGAGCAATGCCGCATGGGCAAGGACGCCGCCGCTGCCGGAAAGCAGGGCAAGCGTCAGCCAGAGCATGAGGAGGATCGCGCGCTTCATGGTGATGCGGGGAGCCGTCATGCGACTCCCCACTCCTTCGTCAGTGCGTGGCCTTCGCAGGAAGGAGCTTCAGCCCGGGGGCGGGGTACTGGTAGTCGTCGGCGCTCCTGCCCTGTGCCGGAATCTCGATCCAGCGGTCCGCCTTGCCGCCCCCGCATTCCTGCACGGTCGGGAAGTAAAGCGTGGCGTCCGGCTTGAGGCTGTCGGTCAGGTAGGCGCGGAAGACGAACTCGTCGTAGTGCTCGTCGAGCAGCTTGCCCGTCCAGACGATCTCCCGCACGCCCTCCGACATCTCCGTCCCGTAGTAGTCGTACGCCTTCCCGTAGGGAGCAATGACGGTCTCCATCTCCCAGCCGGGCTTGGGCATCGGCTTGACGTTGATGACGCCCTCGGGAATGCGCACGCGCAGCTTCAGGGTCGGGGCCCCCTCGCAGCCGTGGCCGACGCGCAGAACCGCCTTGTAGGTGGAGGAGACGGGGGCCTGCTGCGTCTCAAGGGTGGTGTGGGCCTGTGCCGCAAAGGCAAGCGAGAGGAACGCGGCGGCAGCAACGGCCCCGCGGGAACGGATCGTGATCATGGTCTTGTCCAGTCTGTAAGAGGGTGGTCGCGTCGTGTCGGTCAGGCCGACGCGGGCGGTGCCCTCGCACCGACGGGATAGGAGGGTAGGATCCGAATGGCGGCTGGGCCGGGTGCTCCGACAAAGGTCACGACGATCGCCGTCGCGAGAGGAGGTGACAAGTGCCCGGTCGATGGCGGCGGCGACGATCCCGTGATTTGGCTGAGGATGCAGCAGGCCGGGACGTGTCGGGTGTCCTTGACGGGTTCGCTCGGGCCGTGGCCACCCGCATCATGCGAATGGTGCAGGCTCATCTTCCCGGCGGTCGGCGCGGCAGGCATCTGGCGGCCTGCCCCGATGGACATCAGGGCGATGTGGATGACCAGGGACATGGCCGAGGCCAAGGCCGCCGCCCCCCTGATCACGCTCGCAATCTTCCGGGACCGCCACATTGCCCTTTACCTGGGCTGGAGTGTCAGGGGTTCAACGGACGCGCTCTCCGGACGTGGTCCACGGCCTTCGCGCAACGAGACGACGACGAGGCTCGCGGCGAAGGATGCGAGCGCGGCAATCGTGAGAAGACTGCTCCCTTTGCGCCCGGAGTCCCACCCCATGAGGCCTCCGCCTGCCCGCAGGACGACCGAAAGGTGCAGGAGCGCGAGCGGCAGGTAGAGGACAGGGGCGTAGCGGAGGTTAACGCGGGCCACGGCAGGCAGGATGACAAGCGCATGACCGAACACCGTCGAGAGGACGAAACCGACCAGGACCGCGTGCAGCGTGACGTCGTAGCCGAAGGCGCCACCTGATGGAGAGGCGATCAGGACAAGCCCGGCTATGGCGAGCCAGACGTAGCCCGCCAGCATGCAGGAGGCCGTGAAGCGAGCCTGCCCGGTCCCGCGCACGTCCAGGCGGGCAGTGTCGTGCCGCAGGAGCCACAGGCCGGTGACGAGCAGGGCGGCACCATAGAGGATCGCGCCATTCCCGGTCGGTAGCCCGTTGCGCGCACCGACCAGGAGCAAGCCAAAGGCAAACAGGAACCACGCCTCGACGCCGCGCTGCTGCGGCATCGGCCGGCTGAGCTCCATGCGTTCGCCGATGATCGTGACGATCAGGAAGGTCAGCCACCAACCCGCCGCATCCGCTCCCCCCATGCCTGCGAGCCAGAGCACGTTACCTGCGAGCCATGCCAGCGCGCCGAACAGGAGGGCACCGGTGGGAAGGCCTGGCTGCCGGATCGTGGCCGACAGCGATCCCCCTGCCAGTGCCGCCGCTGCGGCAGCGTATGCGCCCGCCCCGAATTCCATCGGTGCGCCGATGACCAGGGCAAGCGAACCGATGCCGGCGAGGACCGGGGCGGCGTAAGCCCATCGGCTACCATGGGCGACGGCCCGCTCCAGGCTGATCAGCATTCCGAACACGCCTGAGATCATCAACGGCCCGTGAATGGCGGCGAGCGACGAACCGTGGGGCAGCGTCCATCCGAGCCGCCACAGCGCCCCACAGAGGCCGGCGATCAGGGCGAAGATTCCGAAGGCAATCAAGATAAGGTGGAGCCCCTTGATGCCCCTTGTGGATCCTGGCGGGGCCGTGGCGTCAAGCGAGGCCGTGCTGGACGAGGATACGGCGCACATTAGGGACTCCGCGGATTACGTTGACGCGTGACGGCTGACGATAGTGCGACCATGGCCCATCGGATGAAGGTCGTCTTTGACATCGCGCAAACAGGACGCCTGTATGTCCGGTACATGGTTTCTGGCCAGTTCGCGGCGATCACCACACGTGACCGCAGGCATTTGTCGTCGGTACCGGCGCCTTGATCTTGCGGGATGAGGGACATTCCCGGTCAGGACCGGTTCAGTGGTCGCGTTGCCGCGTACGCGATCATGACATCCGCATGCCTCCACTGTCGGCTGCCTAGGTACAATTCCTGAGTGGAGCGCTCCCGACGCCCCTGGCATGGTTCGCTCAAGGGCAAGCCGCGTCCCGCGGGAAAAAGCAGGCAAGGCTGCCCATGCCCCATCCACGAGCCTCCGTGAGGTTCGCCGTCGAGTCAGCGTCGAGGCCGAACCCGGCCTCATCTAAGCCGGAACATCAATGGAGCTTGAGAGTTGACACGAATTCGTGAACTCCCTTCTGAACATTTCGGAATGCGATCAAACTCACTGGAAACCGGCAGCAAAAAGCGTGAGGCGCTCACGTTCCTCATCCTTGCGGTCCTGATCTGGCCCTTCATCGCCGTTGGTGTCGTCTCAGGGTGGGGTTTCCTCGTCTGGATGTACTATATGTTCACCGGACCGCCCGGTCCGGTCTGACGGGAAACTGGCGATGGCCGAAACCCCGGACCTCAGGCGTCGCAACTTCCTGCTTGGTAGGTTTGCCGCCGAACAGCCCGAGCCTCCGGTGGCCGTGATCGGTCCTACCTGTTTTGCCTTCAAGGGAATTGCCTGCATGAGCTGCCGGGACGCCTGTCCAACGGGGGCGGTGCGCTTCGAACTTGCCCTTGGCGGTGCCCGCCCCCTGATCCTGACGGATTCCTGTATCGGATGCGGCGACTGCACCCAAGCGTGCCCGGCTGATGCCATTCGGCTGGCACAGCCAGAGGAGGCAGCATGACCACCGAGTGCCACATCTCCAGTCTTGTCGTCCACAGCCGTCCCGACCGGGTCCAGTCAATCATCGAGAGCATCGGCTCGATCGAAGGAGCCGAGGTTCACGGCGGTGCGGACACAGGCAAGTTGATCGTCACACTCGAGACGGACACCGAGAGTCAGGTCGTCGAACGGATCAACGCCATCCAGCTTCTCGACGGCGTTCTCGCCGCCACCCTCGTCTTCCACCATTTCGAACCTGTCCAAGAGCGGGAGTAGACCCATGGACCTCACGCGCCGCACCATCCTCAAGACACAGGCGGCCGCCGTTGCGGCCGCCGCAGCCGGCGTTTCCGTTCCCGCTGAGGCGCAGAACATCCCGACCGGCGAGGACATCAAGCTGCAATGGTCCAAGGCTCCCTGCCGCTTCTGCGGCACCGGATGCGGCGTGATGGTCGGAGTGAAGGACGGGCGGGTCGTCGCCACGCACGGTGACATGCAGGCGGAGGTCAACCGCGGCCTCAACTGTGTGAAGGGCTATTTCCTGTCGAAGATCATGTACGGAGGCGACCGCCTCACCCAGCCGCTCATGCGCATGAAGAACGGGCAGTTCGCCAAGGACGGCGAGTTCCAGCCGGTCTCCTGGGACCAGGCCTTCGACGAGATGGCCAGACAATGGAAGAAGGTGCTGAAGGAAAAAGGGCCCGAGGCCGTGGGCATGTTCGGCTCCGGCCAGTGGACCATCTGGGAGGGGTACGCAGCCTCCAAGCTGATGCGCGCCGGCTTCCGCACCAACAACCTCGACCCGAATGCCCGCCACTGCATGGCGTCCGCTGCCGTCACGTTCATCCGCACCTTCGGCATGGACGAGCCGATGGGCTGCTATGACGACTTCGAGCATGCCGACGCCTTCGTGCTCTGGGGTTCGAACATGGCCGAGATGCACCCGATCCTGTGGACCCGGATCACGGATCGGCGCCTCAGCCATCCGCATGTGCGGATCGCGACGCTGTCCACATACGAGCACCGCACGACGGACCTGTCCGACACGGCCTTGATCTTCAAGCCGAACTCGGACCTCGCGATCCTGAACTACATTGCGAACTACATCATCCAGAACGGGGCGGTGAACCGCGAGTTCGTGGAGAGGCACTGCAACTTCCGGCTGGCGAACACCGACATCGGCTACGGGCTGAGGCCTGACAACGTGCTGGAGCAGCGGGCCCAGCACGCCAACGATGCCCAGGTTTCGAACCCATCGAGCTTCGAGGACTATGCGAAGCTCATGAGCCAGTACACGGTCGAGAAGGCGTCGGAACTGTCCGGTGTCCCGAAGGAGAGGCTCGAGGCCCTCGCCAAGGTCTATGCCGATCCGAAGGTCAAGGTGATGTCGCTCTGGACCATGGGGTTCAACCAGCACGTCCGCGGCGTCTGGGCCAACCACATGGTCTACAACCTGCACCTGCTCACCGGGAAGATCTCGGAACCCGGCAACTCACCCTTCTCGCTCACGGGGCAGCCTTCGGCCTGCGGCACCGCGCGTGAGGTCGGCACCTTCAGTCATCGCCTGCCGGCCGACATGCAGGTGGCGAACCCCGAGCACCGCAAGCACGCGGAGGAGATCTGGAAGCTGCCGCACGGCCTCCTGCCGGGAAAGGTCGGCTACCACGCCGTGCAGCAGGACCGGATGCTGAAGGACGGCAAGCTCAACGCCTACTGGATCATGTGCAACAACAACCTCCAGACGGCGCCGAACACTAACAACGAGACCTATCCCGGCTACCGCAATCCGGCGAACTTCGTCGTCGTCTCGGATCCCTATCCCACGGTGACCGCCATGGCGGCGGACATGATCCTGCCGACCGCCATGTGGGTGGAGAAGGAGGGCGCCTACGGCAATGCGGAGCGGCGCACCCACTTCTGGCATCAGCTCGTCAACGCCCCCGGCGATGCCCGTTCCGACCTGTGGCAGCTCATGGAGTTCTCCAAGCGCTTCACGACGGACGAAGTCTGGACAAAGGAGATCCTCGACGCCCAGCCGGAGTACAGGGGCAAGAGCCTTTTCGACGTGCTCTTCGCCAATGGCGAGGTGAACAAGTTCCCGCTGTCGGAGGTCGACCCGGCTTACGAGAACCGGGAATCGAAGGTCTTCGGCTTCTACGTTCAGAAAGGCCTGTTTGAGGAGTACGCCGCCTTCGGCCGCGGGCACGGGCACGACCTTGCCCCGTTCGACACCTACCATCAGGTGAGGGGGCTGCGTTGGCCGGTCGTAAACGGACAGGAGACGCTCTGGCGCTACCGCGAAGGGCTTGATCCCTATGTCGAGAAGGGCAGCGGGGTGCAGTTCTACGGCAACCCCGACAAGAAGGCCAACATCATGGGGGCTCCCTACGAGCCACCGGCCGAGTCCCCAGATGCAGAGTACGACATGTGGCTCGTGACGGGCCGCGTGCTGGAGCACTGGCATTCGGGCTCCATGACCCTGCGCGTGCCCGAACTCTACAAGGCCTTCCCGGGCGCGGTTCTGTTCATGCACCCGGACGATGCCGCCAAGCGCGGTCTCAGGCGGGGGCAGGAGGTCCGCATCGTCTCCCGTCGCGGCGAGATCCGCAGCCGGGTCGAAACCCGCGGGCGCAACAAGGTGCCACCCGGCTTGGTCTTCGTTCCGTTCTTTGACGCGAGCCAGCTCATCAACAAGGTCACGCTCGACGCGACCGACCCGATTTCCAAGCAGACCGACTTCAAGAAGTGCGCCGTCAAGGTCGTCTCGGCCGCAACGGCCGATGCAGGGGGGCAGCAATGAAGCGTGGCGTCTTCCTCTTTCTGGTCAGTATCGTGCCATGTCTGGCGGCAGGGGCGATCCTCGCGCAGGATGCGCCGCGCCTGCGCGGCCCTGAACCCTTCACGAGGGAGGTTCCGGCTCCGCCCATGCAGCGGCAGATCACCGATGACGTGCGCGTCGGTCGCAACTATCCCGACCAGCCTCCCGTAATCCCGCATTCGATCGAGGGCTACGCCGTCGACCTGAACGCGAACAAGTGCATGTCATGCCATGCCCGCAAGTTCACCGAGCAGAGCCAGGCGCCGATGATCAGCGTGACTCACTACCAGGACCGGGCGGGCAACACCCTCGGCGGCCTGGCCCCGCGACGCTACGTGTGCGTGGCCTGCCACGTGCCGCAGACGAATGCGAAGCCGCTCGTGGACAACGTGTTCACGGACATGGATGCCATCACCGAGCCTGAACGGCAGCCGGCGCGGGGGAGGCACTGATGGCGGCAGGCATCACGCGGGCCTGGGGCTGGTTCAGAGGCAATCGCTGGGTCAAGACGGCCCTGAGCCCGCCAGCCTATCTCAGCCTTGGCTTTCTCACGCTCGGTGGCTTCGTCGCAGGTGTCATCTTCTGGGGCGGGTTCAACACCGCACTCGAGTACACGAACACGGAGAAGTTCTGCGTGGGCTGCCACGAGATGAACACCAACGTCTTCGAGGAGCTCAAGGGCACGATCCACTTCACGAACCGGTCCGGCGTGAGGGCCGGGTGCCCGGATTGCCACGTGCCGCACGAGTGGACCAACAAGATCGCCCGCAAGATGCAGGCATCGAAGGAGGTTTGGGGTCACATCTTCGGGTCCATCGACACGCGCGACAAGTTCCTGGCCATGCGCAAGCATCTGGCCGAGCGTGAATGGGAGCGGATGAAGGCCAACGACTCGCTGGAATGCCGCAACTGCCACAGCTCGGAATCCATGGACCTCGTGAAGCAGAACCCGCGCGCCGCATCCGCGCACGAGCAGTTCCTGTTCACCGGACAGAAGACCTGCATCGACTGCCATAAGGGCATCGCGCATCGTCTGCCCGACATGTCGGGCGTCCCGGGATGGCAGTAAGCTCATGATTGTCCGGAAGCCACTCATCATCGCGCTGGCCATCGGGATCGCGCTTTCCGGCGCGGCTCCGGCCGCTTGGGCACAAGCACAGGGAACATCCGGCGCTCCTGCCAAGAACCGCCCCATCGAGCCGCAGGAGTTCCTGCGGCTGGCCTACAGCTCCGCGACCCTACAGGGCCAGGCCGCCAAGCTGGCCGCCGGCCGCGAGACGAGACCCGAGGTCAAAAGCTATGCGACCGGAGCGGCCGAATTCCGCTTGGGCCTCCTGCAAAGGATCGAGGGCTTTGCCAAGGAACGCAGTCTGCCGCTCCCGTCGGTGAAGGAGTTCGAGCATCAGGTCATCATCGAGAACCTGGAGCCGCTCGACTACCTCGCGCTGAGCCGACGCTACGCGGAAATCCAGCTCCAGGCGCTCGGGCAGGAGATCGGGATCTACCAGGCGGCAGCCCGCAGTCCGTCGGCTGAGATCAAGGCGTTCGCCGAGCAGGTCCTCCCCGAGTTGCAGCGGCAGCAGGAAGGCGCGCAGAGAATGCACGAGGCGGTCAGGCCTTGAGCGGGGTGGTGACGGAACCCGCGAAAGTGCTGTCCTGCGACTCCCCCGATGGACTGATCCCGATCGAGCAGGCCTGCTCCCGGGCAGCGGCATATGCCTCCGTCATCAGGGAGCATGAGGAGGTTTCCCTCGGCGACGCCCTCGGCCGGACCTTGGCGGAGCCGATGATGTCGGTCCTGCCGCTGCCGCCCTTCGACCAGTCGGCCATGGACGGCTACGCCCTTAAGGCAGGCGACGGGTTGCCATCGGGCACTGCCCTGGGCATCGCAGGGCGCATGGCGGCCGGCGACGAGGGTCTGCCTCTGCCGCAGGGAAGTGCCTTGCGCATTCTCACGGGCGCGAGGATCCCCCATGGTGCCGATGCCGTGGTGATGCAGGAGAACGTCACCAATGTCAGTGGCAGGATCGTCCTGACCCGGATGGCCAGATCCGGCGATAACATCCGTCGGCGGGGCGAGGACGTCCAAGTCGGGGAGGTGCTGCTCCAGCCGGGCGATCGCATCGATGCGCGTCATGTCGCACTGCTCGCCGCGCAAGGCCTTGAGCGGACGTGCGTACGGCGCAAGGTGCGGATCGGCGTCCTCTCGACGGGCAACGAACTTCGCTCCCAGGGGGAGCGGCTGACCGAAACCTCGTTCTTCGATTCCAACCGCCCGATGATCCTTGCGCTTGCGCGCCAGTCGGGGGGCGACGTCGTCGACGGGGGAATAGTGCGGGACGACCCGCAACTGATTGCCGGAGCCCTCTCGGAGCTTGCCCGCCGCTGTGACCTGATCGTCACGACGGGCGGCGTCTCGGTCGGCGACGAGGACCATTCGATGGTTGCGCTCGTCGGGGCAAGGGGAAGGGGCGAAACCCTCAAGGTCGCGCTCAAGCCCGGCAAGCCTGCCGTGATCGGGGCCATCGGGCGGACAACCTACCTTGGCCTCCCGGGAAACCCGGTGGCTGCCCTGGTGTCTTGGCTGCTCCTTGGAGGTGCCGTGTTGGCTGCCCTGGATGGTCGCCGGACCCGTCCTCTCCCTGGGATGCGCCTTCCGCTGGTGCATGCCTTCAACCGGCGGCCGGGACGGACGGAATTCGCGCCCGCCCGCATCGTTCAGGTCAGCGGCGGCTCGGCGGTTGAGATCCTCGGTCGCGGCGGCTCGGCCCGCCTCAAGCCTCTCGCCGCGGCGGACGGACTCGTGCGCATCGAGCCGCTCCATGCGCCGGTGGGCGAGGGCGACGAGGTCTTGTTCCACCCGTTCCGGGACGGGTTCACCGTCTGAAGCATCCAAAAGAAGTGGCCCGGACTTGCGCCCGGGCCAGCATGTGACCGCTTCTTATCGTTTGTTTTAGTGGCCACTGGTCGACTGGGCGGACTTCTGCGGGTTGTGGTCCTTGAAGATCGCCTCGTTCTGCGGTCCCTCGACCTGGAGGATGCCGGCCAGTCCACGCTCGACGCGGCTCAGCGCATGGTCGACCAGGATGTAGTTGCCGGGCACCTCGAGCTTGAAGTCCACCACGCTGGCTCCGCCGGGAGGTGTGGTGATCGTCTGGACGTCCTTCATCGGCGAGCTGAGGGAGGCCATCGGATAGGCCTTGTCGAAGATCTCGCCGATCACGTGGAAGGACGAGGTGTAGTTCGGACCGCCCACGCCGAAGTAGACCCGCACCGTCTCGCCCACCTTCGCCTTGAGCGGGTTCTTCTTCAGGGCATCGGTGCTACCGTTGAAGATGAAGTACTCGGGGCGCTCGCTCAGGAGCTTGTCGATGCTCTCGTCGAGATGGCCCTTCGTGCCGTAGGCCTGCTCGGTGTAGATCTCGCCCTGCATGACGTAGAACTCGCGGTCGACCTTCGGCAGGCCCTCCTCCGGCTCCACCAGGATCAGGCCGTACATGCCGTTGGCGATATGCGACGCGACCGTGGGGGTGGCGCAGTGGTAGACGTAGAGGCCGGGGTTGAGGGCCTTGAACTCGAAGCCACGGGTCTCGCCAGGGGCCGCTTCCGTGGCCTTGGCGCCGCCGCCGGGGCCGGTCACCGCGTGGAAGTCGACGTTGTGCATCATGGCACTGTCTTCGGCGTTCTTCATCTTCACCTCGACGGTGTCGCCGACGCGGACCCGGACGAAGGGACCCGGAACCTTGTTGTTGAAGGTCCAGTAGTGGTAGGTCGTCCCGTCAGCCAGCTCGCCCGTCACCTCAGTGGTCTCCAGATCGACCTTGACGCGCTGCGGGCCGCGCTTGCCGATGGGGCCGGGCAGGTCAGTGGGAAGACGCACCACGCTTACGGGAGCAGAGGCCGTGCCCCTTGCATCCGGGTGGCTGTGCACGTGCGGTGTGGCCGCGGCGAGCTTGTCGCCGGCATTGGCGGGCAGGGGCTGGGCGATCAGGGCGGCCGCGCCCAGTGCAAGAACGGCAGCGGTCGCAAGCAGCGGCCGGCGTCCCGAGGTTTTCAGTGCTTTCATCGTAACCCTCCTTCGTGGGACCGCCTGGCGGATCGGAATTGGTCCGTCATCGGATGGTCAAGGTGTACACCCCTGGCGCGGGGGCAATTTGTTGCAACGCAAATAACCGGATGAATGCGGAGCCCGCGAACGGTTCTCGGACAAATTGAGCAAGCTCAATGAAGGTGGCGGCAAACAGCCGTAGATGTGCCTCGCATGCCATCGACCCGACGCACCCGACGTGGAAAGCGTCTCCAATGGGAGCCATCGCGATGAGAGACGACCTGAGAGCGCAATACGGTGAGGAGCGGCTTCCCCGCTACACGAGCTACCCGACGGCGCCGCAGTTCTCGGATGCCATACGGCACGAGACCTATGGGCAGTGGCTCGCTGCCATCCCGGGCGGAACGACGGCCTCGCTGTACCTCCACGTCCCGTTCTGCCGCTCCATGTGCTGGTATTGCGGCTGCCACACCACGATCACCCAGCGGGATGCGCCGATTGTCGATTACCTTGAGGTGCTCCGTCGGGAGATCGGGCTCGTCTCAGACCGCCTGAGCGCCCCCTTGCCGGTGAGCCACGTGCATTTCGGTGGGGGCACGCCGACCATCATGGAACCCGCCGAGTTCATCGGCCTGATCGATCTCATGCGGCAGAGGTTCTCCCTTGGTGCAGGCGCGGAGATCGCCGTCGAGATCGATCCGCGCACGCTCACCCGCACCATGACCGCCGCCCTGGGGGAGGCGGGTGTCAGCCGCGCCAGCCTTGGCGTGCAGAGCTTCGATCCCGTCGTGCAGCGCGCGATCAACCGCATCCAGAGCTTCGAGCAGACGGCAAGGGCCACGAACGGACTGAGGGACGCGGGCATCCGCGGGGTCAACTTCGATCTCATCTACGGACTGCCGCACCAGACGGTCGAGTCCTGCATCGAGACCGTGCGGCAGAGCATCGAGCTTCGCCCCGAACGCTTTTCCGTCTTCGGCTACGCACACGTCCCCACCTTCAAGAAGCACCAGCGCCGGATCGACGAGGCCGCTCTGCCCGACGGCGCCGCCCGCTACGAGCAGGCCGAGGCCATCGCCGGGGCGCTCATCCAAGCCGGGTATCGCCGGATCGGGCTCGACCACTACGCGCTGCCGGAGGACTCCATGGCCCAGGCCCAGGTCGACGGTGTCCTGCACCGCAACTTCCAGGGCTACACCACCGATCCGAGCGACGTCCTGATCGGCTTCGGAGCCTCGGCCATCGGACGGCTGACGCAGGGCTACGCCCAGAACGAGGTCGTTCTGGGACGCTATGCAGAGCGCATCTCGCAGGGAGAGTTGGCGACGGCGAAGGGCTATGCCCTGACCGCGGACGACCGCCTGCGGGCCGAGCT
This sequence comes from Microvirga sp., assembly GCF_014699075.1. GTDB lineage: Bacteria > Pseudomonadota > Alphaproteobacteria > Rhizobiales > Beijerinckiaceae > Microvirga. Next base: position 20,602 of record NZ_JACXAB010000029.1, on the reverse strand, counting down.
GATCGAGCGGGTGATGTGCGACTTCCGGGTCGACGTGCAGGCGGTGTGCAGCCGGCATGGCACCACTCCGGAGACCATCCTGCAAGCAATTCCCCGGCTTCGGATGCTGGAGCGGGACGGGATCATCCGTCTCGATGGGAACCTGCTGTCGGTGAACGGAGACACTCGCTTCCTGGTGCGGACCGTCGCATCCGCATTCGATGCCTATCTCGGGGCGTCCGGACGAACCCACAGCCGCGCCGTGTAGCGGACATGGCGGAAACACGGAAAGGGGCCGACCATCAGGAAAGATGGCCGGCCCCTTTCCGTGTCATGGCGGCTCCTACCTCAGGAGCTGGCGGTAGATGGCCGGGAGGGCGGAGGGCAGCCTCGCCACCTCGCCGACAATGGCGTAGCCGCCGCGGCCGAAGAGGGTCGGGAAGTACGACTGCGCCTCACGATCCACCGTCACGCCGAAGACGGTGACGCCTGCTCGCCGCGCCTCCATGACGGCGCGTCGGGTGTCCTCGATGCCGAAGCGGCCCTCGTAGTGGTCGATGTCGTTCGGCTTGCCGTCGGTCAGCACCAGCAACAGGCGCTGTCGGTTGGGACGCTCCGCCAGCTTTGCCGTCGCGTGGCGGATGCCGGCTCCGATGCGGGTGTAGTAGCCCGGCTTCAGGGTCGAGATGCGCCGCTCGACAGCCTGGCTCATGGGCTCGTCGAAATCCTTCACGGTCTCCACCCGCACCCAGGAGCGGCGCCGCGAGGTGAACGTCATGATGGAATGGGAATCGCCGCAGGCAGCCATTCCGTGCGCCAGCACCAACAGTGCCTCCTTCTCCACGTCGAGCACGCGCCTGTCGTCGACCCATGCGTCCGTGGAAAGCGAGACGTCGACCAGGAGCGTCACGGCCAGATCGTGCGCCTGGCGCTTGCTGGCGAGGTGGACACGGTCCGACCCGGAGCCGCCCGAGAGCAAGTCGCTGCGCGCACGGACCAAGGCATCGATGTCGATCTCCTCGCCGTCCGGCTGAGCGCGAAGGATCTCGTGCTTGGGCCTCAGAGCTTCGAACTGGCGGCGCACCCGGCGGATGCGGCGGCGCGCCTCCTCGTCCGCTTCCCATGCCTCTCCCTGTTCCGTGGCCCGGGCCGCCAGGACCCGGCAGTGGTTCGGCAGGTAGGCCTTGCGGGTATAGTCCCATTCCGGATAGGTCAGATCCGCCGTCAGGCAGGTGGTGTCGACGGCCTCGGGCGGAAGGTCGAGGTCGAACTTGAGCTTGGTCGCCGGCTTGCCCTTGTGCGTAGAGAGTGGAATCTCCTCGAGGTCGTCCAGGGCCTTCTCGGCGTTCTCGTCCTCGTCATCGTCCGAGGGTCGGTTGACGTTGACCATCTCCGCCATGGCCAGGATCTTCTCGAAGCGGTTCAGGATGAACGGGTCGCTGCGCTGGGCCTGGTCCGCTTCGCGCCTTGCCGCGAAGCGCTTGCGCGTGTCCGATGCGGCAAGGTCGCCCGGACCCGCGGGCTCATCGCCGTTGCGGTTTGCCGCTCCGGCCTCGCGGATCCAGGTGTCGCCCCAGACCGGAACCGGCAGGAAGGCTTGATAGCCCGCACGGGCTTGAAACGGCAAACCTGCGTCGTCAATCATCATGTCCCAAAGGGGAGGCGGCGTCGCGGACCCGTCGCCCAGAAGCGAGAGGACAATGCTCTCGACCTTGCCCTCGGATGCCGGGAGGGGCCGCCGCGGCCGGGCCTCGCGCATGGCGGTGCAAAGCTCGGTGTAGGTCCCTGTCAGACCGGGGCACTCCGCCAGAACGGTGGCGACCGTCTCCTGCACCCTCCGGAGAACCAGAAGATCCCGGCGCAGCGGATCGGCCTCATGGATCGATTCGGTCGGGACATAGGCGAAGTAGGCCGCCAGCCAGAAATAGAGCGAGCGGTTCAGCGCGCTTGAAGGAAAGATCTCGATCTTCGGTGGAAGGAAGAGGGTGGCCGCATCGCGTCCCGGCTGCTCCAGCCGCTCCTCGGCCATGCCGATCCGTTGCAGCAGGTTCAGGCGGTGGGACGAGGCCCGGGCTGCGGTGCCGGCAAGCTGCACCCCAGCCTCGCCGCCGAGGCCGCGAAAGAATACCGCCAGCGGTGAGCGGACCTCGTCGAGCGAGATGCCATGCTCGGGATGACGAGGATACGTCACCGCGCGCCCCACCAGCCGATGCCAGAACTGGCCGACGGTCTCCTCGAGTTCCAGGAAGTCGAGCATGGCAGGTCTCCGGGTCAGGCGAGCGTCGCGCGGGCGACCTCGAGCAGAGCCTGCTTGACGTCGAGGTCGTCGGTCAGCGGTTCGATCATGGTCGAGGTGACGGCTTCTTCGGCGGAAACACCCGCGGCGATCAGGGAGGCGCAGTAAACCAGCAGCCGCGTCGAGACGCCTTCCTCCAGGTCCTGGCCCTTAAGAGCCCGCAGGCGGCGGGCCAGCAGAAGGAGGGGACGAACGCGCTCCGCGGACAGCCCGCTCTCCGAGGCTACGACGGCAATCTCCTGATCGATCGGGAGGAAGTCGAACTCGATGGCGACGAAGCGCTGGCGCGTCGAAGGCTTCAGTGACTTGAGCAGGGTCTGGTAGCCCGGGTTGTAGGAGACCACGAGCATGAAGGAGTCCGGCGCCTGCAATTCCTCGCCCGTGCGGTCGAGGGGAAGGATGCGGCGGTCGTCGGTCAGCGGATGGAGCACGACTGTCACGTCCTTGCGCGCCTCCACGACCTCGTCGAGGTAGCAGATGCCACCCTCGCGCACGGCGCGGGTCAGCGGGCCGTCAGCCCAGACCGTGTCGCCGCCCTTGAGAAGATAACGTCCGGTGAGATCGGCGGCCGTGAGATCGTCATGGCAGGAAACCGTGTGCAGCGGCAGACCGAGCCGGGATGCCATGTAGGCCACGAACCGGGTCTTGCCACAGCCGGTCGGACCCTTCAGGAGCAGCGGCAGGCGCTTGCGCCAGGCGAGCTCGAAGAGCACGCACTCGTTCCCCGCAGGGACGTAGTAGGGAAGTTCGACGGCGGGCTGCGGCACGGCGTGGAGAAGGGGCTTCATCGGTCAATCCTTCATGATGGTATGGGGAGGGCGGGGCGACCTGATGCAGGCCGCCCTGGAGGAGCCTACTCGGCAGGCTGGAGACCTTGCGCCAGGCGCGGGGCCTTCTCGCGTCCGGGAACGAACACCGCGTAGACGAACATCAGCGCCGAGATCAGGACGAACACGCCGGAGCCGAGGCGGACCCAGTAGAACAGCGCGAGCTGGTCCTGGACGTCCATGTACGACTGCCCGAGCACGCGTTGCAGGTGGACCTGGATGACGCCCGCGAAGGTAAGCGCGAAGGTCATCACCGACATGGCCGTGCACATGATCCAGAAGCTGACGATGCTGAGCATCTGGTTGTACGGGGCACGGCCGAGGATGTGCGGCATGGCATAGGCCATCACGGCGAGGTTGAGCATCACGTACGCGCCGAAGAAGGCAAGGTGGCCGTGGGCGGCGGTGACCTGCGTGCCGTGGGTGTAGTAGTTCACCGAGGACAGGGTGTGCAGGAAGCCCCAGACGCCCGCGCCGAAGAAGGCCATCACGGAGCAGCCGATCGACCACAGAAGGGCCGCACGGTTCGGGTGCTTGCGGCCGGCCTTCCAGGTCATCTGGACGGTGAAGACGACCATGGTGAAGAACGGCGCGACCTCAAGGGTGGAGAACAGCGAGCCGATCCACTGCCAGTAGCCGGGAGCGCCGATCCAGTAGAAGTGGTGGCCCGTGCCGAGGATGCCGGAGAACAGGGCCATGCCGACGATGACGTAGAGCCACTTCTCCACGACCTCGCGGTCGATGCCGTTGAGCTTGATCATCAGGAAGGCAAGGATGGAGGCCATGATCAGCTCCCACACGCCCTCGACCCAGAGATGCACGACGTACCACCAGTACATCTTGTCCAGCGCCAGGTTCGATGGGTTGTAGAAGGAGAACAGGAAGAAGATCGCCACGCCCCACAGCCCGAAGATCAGGATGTTGGTGACAACCGTCTTTCGGCCCTTGAGCGCCGTCATGGTGATGTTGAACAGGAACATCAGGCACACGACGACGATGCCGACCTTGATGATGAAGGGCTGCTCCAGGAACTCGCGGCCCTCATGGATCTTGAACAGGTAGCCGACCACCGCGACGCCGGCGGCGCCGAAGAACATCCAGAACTGGATCTTCGCGAGAAGAGGACTGAAGAGTTCGTTCTCCGTCTCCTCCGGGATCAGGTAGTAAGTTGCGCCCATGAACCCGATCAGCAGCCACACGATCAGCGCGTTCGTGTGGATCATCCTGACCACGTTGAAGGGAATAAGCTCGGACAGGGTGTTGGGGAGGACATAGATCGTGCCGGCGAGGACGCCGAACAGGACCTGGGCGATAAACAGGGCCAGGGCTCCGTAGAAGTAGAGCAGGGCCACCTTTTGCGTTTGGTATTTCATGATGACAGTCCCCTCTCAGCCGGCGTTGTTCGGCGGCCAGTTCTGGGTCTTGATGCGGCTGGTCCATTCCAGGAAATCGGCGAGATCGTTGAGCTCCTGCTCGGTCAGGTCGAACTGCGGCATCTGGCGCCGGCCCTCGATCCCGGTCGGCTGGGCGGCCATCCAGGCCTTGAGCGTCTCGCGGGCTGCGGCCGGATCCTCCTTGCCGCCATAGCGAACCCAGACATTGCCGAGTTCGGGCGCGAAATATGCGCCCTCGCCGAGGATCGAGTGGCAGTTGATGCAGGAGTGCTTCTCCCACACGTGCTTGCCGCGGGCGACGGAGTCATTGAGCGTCGACACGTCGGTGGACGTGGTGTTCATGTAGTAGTGGCTGTGGGCGGTCAGGCCCACGAAGATGGCGAAGAAGAAGAACGAGCCCCCGTAGAACACGTTTCTTGCCGCCGATTTGGTGAGGACTTCAGCCATCACGCGATCCTTCTTGATCGGGCAGGGAGGTAGGAGGTGCGGCCCGGGCCGCGATGTCGGAGGTGCCGAGGCGGGCTCCGGGAGCTGGCCGTCCGGTCGCAAGGGGTGAACATGGCTGATGCCTCGCAGTGAAGTCGCTGTCCGCGCGGAGCGGATGGTCGGCAATCTACAGGAGCAGGCGGAACGCTCTTTGATCTGGCACAAGGTTCGGAGGGACTGCGGCCGTCAGACGCGCAACAGGGGGATCGCGGCGGCAATCCAGGCCGAGGCGGCGACCAGGACCAGCCATGACGACAGCGCGATCCGCCAGCCGGGCGGCACATGGCGGAGCTTGAGGAAGTCCATCAGCATCCACCATCCCTTGGCGACGGTCGCGGTGAGCACGATGCCGCTGCCGACGAGGCCTCCCGCGCCCGCATGTCCCGCGATCATGCTGAGGATGGTGAACAGGACGAGCAGGATCCAGGCGCGTGTCGCCCTTCGTGCGGCAATGCGGGTCATGGCGTCATCCGACCAGGTAGACCAGCGGGTACATCACGACCCAGACGAGGTCGACCATGTGCCAGAAGGCGGTGCCGGTCTTCAGGTTCTCCGGGCTGTCGTGCAGCGCGACCCCCGCGATGATGACGATCCCGAGCACGACGTGGAGGAGATGGAATCCGGTGATGAGGAAGTAGAGCGTGAAGAACGTGTTGGTCTCCAGGCCGATGCCTGCCTCGACCTTGGCCGCGTATTCCACGACCTTGACGGCGGTGAAGACGCAACCCAGGGCCGCCGCTCCGGCGAGCAGCAGACGCGCAGACCTCCGCCGTTCGATCATGCGGGCCTCGACGGCCAATGCGGCCAGCCATCCGCTGGTGATCAGCACGAGCGTGTTCGCGCCGCCGAGGACGGGATCGAGCTGTGCCCGGCCCGCCGCGAAGACGGCGGGCTGAACGACTCCCGTGACGGTGAAGGTCGCGAGAAGAAGCCCGAAGGTCACGACCTCCGTCAGGATGAGCACCCACATCATCGGGTGTCCCGGCAGGTCCGACAGCGCCCCCCAGGGCCTATCCTCTTGCGCAGCGTTCATCGTTCCCAGCCATTCCGTACCTGCCGACATCGATCCTTACGGCGCCCATCCGGCATTCTCGTTGCGCTGCCTCAAACAACTCCCCGGCGTTCCGGTCCATAGAGGGATGGAAACCCATGGACAGGAGAGATCAACCATGACTGATGCACAGGTCGGACTGGTGATGGCGACACCGCTCATCGTCATCTTCGCGGTGATGCTTCACCGGATGGGGGTACTGCGGCTGAGCGGCACGATCGCCGCCGTGACCATGTCGGTGGCCATCGCGGTCACCCTCTTCGTCACCCAGTAGCGCGGATCCGGCGGTCGGGCGCCTATCCCATCGCGACAAGGCCTGCGAGTGGGTCGGGTCCGATGAGGAGCGCATGCCCCTGGAGCACGAACCAGGCATAGGCGACGATCGCAACCAGGGCGGGCAGCATCAGGGGACGCAGCGATGTCCATGGAGCCCGCCCCTGCAACAATGCCTTGAACGGGACGATCGACGTCCCGGCGCTTCGTGTGCGCCAGCGCTCCGAACCCATGCGCTTGCGGGCCTTGAGGTCCAGCAGGAAGAACCCGAGCATCGAGAAGGCCGCCATGCCGCCGAAGAGGAGGACCGCGACGAGGCCTCCGTTCGGCGGGACGTGCGATGCCGCCCAGATCAGGAAACCCCAGAGGACGGGATGGCGCGTGACGGCGACGATCGGGCCGGGTTCCTTGCCGCTCCGCAGCGAGATCGAGAGCGGATTGGGCCACGCGAGACCGGCGATCAGGAGGAACGCGGCGACCGGCATGGCGAGGAAGGGCACATGCCACTGCCAGGAGGCGGGGTCCCAGAGCAGGACCGTCTCCGCCCGCTGCGCAGCCAGGATGAGCCAAGCGAGCAGCCCGAGGGACAGGAGCGAGTAGGCGCTGAGATAGGTCGACCTTCCCATCGTGGCGATCAGGCGTGACCGCAGGCCGGGGCTGGCCGGTATCACGTGGGCTGCGAGGAAGACGGCCAGGGCAATGTAAAACTCGGTCATGGATGGCGCTTCCAGGTTGTGTCCGGCAAGGGAGACGTGACGCGGAGCCGCTCCAGGCTCCGCGTCGGGGCCGCTTTCGGACACTCGGCCTCAGGCTGCCGCGCGGCTGATGCGCACCCGCCAGAGATCGGGTCCATCCGCTTCGTAATCCCATCCAAAGTCGCCCGGGTAGTTGACGTTGAACTGGTAGAGGAGGGGCCTGGGATCGTGGTCGTTCAGGAGCACGAAACCCTCGCCCGGTTGGAGTTGGTCGAAGGTGCTGAAGATCAGGGGGTGGCGCATCCGCGGCATGATCTGGCGGACATCGATGACGGTCTCGGTGACGTTGCAACTGCACATCGGCAAGCATTCCTTGGCGGGCGACCTGGCAGGTTCCGGCCGCTTTACGTGATGAGGTCCGGGTATCCCTGCGGATCCCGGACGAGGGTGGCATCGATGGAAGGCGCATTCGGGAGCCGGTGCAGGAGCGCTCCCGCGCGTCCTCGATGACGGCCCTCCTTCGATGACCGGGACACTCTCCCATCGAGCCCGCCGCTTCTTTGCCCCACCTCAAACAAATACCCACGCGCTCGGCACCTTTAGCCTGGTTGATGCCGCGCAAAGAGGGACAGCGGAAAACTGGTTAGAAGGGGTTATGTGAATCGAACCATCAGCGCGGAGGCCATGATGCCCCTTGAACCCACACAATTCGTCGACGACGTCATGCGGCGCTGGCCCATGACGATCCGGGCCTTCCTGAACCACAAAATGCACTGCGTCGGCTGTCCGATCGCCTGCTTCCACACAGTGGCCGACGCCTGCCGCGAGCATGGCGTCGATCAGGCGGAATTCCTGACCGACCTGAGGGCCATCATCGCGCAGGGGTCCGCTCCCGCAGCCCGGGACGGGTCAGCGCCCGTCCCGGCCCGCTGGCCCGCATGAGGGGAGGGGACTCAGCCCGACGGGCGCTCGGCAAGGATGAACAGCTTGTGCGGGTCCCGGATCGAGATCCTCTGGCGTCCGCTCTCGACGAGGCCCTGGTCCTCCCAGGCGCTCAGGATGCGGCTGACCGTGTGGAGCGTGGTTCCCGTCATCTCCGCGACGTCCTGACGTGAGATCGGGAAGTCGATCCGGATGCCGTCCTCGCCCTTCCGCCCGGCCTGCTTGGCGAGACGCAGGAGCGCGTGGGCGACGCGCCTCTCGACCTGCTCCGTCGACATCTCGACGACCCGGGTGTGGGCGTCCTGAAGGCGGCTTCCGACGGTCTGGATCGTGTTGACGGCGAGCGAGGGATGCTTCGCGACGAGGCGGGGCCAGGCCGCGGACGGCCAGACGAGGGCGAGGCTGTCCACGACGGCGAGGGCCGTCGCCGGGTAGGTGCCACGCCCCATGGCCATGGCGATCCCGAAGATCTCGCCGGGCGTCACATAGCGCACCACGACCTGCTGCCCGTCGGGCGTGACCTTCATGACCCGCAGGTGTCCGTGGAGAAGGATGAAGAAGGAATGAGCCTCCTCGTCCTGCTGGAAGACGCTTGCCCCCTTCTGGTAGCGGATCGATTGCGCTTCCCGGAGGATGTCGTTGAGATCGTCCGGCTCCACCCCCGCGAACATCGGAAGATCGGCCACGAGCGACTTGTCCAGGTTCGGCATTTTACGGATTCCATCTCTCATTCAAGCGTGAGGTCAATGGCATCCCAAGGGAAGGGAGATCACGCCGCGTCGTGCGTGGATCTCGCGGCCCCACCCTGGGCCGGCTGGACGAGGACCATCACCGTACTCGTTGCCCAGCATCACTTACAATGGCGCCGATCCAGCCGAATTGATGCATCTCAAGGCTGCGTATCCTTGTCATGGGAATGGAACACGATTCCGGACGTTTCGACGAAGAACGTCTCCCAGTTTGCGTCAGATCAAACAAGCCCACCGCAACGAGGCGTATGACTTCTCCTCAAGAGCCGGTGAGGCTCGCAGGTTTCAACCAAGGAGAAGGATCATGCGTAAGGTTATCGTGCTCGGCGCTCTCGTGGCTGCCCTCGGATTCGCAGGTGCGGCCGGTGCCGCCGAGGTCGAGGTCAAGATGCTCAACAAGGGCACCGACGGCGTCATGGTGTTCGAGCCGGCGCTGGTGAAGATCAATCCCGGCGATACGGTGAAGTTCGTGGCCTCGGACAAGGGCCACAACGTCGAGACCGTCGATGCCATGGTGCCGGAAGGCGGGCAGAAGTTCGTCGGCAAGATCAACGAGGAGCTTGCCATCACCTTCGACAAGCCCGGCGTGTACGGCTACAAGTGCAAGCCGCACTACGGCATGGGCATGGTCGGGATGATCGTGGTCGGCGACGCGGCCAACGTTGACCAGGCCAAGGCTGCCACGCACCCCGGCAAGGCCAAGCAGGCCTTCGCCAACCTGTTCGACAAGCTCGCCACCACCACGACTGCCGCCAAGTAACGGCGTGCCTTGAGGCCCTTGCGCCGCCGCGGCGATCATGCCGCGGCGGCGCCAACATCCTTGCAGCGCCCGATGGCCACCCTCGACATCAGCTTCAAGCCCGAACGGGCGCACCTTCGCAAGCCGAAGCGCGGTGTCATCACGGAAAGGGTCGTCCCCCAGTCCGTCTCCGGCCGCTACCGCCGCCTGAAGTGGATCGCGCTGGTCTGCTGTCTGGCCATCTATTACGTCATGCCGTTCGTCCGCTGGGCGCGTGGTCCCGGCCAGCCTGACCAGGCCGTGCTCCTCGACCTCGAGCGCGGACGCCTCTATTTCCTCTTCATCGAGATCTGGCCGCAGGAGGTCTACTACCTCACGGGCCTTCTGGTCCTGGCGACGCTGGTCCTCATCTGGCTCAATGCCGTCGCGGGGCGCGTCTGGTGCGGCTACTTCTGTCCGCAGACCGTCTGGACCGACCTGTTCCTTCTCGTCGAGCGCCTCGTCGAGGGTGACCGCAGGGAGCGCCTGAAGAAGCATGACGCCCCGCTGACTGCGCGGCGCGTGCTGGAGATCGGCGTCAAGCATACGATCTGGCTCCTCATCGCCATGGGCACGGGAGGTGCCTTCGTCCTCTACTTCACCGACGCGCCGACGCTTGTGGCCGATCTCGCGACGGGCCGCGCCTCCATGCTCGCCTATGCCTGGGTCGGCATCCTGACCTGCACGACATACACCCTGGCGGGTTTCGCCCGCGAGCAGGTCTGTACCTGGATGTGCCCGTGGCCGCGACTCCAGGGCGCGATCTGGGATCCCGAGGCGCTGACCGTCAACTACCGCGACCGCCGGGGCGAGCCCCGCGCCTCCGCCAAGAAGGCACTGGAGCTGCGTGCGAAGGGAGAACCTGCCGGGGATTGCGTCGACTGCATGCAATGCGTGAACGTCTGCCCGATCGGCATCGACATCCGCGAGGGACCGAACTTCGCCTGCATCAACTGCGGCCTGTGCGTCGACGCCTGCGACAGCGTGATGGCCAAGCTCGACCGTCCGCGTGGCCTCATCGACTACGAGGCCTGGACGAACATCGAGCGTGAACGCAGGAACGAGCCTGCCCGTCGACGCGTGATCAGGCCGAAGACCATCGGTCTCGGGCTGTGCGTCGTGGCACTGGCCGGGGCGATGGGCGTGAGCCTCTCGATGCGGAGCGATGCCAAGATCACCGTCATCCACGACCGCAATCCCGTTGCCGTGAGGCTCTCCGACGGACGGGCCCGAAACGGCTACGCGGTCCGGCTCTACAACAAGGCCGATGTCGAACGCTCGTTTCGGCTGGAGGTCTCCGGGTTGCACGCCGCGACCGTCGAGACCGTCGGCGAGGACGGCCCGGTGAGGGTAGCCGCTGACACGACCCGCGAATTGCGCGTGCTCGTCACGGCTCCTGCGGACGACAGGCAGCCCATCGCATTCACCGCGACCGACGTCGCCTCGGACGGCGCCGTGACGGCGCAGGACGTGTTCATTCCAGTCGAAGGAGGCCGATGATGGCTCCGATCCCACGCCTGCGCGATTACGAGGGACCCGCGCTCCTCTCATACGGCTTCCGGCCGTTCTTCCTCCTCGGCTCCCTCTATGCCGGCCTCGCGATCCTGGCCTGGCTGCCGGTGTTCTATGGAGAGTTGGAGCTGTCGATCGCTTTCGCCCCGCGCGACTGGCACATCCACGAGATGCTGTACGGGTATCTCCCGGCCGTGATCACCGGCTTCCTGCTGACGGCCGTCCCGAACTGGACCGGGCGCATGCCGCTCCAGGGGCGGCCCCTGCTCGCCATCGTGCTGACCTGGGTCGCAGGCCGCCTCGCCGTCACGACGTCGGCTTGGATCGGCTGGGAGTCCGCGGCGCTCGTCGACAACGCGTTTCTGCTGCTTGTGGGCGCGGCCATGGCCCGCGAGATCGTCAGGGGCAGGAACTGGCGCAACCTCAAGGTGCTGGTTGCGCTGGGGGTTCTCACGATCGGCAACATCGTTTTCCACATCGAGGCTCATGTCCTCGGTGCCGCCGACTACGGCATCCGCATCGGGATTGCCGCCACTATGATGCTGATCATGCTGGTCGGCGGGCGCATCATCCCGAGCTTCACCCGCAATTGGCTCGCACGCGAGAACCCCGGCCGCTTGCCGGCATCGTTCGGCCGCTTCGACGTGGTCTCGATGGTCGCGGCCGGCACCGCGCTTCTGGCATGGATCGCCGCACCGGACCTGCTCGTCACCGGCGCGGCCCTGATCGTCGCCGGGCTGCTCCAGGCGATACGGCTTGGCCGTTGGGCGGGCGAGCGTACCTGGAGGGACCGTCTCGTCCTGATCCTGCACGTGGCTTATGGATTCGTGCCGCTCGGCTTCGTCCTGACTGGTCTGGCATCCCTGGGCCTGATCTCCACCGGCGCGGGTATCCATGCCTGGACGGGCGGCGCCATGGGCGTGATGACGCTGGCGGTGATGTCCCGGGCAAGCCTCGGCCATACGGGGAGGGCGCTCGTCGCCACGGCCCCCGTCCAGCTCCTTTACGGGCTGATCGTCGCGGCCGCCGTCGCGCGCATATGCGCGGCGATCCATCCCGCCTGGAGCGGCACGCTGCTGCACCTGGCCGGAGGAGGCTGGGCCGCCGCCTTCTTGGGGTTCGGGCTGGCCTACTGGAACGTATTCACCCGCCCTCGGGTGAAGTCCTGAGGGGCCGTGCGGTTCCCTTCTCCGGCGAACGGCCGTATCCTGGAGGACAGTCGCGGGACAGTCGGAGGGTAGCTCCGTCGGTGTCCTGCACGGACCTTGCATTACTGCCGGGAACCACGGTTAACGCCCACCTGTTACGCAGGCGGTCCAGCGCGGGCCTGTCGGGCCGAGGGAGTGAACTGTCCGTTGACGGCACGGATCGCCACCGCAATGCCCGTTGGAGGGACGAGTGAGTTACGAAGCAAAGGGACGCAGGTTCCTCCACACGCATCCGAGGATGGCCGAACTCCTGGTCGATGCCGTCACCGACATTGCCCTCGTCGTGCTGGACACGGATGGACGGATCACAAGCTGGAATGCCGGTGCGGAAGATATCAGTGGCTGGCGTGAGGACGAAATCCTGGGCCGACACTTCTCGATGCTGTATCCGCCGGAGGCCATCGAGGACGGCAAGCCCGCAAGGGAGCTTGCCATGGTGCGTGAGACAGGTCGGCATCAGGAGCAGGGCGTACGCTTGCGAAAGGACGGGTCAAGCTACATCGCTTACGTCGTGGTGACGCCCCTGCGGGACGAGACTGACGAGATCCATGGATACGCCAAGGTCATCCGGGATGTCACTGAACGGGTGGTGGCGGAGGAGTCGCTACGGGCCCGGGAGGCCCATCTCCGCTCGATCCTGGAGACCGTCCCGGATGCCATGGTCGTCATCGACGAGCAGGCGCGGATCCAATCCTTCAGCGCGACTGCCGTAAGGCAATTCGGGTACGACCCGGGAGAGGTCGTCGGCCGGAACGTCAGCATTCTCATGCCGGAACCCTACCGCAGCCAGCATGACAGCTACATGCATCGGTATCTCGCGACCGGCGAGCGCCGCATCATCGGCATCGGACGTGTGGTCGTCGGCCAGCGCAAGGACGGCTCGACCTTCCCCATGGAACTCGCAGTGGGCGAGATGCACTCCGGTGGGATGCGTTTCTTCACCGGATTCGTGCGCGACCTTTCGGAGCGCCAAAGGACCGAGACACGCCTCCAGGAGCTTCAGTCCGAGCTTGTTCACATGTCGCGGTTCACCGCCCTTGGCGAGATGGCCTCGACACTGGCCCACGAGATCAACCAGCCCCTGACAGCCATTGCCAATTATCTCAAGGGGTGCCGGCGCATCCTTCAGCGCATGGAGGGGGACCAGGTGGCCATGCTGCGGGACGCCGTCAACCAGGCGGCTGACCAGGCCTTACGGGCGGGACAGGTGATCCGGCATCTACGCGAGTTCGTGGCCCGCGGCGAGAGCGAGCGAAACATCGAGAGCCTGCCCAGGCTGATAGAGGAGGCCAGCGCCCTCGCCCTCGTCGGAGCGAAGGAAAAGGGGGTTCGCGTCACCTTCAGCCTCGATCCGAATGCCCCCCTCGTGCTCGCCGACCGCATCCAGATCCAGCAGGTCCTGCTGAACCTCGTCCGCAACGCCATCGAGGCGATGCAGGATCAGCCCCGCCGGGAGCTCGTCATCAGGACAAGTGCGATGCCTGAGGAACGCATGGTCGCCATCAGTGTCGAAGACACGGGGAGCGGCATTGCGCCGGAGATCGCGGAAAACCTGTTCCAGCCTTTCGTGACGACGAAGAAGAACGGAATGGGTGTGGGCCTGTCGATCTGCCGTACCATCATCGAGTCGCATGGGGGTAAGATCGCTGTCGAAGGCAAGCCGGGAGGTGGGACGACGTTCATCCTGACCCTGCGCACGGTTGATCGGGAGGAGCTGGCAAATGCCGAATGAGCAGGTCGTGCACGTGGTCGATGACGATCTGGCCGTGCGCCAGTCGCTTTCCTTCCTGCTGGGGTCGGACGGTCTGCCCGTGCGCCTGCACGAGTCCGCCTCGGCATTCCTGGAAAGCGTGGACGACGCGGCTGTCGGGTGCATCGTGACGGACGTGCGCATGCCCGGCATCGACGGCATCGAGCTGCTGCGCCGCCTCAGGGCAGGCGGCATCACCCTTCCGGTCATCGTGATGACGGGGCACGCCGACGTGCCCATGGCCGTCGAGGCCATGAGGGAGGGCGCCGTCGATTTCATTGAGAAACCGTTTGACGACGATGTTTTCCTTGCGTCTGTTCGCTCGGCGCTGAGGCTCCGTGAGCAGCATGCCCAACGCGAAGCGCAGGTCAGCATGGCGCAGACCCGCATCCAGTCCCTCTCCGAGCGTGAGCGGCAGGTCCTGGATGGGCTGGTGGCCGGCAAGGCGAACAAGGTGATTGCCTTCGATCTCGGCATCAGCCCCCGCACGGTGGAAATCTACCGTGCGAACGTCATGACCAAGATGCTGGCAGGCAGCCTCTCCGAACTGGTACGCATGACCCTGCGAACGGAAGTCGACCCGGATGTCTGGAGACAAGGCCCCTAAGGGGAATACCGGAATGGGATGATGACGGCTGTCGAGGCATGATGCCCGTCGATGATCTCGTTGGTCACGCTCCGAGGTTGCCCAGCAACAGGATACCGTCATGCCCATGATCACGGGGCCGGTCATCGTGGTCGACGACGACGATGCGGTCAGGCAATCGCTGAAGTTCGCGCTTGAACTCGAGGGGCTGAGCGTCCGTCTTTACCGGGACGGCGACCACCTTCTCGCGGAGAGCGATCTGCCCCGCATGGGTTGTCTCGTCATCGATTACCAGATGGCGGGGATCGACGGCGTCGACCTCGTGAAACGGCTGCGCGCCCGCCGTGTCTACCTGCCTGCAATCCTGATCACGACCAAGTGCACACCCGGACTGCTGGAGCGCGCCCGGCGGGTCGGCTTCCGGCAGGTGCTGGAGAAGCCCCTTGAGGACGGTTCCCTGCTCGAAGGCATTCGCGGCGCCTTGGCGGTGGCATGAAGGGGCGCTTGCCTCGGGACGGACCTTCCGACGGCGACGAGCCAGGGGATGGCCGCTGAAGAGGCCGGCATGCTGCCGGAGGTCCCGCATCCCGAACCTTTCGAACTGCTCCGGGCCGAGGAAGCCTGCCATGCCGGAGAGGGAAACTCCTCGGCGGGGTGAGATCGCCCGGGAGGTGCCGTAGGATGGGCGGGAGGTCCGTTGCACGCCATGGCCCTCGCTGCCGACCGCAGGCCGGACGCCGCGTTGGTCGACCTGAACCTGCCTGACGGATTCACCGGGCCCGAGATCGGGACCGCCCTGGCCGAGAGGTTCGGCGTCAAGGTACTGTTCGTGACAGCGAACGTGGAGCGTGCGCCCGTGGGCCACGGCGGGGTCATCGGGGTCCTTGGGAAGCCGTACTCGCCGCGGGAGCTCGGGATCAGGCTCAATGAGCTGGCAGGAACCCGTGTCTGAAGGAATGGCCCCGGTGCGGGTCCGGATGGATTGCGGTGCGGCATGGTCTTGATGAAATCCGACCGGCTTGTCCCGGCTGCGCTGATCACGTTGACCCTCGTTCCGGTGGGTGCTGGCGCCGTCCGTCTCGCGGGGTTGGCCGGTGGCGCGGAGATCACCCCGGACAACGCGCGGTTCTTCGCCTCGCCCCTGCCGGCGGTGCTCCATATCGTCGGCGCCACTCTCTTCTGCATCATGGGTGCGTTTCAGTTTGCCCCTGCGTTGCGGCGCGGGAACCCCGGTTGGCATCGGCGCGGGGGATGGCTCCTGATCGCATCCGGTCTCGTCGCGACGCTCTCGGGCCTGTGGATGACCCAATTCTATTCGCGTGCCTGGAACGACGGCGACCTGCTATATGGCCTCCGGCTGACGTTCGGCTGGGCGATGGCAGTATCAATCGTCCTCGGCTTCGTTGCGATCAAGCGACGCGACGTCGTACGGCACCGCGCGTGGATCATGCGTGCCTATGCAATCGGGATGGGCGCAGGCACCCAAGCCATCATTCACCTTCCCTGGTTCCTGGTCGCAGGTGTGCCGGGGGAACTCGCCCGGGGGCTGCTCATGGGAGCAGGCTAGGCCATCAATCTTGCTGTCGCCGAGCGGATCATCCGCCGTGGTCCGGGTGCGGCGCAGCGAGCGGCGGCGCCGTGAGGCAGTTGAGGTGGCACGTTCCGGAAATCAGCCGGGGCGGTGAGAGCTGGAGCCGCCGCCCACCTGAACCGATGATGGCCGGGCGGCAGTCATCCGCCAGCAACCCGATGGGTGAGGGACTGGCCTCGGCGCCCGCGACACCCCGTTGGAGGCGCCGCAAGGTAAAGCTGTTGAACTTTGCGCTGGATCAAAGATATCCGCACCAAGACATCTAGGGTGTCGAAGTCACGCCTTTCGCCGGGGTACTCAAGTGCGGGCCAACTAAACTCACCCAAGTGGGGAGTTCTATGTTTTACCATTTCAACTTGACCGATGGCGATGAAGTCATCCGTGATGAAGTAGGGGTCCGCGTGCCCGGCATTGATGTCGCTGTGACGTCCGCCACAGAGGTCATTGCGGAACTCAAACAGGAAGATCCCTCCCATTCCGATGAATGGCATGACTGGAGGCTTGAGATTGCTGATCCGTCGGGTTTGGTTGTCAGAACCATCCCGCTGAAGCCCAAGGCTCGCCTTCATTGCACATGAAAGCTTTCAGGGAACCAGGAGTGGAAATCCAAAAAATGGTCGTTGAAGCGTAGCTCTCGCATCCGCGAAGAGCTTTCGACCAAACTCAACCGTAGGGGCAAATACGGGTTGCGGGCCACGCACACGGTCAAAAGGCCGTGCGTGGCTTTTTTTTTGATCGAGCGCCGCTGGGGAAAGGCCATCGCGACAACCACAAAGCGCGGTCTTCAGGCCCCGGATGGCCCCTGCCTAGGGCAGCGTCAGCGCAGCCCCACGGGGCTTCACTTCAATGTGTCGGTCGCCGCAAGGTCATGCCACCCTCCTCAAGCGGTGATCCGCAGGGCCTGCGGCTGGACACCCATGCGCCCCAGGGTGGCCGCAACTGGTCACATGATGAGTCCTCGCGGTCTTCTGTGCCGGTCGGAACTCAGGCTCCGGCAGCGACACGACCAAGTCCATGGGGCCCGACCGTTCCGTCCCCTGATCCAGATCAAGGAACCCGCGGCCGTGCCACGTTAGCATGGCTGAGGCACGCGCCAGCCAGGCAGCGTTCACATCCCAAGGGAGGGGAGATGCCCAAGGCTCTTGCCATCTCGGTTGCCAGTGTGTCTGCCGTGTGTCTCGTCGGCGCTTGGGGCGTTCGGGCTCGTGATGGCCGAGATGCCCGGAAAGCGTGGGATGCACTCGCCGCAAGGGCCGCGCGGCCTATGGCCCGGTTCGACCTTAAGATGGTTGCTGGCCTGCCTGATCCGGCCCGACGCTACTTCATGTTCGCGATCACCGCGGGCACGCCTCTCCGCATGGTGGCCGAGCTCAAGATGGCGGGCGAGATCGGCTTGGGCGACCAAGAGCGGCCGAACTACCAGCCCATGAACGCTGAAGAAATCCTCGCGCCCCCGCACGGGTTCGTTTGGATGCCCTGGATCGGCACAGGATTGCGCCGCGTCTCGGGATCCGATGGCTGCATGGAAGACCGGGCCTGGACCCGTTTCTGGCTCCTCGACACCGTGCCGGTGGCGCGCAGCCGCTCCACTCCCGATCTCGTCCGCTCGGCCCGGGCCAGGGCCGTGGCCGAGTCCCTCTGGGTTCCTGCATCGCTCCTTCCGGCCAACGGCGTCACCTGGGAGTCCATCGACGACGACGCGGCGCGGGCTGTCTTCCCTTACGCTGGCGAGCGTTTTGCCCTGGAGCTGACCGTTGCGGCGGACGGGCGACCGCTCGCCGTTGCCATGCAGCGCTGGACGAATGCCAACCCGCAACGGCTCTTCCGCCATCAACCGTTCGGCGCGACGGTTGTGGAAACCGGGACCTTCGGGGGCAACACGATCCCGACCCGCATCGATGCCAGCAATGGCTTCGGAACCGAGGCGTACTTCCCGTTCTTCCGCGCCAGGGTGACCGAGGCGAGCTTTCGATGACCATTGCGCAAGTAGATCCTACCGCTGTGGCCCCATGAGGGCGAAGGCGTGTTCGGCGCAGAACACGTGGCTGTGCAAATTGGCGATCCACTGCCGGCCCGCAGCCGTCACGTTCAGGTAGCCGATCGCCTCCTCCAGGTGCGGCGAGACGCTGGTCCAGTAGAAATCCGGGAAACGCTCGACTAGGTCCGCCGGGGAGGCGTAGCCGAGCTGGCGGTTGAGGCCGATCTCCTCGAACTCATAGAACAGCGCATTCGCCTTCTTCAGGTGCAGGGGATCGCCGAGCTGGCCGATCAGGTCGGCCGCCTGGACCAGTCGTCCCTCGCGGTTCTCCGGGGCATTGTCGCCAGACGCGCCCGCGGGAAAGCGCGTGAACTCGATGGCGCGCTCCAGCCGCTCGGCATCAAGCGTCGGCGATGCTCCCAAGCGTTCCCTGACGAAGAGTTTGGAGCGATCGACATGATAGGGTGTGAGCGCCGCGTCAGAAGCGCCGCGCTCCAGGGTCACGGTCCGCCCGTCCGCACCCACGACAAATCTGTCCTTCCCATCCCCTTTCAGGATGCCGCGGACATAGCCGATGTCGTGCAGCAGGCAGGCGACGATGAGATGGGAGTAGTCCAGCGGCTCAAGGCGCTCGGTGAGTATGCGCCCGCGCAGGATGTCCCGGCCGACCAGGGTGACGAGGAAGGTATGCTCCACGTTGTGGTAGAGGGCATCGCTCTTGCCCAGGCATTCCAGGGCGACGCGTGCGATGCCGTCGAGCCGCTCGGCCTCGTCCTGATACGAGGAGCTGAACAGCCGCCGGAAGTCCTCCGCGAGGTCCTTGCCGAGTTCATCGGCCACGATCGCCGGCATCGTCATCATGGGAGCCTCCCTCGACGCAGTCCGCACCAGGCGAGTATAGCCGAAATCCTCCCGAGGCGCCGCCGGGAAGCACCGCGGGTTTGCGCTGGATCAACGTTCGGAGATGCGGTCTCCAGCATCCTGCATTGCGCAGCATGGAGGCGACCATGGGTTTGGCAGCGACGATCAGGCAATGGCGATCGATTTTGGCGCAGGCGCATGAATTCGATGCCCTCGGACCGGACCAGAGGGAGGCACTGGCCCGCGACATCGGGGTTCCGGAGGACGTGGTGGTCCGCCTTGTGGCGCGGGGCGCGAAGGCAGGTGCGGAGTTGCCGCGGCTGATGCAGGCACTCTCCCTCGACCCTGAAGGGATCAGGCACTGGCGGGCCGCGCTGATGCGCGACATGAGCGTGAGCTGCTCGGAATGTGCGGCGGTCGCCCGCTGCCGGCGGGATCTCGACCGCGGACAGGCGTCCTTGACCTACCGCGGGTACTGCCCCAACGCGGAGACGCTGCGGGAGCTGCGCGGTGAACGGTCCGTCGATCTCAGCTTCTCGTGAGCTAGGGTCGACCCATGGCCAATGGGACGATGCCCACCTGCTCCCACACGGATAATTCCGGAGTAGGAGGGTCGCACCGTTGCGGGCATGGTGCGGCATGATCTGAGAGGAGCCATGACAATGGTTAAAGTTATTGAAACGATATTTTTAGGCCCGGGTGACTTCTGCTGCAACCTCCTCGGTGTTGGTCAAGAGAATAACCGTGACCTGGTCCGGATGCTGATCAACTCATTCATCTGGATGGCGGTCGGCAGCATCTACATGGCAATTGTCATCTAGCCGAAGCCAAAGACTTCGATCCCACCGAACCTGTCTCTGATGAGGAGAGAGGTCTTCAGATGGCGCTTGAATCTGCTTAGAGCCGGATCGAGATAACCCTCAGCGCTAGGTGGAGGTTGTCAGAATCCTTTCTATTAGGGGATTCCGCGAAATCCTACCTGTAGGCAGTTGAGGATCTGCGTGTGGAATGGGTGATCCCGGAAGGTCTCCAAAAGGCACGGGGCTGACCTTAGCCGTACTTCCGCACTGCTGAAATGAGCGGACCTTTGCGCGAACCCGCTGAAGGACGCTGGATGACCGAGCCTGTGTCAAAACACGATCCGGCCGCTCTGTCGAGCAATTCGATTTCGTGCGAGCCGAGATAAACCGGGAAATCCTCGGTACAGAAGCGTGAACTTGAACAAAAATTTCGTCGAGATCTGGCGGCACTGAGTTTTGACACAGGCTCGACCCACAACAGACATTCCCTTAGTCGGGCGAGAATGATCCGCCGCATCCTGGAAGAAGGTGGGTCCGTTCGGGAGCTGCGGCCGGCTTTGGTGTCGGGGAACGCACCGCCGGAGATCCGGTCGCCAAGAAGCCTTCCAAGCGTCCTCATGCAAGGATCAACTCCGTGAAGGCGGCTGCGGCCCTGCCTGAAGAGGACAATTTGCGATCCCGGCACATCGGCGAAGGAACGGCATCGCACTGTCAGCGGTATCCAATTCCCATCAGATAATCCCGCATGATCGCTTCCTCGTTCTCCGACTCTCTCAGGAGAACCTGGAGCATGTCCCGCGCATTCAGCACCCCCTGGGGCCGAAGATCCCGGTCCACGACCGGAAT